>NZ_CP197412.1:1304074-1956111 GCF_052161625.1 Brakhagea slesvicensis
GCGAGGCTGCTGCGTTCAAGAGCGATCGGGACCGTACCGATGGCGACAAAAAGAAGACCGGTGTTTTTTCGGGGGCTTACGCGATCAATCCAGTTACTGGGATTCCAATTCCTGTTTGGATCGCCGACTATGTGTTGATCGGGTACGGAACGGGAGCCATTATGGCCGTCCCTGCCCACGACGATCGCGATTTCGAGTTTGCAACCGCTTATCAATTGCCCGTTGTCTGTGTTGTCCGTCCGGATTCGGCGGGTGATGCATTGCAGAGCATTCTCGACGGAACTGCGTGCTACACCGGTCCTGGCAAAGCGATGAACAGTGGATCGCTCGATGGGCTGGGGACCGACGATGCGAAAGCGAAAATGATTGCGACTCTTTCCGCTTCGGGTATTGCGAAGGGCGCAGTGAACTACAAGCTGCGCGATTGGCTCTTTAGTCGTCAGCGATTCTGGGGCGAACCATTCCCAATCCTGCACGAGCTCGATTCGGCTGGAAATCCGACGGGGCGGATGAGGGGTGTGGATCGCGAGCAACTCCCCGTCGACTTGCCTCAACTCGAGGATTTCAAACCCCATGGTCGCCCTGAACCGCCGTTGGCAAAAGCCGCCGACGAGTGGCTATACGTCACGATCGACGGAAAGCGTTATCGCCGAGAAACGAACACCATGCCGCAGTGGGCAGGGTCCTGTTGGTATTACTTGAGATTCATCGACCCGAACAATGACAAAGCTTTGGTCGATCGCGACAAAGAGCGAGCTTGGATGCCCGTCGATCTCTATGTCGGCGGAGCCGAGCATGCAGTGCTCCACTTACTCTATGCTCGCTTTTGGCATAAAGTCCTTTACGATCGAGGACACGTCTCGCATCCGGAACCGTTTCAGAAGTTGGTAAACCAAGGGATGATCCTAGGTGAAGTGGAATTCACCGGTTATCAAAGAAGCGATTCCACTTGGGTCAGCACCGCATCGATCGAGAAAGGTGAGTCCGGATATGTCGATCGCGCGACGAAGGAACCCGTTCAAGCGGTGAAGGTGGATGAGGCAGCCGTGACCAAATCCGGTGATTGCTTTGTGCTCCTCACCGATGAGTCGATCCGCGTCGATAGCCGAGCCCACAAGATGTCCAAATCGCGCGGGAACGTGATCAATCCTGATTCGGTGGTTTCCGAATACGGTGCCGACTCGCTACGCCTGTACGAAATGTTCATGGGGCCCTTGGAGGCGACCAAGCCGTGGAGCACCAAGGGGGTTAACGGCGTTCGAAATTTCCTCGATCGAGTTTGGCGGCTCATGATCGATACGCAGAGCGATACCAATGCCTTGGTCGACTCGATCCAAGACATCGCGCCGACACCGGAGCAGAATCGCGTCATCCATAGCACGATCATGAACGTCACGCGGGATATCGAATCGCTCGGCGTCAACACACCGATCGCGCGAATGATGGAGTTCGTCAACTTCTTCACAAAGGAAGCTGTTCGACCGAAGAAGGCCATGGAGACTCTCGTATTGCTCTTGGCCCCCTACGCACCCCACATCTCCGAAGAATTGTGGGAAGCGCTCGGGCATGCGACCTCACTCGCCTACGAGCCTTGGCCAGCTTTCGATGAAGCATTGACGAAGGCCAGCGAAGTGGAGGTCCCTTTGCAGATCAATGGCAAGGTTCGCGCGAAAGTGCTTGTCCCTGCCGATGCGACCGGAGAACAGCTCGAAGCAGCCGCGAGGGGACATGAACGGATTCATGAATTGCTCGAAGGAAAGCAGATTGTGAAAGCGATTGTTGTACCGGGACGCATGGTCAATTTCGTCGTCAAGTAACCGCGTTGTTGAATCAGGGAACTCACTATGGCACGGATCTTCATCGATGGCGAAGCGGGAACAACGGGTCTGCAAATCCGTGAACGATTGGTTGAGCTTCCTCAATTTCAATTGGTGAGCATCGACCCTGCCGCGAGAAAAGATCCCCATGTGAAGAAACAGCTATTAGGGGATGTCGACTTTGTCATACTCTGTCTGCATGATGATGCGGCGAGGGAAACGGTGACGCTCGTCGACTCGCTCGCCAACGCAAAACGACCGCGCATCATCGACGCTAGCACGGCCCATCGCGTTGCGGATGGGTGGACCTACGGTTTCCCAGAGCTAGATCGCCAGCAGCCTGAACGGATCCGAGTTTCCGATCGCGTTTCCAATCCGGGATGCTACCCGACCGGCGGAATCGGCCTCACCCGGCCACTCGTTCAAGCCGGTTGGATGCCCAACGATTACCCTCTCGTTGTCCAAGGGTTTAGCGGTTATTCGGGAGGGGGGCGGCAAATGATCGAAGCCTACGAGACGACCGATCCAACTCAAAAAGCTCCCCCCCTCGATGTCTATGGCCTGCAGCTGAAGCACAAGCATGTGCCGGAATTGCAAAAGTACACAGGGTTGACTCGGCGCCCGATATTTTTACCGTCGGTGGGCTCCTTTCACAGCGGTATGATTGTGGAGATTGCCGTCCATTTCGATATGCTGCGGGGCGTTTCCAAGACGAGTCAGCTCGAAGACTGCCTGCGAGAGCATTACGCAGGATGCGAATTTGTGAGCGTCGTTCCGCCTACGGAAAACGGAAGAGTCGAAGCGGAAGCGCTCAATGGAACCAACCGCATGGAGCTCAGCGTCTTCGGAGATGACGTGCTTAAGCAAGCGGTATTGATTGCCAAGCTGGATAATTTAGGGAAAGGGGCAAGCGGTGCCGCTGTCCAAAACCTTCGATTGATGTCGGGCGTCTAAGAATTTCGTCGATTCCTTTCCAACCCAACCAACGCAAATCCGTCCATGCAATCTCCTTCCGAGCTCACCGCAAAAGAACCTTACGACACCATCATTATCGGTGCGGGGATGAGCGGTTTGGCGGCAGGTATTCGATTGGCCCACTACGACCAAAAGGTATGTATTCTCGAGAAGCACTGGACCATTGGCGGATTGAACTCTTTCTACCGACTCAATGGTCGCAACTTCGATGTCGGTCTTCATGCGATGACGAACTTCACGGCGAAGGGAACCAAAAAAGGGCCCTTGGCCAGGCTCCTCAAGCAGCTGAGGTTTCGATGGGAAGATTTCCAGCTCGCCGAGCAATGCGGTTCTCGGATCGCATTTCCCGGCGTGCACTTGGACTTTGACAACGATATCCAACTGCTGCAAACCGAGATCGAGCAAAAATTTCCGAAACAGAAAGACGCGTTTCAGAAACTGCTCGGTCAATTGATCGATTACGACGACCTCAAACAGGAAGACTTTCAGCTCTCCACGCGGGAGATCTTGAACGAGATTCTAAGCGATCCATTGCTGATCGAGATGCTGCTCTGTCCTTTGATGTGGTATGGCAACGCGCGAGAGCATGACATGGATTGGGGACAATTCTGCATCATGTTTCGCAGTATCTTCCTAGAGGGATTTGCCCGCCCCTTTAAAGGAGTTCGGTTGATCTTGAAACATTTGGTTCGCCGCTATCGGGAGCTTGGGGGCGAACTGCGTCTGCGAAGCGGAATTGCAAAAATTTGCGTCGAAGAGGGGCGTGCCGTCGGGGTCGAGTTGGAAGACGGAACCCAACTGCGGGCGAGGCGAATTCTATCCAGTGCTGGGATTGTCGAGACGATGCGGCTTTGCGAGGACCGTTCGGTCGTCGAGGTAGCGACTGCGGGCGAGATGACATTTATCGAATCGATCTCGGTCCTAGATCGGCAGCCCCGCGATATTGGCTTTGACAAAACGATCGTGTTCTACAACGACTCAGACACCTTCCATTGGACGAAACCCACGACGGAGATGTGCGATATTCGTACAGGAGTCATCTGCTCCCCCAACAATTACGACTACACACCTGATGACGGACAACTGGAAGCCGGTTTGATGCGATTGACCACGATCGCCGACTTCCAGCGATGGTCCTCGTTAAATGAGGAAGAATACCGCCGAGCCAAATATCGTTGGTACGACGAGTCCGTCGCGTCTGCTGTTCGGTTTATCCCTGACTTTAGAAGAAACGTTGTCGACAGCGATATTTTCACTCCGAAAACCATTCGACGATTCACGTCTCACGATAATGGCGCCGTCTATGGAGCGCCCGTCAAACAACTGGATGGTACAACGCGGCTGAAGAACTTGTATTTGTGCGGCACCGACCAAGGCTTCGTGGGGATCGTCGGCGCCATCGTGAGCGGCATATCGATGGCCAACCAACACTGTCTTCGCGAGATCGCGTCGTAGGCGACCTTGTTAGACTTTAACGGTTTTGCCGTTTCACTTCCTTATCAATTCAAAAAAAACGCCTGCAGAATCAAGCTGGAACGCAAAGGATGCCGATTCGTCGGGCAGAGTGTAAGGGTTCTTCTGCCCTTTCAAGGCGTCACGGTCGATCGAGCGTTCCATGGATTCACAAGAAGCATTCCTGCGACAAGAGGTTGAGTCAGCGACTCCAGCGAAGCTGAGATTTCTGCTGCTTCAGAAGGCTCATGGACTCTCTCTTGTAGTCCAAGACCTGTGGAAACAGGACAAACCTGCCGAGGCGGACCAATGGGTCTTGCGAATTCAGGACATCATCACGGAATTGCTTGCAGGTGTTGTCGATCCCAAACATGAGTTGGCCCAAATCACGACAGACCTCTACGTCTTTATGTCGAAGTTGATTGCTGCCGTCGTGATCGAACGGGACGTGGAAGCGATGCAGAACGTTTCCGAAATCTTGGAGATCGAAATGGAAACATGGGCGATGTTCGTTCGCAAAGAAGCGATCGAAAGCAGCGGAGGGATGGTGCCCCCGCCCCATTTCCAGTCTACGCAGTCGTCGTACGAAGAATCGACTTCGTCGTTCTCGTTTCAGGCTTAACGCCGGCCAGTAGGCTTCCACAAAAGAAGCGTTACACGACTTACGGTGCTCCCTCTTCCTCTTCGATTCTGGGGAATATGCCTGTATCGGGGTTCGGTGCAGGGGGAAGTTCCGATGCCTTGGCGTGGAGCAGGACCAGCGTTCGCTTTTTCGTCTGCGTTGTCGCGGGTGCGATGGTGAGTCGACTTTTGTCTTGATCGGTCCATCCGATCGCGATGCACTCTCCTCGACCTAGCGGATATTGACTAGCGACCAATTCGAGCATACTACCGAGATACAAATCTTCGAATTTTTCATCGCCATGCCATTTGGTTCCATCGGCGCGCAGCACATCTGGCCTCTTTAAAATGGGGTTTTGATCCCAGTTCGGATGCCACCGTTCGACTTTTTCTCCCTCGAACCATTGCACCTCTGCGGATTCACCGGTCGCTAAGTCCCCGATCCAACCGATTTGTAGTTCCCCTCGTTGACTCAGTCGAAGGACCGCCAAATCCAACAAGGGAATTTGCATACTGTTGGTCCAGCGGACGTCACTTTCGTCATCTTGAAACGATGCTTGAAAGCCTCCCCCTAGATCGACCACCTCTTCGGTTTGCAGCAATCCTGTCGTATTGGATAGGACCGAATGATTCTGCAATCCACTCGCTTCGGAATCCGCGTACGTGTAGGGGACTTTCGAAGTCACGATCCGGCGCGAGAAGGGGGCATCGTTTTTGGGAGGCAACATGGGAGTAACGATCCCGATGTCCTCGTCGTACTGGGCTTTGTACTGGGTGGACAAGGACGTGTAGAGGGCGGTGTAACTGGAGAGAACGCCTCTCGGATGTTTGGCATGGGCTTCGAGAATCCCATAGGTCTGCTGGCTTCTCGAGAATCCGACGTCTAATTGAACACTCCGGGCCACAACAAACGCGCCGAGGATCGAGATGATCGGTGCGGCCACCCAAGCTAGTTCGACCCGCCCGACCAGTCGGAAGACCAACCAGTTCAGCGGAACGAGAACGATGAGGTACCCGACCAGCAACTTGATCACCGTTTCTAACCGCGGGACACTAATCCCCGAGGCTTCTTGCAATCCCGTGCGAGCGGCGAGCACGATTTCGGAATCCGGATTCCAGGCTCCCAGACTCGTCTTCTTCGACGCAGGAAACCGCGCCGATTGATCGTTCACCGTGTCAGCCGGCTTGGGATTGGTCATCATGGAGATATCCAGATCGCGAGCCCAAATTCTCAATCGGGTAGAGTGAAGTGGGTTCATCTCGGTACCTTGCAAGGAACCGGCATAAAGAGTGTCGATATCGGGAGCCGGGGAAAAGGTTCGTGAGGGCTTTCGCAAGACTGCGTTGTGGATCAGTGAATCGTACGAGGGCCACCGCACAAACGAACTGTCCGACATAGGGAATGTTGTCATCACCACGCGCCCTTGTCCTACTAGTCGTTCGGCAACCAACCCTTCCAGGGACCCGATCCATGAACTCGACTCGGTGAGATCGCCAGCCAGCTTGGAAAGAGTTCGGTCGGCCTGGAAAGGAACCAATGGATCGCCAGCACGGCGGATCGTCCATTTGGAATTGAGTCGAGAAGTATCGTCGTCCGTCCAAGCCGTGGTGGAGGTGTTTTGGATCGGAGCAAACTCTTTGAAGAAGGAGCCATCGATGCCACCCACCGCATCGGGGCCATTGATCACGACGGTTCCACCAAAATGGAGCCAATCGAGCAGTGCATCTTGTTGTTCACGGGACAGGAGGGATGGAGAGGCATCGTTGATCACGATGTGAGATGTGGACGTCATCGCGAAGAATCGGCTTGGGAATTGACCTGCAATTTCGTCTTCGTCGAGATCATACACTTTGTGAGGGGCAAATCGTTCGTTCGTCAATCGCGCGGTCGATGGCCAAAACATGCAGGGCAACCCGCGCCAAAAAAGATAACGAGAAGGATCTGCGCTCAGAGTAATCAAGTTGTATTGGTATCCGTCGAGCAGACGGGATGGAAATTCCTCCAGATACACCGGTACACCACTTCGCCGTTCCGTGTACGCGATTCCCAGATACGACGGAGTGCTAGTTGCGGTTGTATCGATCTCCCCTTCGTTGTTTACAGGGACGTCAGGCTGAAAGAACATCAAACGGATGTTCTTCGATTGGCCTCGAGCGAGCGATAGGTTTCGTTGGAAGTCAAGGGGCGCGTAGCCGGGGTAAATGGGGACCGGTTTGCGATCGCGGTCATAGATCATCAAACTGGCTGCCAGCGATTCGTCTTCTTCATTGGCCGTCAGCTTTTGGTTGGCCTGGTACCAATGACCTGGCTTGAGAAACATGCCCACCGTTTCGCGTGCATAAGGAATGGCACGCATCTCGTCTCGGTCCAGCCGTTTTGATTTCTTGTTATCCTCTTCGTTGGTGGACAGAGAATTCGCCCCAGGGGTGCAACCGCGACATCCCACAAAGAGAATCAGAAGTAGAATCCAAGCGAACGAGGCAGGGCGACGGGTCATCGAAGGCCTATGGAACTATTGGGAAACGATCAAAACGAGAGCCGCAGGTGCGAACCATCCACGAGGAGCCCACTATTATAGAGGAGCCCTGTATTGTAAACGATTTCCTAATCACTGCTTTTTTGACGAGCGATCCTCGGCAGATGCCGCAGGCCAAGCACCCAATATCGCAAAGGACGATCGCAAAGGACGATCGCAAAGGACGATCGAAAAGGACGATCGAAAAGGACCTTGAAATTGCTGCTAAGAGAGGGCTCGTTGGTAGAGGTCGAACATGTCGGCCTCTGTGACCGATCGAGGATTGAAGCCGGCAGTCCACTGTTTGATGGCACCCGCGGCGAGCATTTGCACGAGCGATTCTGCTTGGTTGTTGTCGCTCGGCCAACCGTCTAACTGTGACAAAGTGGTCGCGAGACCGGCCTCGCTGAGCCAGTTGGTCATTTGCACTGCAAGCTGTTCGGCGGCCGGGATAGCTTGTGAGCCCGGAGTTGATGCATTTTTCATCAACGTTTCATAGCGATCTCCGACAACCGAGCTATTGAACCGGATCACATGGGGCATCATCAATCCGACCGCTTGCCCGTGAGGGGTCCCCAGATTTGCGGTGAGGGGATTGGCGAGCGCGTGGGCTGCTCCCAACATGGACGCCTCGATTGCCATCCCTGCGAATGCCGCACCCAGGAGCATATCCCCGCGAGCTTGCAAATCCATGGGATGGTGAATGACTCGGGAGAATCCGGCGGTCAACCTCCGCCAAGCTTCCAACGAGTAACACTCCGACATGGGATTGCGTCGATTGCAGACGAATGTTTCGAGCGCGTGGGTCAGCGCATCGATCCCGGTCAAAGCGGTGACGCGGGCAGGTTGCGTCAGGGTCAAAACCGGGTCGAGCATTGCAATACGGCACGCAGCACGCGGGTCGCCACAAGCCATCTTCACGTGGGTTTCGGGGTCGCTGATCAACGCAAAGGATTGGGTTTCACTCCCCGTTCCGGCCGTCGTAGGAATGGCGATCATTGGCAGCAAAGGTCCCGTTGCCTTCCCAACCCCCCAATAGTCGTGGATTCTTCCCCCGCAGGAATAGATGAAATTGATCCCTTTCGCACAGTCCATACTGGAACCGCCGCCGAGTCCTACGATCAAATCGGGACGGAAAGACTTCGCCACGCGCACCCCTTCGTCCACATGGCGGGTGGAGGGGTTCTCGGTGAAGTCATGGAACCCGACCACTTGCAAGTCGGCGTTTTGTAAGCTTTCACGCCCCCGGTCAAAGATCCCTGCTTGCACGACTCCCGGATCGCTAACCAAAAGGACTTTCGTGCTGTCCATATCCTTTGCTAGCACACCGAGTTGATCGATACTGTTGGCGCCGAAAAGAATGCGTGGGCGAAGTTGGTAATCGAATGCCTGCATTGATTCTGTTGGGTTAGCGAAATCGCTTGGAGGCGATGGGGAAGCGACGACCGAGGCGGGAAAGGAGAGGGAGAGGGCTCGACCATTCTACCTTAACGGAACAGTTTACCAAAACCACCACCCTCCGGTTGTAAGAGTCGTGCAGTAGCCGATTCTTCGCATGAATTCTATGAAGAACAGTGTCCGATAACGATGGCGAGTACCCGTTCACGGAAGAACCAACTCAACCCGCTCTCCCGGGATTGTAGCCAGCTGTTCGACCGTGAGCTTTATAGGAGATTGGCCATACAGGTTCGGCCGTTTCCAACGCTATAGCGTTCCGTTCGTTCAGGATAGGAGTTCCAGAACTATGAAATTAAGCAAAGTAGCGCTTTCTGCAATGATTGCAGGCGCTTGCTTAGGGGGAACGGCCTTCGGTCAAAGCAACCGAACTGCTCCTCGCTATTACCCAGCTTCTTACTACAGCTACAACGAAGATGGAGCCGCAACACAAGCTCCAGCTCCGATCACATCTGCTAGCGATGCTGAAAAGTCCAGTGCACCAGCACCGATCGCCTCGTCCGCTTGCTGCGATAACTCGCCAGCATGCGATGTGGCTGCGATTTGCGATGGCAAATCCAGCTGCGACGGACTGGGCGGCTGCGACAACTCGTCGTGCGGAAGCTGTTTTGGTGGCGGTCTCCTCGGAGATTGCTGCATCGGCGAGCCATGGAAATTGTTCCCATGCGGGATCGCCGGATTGAATGTGGGCGGGTGGACCAGCGTTGGGTACCACTCCCATCAAAACCCATTCAGCTTCAACACCTACGACAGCCGAGTTCAGTTGGGCCAGCAATGGTTCTTCGCTGAAAAGATTGCTGACGGAAGCGAAGGCCTCGGGTTCGGTGGACGTATCGACTACGTATACGGTACCGATGCTCCTGACACCCAAGCGTTCGGGACCCCAGGTCGCTTCGACGATTCGTGGGACAACGGCGGTGCTTACGGGCATTCGCTGCCACAAGTTTACGGCGAAGTCGCTTCCGGTGATTTGAGCATGAAGATCGGTCGCTTCTTCACGATCGTCGGGAACGAAGTTGTCGGTGCAACCGGTAACTTCTTCTACAGCCGTCAGTTCACGTTCTACAATGCAGAGCCCTTCACCCACACCGGTGCTTTGGGAACCTACAACGTAGACGATGACACTCAGCTCTATGGCGGATACGTCATGGGTTGGGACAGCGGCTTCGATGACAACGGTGATGCGTATCTGAGCGGTTTCAAGCGAGTTGTCAGCGACGATTTGACGGTTGTTTACTCGTCGGCTCTTGGACGCTTCGGCGATCGTACCGATCCTCGCGAACGAGGTGGTGTGCACAGCTTGATTCTGACCGCTGGTTTGACCGAGAAGTTGACCTACATCAACCAAACGGACGTTCTCTTCACACGGAACGTATCGGGCGCTGCTCACCGAAACACCTTCGGTAACATCCACTACTTGATTTACCAACTCAATGATTGCGTTTCCTTGGGACAACGCTTCGAGTGGTTCAACTACGGTGGCGAGGGCTTCAGCGCTGGCAGCAACCGATTCGCAGGTAACTCGAACAACGATCTGTACAACTACACGGTCGGTGTAAACTATCGCCACAACGCGAACCTCATGTTCCGACCTGAAGTTCGCTGGGTTTGGGATAAAGCCAACTACGGCTTCAACGAGAATGCTGATTCCAGCCAAGCTGCCTTTGGCGGTGACATGGTCTTCACGTTCTAAACGAACTTGTTGAAAATCGTTCTCTTGAACGACAACATCCAACGACACACCTCGCGTCAAGCGAGGTGTGTTCGTTTCAACAGAGCCCATTCACGAGGCCGAGATTTCTGTCGAGCGACCGTTCTTGCGAAACGAATGGATATCCAATCCCAATCGTACGATCGCTTTATGAAGGCCTTGCCGGGTAATACCCGCTGCTTTCGCGGCTTGCGACACGTTGCCTTGGTACTGGGCGAGCAAGCCCTCGAGATAGAGCTTTTCGCTTTGAGTGTGCTGACCGTGCCAGCTGGGTAGGTCGCGTTGCCGTGTCGGGGCTGTTTGCCCGATTCCATGCGTCATGGAGGCATTGGTTGCGACCTGTTTTGACAGCGCCGCGGCAATATCAGTCGAATAGATCGTTTGACGTTCTGCCAAACACACACAACGCTCGATCGTATTCTGAAGCTCGCGCACATTTCCGGGCCAACTGTAGTTTCGCAAGGCTTCGATGGCGGTCGGATGCAACATCCACTTGGACCTGCGGTCTCGCTGCGAAATGCGATCTAGAAAATGCTGGGCGAGCATTTCGATATCGTCGATACGGTCTCGCAATGGGGGAGGCACGACCTCCAACACGGACAGGCGGTAGTACAAGTCGAGTCGAAACTTTCCTTTCGAGACCTCTGCCGATAGATCGCGGTTGGTGGCCGCGATGACACGCGTGTCGACACGCATCTCTTCGGTTCCACCCAATGGAATGAATGTACCAAACTGCAGGACCCGTAGAAGCTTCGCCTGCATCGGCAACGGCAACTCGCCGATCTCATCCAGGAACACGGTTCCTCGATCTCCCTGCGCTAACAATCCAACCTTATCCGCAGTCGCGCCAGTGAACGATCCTTTCACGTGACCAAACAGCGTCGACTCGATAAGACTTTCTGGAATCGAAGCGCAGTCGATGGTGATATACGGTTGGTTCGACCGCAAACTTGCTTGATGGATCTCGCGCGCGATCAACTCTTTACCCGTCCCACTTTCACCACGGATAAGGACTGTTGCGTTGGAGTGGGACACGCGATCGAGCCATGCTTTCAACTCTCGCATGGCAATACTTTCCCCTAAGATTTCTCGGTAAGCGCTACCACTGGGTTCCTGCGTCGAACCCTGGCTGGGCAATGCCCGATGGATCGAATGAAGCAGATCAGCAAGCTCAAAAGGTTTTAGGAAGTAATCGTGTATTCCAAGCCGAATTCCTTCAATCGCACTGGGCAATGTCGGTCTTCCTGTAACCACGAGGAACGGCGTGTGTGCAAACCGTTTACGGCATGCCTGCAGCAACTCCAAATCGCGATTGCCTGGCATGTCCAAATCCGCAATGATGACATGAAATTCATGCGTTTCCAATGCACGCAACGCAGCATGGCCGTCCGTAACATAGGTCACTTGATAACCGTGGTTTCGCAAATAACGCGAAGTGGTTTCACCGAATAACGGCTCGTCGTCCGCCAATAGAATGGATGAAAGTGAATTCACTGCAATCGACCTTTTCCTTTGACTTCATTACATACTGATTTTGTTGGAAAGCTCGGTGATACGTGTACCACAGGGAGCTCGATAACGAAGGTGGCTCCTCCTCCAACAGTCCCCTGCGCATCGATGAATCCGCCCATGGCCGTCGCAAGACTCTGCGAAATCGCCAACCCCAATCCCGTCCCCTCCTTCTCTCGACCTTGCTTGGTCGTGAAGAAAGGTTCAAACAAACGAGGGAGCATGTCGGCCGGGATCCCGTGACCATGATCTCGGACGCGAATCCTGAGCCGTTCGGTTTCATGGCTATCCAATTCGATCTCAATCTCTCCCCCATCCTTCGAGGCTTGGACCGCGTTGAGTAGAACGTTGTAGAGAATTTGCCTTAGCTCCTGCTCGAAACAGACAACCCAACACGCTTGGGGCCAATGGATTCGCACGAAGTTCGGTTTGCGAGAAACGTAATGCGTCTCAATCAACACGATGACCTCATGGATCGTCTTTAGTAAATCGAACGAATCCGGGGGAGAAAGGTTAGGCCTGTAAAGCTGATAAAGTTGTCGGAGAATACGAATAATTCGTTCGATCTCGTTGTCGACAAGGCGAAACATCTCCAGCGCATCATCCGAAAGTTGGTTTTCGTCTTGGATCAGTCGTATTGCATTCTTGATTCCCGCCATCGGGTTATTGATCTCATGCGCTACTTTCGCGGCGATTACACCCAAGGCCGCTAGCTTCTCGTTTTGCATCTGCTTATTTCGAAGCTCCACAATCTGCGAAGCTCTCGCCTGGGCCAGTTCTTCCAATTGAATGTTGTATCGCGTCTTCTCTTCTTCCAAGGCCTTTCGATCGCAGATATCTCGCATGCTCATGCGAACCCCAATCCGTTCCCCTTCGCCCGCAACTAGAGGTTGCCAAGATACTGCGAACCAATGCAAACTGCCGTCTTTTTTCACAATCCTGAATTCGCGGTCGTTTCCAGAACCGCCCTGTACCGCGTTATCCAAAATGGATTGCATCTTAGATCGATCAAGCTCGGCCACAATCTCTAAAGGATACTCGCGCATCCCAAGACACTCCGCCATCGTGAAGCTGGTAAGACGCTCCACCGCGGGATTCACCCATACCAATTTTCCACCCAAATCGAGCCAGGATTCCCAGTCGTAGGTGCAGTCCGCCACGAATCGAAAGATCTCCCGCTGTGCTCGCTTCGACAACGACTCATACGAGAAAGTATTCATGGCGGGGATCTGCGTTGCGGGGGGGAGGAAGGACTCCACATTGTACCGAAGTCCACATACGAAACCATATCGAACAACTGAAATGGATGGGTGAACAAACCATGTCACCGAAGACAGTAACTGTAGTTGACGGCGTAAAGTGTGTTTGGCGGTTCAAGAGGCAGCTGCGGCACATCCGCATAGCTGACCAGAGTCCATACCTCAAAAAAAATCGAATCGCAACAACCCTCAACGCGTCGCGATTTACCAGGGTATTCGACACGATTTCTTCAACATGAATCCTTGTACTATCCACCATTTTAAAACGGACACCTCCGCTTTCTGCCGTTCGGTATCCCAGTTGCGATGAAGACGTCTCATAAAGCGAATGTAAGTTGCTTCGCTAAGAACGGAACATGCGAAACAAGAGGAGAGTTACTATGAGGACGATTCGTATTATCGTCGCAGCAGTTGTTGCAACAGGGATGTTGTCGATTGTCGCTCCCGCGGACGCGAAAGTAAGGGACCCCATTTCCAGGAAAACCCAGCCAGAAAAGGGGTTCTTTGAGAGCAAATCGACAGCTTCCGCAAGAAGCCAAAGTCGCGTATCGCAGCCCAGAGCGATCGTGTCACAGCCCAAAGCGACCACATCGCAGCCCAAAGTGCTCAAGGCGCGGGCTTGGAGCCCATGGTTCCGATAGGCCTATCTATCTAAACACGAACGGCAAGAGGGCTTGGTATTACACCAAGCTCTTTTCGTTTCAAGAACTGCTCATTCCGCGCGAAAGGGATACCAGCTAAACGCGTTGCAAGACGAGGATCGTGTCGCATGCGTTCGAATTCAACTTCTGCGCCGAGTCGATGTCGTACCAGAAGTCATGAACGCCTGCGATTTTGAGTTTGGGGCATTTGGCCAACAAACTCTTGAGCTGATCGACCGTATAGATTCGCAATGTGATGTGATCGGCCAAACGGAACGATTCCTCTTTCTTCTTCACAAGCATCGAGATGCGAAGCTTCTCCAGCCGAGTCTTCATGCTCGTTTCCACGACGGTCAATGCATAGTAGATCGACATGTCATCGGTCTTCGCAGTCCATCGCTCCGTCCCCCACAAATCCCCTCCGCGGGGGAGCAAGTGCAACGATAGGACGAACACGCCACCAGGCTTCAAGTGATCCGCAACACAGTTCAAGTGAGCAAGTGCAGCCTCTTCGGTTTCCAAATGTCGAAAAGTGTTGATTGCGTTGACAACCGCGTCAAAGGGTTTGTCAAAGTGGAATTGGGTCATATCCCCTACGACCAACTCCGCTCGGCACCCTTCCTTGTCCAGTTTCGATTGGCAATAGTCGAGCGAGGTTGGGTTGAGATCCAACCCCGTCATCGCAAATCCCCGCTTTGCCATATCGCAGATGAGCCTTCCAGATCCACATCCCGTCTCCAATACCCGCTCGACTGGGAACGGAACATACTTATCGAAGACATTCATCAAGAAGCGAGACTCGGTGGGGGTCTCCTCGAGAAACCCCAACTCATACAACTCCGGATAGTCGTACCAAGACCGAATCGTCTCTGTTTTTACTTTGGTCGCCGTTCCTTTTTTTGTCGTTGTACTCTTCTTCGAAGAGGTCTTTGCAGCGGTTGCAGCAGTCGTCTTGGCCAAAACTCAAACTCCATCAATTAGAAATATAAAATTCGTATACCAGATCATCCATTGGGAACACACACCTACAACATATCCGAACTCGGGCGAACGACGAGTCGCTACGCGGTCAACGGGAGGGGACTTGCGGCAAACTCCGAAACAATCTCGCCCCACTCACTGGGAGCTATTACCGCTCCGCTGGTCACGAGTTGAAGCCGCATGCGTCGGATGACGCCCTTTTCCATGAAACCACCAAAGGCTTTGATCGGCGCGCTGGCGTGGGAAGTGGCGTCGATCGACACATCCTTTTGATCCAGTGGATGAACAACAACCCCCGCGGTCCCGCTGCGAAAAGCTACGACGCCGGGTGTCTCGGTGGACGCCACAGATTGACTTACTCCAGCCCCACTATCGAGATTCAGAAGGAGGGTGGGATGAGCCTCCAAGGTGGATGTCTGAACACTGAGCCAAAGCTCCAAACAAAGGCGTTGGGAATCGCTCGGCATCGCACAGAAGTAGACTTGGTAAGCGAAAGGAAGTGGAGCACGCTCCGCGTAGGCAGCCACCAAATCCTCACCTCGCACATAGCAATCGGATGCGGGGTAACTAGTTTGGGCGAAATCGGAAGAGGGCGAATCCGGGCTGTTTGTTTGTGTCAAACGGGGAGTGGATGAAATGGAAGGATCGGTAGGGCATATCGATGCCCCCCAAAGATATTCGCCGTGATGGAAAAACCGAACATGCGGGTTCGATTGCAGCGCTACACGCACCATCCAATCCCCGGCTTCCCATTGGCCCTCTTGATCATGAAGGATCCAGCTCATCGGCGATTTGCTCCGTTTCCCATCCGTCGTTTTCAGATTTCTCAAAGATCCGATACGATACCCCGCAAGGGATCTGGAAACAAGAAACGAAACGTCTAACCCAACCCAAGTTTACCGATGGAATTTTCTTTATCGAATGCCTTGGTTGTCGCCAAGGATGCAGCGGTTCGAGCCGGGCGTATTTTGGACGATATGTTGCTTACCGCATCGGTGCGTGAAAAAGGTCCGAAGGATTTGGTCACCGACGCCGACATCGCAGCCCAAAAGGAAATCGAATCGGTCCTGCTGACCGCATTCCCCGATCACGTCTTCATCGGGGAGGAGAGCGGGTTAGAACTCGGAGCCCATGGACTTTCGGACGAAGCAACCTCCGGTGGAGAAACCCCGTGGACTTGGGTGGTGGATCCGTTGGATGGGACCGCCAATTATGTCCATCGCTTGCCGAATTTCGCGGTGTCGATCGCTTTGGTTCGAGGGGATGTGGTCTGGTTAGGTGTTGTTTACGACCCGATCTCCCGCGAGCTTTTCAGCGCCGTCCGAGGGGAGGGTGCCCACCTCCATGGCGTCCCCATCCACACCTCCGGGTGCCGCAGAATGGAAGACGCGATGGTCGCGGTCAGCTTTCCGCCGCAGGTTCACCGAGACTCCCCCGAAGTCGAGCAGTTTCTGAATGTTCTGGAGCAAAGCCAGAGCATCCGACGACTTGGGTCTGCGGCATTGAACCTTTGCTATGTCGCCGCAGGGAGGCTCGACGCTTACTGGGCCAATCGTCTCAAACCTTGGGATGTTGCAGCCGGGGCCTTGATCGTCGAGGAAGCCGGGGCCGTCCTTTCGGACCTTTGCGGCGAAAAGACAACGATCTGGCGAGGGGAATATCTGGCCGTGGCTTCTATTGAGCTTCAACAGTTGATGATTCAAGCCTTGGGAACGTAGGCAGCCGGCGCATTCGCTCCACGTGCTAGCAAAGGATTCAGCCGATTTTTCGGCAGGGTTTACCTAAACCGATTCAACTTCACGGACCGGCAGTTCCGATACTAGCAGCATAACCCAATTTTCTGCGTTCGTTCGGAAACCCCGAACGCATCGTGCTAAGCCTATGGGAACGGTGGAAGCGTCATTATGTCCGTGTTACAACGTACGATACGAATGTTTGTGATGGCAGCGATGGCTGTCGCGGGTCCAGTTGCCTTCTCACAGAATGGATACCATCCCTCTGCTGTGCCGATGAACTTTGACCCGGATTGGCAGTTCTTTGCTCCTGTGCAACTCCAGGATATGGAGGACCTGTCCGCCCGGCAGCGAGCGAATAAAGGGTTCTACGCAACCTACGATCGCGTCCATACCGGAGTCACCCGATCGGCAACCGAAGCTGCGTCCAATGAAATGGACTTCACCTGGGGAAATCGTTTCGATTTCGGCTGGATGAAGGAAGACGATAAGGGCTGGATGTTCTCCATCATGAACATCTCGGGTCCGAACGCCTACAACATCTATGAACAGAACCGCGTGAACGCGTTCATCGATGAAACCGATGCTGACTTTGAAGATCGAATCTACGAAATCGCCGACAGCGTCAACGTCGGCAACTACGCGAGCTTCGAAGCCAACAAAGTATGGCGGCTCGAACCCTACCGCTACGGAGGGATCCTCGAACCGATGATCGGGATCCGCTACGCACATTTCCGGGACAGCGCTCGAAACGACACGTACGACGTGGACTTCCCCATTCTGCCAAACGAATTCGGTACCGATCTCGCCGCGGAAACGCTCCTTCGAGAGTACGTGACGACGAACAACCATATGGTTCTCGGTCAAATCGGGTTCCGATACACCAAGCAGGTTCGTCGCTGGACGTTCTCGAACGACGCCAAAGTCTTCGCGGGGCACGTGTTCCAGAGCCAGGGAACGATCAACGAGTCGATCACGTCGTACTTCACCACCGATATTGCTGCGGGGGATGATCCCGTCCAACAGAACGACCGTACCGGCACCACCTACTCGGGTCGCAGCAACCAAGAATCGACTCTTGGATTCGACCTCCGCGTCGAAGGTGCCTACAAAGCGACCAAGTACTTGGACGTGCGAGCCGGTTTCCAGATGCTTTACTACGGACGAGGCATTTGGCGGGGTGCCACAGTCACCGAGGGTGGAAATCAAGATCTAAACGACCAACACTTGATCATGCCAGGCTTCACGTTCGGCGTCGCCCTCAACAGATAAGTTCCACCATCGGTTCTCGTGGCTGCGGTTCTCGCAGCCACAACCGCGATTACAATCTAAAGCCATCCTCAGCGAAGGCAACTCGGTCTCGAGTTGCCTTCGCTCGTTTTATGGACTCTTCAGCAAGCCAACACCATGAACGCTACCTACTCGCTGGATCAATGGTTGAACACACCGAACATCTCGGAAACCGCCACGCTTGGCGAGGGGCCTCAAGGGGCGCTACCCCTGACGGCGGAAATGCTCACCGATTGGTCCAGCGGTGATTTATTCGGCTGGACCCAGAACGCTGGCATGGGTTGGGATCCCCAAAAAATGCTCGGACCGCAGTTCCTCCTGCTGAGTACGCAAGGGGGTATCCGTGGCGAGGATGGTAAGCCGATCGCCTTGGGATACCATACGGGTCACTGGGAAGTGGGCCTGCTCATGCGTGCGGCCGCGGAGTGGCTGAGCAACCACGGAGGGGTTCCCTTTGCAGGCTTTGTGAGCGATCCATGCGATGGTCGCTCGCAGGGAACCGTCGGCATGTTCGACTCTCTCCCCTATCGCAACGATGCGGCCATCGTCTTTCGCCGCTTGATACGCTCCCTTCCGACACGCAAAGGGGTCCTTGGAGTCGCGACCTGCGATAAAGGTCTTCCCGCGATGATGCTCGCCCTCGCAGGCACGTCCCATCTTCCAAGCGTCGTCGTTCCGGGGGGCGTGACTCTCCCGGCCCGCGAAGCGGAAGATCTTGGCAAAGTCCAAACGATCGGAGCGAGATTCTCCCACGGCGTCATGACGCTAGAAGATGCCGCAATCGCCGGTTGCCGGGCGTGCGGATCCCCTGGGGGCGGTTGTCAATTCTTGGGTACCGCAGCAACGAGCCAAGTGATTGCGGAGGCCCTTGGGATGACGATCCCCCATGCGGCTCTCGCTCCGAGCGGTCAACCTATCTGGCTCGATATTGCTCGCAACTCCGCTTCGGCCCTGTGGGATCAAGTCGCGAAAAAGACTTCGCTCCGAGATATCCTCACCGAAGACTCCTTTTGGAATGCAATTGCCGTGCATGCTGCGTGCGGCGGTTCCACCAATCTACTGCTCCATGTCCCCGCGATCGCCTTTGCTGCGGGATTGGAACGCCCGAGCCTGGCTATGTGGACGGAAGCCAACAAGCGGGTGAAGCGGTTCGTGGATGTATTGCCGAACGGTCCCAAGTACCATCCGACGGTCAGGTTGTTCATGGCGGGTGGCGTTCCCGAGATCATGTGGCACCTCCGCGAACTCGGAATCGCGCGATGCGATGCGAGGACGGTTACCGGACACACTTGGCACGAGATTTTGGACGCATGGGGAAAATCGGATCGACGGCGAGCTGCCCGCGAGGCGCTCCAGGCCCGCGATGGGGTCGATCCAGATGAAGTCATCATTCCTCCGTCGCGCGCGCTGCAAATGGGCCTTACGAGCACTATCTGCTTCCCCACCGGTAATATTTGCCCTGAGGGCTCGGTCATCAAATCGACGGCCATCGATCCCACCGTCATCGATGCCGATGGTGTCTATCGCAAAACGGGACCCGCTCGCGTCTTTACTAGCGAAAAGGAAGCCGTCGCCGCCGCCAAAGGAAAACACCCTCAACCGCTTCAAAAAGGGGATATCGCCGTTTTGATCGGATGTGGCCCCATGGGTACCGGGATGGAAGAAACTTACCAGCTAACCAGTGCCTTGAAACACCTAGAGTATGGCAAGCATGTCGCCGTGATCACCGACGCCCGATTCTCGGGGGTGAGCACCGGTGCATGCATTGGTCATGCAGGACCGGAGGCCCTCGCGGGTGGTCCGATCGGCAAGCTCCGCGATGGGGATACCATCGAAATCGTCATCGATCGCGAATCCCTTCACGCAACGATTCATTTCATCGGTTGCGATGGCCAATCGTTTGATCCTGCACGCGGGTCGGAAATCCTGGCTTCCCGACCCATCCACCCTGGGCTGGCTCCGGACCCTCGATTACCCGACGATAGCCGGCTTTGGGCAGCGCTCCAAAAGGTAAGCGGTGGTACTTGGGGAGGCTGTGTCTACGATGTCGAACGAATCATCCAAACACTGGAAGCGGGTGAGAAAGCCCTATCCTCCACGCCATGATTCTGCTCTTGGACAATTACGATAGCTTCGTCTACAACCTGGATCGCTATCTGCAGCGCCTCGGTCATCCAACACTTGTCGTTCGAAGCGATGCGATCAGCGTTGATGCGATCGCCAAACTTTCTCCGAGCGCCATGGTAGTCTCACCGGGGCCCAAGACCCCTAACGATGCGGGGTGCTCTTTGGAGGCGATCCGTCGCCTAGGACCCACGATTCCCATCCTGGGAGTCTGTTTGGGGCATCAGGCGATCGGTCAAGCATTCGGGGGGACGGTCGTTCGAGCGCTCTGCCCTGTTCATGGCAAAGCGTCGCGCATCCATCATGCCCCCTCCCAGTTGTTCGACGGCATTCCCACTCCGTACGAAGTCGCTCGCTACCACTCGCTGATCGTCGAGCGACATTCCCTACCATCCACTCTGAGGATCACCGCTTGGAGCGACGAAGACGAAATCATGGCCCTGGAACACTGCGACTATCCTATCTATGGCGTACAGTTCCATCCTGAGTCGATCCTCACCCGCTTTGGCTACCGACTCTTGGCAAACTTCCTCCATCTTGCCGGTCTATCAAGCCGCGAGAACCTCGATGACGACTTCGGCGCACAGGAACGCTAATTCATCCGTCGTTCTAGCAGTCCACCACGTTCACTGCGAGACCACCCAGAGAGGTCTCTTTGTATTTGAGCTGCATATCGACTCCGGTTTGTCGCATGGTTTCGATAACTCGATCGAGCGATACAAAATGCTTTCCATCCCCATAGAGAACGGCGAGCCGCGCGGCGTTGATCGCTTTGGCCGCTCCCATTGTATTCCGTTCGATGCATGGAATCTGGACCAAGCCGCCGATCGGGTCGCACGTGAGGCCGAGATTATGCTCCATACCGATCTCCGCAGCATTCTCAATCTGCTCAATGGTCCCGCCCATCACCGCAGCCAATCCAGCTGCCGCCATGCTACAGGCCACTCCGACCTCTCCCTGACATCCCATTTCGGCCGCCGAAAGGGAAGCGTTTCGTTTGTAAAGAAGCCCGACAGCCCCTGCCGTCTTGAAGAATTTGTGCATCCCCTCGATGGACGAGTTGGGGTAAAAGTACAAATAGTATGCCAACACAGCTGGGATGACCCCAGCCGCACCGTTGGTCGGTGCAGTAACGACTTTGCCACCCGCAGCGTTTTCTTCGTTGACCGCCAAAGCAAACAAACTGACCCAATCCAATTGCTGCAATGGGTCGGTCAATAGCGAATCTCGCTCGGGATGATTCTCCAGCTCGCTGGGACAACCGAGATTCTCGTTGAATCGATGGGTCAACTGCTGAAAGATGCGCGGCGCCCGTCGCGAGATACCCAATGGCCCAGGGAGCAATCCAGCTGTTTGACACCCTCGATCGATACAGCGTCGCATCACCTGCCAGATCGCTCCCAACTCCGTGACGATCGCTTCCTCGCTTCGGTGCACCAGTTCGTTCGCGTCGACAATCTCATCGATCGTCTTGCCTGCCGTTCGGCACATTGCCATCAACTCCTTCGCGGAACGAAAGGGAAACGGCGCATCGGTTTGTTTCGAGTCTTCGGATGCGGTCTCGGCCACTTGAGTGGCTCGAAGGCGACTCAACTCTTCGCGACTATAGACAAAACCTCCTCCTGTTGAGAAGTATTCATCGGAGAAAAGGACTTCTCCGTTTCCGCGATTAGCCTCGAGATCGTCGGCCGACTCGTTACTCGTAACGAGCTTGATTCGGAACCCGTTGGGATGTTCCGGTAGGAAATCGTTGCGCCTCCAGAGGAGATCTCTCGATTCCAGGAACGGGAGCATTCGTTTCCCTCCCAACTGCAACGTTTGGGTCGCGCGGATGTCAGAAACCCTCTTCGCAATCCCCTCCGGCTCGCTGGTCGCCGGGAGATGGCCGGAGAGACCAGCCAGGATTGCAATGTCGGTTGCGTGTCCGATGCCAGTTAAAGCCAGCGAGCCAAAAAGTTCCACCTCCACTCGAAGGGATGCGTCCGCCACGGGCGGATGGGAACCGAGAAACTCCAAGGCTTGATTTGCAAATCGGCATGCACCCACCATTGGACCGACGGTGTGCGAACTGGAAGGGCCGATTCCGATTTTGAACAGTTCAAAGATGCTTACCACGATGCCGATTCATCCATGTCTTGAACTCGCTTCTCCAGCGCGCGAACCAGCTCCGCGGCTTCCAGCAACTGTGCGTGCATTCTCGACAGGATTTCCTCGGTCCCTCCCAAACTCTCTTCCATAAACTTGGCCGCGGTTTGATCGGACCAGGACTCCGAAACCAAAGCCTTGGCTTCACGCCAACGGCCCAGAGTGCTCTGCAGTTGCGAGATCGATCCGTTCAAGTCATGTCGGCATCGCGTGGACATTGGCTATGGCTTCTCAAGGAGGACGCTGGGGTCGGTCAAGTGGAAATAGTGTCCATGGTCTGCGGTGATGACGACAAGCGAGTCCTTCCAAAGGTCTTTGGATTCGATCCATTGAAAGATCTTTCCAATCGCCTCTTCCCCTTGCAGGACCGAACCGATGGAGCTGTCGATGTTGTTGGCGTGATTCGCCCAATCGACATCTCCCGATTCCACCATCAACCAAAAACCTTCAGGATCCTTTTCCAGTACGGAAATTGCGGCCTCGGTCATCTGAGCAAGGGATGGGTTTTCCTCAATGTCCTCTGGCTTGTAGAGCTCGCGTGTTTGTTTCGCATCGAGGGCCGTGGTGTAGTCTCCGTTGGCGGTTCGGAATGGGAGATGCCCATTCTTTGCACCGAAGAACCCGAGAAACCGATGCCCACCCTCACGAGCCTTGGCCGCTCCTTCGAACAACACCTCCGCACCCTTCCTTCCGGGTGTTCGCTGGGAGACGACATACGCGCCGCCATGGGCGATATCGACCCGCTCCCGATCCGATTCCGCCAAATAGCGATTCCCTGGAACAAAGTTCGCACCTTGGCCAGCTCCATTGGCCGCCGTTTCGCCGTACCCGCAGCCGATCACAACGTCGAGTCCAGGATGGGGATTCTCTTTCCGCGATACGCTAGGCAATCCAAGCAAATCCCGGCTAAGGTCCTGATAATCGTCTCGGCTGACATTCGCTGCGTAAGCAGCCGCGGGTGTGGCATGGCAGATGGGAACACTGCTGACGGCACCTACCGCAAATCCCTTGGTGCGCTGAGCCCAGCGGGCGATGGTTTCGACCTCTTTCATCTCGCCGTCGAGATTCACGGCCCCATTGACGGCCTTCACCCCGGCGGTGAGAGAGGTCGCGGAAGAAGACGAGTCCGTGTAGGCATGCGGAGTGATCTTCGATCGGCCGATGGGATAGTCGATATCGGTTTCTGGAACCCACGGAGCGGTTCCTCCTAATCTCGAATCATACCCCCCGAACTTGGTGAGCGGTTTGAGATTGAGCTGCGCATCGACATCCGTTTCAACCTCATCCGCATAAGGAGCCGTGACGACATAACCATAACTACTCGGTGCACCGGTGTAATCCTGAAAGAGGAGTCCGCTTCCTTTTCCTTCGGTGTAGATCTTTCCACTTTTGTAGATCGCCGCCGCTTGAGTCGATTGCCAGTCCATCCCGTCAAACACGACGAGGAAGACGTATTTCTTTCCAAGCTCCTCCATACTCTTGCGTTGCAGTCGGTAGATGTCGGTCTGATCCGCGTAGGACGCTTCAGCATTGAGAGTGTTGGGGGGCAGGCGGCCATACAACTCCTTGATCTTTTCTTCGTTCCGATAAAGGCTTCCCTCGTTCATGTAGGAATCAAAGGAACCGCCGTAGACATAAACCGGGATCAATCGATTCGAGTGGCTCGTCCAAGCGGTATAGCTTTTCGGACGGTTTCCCCAATGGCCCCAGGACGCTGTCTTGGTGCTCATAGCGGTCTCCTGCAATTGTCCGATGCGATCCAATTCTCCTGCAGGAGGAACAATCTCTGGCTCCTCCTTGGTCGTATCTGAGTCTTTCGCTTCGCTTGCTTGGGTGGACTCCACTTTGGGGGAGACCGCTTTGGGCGGATTCTGGGGGCGCTCTTGAGCCCATGCGTGAGACGGATCGACGCTGGATGAGGCGGCGAAAAGGGCTAGAGAGCCCAAAGGTAGGATTCGGAGGTGCGCTTTCATGACTTGCGATCGATAGGTAGGAGTCGGTTGGAAAGCTGTATAATCGTCGCTCGTACCTTGGTTGCCAATCCTCCTGGCGAGAAATATCCATGAAGCCACTGAGGAATTCCCTCTCCCAATTCAGGACATTTGAACGATGAAACGTCGTCCCCTTTTCTTTTTCCTCTCCGGACTCCTCGCGATCACCGCCTCTTTACCGTCGTCGCTGCTCCCTGCGGCAGAACCAACGGTGGTCAAGGTCTGGCCTGGCAAAGCGCCTGGGGTCAACGACGAGCTTCCAGAAAAGGAGTTCACCGAAGGTGGAAAGAAAATGGTCGCAGGAAATCCTATCTACCTGACTACCGACATTACGTCCCCTGAACTCGTTGTGTACCGAGCGAACGCCAATTCAGCCGCTCCAGCTGTGGTGATCTGCCCAGGCGGAGCGCACCGCTTGCTGGCATACGATTTGGAGGGGACTGAACTGGCCCAATGGCTTAACTCCCTACAAATCCATGCGATTGTTCTCAAGTATCGGGTTCCGTCGACCAATCCCGATTTCAAATGCCTTCCAGCCTTGCAAGACGCGCAGCGAGCCCTGCGTGTTGTTCGATCGAAAGCGACCGAATGGGGCATCGATCCCAAACGATTGGGAGTCATGGGTTTTTCCGCAGGCGGGGAAGTCGCGGCGCGCCTCTCGCTTCAATTCCATCAAGACCATTACGAGAAGCAAGATGAAATCGATAACCTATCCTGCAAACCCGATTTCTCGATGCTCGTCTACCCCGCTTACTTGGTAGAGAAAGACGAGTTGAAGCCGGAACTCGATCCTCGCAAGCATCCAAACGCCGCCGATCTCCCACCCTTTTTCATGGTCCACACCTGGGACGATCCCGTCACCCCTATCAGCAGCATCGCTCTGGCCAAAGCGCTCAAGCAAGTGAATAAACCATGCGAACTTCACCTTTTTGACCGAGGGGGTCACGGTTATGGCATCCGTCATATCGACGATGTGCCGGTCACCGATTGGACCCGTGCAGCCGAGCCATGGCTCAAGCTGCAGTGCAAATCCAAGAACTAAGACTCAACCGATGGAGCTGGGTTGCACCAACACGCAACAGGCCTGAAAGCAACAGGCCTGAAAGCAACAGGCCTGAATGCGACGGGTGCAACGCCACGTTCCCCTCTATTACCGCATGGCAAATTGCTACCGCATGGCGAATTGCTGCAAGGCGCCGAGGACATCGTGCATCGTCTTTTGGGACATGTCCGCCCATTGACTGGCCCGATGTCGAACGATGCAGAGCTTGAACTGCTCCAATGCATCCGCGACGTCGGGTGGCAATTCGGGTAAACTCGCAAACGGATTTCCCATGTCGCTTTCGTTATCCGCGTCCGACCAAGCGACATCTTCGCTTTGAACCCCGACACCTGCCTCGCTGTCTGATCCAAGGTCCTCTTCGCCAAAGTCGGGGCCTTCTGCAAGCGGTCCCGATGCGCTGATCCGATCGTCATCTTCCCGGTCCGATTCCACCTCGGGCTCCTCGACCAGCTGATCATAATCTCCGTCGACCTCCGAGGTGATCAACTCTTCATCTTTGGGCGCGTGTTTGGGGTCCGATCCGGCTGTCTCCCAACGCATCTTGCGCATCTGAGAAACACTCCATTCGCTGCGCACAGCTCCTTCCAGCCAGAGTTCTGCATCGTCCCAGTCCAAGGCGGCTAGAAAGTGACTCCAGTACAATCCGCTGTAAGAGCCTTGCGCGGCACCAAAACGCTCGTGAACACGTCGCAATCGCCCGACATGCTGGCTCGTAACACCACCAACTTGCTTGCTCCAAGTCTCATCGCTGTACGAACTAACAGGTGCACCGGAGTCGACCAAAGCAGCTCGCCATTCGGCGATAATGCGTCCCTTTTCCCAGTTCGTTTGGCTGACCAATGTGTTCCACTGGCCGACGAACGGTGCCGTTACCGCTTGAGATTGTTCATCGAGGACAGGCGATTCCGCATGGATGACCTCTGCCGTCGAGGACTCGATACCGATGTCGACAGCATCGACGACCGTTACCGCGACGTTCAAGCCGCTTTCGTGCTTCGCGTCAACAAGCTGCGACTCGTTTTCATCATGAATTGGCGACGTAATCATGTAGACCGTATTTGAGAGATGGGGGTTCGAACTGCTTCGCTCAAGCGAGCATCGCGACCCGTGAAGGTACCCCATCTGGTGCGCTTGCCAACAATCGAAATCGCCTCTCTTCTCCAGAAACATCGCAAACCGCGCGGAACGTGATACTTAGGAAAAGTATTCCACGCTCGATCCCGCTCAAAACGATGAGTGCGGACTGTGTAAAAGATGTCGAATACTCCGACCGCAGCGACTAGCGAAAACGGAAGGGGCCCGATGAATTGGGATTGATTATGTAACCCGATTCATCCATCAAGCTCAATGAGAGTCCCCTACTGGAGCCCAGAGCGAGACGTTCGCAATGCAAAGGGTTTCAAAACAAAACACCTACGCCAAGATGTCGTGCTGCATCGATTGAATCTGTCGATCAGAATGAGTCGCCTTCGAAGGCTCCTGATTTAGGGTTATTTCATTGCCAATGTGGCGTGCTGAGTGCCACCCAACACGCCTTCCCTCCCTCTCACACCTCAGGTTTTTGTTCATGATTCGGTTAACGATTCGAAAGACTCGGACTCGACAAGCATTTACGCTGGTCGAATTGTTGGTGGTTATCGCCATCATTGGCATTTTGGTCGGTTTGTTACTCCCTGCTGTTCAAGCGGCTCGCGAAGCGGCTCGAAGAATGCAGTGCACCAACAATCTGAAGCAATGGACCTTGGCATTGCACAATCACGCCGATGCCAAACGCGGCTTTTTCTCGATCGGCGCCAACCCGGATGTACGACGCGTTCAAAACGGCCGCACATACCTTCGCATTTCATGGCCTACCGAACTCTGGCCGTATATCGAGCAGAATGCACTGTTCGACCAATACGACTTCAATATGCACTTTTATCAAGCCCCAAATCTAGCCACCTATCGCCAATGGCTCCCCTCTTACGCGTGCCCTTCGGATATCGGTCGGGCTGATCAAGGGCAAGCGGATACATACTGGCGAGTTCTAGGCAACTACGTCGTCAACATGGGGAACACGCACTTGCACCAAAGTGCAGCGGATCAAGCCATCTTCACCGGATCGCCATTCGGAGTAGGGCACGTTTACAAAATGTCACAGATTTCGGACGGACTGTCCAACACCGCTTGCTTTTCTGAAATCATCATCGTCGGGGCGGGAACCGTGAACGATAATCGCGGTGACATTCTGAACAATGAGGGTAGCCCAGGATTCATGTCCATTCTCACCCCGAACTCCAAGAGCCCGGACCAGATCCGTCGATGCCTACCTGATACAATGAATGTCGCCAGCGCAGCCTATCGAATCACTCCCTGTTCGCAAGTCGCTGGAAATACCGAATACCAAATCGGGGCGCGAAGTCGCCATACGGGTGGAGTATCTCTTAGCTTGTGCGATGGTTCGGTTCGATTCATGAGCCAAAACATTGACCAAAACGCTTGGGTGGCTTTACTCTCCGGTCGAGGTGGGGAAGTCTCAACATTGGAAGAGTAGTCATTGCGTTTTGATGGCTCTCCTGCTAATTGATTCTGACTCCTTCTAGAAACTTCGATATGAAAACGTTTGTCTTTTGGTTACCCACATTCGCGATCCTCGGCTTCATCTCAGGATGTGGTTCACGCAATCCCGAACTCACGATCTCGGGGCATGTCACGATCAACGGTGAGCCCATCGAAGGCGGATCGATTACCTTCGTCGCCGAGGATGGAGTTGCTGCGACTGGTGGAGGAACGATCCAAAACGGAAAGTACACCGCCATCGTTATGCCTGGGCGCAAGAAAGTTCTTGTGCTGGGAAACAAGTTAGTGGGAGAAGAACCAGAATATCAGGGAGTCCCGGATAGCCCGATGCGACAGGTTTTTAAAACCGTGACCCCGGAAACATACAACGCGGCGCATCTTACCCCCCTGACCGCCACGATTGACAAATCGGAAGAGAACCTAGATTTTGCTCTAACAGGCGATCCACCGAAGCCTCAGAAGTAGCCGAAAACAAAAGGCTCTCTCATTCCACTGCTATTCACACTCCACCTTCCTAGGGATTCGCAGGCGAAACCTGGGAAGGTTATTTATTGTAGCCGCATCGGGTATTAGTGCGGGCCGCGAAGAGTGCGGTTATGTGCCATCACCGCATTGAGCTGCGCGAGAATCTGCGAATGGGGGATCACCACCGCAGGAACAGATTTTTCCAGTCGCTGCACCTGAGGATAGACTCGGTTGTTCTGTAGCACTCGGTCGACTTCTTCCTCGAGCATCAGCAACCAAGCGGGTATGTCCAACCCCACGCCCGTCGGTTCGCGCATCATCAAGTGCGCTTCTTTGACGAGCAAGTCGAATGCGCGGCTTTCTTCATTTTCACTTGCTCGCAACTGCCTGATCGCGGGGCGTATCAACGCCCGCATTCGATCGATGGTCATCGGTTTCACAAATCGCTCGTTCAATCGATCTGCAACCGTCGGCATCTTCATCGCATAAGCTTCTTGCAGCTTTTGCAGCCGTTCCAAGTACTGATCCGACTCGGGTGCAACCCGTTCCGCAAGCGCCCGGCGCCATTGCTGTGCCGAACTTTGACAGCCGGCATGCACGAGGACTTCGTGTGCCCAGAAAACCGGTTTGAGGTTCCAACAAACCCGGTCATAACGAACTCGCAGCCTCAGAAAATCCAGAAGCATGTAGAGCATCTCGCCGCGGTCGGATTGCGTGGTGGTGCTGTTGTAGTCTTTGTATTCGGCATAGTGATCGATGATCGCTTCGAATACGACCGACAGCCACCGTTGCGCTTCCTCGATCGTGATCTCCCCCGACTCGAGCGCATCGAGCAGTGGAGCCAGCTCCTCGCTGTCGCGGTTCTCTAACGCATGTCCGAGATACTGCCCAACACCTTGATGAAGAATGGCACGTACGTTCGAAAGTTTCAAAAAGCCTTGGGTAAACAGTCCCTTGCCATACTTTTGGATGAAGGTGCAGAGCTGCTTCCAAGAACCGGAACCGTCGATGGTCTCCAGCACACTCAATCGCAAGGTCCGCGAATGGGATAGCCAACTGCTCAACAGGATTTCAGTGAGCTGCTCCAGCAAGGGGACCAAAAGATCTTGATCTGGTTCTGGAGGATTCATGTCCACCAAAGCATCGAGTTCGAGGGACTCCAGTTTCGGTTTCTTTCCGCTAAGAGCCCTTCCAGCCCTCTTTTCGCGAACGACGTTGGTTTTCGGATCCGATTGCCAGTGGTAAGCGTTGCGAACCAAACATCGCACCATCGACTTGAATGCGATCTGGAACAAGTCATCGAATTCGGTCACGGCCCCATGTCCGACCGGATTGCTGTGTTCCATGTGCCGGGCCGTATCCACCAACCTGCAGGCCTGGTAGAAGAGTCCCTGTCGAGGGAGCCACGTGAGCAAGTGGCTCAGTGCACGTCGGCGAACACGCGCGATCAAAATCTCTCGTGGATCCCCACCGCGGGCCAAGGAAACATAAAGCAGCTTCTGATCACGGAGGACAGAAATGAAGTCCGGGAAGACATCCTCCACCCGGCTTCGCCTGCCCGCCATCAAATTGCCAAATAACTCGACTGTCAGCAATTCATCGCGAGGTGCATTGCCGAGAAGCGATGCGATGCTCTCTTTGTTATCGGTCAATGCGAGAACGGCACCGATCAGCAACCGGCTCGCATCGGCGGTCTCTACGGCTGTCGCCAGAATCCTCTCCATCAAAGACTCTTTGACGACACGTTTGCGATCATACCGAGCCATCGAATCCGTGTCGGTACCGCCGCGAGCGATGGAATACGATTGAACTTGATCCAGCAATCGTATCAATCCATCCCGATTGGCGAGACAATGCTCGCTCCACCTTTGTAGGGCCTCGACAATCTGTGCTTTGGTTTTGCAGTCCTCGTCTCGCTGCGATTGAAGCGTTTGCAGGGACTGAGATACCAGCTTCCACATCTGGGCCAAGGCGACGAGAAAAGTGAGATGCTCTCCCAATCGCTTCGACTCCGCGATCAGTTCCTCGGAGGTTCCTTCGTCCTGCTCAAAAATGGGGCCTTCGACACCATCGTCGGTGCTGTCTTCGTACGTCACCCCTTCGTAGGCGGCGCCGTAGAGGGAGGGCGCGGCGTCGTCGTCTCCCTCCTCATCCTCTCTCCCCGCCGCTAATAAATCCTGGTCTTTCTTCGGCCGCTTCTTGTTGGTTTTCTCAGCCAATCGAAAGTCGGGAACGCCCCAGTATGACTCACCGTTCGCTTCCAAATAATCGAAGAACTTTTCGATCGTCGGCCATTTCGATTCGTCGAATGATTCGATTTTGGGAGCGTCCACCGCAGCTCCGGAGTGCTGAAACTCCATAAGCTGCTCCAACCACGTTCGCGCCAGATCGGAGTAGGAGGTATTCCCGCTTTGAAGACCGACCCGCCCTGCCTGGCTAAGCCAATGCACTAGCAAAGCCATCGCGCCGATAAAGTCCTTGCGGTCCAACAAGGCCTCAATGACCAACGCATAAGCTTTCGGGCTATCGAACAGCTCCGCGTGCGGGGCCCAAAATCGAATGTCTCCCGCGCTCGCGACCCCTTGATGCCACAGACGCAACGCTCGCGATACCAATTGCGAACTTTCGAGCGCATCCTGTGGATCCGTCGCCGACACATCGCCGACTTGGTGCGCCGCGTATTTACGCCACCAATTTGCGATCGTGCGAAATCGCTGCTCTGTTCGCGAGCACATTTCTTGCTCGTCTGTCGCCGACCCCTCTCGCCATAGACGGGACATGAAACCGAAGAGCTGCTCCATGATTTGGACAAGCTCTTCGACACGCTCGTCCGAGACGGTCGAATCCGTTCCAACAAACCGGGGGAAGTTTCCTGAAAAACCAAGGATATTCCATGGATCGACCAAAGCGCCACACTGGATACCACGTTCGATCCAGTCGAAGATTTGATCCGGAATCTCCGCAGCACTTTGAAACTCGCCCCGCCGAAGGAGCTGGTTTCCAATCGTCAACAGACAATCGATTCGACACAATATGCGTGCGGAGGGGACCTGCACATCGTCCGACTCTTCCTTGGCCGCGTTGGCACTCCCCATGCGTGCAAAGATGCGGGCTAGCTGAACATGCTCCAGCTGAGATGCTCGCAGTCGTGCCAGGTTCGTATTGAGCTGCTGACGTGCTCCACCCAAGGGTTGACGGCGTATGGCAGCTTCGGCTCGCAGGCGTTCCAGATGCGGACCGGTAACGGAGTCTAAAAACTCGGTGTAAAAATGATCGCGATAATTCGCGATATGCCCCAACAATTGGATGAGCGTGGTGTTGGACGAGAATGCGTTCGCGTTCCCGCCAGAAATTCCAGACGCCATCAACATGGTGCCAGCCAATACCGCAGCGGCTTCCGTCAGCAACTGGTCGCGAGGCAACTCTTTTTCCTGCATCACCCTGGCCAGCAACGCATCCACGGTGACTTGCTGGAGCACGAATCGTCGGTAATTGGCGTCCCCGTCCATGAGATGTGGGTCCCATTGGCCAAAATAATAATTCGGCCGTTTGTTGACCGGATGATCAAAGTCATAGGCTCGCGGATCCAATGCCAACTCGTCGAGATGATCGGGATCGAACTGCGCATCCCGAAGAATCTGCGGCGACGTATTCTTTAAGATCGCCAACGCGCGCGAAATGATCTCGTAGTAAGGCCCAAAGGCGACGCCCACATCCCGAATGTAAAGGGGAATCGGTCTCAACCATTCGTGCGGATACGGTTCCAACCGACGGCCTTCCAAGACCGCGACCGGCCGATAGCCGACGTAATCATTCAATGCGTCGATCGCGCCGGTAACGATGCGATCAACGTCCGCCCACGGAGCACCTTGTTGCAAAACGGCTTCGATGGCCCGGCCCAGAAACAATCCGTTGAACAACCCCTCGGGCTCTTGGTGGAAAAGCAGATCGCTGTGGAAATCCAAATACTCGGGGAGCAGGTGCAGCCAGACGATCTGCAACACTTGGTTCGCTTGATCGCTCTCGCGAAAGATCTCCTTCTCGGATCGCAACCCTACCAAACGGTCCTGCAACCACTGCTGGATCGTCATCCAAGGTGGGAGCCCCGTGAACGGCTTGAACTGCTCCGGTGCCCCAGCGACCGCCAAACTATAAAGACGATTGAGCGCGGCGAGCGATTTGGGATCGGATTTGCCGGAAGAAAAATTTAAGTATCCGAGAACATGGGCCAGGTCCTCGTCCCGTCGATCCACGTTTCCTGTGTTCGTCACCCGTAACTCCCTCACCAAGCGTGCCAAGACATCGCTAATGGTAAGTTCCTACTCCCAATCGCGGAAGCCGCAATAGCCCGCAAGCTACCTGGCGACCGGGAGATTTCCCACCCGTAATTGGGTGGTCGGTTCTTTCGCCATGCCCGATACACTACGGCGAACGCCGAGCAGAAATCAGAAAAACCCCTGGCTATTCAGATCTTGGGGGAGAATCCGGATTGGACGAACTCGGTGGGTCCGAGGTGACCGTCGCTTTCGGGTGCGTTTTGTTCCAGAATTTAACCCCAGCCCGGATCTCGCGGAGATGCACCCAATGTCCATGCGTTTTACTGGTGCTCGAGACCATTGTCTCAGGAGAAATCTCACCCTTTTCAATGCGATGGAGGAAATCGGATTCGGCGATCGGGCCAATTTTTTTGCTTCCTAAGAATCCCTTCTTCATAAAGAACCAGTCGGCTGACATTTCCTGACTCCCCCTGGGTAGGACCTAAAACGGCGGCGGGTGATAGCGGACGTCACAACTTACTAACCCTCCATCCTAGGCTTCGGGGTGGATAAAGCTGCATTCTGGTGAACAAATTCTGAGTCGGTTTGCCTTACTCTCCAGGCCGTTGCGTTATGAAAACGGTTCGGTATTCCGTGCCTATTCGGATAGGGAGCATGGGGCATCTTTCCACTTTGAAAGTCTTCAGCCTATCGAAGGCTCGATCGATTCGACTCACGCATAACAAGCCACTAGTGGTTGAAGAGGAACTCTCGGGAGCTCAAAAGACTCCAGAGGATGTCTTCCACGACGATTCGCTTGTCGTCTCCCGTGGCCGCTTGCAATTCGTCCCGAAAAGCCTTGATCTCTGTCTCGGTTGGAAGGCGTGACAAGCATCGAACGTAGGCCGCTTCGATGAGTTTGTCGGGATCCTCGGAGTGAGCCTTGAGCAATTGGTCGACGATGCTACCGGTTGCCGCCAGCTTGTTGTTGAGCGTATCGCCATTGTTGAGATTGAGAACTTGTATGATACTCGGCTCATCGCTCCGTTCGCATTCGCAAGTGATACGTCTCTGATTCCTACCGAACGTTTTCAGAAAATCGCTGTCGACGCTGGAATCGAATAACTGAATCGCTTTCGTTCCTTTCGCATAAAACTTTGTGGCTCGCTTGTCTCCTCCCAAGAAAGCCACTTTGTCGAAGATCGTCGGGACAGCCGTGACATCGACGATCGCGTCATGGATGACTTCCGCCATCAAGCGGCGTGGATAGTAGTGGGAGAAGTACTTGCGGTCGGCTTGATTTAATTCCGTCGTCACACTGCTCCGCTGGTACGTTCGCGAAAGGAGAATACTTCGCATGAGTTGCTTCAGATCGTATTTCGATGCGACCAGTTCCTGACAAAGGTGGTCCATCAAGGCTGGATTGCTGGCTGGATTACTGGCTCGCATATCATCGACCGGATTCACAATGCCGATTCCGAAATAAGCCGCCCAAACGCGATTGACGATGGAACGTGTGAAGTACGGATTCTCCGGAGATGTCAGCCAATCAGCCAACGCAATACGACGATCGTCCGGAGAGTGGAGATCCAAAGCTTCGCCATCCAAGGGAGCGGGGGGCTGCGGTTTACCTCGCAGTGGTTGGATCAAATCACCGCGGTCGAGAACAAGCAGCGTTCGCTGTGCGTCGCCATCGCGAACCTCGCCTCCCCAACCCTTTGCGCGGACGCGAGCGAACATGTTGGCCATGGCATAGTACTGGTCGTTCGTCCACTTTTCGAGCGGGTGATTATGGCACTTGGCACACCCAATCGAGAGCCCCATGAACGCTTGGCAGATGTTCTCGGTCATGCTTTCTGGGTCTTGATTGATGGCGTAAAAATTTGTAGCGCCGTTCTCGAGAGCTTCGCCGCGCGCGGTAACGATCTCGCGTGCGAATTGATCCCATGGGGTATTGCGTTCCACATGCCCACGAATCCATTGGTAATAGGCTTTGATCCCGTCAGCTCGCAGCAGATTGCTATTGAGGGTCAGAAGATCGCTCCAACGATAGGTCCAGTAATCGACAAACGCGGGACTGGCCAGCAATTGCTCGATCCACTTGGCTCGTTTATCCGGATCGCTGTCGGCCAAGAACGCGCGAACTTGCTCGTCGGTAGGAAGGGTACCGGTGGTGTCGAGCGAAGAGCGTCGCAAAAACTCGCTATCGCTACACAACGGTGATGCGTCGAGCCCCAGGGAAGCCAATTGCGAATGAACCAGCCGATCGATCGGGGATTCCGATGACTCCGCGATGGAGGTCGGGGACTGAGTTGTAGGCGGGGCAAAAGGAACTCGAATCCGCGCCAAAGCGATCTTGCTCGAGAACCAAACCGCTACAGCACCTTCCCCTGGCCCCAACACTTGAATCTGCCCATGTTCGTCGACGGTCGCAATGGATTCGTCGGTCGAAGTGAACTTGGCCCATCGCGTCACATCGTCGATTCGGCCGTTGTTGTAATGCGCTCGGACGGTCAGCTTTTGGGATTGTTGGAGGGCCAGGGTCGATTGCTCGGGATGCACCTCGATTCGCTCCAATGCAGGTGTGTTGGCATCAGGCCCCTTCGCTCCTTGCGCGATCCACTTCGCGAGGATGCGATAGTCCTCGGAATCATCGGGAAGTCTCACCCCTCCTTTGTGTTCGATGAGTCCGCTTGGTTTTGCTAGGAGAAGCGATGCTTCGGGTTGCAAGAGATCGATGCGTCGCCCGCGATCTTGGCGGGTGATGTTCAAGTGATCGGTGACGGGATCGTATCCGCGCAGCGAAAGCCGGAATCCCCCTTTGCCAGCCAAAGCACCGTGGCATGCCCCCATATTGCAGCCATACCGCGCGAGAATCGGCTGAACATGGTTCTCAAACTCGATTCGCGATTCGGCAGCGATGGTTGGTGGGGAGGGAGGGGATGACGGTTCGGACGCCATTGCTGGCGACGGAATCCAAGCACCGAAGACGAAAACCACCGACCAAAGGATGAAGATTCGCGTTGGGTGCAGAAGACCGAATGCGGGGCTCAAGTTTTTCATGGCGGCAAGGAGAGGTTGCGGTAGGACTTTTCATGAATGGGGAGGTGTCGAGGGCAAGCACCTTCGTCTATTCTAGTCGATGAGCCCTCCGCTGTACCACGGTTGCCCCTCGTTCCTCTCCAATTCCTCTGCACCCACCCAGGTGACTCCCACTATGCGCATCGGTTCCTATTTACTCGCTCTACACCATCTAGGCGGAATCGTTTTAGCTGGAATCGTTTGGAGTTCGATTGGGATCGGTCAGGAAACGCCCTACGACCACCCTCCCGAAATCCATCCGCCTCTCTATCGTGTTCGCTATGAAAAGAGCGAGATCGAGGGTGGCTTGCAATTCGCCTCGAACTTCACCATTTGGATACCAGAGGGTGTGAAGCGATTGCGAGGTGTCGTCGTCCATCAACATGGATGCGGAGAAGGCTCCTGCAAATCAGGACAGACCGGGGCGATGGACCTGCATTGGCAAGCGTTGGCCAAGAAGCATGACTGCGCCTTGCTCAGCCCAGTCTACGAGCAGCCGGAATCTGCGGACTGCAAACTCTGGTGCGATCCTCGCAACGGTTCGGATGCCACGTTCCAAAAGGCCTTGCTGGACCTCGGTGCAACGACAGGCCATCCCGAACTCGGTTCGATCCCTTGGGCTCTGTGGGGGCACAGCGGAGGAGGGCATTGGGCAGGTGGCATGGCCATTCTCCATCCCGATCGCGTTGTGGCGGCTTGGTTGCGCTCAGGGGTCCCTCCCATTCGCTCCGAAGGTGACAAACCCGCTCCATGGGAACTTCATGATGGGGTCACAACAGTACCCATCATGTGCAATCTGGGTACGAAAGAAGGTGTCACCGACAAAGAAGGACGATTCGCCCGAGTTTGGGGCGGTGTGGAATCTTTCTTCGTGGCATTGCGCACGCGAGGCGGCTTGGCCAGCCTTTCGATCGACCCGAAAACCAGCCATGAGTGCGGCAATCAACGGTATCTCGCGATCGCTTGGTTAGACGCTTGCTTGGAGCACCGACTTCCTCGCGAAGAAGGAGCTCCAATGCAGGTGATGCCGGGCGATCAAGCTTGGGTGGCCCTCTTCGAACCCTCGAATCCCACCCGAGTGGAAGCGATGCCCGCAGCGAGCTTTTCAGGGGAGATGAAGACCACCAACTGGCTTCCTAACGAAGATGTCGCCAGCCAATGGATGCAATACATGATCGATACATCGATCGAGGACAAGTCCCCGCCGCCAACCCCCAGAAACGTGAAAGTAACCGGTGGTCAAATCGAATGGGAGTGCGATGCCGATTTGGAAAGTGGACTGGCCCAGTTTGTGATCATCCGGGATGGGAAAGCGATCGCACGTGTGCCCGAGATGCCAACCAACCCCTTTGGCAGACCCTTATTTCAAGGCAGCTCGTATAGCGACACTCCGGTGCAACCATTGGCAATGATGCGATTCGTGGACGCGTCGGCACTCTTGGGGGAGGAGTATCGATATCAAGTGGTCGCGATCAATACCGCTGGACTCCGCTCGCCTCGCAGCGAGGTGGGCAGCGAGGTGGGCAAGTGATGCGCCATCGCAGAGCGGGAAGTACCGTGCACCTACTCCTCTCGGTGTTTTTCACATGGTGCATGTTGACGATGCACTGTTTGGGCGAAACGGACGAACGTCCGAATGTGCTCATGATTTTGGTCGACGATCTCAAACCAATCTTGGGATGTTATGGCGATCCGTTTGCCAAGACCCCCAATATCGACCGACTCGCTTCCCGCGGAATGCGCTTCGAACGAGCTTACTGCAATCAAGCGGTTTGCGCCCCATCCCGCTTCACGCTGATGCTCGGATCTCACTCGACTTCAACAGGACTGTATGGACTGGGAAGCAAACTCCGGGAGCGACTGCCCGACGCGGTAACCCTTCCGCAATACTTCGCATCTCACGGATACCATGTAGAGGGACTCGGGAAAGTCTTTCACGTTGGGCACGGCAATGAAGGGGATCCTGAATCGTTCCCCCATGGATTCGTCAAAGACAAGGTGATCGAGTACCTCGATGCTGCAAGCACCGGTGGGGGGCAATTGACTCGAGAAGAAGCCCTTTTCACCAACCAATCGCTCGATCGGATCCCCTCCCTGCCTCGAGGAGCGGCTTGGGAGTCGCCGGTCGTGCCGGATGACGCCTACGCAGACGGTCGAATGGCGAAGCGGATGGTGCAGAAACTCCAGGAAGCCGATGACCGTCGCAAAAAAATGGGGACGCCTTTCTTTCTGATGGCAGGTTTCGTACGACCGCATTTACCATTCTCTGCACCGAGAAAGTATTGGGATTTGTATGACCCCCATTCGCTACCCCTTGCGGTCGATCACACAGAACCAAAAGATGCACCGACCGTCGCTGGAAAGCGAGGCGGTGAGATCGCCGCGTACGAGCCTATTCCGCCAGGGCCTGTCGCACCTTTCCCGGAGACTTTGCAACGCCATTTGGTCCATGGTTACTACGCGAGCACCAGCTACATGGATGCGCAATTGGGATTGGTGATGGAGGAGTTCGACCGATTGGAATTAGGGAAAAATACGATCGTTGTCTTCTGGAGCGATCATGGATTCCATTTAGGAGACCATGGCATCTGGACTAAGCACACGAATTACGAGCAAGCCAACCGCATTCCGATGGTGATTTGCGGGCCATCGATTGCCCCCGGTTCGACGACCGGTCAATTGGCTCAGAGCGTGGATCTGTATCCAACGCTGGCGGAACTGGCGGGATTGCCACACCCGACAGGGCCGCAAGCGATGGATGGTCTCAGTTTGGTGCCTGTCCTTCAGGATCCTGCCGCCAGGATCCGCGATCATGCGTACCATGTCTTTCCAAAAGAGAAATTGGGACGAGCGATTCGAACCGAGCGCTATCGATTGGTCGAGTGGCGAGGCAATCGAGGTGGCGCGATCGAACTGGAGCTTTACGACTATCAAGACGATCCGGCCGAGTCGCGGAATCTTGCAACCGAACAACCTGAAGTTGCTCGAGAACTGCAACGAATCTTGGAACAGTATCCGCCAGCCGTCCGCGCTGGAGAGCCTGCGCGACGGCAAGGCTCGGCGGTTAGATAAGACCTCTGGTCAGGTACCTCTGGTCAGGTAGCGAGCGTCGCAAGGCATTCGAGAGCATGATTTCGCTAGAAGCTGTGGCTTAGGCAGGCTGCAGCTTGGCGCGGACCCGTTCGGAGTCTTCGTAGTATTCGGCATGATGCAACTGCGAGGCGGCGAAGCGATCGACGACGATGGTGACGTTTGGGTGAAGCTGCAGTGCGCTCGCCGGCAATCCCGATGAAACGGCTCCCTCGACACAACCTGCTACCGCTTTCGCTTTATTGGCTCCGGTAGCCAGGAGGAGAATCGAACGAGCCTCGAGAATTGTCGCGATCCCCATCGTGATCGCGGCTATGGGGACTTCGTCGATCGACGCAAAGTAACGCGCATTGTCGCTACGGGTTTGGCGCGTCAAGGTTTTGAGTCGCGTACGAGATGCGAGCGAAGAACCGACTTCGTTGAATCCGATGTGGCCATCGGTGCCAATGCCTAATACTTGAAGGTCGATGCCACCGGCGCTGCGGACCTTCGCTTCATAGGCCTCTGCACTCGCAGGCAGATCGCACTTCCAAGTTTGAGGAACGGACGTGTTCTCGGTTCGGATGTCGATGTGCCGAAAGAGCGACTCCTTCATGTAGTAGTGATAACTCTGATCGTGCTCGGGAGGGAGACCGACATACTCATCGAGATTGAACGAACAAACGTCGGCGAACGATAGTGCCCCGTCGCGATAGCGTTGGATCAATTCGTTATAAAGTCCGAGAGGCGTTCCGCCGGTCGCCAATCCGAGCACAGGAGACTTTCCGGTTTCGCGTGCGCGTTGCATTGCCCTCGCTACTTGATCCGCGGCAAATCGGGACACCTCTTCCGTTGAATCAAGAATAACAACACGCACGTTAAAGCAGCCTTCAAGGAGAGAGGTGGGATAGGGAAACGAGAAAGCCTCCGCACGGGGAGGCTTTCTTTTCATTGAACCAGCGTTCGGTGAATGCGTTACTTTGTCTTAAGGCCTTCGACCATTTTCACAAAGGCCGGTTTGGTCGACTCGATCAAATCCTTCGCGCCGGTCGCCTTGACGTAGACTCGTGTTCCACTTTTCAGTTCGATGATCGCTCCGAGCATGCGATGATTTTCAAGCTTCTTCATCGGTCCGGGGGCAAAAGGACCGCCACCCATCGATTCCTTGTAGGTACCGGTGATATCGACCAAATGGACAACGGTTGCGCCGATGTCTTTCTTTTCCATTTTGATATCGTCTTTTTTGGCGCCATCAAACTGTCCGACCCAACGATCGATATTGTTCTGCACCGAGCCTCCGGAAATGGAGAACGTGATCCGAGCGAAGGCATCGCCGGTAGCGGGCACGCGGAACTCGTGCTGGATGACCGTGCTCTTTGGCGGCATTTGCTTCCACGTGTCGGGGGTGACCAGCGTGAGCGCATCGTCAGCGAAGGTCAACGTTGCAGAAGCGGTTTTAGCATCGCCACCTTTTTCTTGGCCGAAAGTCGTGGCGGAAGCGGTGAAGCAGGACAAGGCGAGGAGGGCGGTGTTCAAGATTCTTCGCATAGCAAACGAATTCTCCAGCGAGGGAAGGGGGGGATAGGCTGATTCGATTACACTATACGCGGAGAGTCGGAACGAACAAACACCCAAAACCCATAAACGCAAATCCCAAGGTTTTTTCCCATGCAGAGCGACTACCGATCGCAAACCATCGACCCGCCATTGCTCGACGACCTATCACAGTTGGTTCGTTTGGCGATACGCGAAGATCTGGATCGGATCGCGGACTTAACCACCATGGCCTTGGTACCCGAAGGAGTGCATGGTGCCGCGGTGATTCAGGCCAGGAGCAGCGGCGTCGCGGCAGGGGTCGATTTGATCGAAGCGATGATTCAGGAGATGGACTGTTCGATCGGGTTGGAAACGTTTGTTGGAGACGGGGAAGTCTTCGCGGCGGGGCAAGCCCTGGCGGAGCTATCCGGTGAAGCCCGCGATCTGCTGACTTGCGAGCGAACGGTATTGAATTTTCTGGGGCGGATGTGCGGCATCGCGACATTGACTGCCCAGTACGTCGCGCAGGTGCACGGAACACGTGCGAAAGTTTACGACACTCGAAAGACGACTCCGGGCTGGAGACGTTTGGAAAAATATTCCGTGCGATGCGGAGGAGGACGCAATCATCGCTTGGGACTCTTTGATGGCGTCTTGATCAAGGACAATCATTTGGCGTGCAGGGCCGCATCCGATGGAACGCTGCTTGACCCAGGTGCTGCCGTGCGTGCGGCGAAGGAATATCTCGCCAGCGGTGCGTTCAAATTCGATTCCATGCCGATGATCGAAATCGAGATCGACAGCATCTCGCAACTCGAATCGGCATTGAATGCGTCCCCAGATATCGTTCTTCTCGACAATATGGATGTAGAAACGCTCGAGCGATGCGTCGCCCTACGCGATACCGTCCATCCCGCCGTGCAGCTAGAGGCTTCAGGCGGAGTCAATCTCAAGACCATTGCGGGAATCGCCCGAACCGGTGTGGACCGGATCAGCGTCGGGGCGCTGACCCACTCGGCGATCAATCTCGACCTAGGCCTGGATTGGAAGTTAGGCAATCCAACCTAGCCTACGGACGGCTCGCGACCCGTTGGGTTTTCAGAACGTAGAACTTGGGATCGTCGATGACCCAATCCGTGGACCAATCTCTGCCATTGTCGCTGTTGACCACGTTGTAAAAGAAAGATCGGACTTCTTCGCAGCGATAGCCGTAGGGCATGGCGGTGGCCAAGTAATCGTCGCGGGTGAGTTCCTCTGTCCCCGGTTTCGCAAAATAGTGAACCAACCCGTCCGGCGTGAAGGATATACCCAACGTCCACCATCCCATGGTTTGCAGTTCTGGCCCCAGGAAATCACCACCGCTGCGATCTGCTCGGATTCGGAAGTAAGCATAGGGGACGTTTTGGTTTCCAACCTTTTTCACACCCCGGAGTATGAAGAGCCCAGGCCAATAGATCTCCTCTTTTTGCTCCTTCGAAGCGAACATGAACTGCTTCTTCGATTCGGTGATTGTTGTTTCCACCGCGGCGCGGAATGCGAAATGGGGACCGTTTCGGCGTTCCCAGTCCTCCATAGGTGGCAGATAAACGCGGGTCGTCATGCTGGGGGATTGCGACACCGGAACCGTACCACCCAGACGATATTGCACATTGCAGATGAAATCGTCCTGGTGCATTTTGTGACTTGGACGGTTCGGAATGCCCGTTTGAAGAGACTTCAACAGCAGTGCACCCTCACTGCCGGGTAATCCACCCTCGGGGGTTGCAACCCTTTTGACAATATCGGGGTGGCCCCGTTTGGCACCTTCGTACCAACGGCCATTGGTCGATTTCCCAAGAGGGGCGCGTTGATTTTCGTCGATGTCCTCGGTGCTTTTTGGATTGTTGGGGACGAAGGACCAAGTTTCGTCTTCAAAGTCGTCTCCGACTTGGGTCAAGTGCACACCGGTTCCCGGCACGACAATGTTGGTCGCCATCTGCCCCAATGCCACTTTGGGAACGGCAAAAAGAAGGGAAAGAGTGGCCCAAGCTAGATAGTTTTGCAATGAATAACGCATGGGATCGACCGACATTAAGCGGGAACGGACAGAAATCTGGTTATGTTTCTAGTCGTATCGGCCGGTAAGGTCGGAACAATCGGCGTTTTCGTTTGAGCTACCAAACTGAACGCATATTGCGTAAGTTAACATCAGAAAAACTGGACTCCTCCCGGCATTTCCGGAGAGCCCTTACGATTTTTTGGCAGGAATGAAGTTGTCTCCGCAATCCCCCGAGCCCAATCCCTACAGCGAAACGCCGATCAAGGCATCGCCAGTTCCTTCGACCCCGAGCCGCACCGTCAGCCGGCTAGGTGAATCGGCGAAAATAACCGCGATCCTCGCGATCATGGCGTTTGCGTTTTGGATGGTAAAAAAGAAGCTTTCCTCAGGTGGAGTCACGTGGGATAAGGTTTACGAATCCATCGGAACCCTCCCCTGGTACCACTTCGCCATCGCTCTAGCACTGACCGTGCTGAACTACATCGTCCTGACCGGGTACGACTGGATCGCGGTCCGACACCTTCGGAAAAAACTCCCCATCTCCAAGATCATGGCAGGTGCGGTTGTTGGTTACGCGTGTGGCAATGTGCTCGGCTGGCTGCTCGGAGGGAACGCGGTTCGATATCGCATGTACTCCACTTGGGGATTCTCGCTGCTGGAAATCATCGCCTTCGTTTCGATCCTATCGATCACCTTCTGGCTTGGACTCTTTCTGCTGGCCGGAGTCGCCTTCGTCGCACTTCCCATTCATTTGCCAGATGATGTGATGGAGAAGCTGATGCTGGAGCCCCGAACCTGGGGCTACGTGTTTCTCTCCTGCGTTCTGGGCTATCTGATGTCCTGCCTCTTCATCCGAAAGCCAATCCGATTCCGAGACTTCGAAGTAGCCCTTCCACCCTTCAAACTCTCGGTCATGCAACTGCTGGTTTCTGCCGGCGATTTCTTGCTCGCGACCACAGTCCTTTATAGTTTGATGCCGCCAGATGTTATTGGAAGCGGCCCGGACCAGATCAATTTTTCGACCGTGCTGATCGCGTACATATCTGCTCAGATCGCCGCGGTGATCACACACGTTCCCGGTGGATACGGAATCCTCGAAATGATCTTGCTCAGCTTCCTACCTGGCAGCTGGGAGAGTCAAGTCTTTTCGGCTGTGATCCTCTTTCGAGTTATCTACTACCTTTTGCCGGCGATCGTGGCGGGAGCGTTGTTCCTGTACAACGAATATCGATCGGGGCGACGTCCTCAGGGCATGATCCATGGCGAATGAACCGATCGCGCCGTCGATCGACAGCTGGCAGGAATCGATGAAGCGGGCGATTCGAACGCCTAGCGACCTTCTTCAAAGATTGCATCTCGACCCCTCCGATCTCGACTGGTCTCAAGAGGGGCAAACCGATTTCCCGCTCTTTGCCCCCCTCGAATTTGTCGCTCGCATGGAGCAAGGCAATCCTCGAGACCCTCTGTTCCTGCAAGTCTGGCCCGCCCGAGATGAATCCCACAATGCAAAGCACTTTCAAAACGATCCGGTGGGAGACCTGTCGGTAGAGAAAGCGCCCGGGCTACTGCATAAGTACCACGGCAGGGTTCTGATGATCGCCAGCGGAGCCTGCGCTATTCACTGCCGCTACTGCTTCCGTCGCCATTACCCCTACGACACCGCTCCCAAATCCATGCAGCATTGGGAAGAGTCGTTTTTGGCGATCGAGAAAGACAACTCGATTCGCGAAGTGATCCTCTCGGGTGGGGATCCCCTGAGCTTGGTCGACGCGACGCTGACGCGATGGATCGATCGCATCGAGTCGATTCCCCATGTGCACCGGCTTCGACTGCACACCCGATTGCCGGTCGTGATTCCCAGCCGAGTGACATCGGCCTTGATCGAGCGTCTCTCTCGCTCTCGATTGGCCCACTGGGTAGTGCTGCATATCAATCACCCAAACGAAATCGACGATGATGTGGCAATGGCCATTGCAAGATTGCGAAGCGCCGGTTCGACCGTCCTCAATCAAGCGGTGTTGCTGCGAGGTGTGAACGACGATCCACAAACGCTGACCCACCTTTTTGAACGTTTGATCGACCTCCAAGTAGGACCGTACTACCTACACCAGCTCGATCGCGTCCAAGGAGCCTCGCATTGGGAAGTCCCCGAAACTCTCGGTCGCGAGCTGTTGAAAGAAGTTCGAACACGCTTGCCTGGCTACGCGGTTCCACTCTATGTTCGCGAAATCGCCGGTGAAGAAAACAAAACACCCCTTTGACATTTCTTCGCGATTGCGAAGTTGCGTTTGACCCCATCGAGGTAGCGCTGCGGTTCCCCCGGGTCTGGATGCTGAAGCTCTGTCCGGGCAGGACTTCGCATCACATGCGTTCGACGGTCTCGATACCGAGAACTTCAAGCCCTTTCTTAAGAACTCTGCCGGTGAGTTCCGTCAACTTGAGACGAGATCGAATCAATTCGGGATTCTCCGCCTTCAGTACCGGGCATTGATCAAAGAAACTGCTGAAGAGCTTCGCGAGCTCGTAGAGATAATCGGTGACGACGCTGGGCAAATAGTCGCTGGTCGACTGAACCAGGGTGTCTTCAAAACGAAGAATCTGCATCGCGAGAGCCCGTTCGGGTGGCTGTTCGATTTGGATGGCGGCAGCCGGCCAGTCTGTGATTTGGAACTCTTCTCCCGACGCACGGCGCAGAATGCTTCGTGTTCTCGCATAGGAGTATTGGATGTACGCCGCTGTGTTCCCCTCGAGCTGCACCATCTTGTCCATATCGAACACGTAATCGCTGGTTCGGTTGTGGCTCAAATCGGCGTATTTGATCGCACCGATTCCGACCTTGTTGGCGATATCCCGCTTTTCCTCGTCGGTGAGTTCTATCCCAAACGATTTGATCCGATTGGGATTGCAAACGACTTCCCATGCTCTCGAGATGGCCTCGTCCAGCATCGACTCCAATCCAATATTTTCACCCGATCGCGTTTTGAACGGCTTCCCGTCTTGCCCCATGACAGTTCCGAAGCTGACATGCTTGAAGGTGGTATGGGTCAGACCAAGCTTCTGTAGGACGGCGAACAGCTTTTGGAAATGCTCGCTCTGCCGGTGGTCCACGACGTAGAGGCAGGCATCGGGTTCGAATTCTCTTTCCCTGAACATGGCTGTGGCCAGGTCGGTCGTGGAGTAGAGGTACGCCCCATCTTGCTTTTGCACAATCATCGGCGCGTCGAAACCCTCGAGGAAAACGCAGATGGCCCCTTCGCTCGGCATAGCCAAGTCCTTTGCCATCAGCTCTTCGATCACTGCCGGCAACATGTCGTGGTAAAAACTCTCACCCAACTCATGATCGAACTGAACGTTCAACCGTTCGTAGATCCCATGAATCTCCTCTTTGCAATGAGGCAAGAACGCTTCCCAAAGTCCGAGATTCTCTTTGTCCCCGTGGTGCAGTTTCGACGTTTCCTTTAGGACTCGCGACTCCAATTGAGGGTGGGCGTCGCATCGCTCGATGAAGAGGGCGTCCGACCGCGCGCTGGCAATGGATTGCTTGGCAGACTCTAGCTCCGCTGCAGTTTCCTTGGCCGCATTGCTGGCTGACTTGAGCTCCTTTTGTAGTTTTTTATCGTTCGGTGCAGCGGCTTGTTTCTCCGATACAGCTTGCAATTTCTCCGTGGCGAGAACGGCATTGCGTTCCAACGTGGTGAGGTTGGCGACGAGCGATTGGTATCCGATGATTCTTTGGACGACGCGGTAAAGACGTCCAAGCTCTGCGACAGGTGCTTTCTGGAAAGCCTCTTCGTCGCGGAAATGTTTGTAGCCATAGATGATCATCCCGAATTGCGTACCCCAATCCCCGAGATGATTGTCAGTGATGACATGATGACCGAGGAATCGAAGAATCTTGGCAATCGAATCTCCGATCACGGTGGAGCGAATATGGCCGACGTGCATCGGTTTCGCAACGTTGGGGGAAGAGTAGTCGACGACGACCGTTTTCGCCTCTCGCGCACCCTCCACACCAATCTTGTCCGACTGATAGGCCGCTTCGCATGCCTTTTCAAGAAAGGTCTGGGATAGACGCAAATTGACGTATCCAGCACCCGCGATTCCGACCTCGCTGCACAGATCCTCGACGCGCAAGCCCTTCACGATGGCTTCGGCAATTTCCAGAGGCGGTTTGCCAACAATCTTTTGCAAAGGCATTGCCACGTTGGCTTGATAATCGGCGAGCGAGGCATCGCGAGAGGCGACAATGCGATCCAAGGAGGCTTGCAAGGCACCGGGATCGGGCAGCCATTGGCTTAGGATCGGTTCAAACTTCGCTCGAATCGTGTGAAGCAGTTGCATGAAAACAGGGCCTGCAATGAGGACTAGCGGTGGAAGGGAAGCGACGCGACCGGCGATCGCTACTCGTCGCTGTTGAAGATCTCGTCGCGCGAGTGAAGTTGATAGAAGAGTGCACGCTTTTGTTCAGGAAGCGAGTAGTCGAAGCCCAAATTTCGCAGAAAGGCGTCGGAGGAGCTGATCGCCATGACTTCTAGAATCCCTTTTTCACGAGCAAGCTCGACGCAGGCTTTTACAAGGGAGCTACCAATGCCGTGGCCATGGTATCCATCGGCGACTGCCAAACATTGGATCTCTCCAAGTTTTCTCGAATAGATCTCCACCGCAGAGAAGCCGATAATGCGCTTCCGAGCTGGTTCCCCCTCGGTCACTTCGGTCACTTCGGTCACTTCGGCGACGAACCCGGTCCCCATCAGCAAGAGGATCTCGGCTCGAGTTCGGTGCAAGAGCTTCTTTTGTTCGACGAACGGTTCCAAGAGCTGCATAATGGCGTCTTGATCGTCGAACTTAGCCCGGCGAACCGTCAAGTTCAATAAATCCCCCCTACCCGACTCTCCTGCTTTGACAGGGGGCGCGGGATCCGGGAGGGCCCGGTCGCCTGGAAGCAAAGGGTCGCCTGGAAGCAAAGGGTCACCTGGAAGCAAAGGGTCGCCTGGAAGAAAAGGTGGTAGCTCAGTCAAAGTGTCTACTCGCGCTCTGTTATCCGTATAATAAAAGCTCATCCTACCCCGATTCCCCCTCCCCTTCAACGTGAACTCCGGCTTCTGCTGGCTGGAAGTTTCGGTCCATCTCGCGACTCTCCCTACCCTCCTTCCATGCACGAATCCATGAAACAGTCGATCCCCTTCTCGTTGTTCCTAGGCTGTCTATGCCTCGCGATGAGTCTCCGTGCCGAAGCCCAGATACGGGCGGGAGCATCCGCCAAGAACATCGATCCAAAACAATTTCCCGTCTGGGTCAACGGCGGAATCGCTGGCTACCAAGCCGACAGTGTCCGGGAATCCCTCTTTTCTCGGACTCTGGTTCTCGATGATGGGAAGTCGGTTATTGCAATCGCGATCGTTGACAACTGCATCTTGCCGCATGAAGTCACCGATCGCGCCAAGGCCTTGGCGCACCAGGCGACGGGCATCCCGCCAGAACGGATCTTGATTGCCGCCACCCATACCCACTCCGCCGTAGCGGTCGCAGGGACACACGGTTGCCCTATCCAAGAGGACTACGCCGCAGCGCTCCCGAATTGGATCGCGGAAGGCATTCAGGACGCCCAAGCTCGACTGGTGCCGGCCAAGATCGGATTCGCATCGGCAACCGCGGATCGCTTTATCTATTGCCGCGATTGGCTGATGAAGCCTGGGGCTGCGAACAGCACCCTCTTCACCGGTCGCAATGCGGATTGGGTTTCCATGAATCCTGGCCACGAAAACGAGAATAAGCGTGCCCCCGTCAGCTCGATCGATCGCCATATTCCCATCCTCAGCGTCCAAGACCAAGACGGAAACCATCTCGCCCTGCTCGCAAGCTTTGGTACCCACTATGCCGGTGCCAAGGCTCTTTCATCGGATTATTTCGGTTTTGTATGCAACCGCTTAGCAAAAGAATTGCGCAGCGATGCACCCGAGCAATTTGTCGGGCTGATGGCAAACGGAACCAGCGGAAATGCGAACTGCATTGACTTTAGCAAACCTCGCGAGCCCTTTACCTTTGCCGATGTCGGTACCTATGTGAGCGACTTGATCCTCGAAGCAGTGAAGGGGATCGAATACCGCTCTGACGTCACGATCGACAGCGAATTCGCAAGCTTCGATGTCGCAGTGCGGATGCCGAGCGATGAAGAGGTATCGCAGGCCAAAAATTGGATTGCATCCCACTTGCAGGACCGATTGCCCAAAACAATGGACGAAAACTACGCGCGTGAAACCGTATTGCTTAGCGAACTCCCAGCCACCCGTGTCATGAATGTTCAAGCATTGCGGGTAGGGGATATGGTCATTGCCGCCAATCCTTGCGAATCCTACGGAGAAACCGGATTGAAAATCCGCCAGGCGAGCCCGTTTGCACACACGATGAATATCGGACTTGCCAACGGTCACTGCGGCTATATCCCTCCACCCGAAATGTTTCAGCTCGGCAGCTACACCACCTGGAGAGCCCGCACCAGTTGCTTGGAGGAATTTGCGGAGCCGAAGATGGTGGAGACGATCCAGCGACTGGTAAGCCAATTGCACGAAAGAATTCGAAAGCAAGCGTTCAAGCAACGCGTGCCGGAAGGCAAACCCGTCGAATGGCAGGAGCAGCCGAAACCACCTGTTGCACCGGACCTGTCTATCGGGTTCATGCAGACCGATGGAAATCAGCGAGTCGAACTGGTTGCTTCCGAACCGATGGTCTTCGACCCCATCGCGATGCAATTCGATGGGCAAGGCCGGTTGTGGGTTGTTGAAATGGGAGATTACCCTCACCCCTCCCCAGAAGGGCAATCTCGCGTCGTGATCTTGAGCGATTCAGACAGCAATGGGGTCATGGACACGCGATCGGTTTTTCAAGATGGCCTGCGATTTGCAACCGGCGTCCAGCCTTGGTCCAACGGAGCTTTCGTTACGGTCGAAGGGAAGCTGATCTTTTTAGGTGACGACAACCAAGATGGCCGGGCCGATTCGGAGGCGATTTGGCTCGAAGGGTTTTCAGCAGGAAATCCTCAATTGCGCGCCAATCACCCCACGATCACGCCCGACGGTTGGCTCACCATCGCCAGCGGACTTCGACTTGGAAAAGTGGATACGGGACCAGGCTACCCCTTTGCCAAACAGTCGGTGGATGCAACCGGAGGGGATGTTCGATTCCATCTTGTAACAGGGAAACTGGAAGCGATCGCAGGTCCAGCTCAATACGGTTTGGCTTTCGATCGGGCTGGTAGGAGATACGGTTGCGCGAACCGACAACCATGCTTTTTGGTTCAGGTAGAGAAGGTGCAATCGAGCGATAGTCCCCTTTCCGGTTTTGCTCCTGCCATCCGGAATATCCTTCCGGCGGAAGCCGAGTCGCGGGTGCATCCACTCGTTCAAGCTTGGACAACATCGAATTTACACGCAGGGCAGTTCACGGCAGCATGCGGCGTAACACTTGCGGAGGGGGAATGGATGGGACGCAAATCAGGCATCCATGTCCTCGCCTGCGAACCAACCGGCAGCTTGGTGCAGTGCCGCACCTTGACCAGAAAACCCGATGGGCAGCTAGAGGTTCGAAAGGTTGACCATGAAGATCGAGAATTCCTTGCCAGTCGCGATCCATGGTTTCGCCCTGTCGATTTGGTGCTAGGCCCGGGTCAAGCTCTCTATGTCGTGGACATGTATCGTGCAGTCATCGAACATCCAGAATGGGTACCGGACGAACTCAAACATCGACCGGATGAACGAGATGGCGATGGGATGGGGCGCATCTATCGCATTACGGAACAAAACGATGCGCCAGCGAATCAAGTCGCGACGGGAACCCAGCGGGAGCTGGTCGAGCTTCTTTCCCATTCCGATCGATGGGTTCAACGGCAAGCGGCATTGCGAATCTTGGAGAAAATCCATTCAGCGAGCATCCGCGAATCGGATCTCGAAAGCTTGCGCAGGGTCACGAGATCTCAAACGCGCACCACACAGCCTTACAACGCAGCTAATGAAGCAGTGTCCATCGCAGCCCAACTCCTGTTTGCAGCCCAAGCGTTTCAGCCGGCGGATGCCATCGCCCTTTCAAGGAGCCAGGACAGTGAATTGCAAGTGCTCGGAGCGAGGCTCGTTGCGGAGGTCGCGAGAAACGCTTCCGAGGATGCCAAAGATGACTGGCTGACACCGGAGCTGATATCGTGCTTGCGCGAAGGATTGCATTCGGAGCAACGAGAATGGAGCCAGCTGGCTGCATGGTCCATCGCTTGGATCGGCTTGGAGCGATTGCCGGTGGAATCGCGAGAGTCGATCGACCGCAGCGCGATCGCAAAGCTGATCGAATCGCCTGAAGATCGTCTCCTTTGGATGGGGGCGTCGAAGCTATTAGAAAAGGAAGGGTTCGCATTAATGCCCAAATACCTGCGGGCTCTTCAGAACACCGCACCCGCCGATGTTGAAGATATCTATCCGAGCGAACTGGAGGCGATAGAGCGGTTGTCAAAGCGAACGGTTGGTCAGACTCCAGCAGAGTGGAGTGGGGAATTGAACGCATTTTGGAGCGAGGATAAGAAGCGCCGTTCACCCCGAAGCGAGGGAGTGGCACTAGCCATTCTTTCCGGGCAAGGAACCGGTGGATGGAAGGGAGGGGGACTCCGCGACGATGCCATCGCAGCCATCGAACAAGTCGCACGAGAATCCAAGACTTTGCAGCATCGAATCCTGGCGATCCGTTGCTTGGGGGGACTCGAAGGTGTTTCGCGACAGCGCAAGGAACAGCTTTACGTCGCGTGCTTGACGAGCGAATTCGAGGGTGAAGTGTTGGAGGGCATTCGAGGATTGAGCCGATTATCGAGCCCCATTCTCACCACGTGGATGGCCGATCGCTTGAGCAGCGCCTCCCCCAGCCTGCGGAATGAACTTGTATCGATCGCTCTTCGGGATCCTGCGTATAGCGAATCGTTGGTCGAAGCGTTGGAGACGAAACGGTTGTCTCCCCGTTTGCTCACTCCGTCGCAATGGACGAGCCTGCAAAAACTGCCTGCCGCAGAGTTGCGAAAACGTATTGCGGGCGTCATGGCAACTCTTTCGAATGAATCGAGACAAAACGTCATCGCCCGCTATCACTCTGCGATTTCGGAGAGAAAAGGGGAATCCGACTACGCAACGGGACGAGCCCTTTTTGGAAAGCATTGCGCATCGTGCCACCGAATCGATGGGCTTGGTGTTGCCATTGGCCCCGACATCTCCGACTCACGCATACAAAGCTACGATAAACTGCTCACCGCCGTTTTAGATCCGAATCAAACAATCGACGCCAACTACTTTCGATACCTCGCGCGGACCATAGAAGGGGAGGTGGTAGAAGGGATTCTCAAGGAGGCTAATGCGCAAAGCGTTGTTTTGGAGCAACAGAATGGAGTTCGCCGAACCATCGGTCGCGACGAATTGGAGGAGTTCAAGAGTTCGGGCCAATCCATGATGCCAGAAGGTTTCGAGGCCCTGATGACTCCGACCGAGATGGGAGAGTTACTTTGGTACATCAAGAACTGGCGTTACCAACGCGATGGCATTCCGGCTTCGGCCAGTTTGCCCAGCCGAGAATAGGCATTGAGGCTTGGGGACACGGGCCAAGATGCGTAGAATGACAGAGGGGTTGATCGGCACACAGGATCGGTAAATCGCAAATGACCACATCGAAAAACCGGGGCAAAGAGAGCGCGAGCAAAAGCGATGACTCCGAGCAGTGCGCGAAGTACCTCAAAGCCCTCGCGGATCCAGCGAGAATACGCATTCTGAAAGCTCTGCAGGGGGCCGCTCTCACCGGGACCGATCTTTCGAACTTGCTCGATATCGAGATCCCAAACGTGTCGCACCATCTGCGAGTGCTTTATCACGCCGGGATCGTCCTCACCCGAAGAGAGGGACGATTTATCTATTACGAAATCAATCGCGAGGTATTAGCGAGCCGCACAATCGCCCAGACGCTGGACTTCGGCTGCTGTACGCTCCGAATGTCCAGCGATGAGTGAGAGAGTAATTCCATGGCCCTGAGGCGATCGATCAGTCCGACTCCGTCGAGTCGGGTTTGACTTTCTTTTGACCTGCGGGGGTGTCGCTCGTTGGGAGCTCGACAAAATTCTCCGGGATTTCCACTTTCTTGTCCTCGGAGCATCCCATGATCGGGAGCATCGAGGAGAGGAAACCGGCAACGACTAAAAATCGAATCGATGGAGTGCTTTTCATATTCGCATTCATAGGAAAAAGTTGTAAACGGATTGCAATCGGCAATAGCATTCCGCAGCGGCTTAGAATTCGTTGCTGATGACTTCGCCGTCGGAGATACCATTGAGACGAAGCCAAGTTGCGCCGTCTATGTTGTTGCTAATACCTCGAACCGATCCGTCACCCAAGGTGAAGTTGGTCAGGCCGGTATGGTTGCTAGAGAACTCATACCAGTTGTCTTCACCCAACAGCCATGTCGAGGAGGAAGGCAAAGGGATGGCTGAGATCCAGAGAACCGTCGATGGCTCGACAGGGCCTGTGACGTTTCCGCCGCGAGTCTCTCCATATGCAATGACGTTGCTCAATCCGTCGGAAACGCTTCCAAATCTGGTTTCCATTCGGTTGCGGAACAGGCCTTGCCATCGTCCACCTTCTACATCCGGACGACCTTGTGCACCGGCGTAATTGGTTCGCCCGAGGGCAGCTACTTGCCAACCACCCGAAGCCCGACCAATGAAGGCTTGTGCGGTAACTCCCGTTCCCGTTGCCGAGGACGCGCGTACGTGCAATCGCGTATAGACGGCCGAAGGCGTCTTGGAATCGGATGGGCACATGAAGCTAGGAATCTTGTATTGAGCAATATTTCCAGGATTGGTGGCGCCGGCCCACAGCGAAGCGGTGGTGGAAGCCCAGCGGAGATCCTCTCCAGACTGCGCGAGACGGTCGATTCGAAGCAATGCACTGGGAAATTGCTGATAGATATTGTTCAACTCCATAAAGGGGAGGAGGAAAGGCAGCGTTCCGTAAAACTGCTGGTTCCCCGCGGCTCCGGCATCGATATAGGGATCGACGCGCGATGGCCCCAACGCTCCCGCTGGCAATTTCTTGTAGCCGCTCTCGAAGTTGTGGATGGCTAATCCAATTTGCTTCAAGTTGTTTTGACAGCTCATACGACGAGCCGCCTCCCTCGCTGCTTGCACTGCAGGGAGCAGAAGACCAACCAAAATACCGATGATGGCAATGACGACCAACAATTCCACCAAGGTGAAACCAAGCCGCGCCCTTCGAAAAGAACCAGTGCGCATACCGAACTCCGAAATAGATAAAGAGATGAAAAAATCACCGGCAGCGACTGAGGGGGGGAGAGACCCGAAACGCGACTGCTGCCAAGTCTTCAGAATCGACTCCACTGAGTGTAGAAAGGATTGTGAAGATTGGAATCTGTTTCGAGACAACGTCGATGTTCTTGGGAATCGAAATCTTCGTTCGCCTCTGCCCAAACCGTGCGAGAAACGCCACACCAAGGAGGACTCGAGTACGCGCACCAGTCCGCCGAAGTACGATGCAATGGCTCAAGCAAGGTTGCAAAATTCAAACTAAGGTGCTTTGGAAGCCATTGCGTATTTCGCCGCTCGTGTGTTGGGATCGGAACCTTCGAAACGTCATGCCTTCCGTTAAGCTCTCGCGAACAGAAGAAAAAAAAATTTGAATATTTTTTAATTTTTCGATCAGGATTGCCACTTATTGCGACGGTTAGCCATTGCGGGCCCTCAGCAAGGAATAGCCATGCAAACCCATTTCTGCCTTTCTTCGAACCTTCCAAGGCCGTATCTTATCTGTAACCCCAAGCTAGTCGGCGATTTCCAGTTCCTGTCAGGACCGAGGCGATCCGGCTGGCTCTCGACCCGAATCAGTATCACTTATGCCAGTCGGCGTTTCAAATGAGTAGCGATTTCAAAATGGAGTTGGCCCCACGGGTGCATCGTCTCCCTCCCTATCTATTTGGCCGGATCAACAATTTGCTCTACCAGAAGCGGCGCGCCGGACAGGACTTGATCGATTTAGGGATGGGTAACCCTTCCGATCCGCCGGACCCTGCGGTGATTGCCAAGCTTTCCGAGGCAGCGAAGGACACGACCAATCACGGGTATTCGAAGAGCAACGGGATCTTGAATCTTCGCCGAGAGGTGACGAGCAAATATCTCCGCAAGTACGGCGTTCGTTTGGATCCTGAGACGGAAACAATCGTTTGTTTGGGATCCAAAGAAGGCTTCTCCCACATGCTCCTCGCCTTGATCGGCGCCGGAGACACCGCGATCATTCCCGCACCTTACTTCCCCGTGCACATGTATGGTGTCGTGTTGGCGTCGGGTAATGTGGTCGCGCTCGATGTATCCAATACCGAGCGGTATCTCTCAAACATTGCCTATACGTGCGAGCATTTTTATCCTCGACCGAAGTTGCTCATTATCAACTATCCCCACAATCCCTCCACAGTAACGGTCGAACCGGAGTTCTTTGTGGACGTGGTCAGGCTGGCGAAGAAATACGGCTTGATGGTGATCAGCGACTTCGCGTACGCCGACGTTGCCTACGATGATTACACTCCCCCATCTTTCTTATCGGCCCCGGGAGCCAAAGATGTCGGAGTGGAATTCACGACGATGAGCAAGGGGTACAACATGGCCGGTTGGCGCGTTGGCTTCTGCTCAGGAAATGCCGACATGGTGAAGGCATTGGCGACGATCAAGGGATACTACGACTACGGAATGTTCCAAGCGATCCAAATCGCGGCTATTGTCGCGCTCCGCGATACGGAGGCGACCGTGGAAAAGCAGTCCCAGATTTATCAAGGGCGCAGGGACGTGTTGGTAGAAGGGCTGCGGCGCATCGGTTGGGAGGTATCGACTCCCAAAGCCGGCATGTTCGCTTGGGCAAAGATCCCCGAACCATGGGCTTCCCGCATGAACTCCATCGACTTCGCCATGCATCTGCTTGAACATGGCAATGTCGCAGTCAGCCCAGGGGGTGGGTTCGGCCCGCTCGGAGAGGGGTATTTACGAATGGCGCTCGTGGAAAACGAGGCCCGACTCCGGCAAGCCGTCCGACAGATCGGCGCCTGTTTAGAACGAACCACTGCACCGGAGTTGGTCGGAGTGTAATGAGCGAGTAGTCGGCGTGCACCCAGGGAGAGGCGAGACGATGCGAAGGTTGATTGCAGTACTTGGTTGCCTCGTTCACGCAGCGATCGCCTTGGCCCTACCGCAAGGGACCTTAGCCGAGGCGTTCGTGGAGAGCCAAGCACCCCCCGAGGTAGTCGTCGTTTGCCCCGCCGCTTGGCAGCCAGCCCTTCAAAAATGGGCCGCTTATCGAAGCAAGGATTACCAGCTCACGATCCTCGACAGCCACCGAGATCCCTCCGCGTTACGCCAAAGGATCATCGAAAAGTCAGAGAAAGCGGGCTCGCTCGAGGCGGTGGTATTGTGTGGGGATGTCTTTCATGACTCTACAACAGACCCAAAGTTGCCCCCCATTCGCGAGACGATCGTTCCAACTTTCTTGCTACCGACGAGTGTGAAGTTGGGGGAGGGCCAAACCCCAACCCTAGCGAGCGACAATCCCTTTTCAGACTTGGATGGGGACGGCAGCCCCGACGTTGCCGTGGGGCGAATACCAGCAAAATCAGCCGAAGAATTGGAACGGATGCTTCAACGCGTTATTCGCTACGAGCATTCCAACGATTTCAGCGAATGGCGTGATCGCGTGCATGTTACAGCAGGAGTGGGGGGCTTCGGGTTGTTCGCTGACAAGGCCATTGAGACCGTGGCTAGGCGTTACCTCTCGGAAGGAATCCCAGATCGTTTTCGGTTGCAGATGACCTATGCCAGCGTGCACAGCCCCTATTGCCCCGATCCACGTTCACTCAAACAGACCTTTCTGGGCAAGCTCAATCGGGGTGGTTTGTTTTGGGTTTACATCGGTCACGGCTGGATCGATTCGCTGGACGACTTCCATTACGACAATTGCGAAGAGTGCATCTGTAGCCCGGAAGATACCGAACTATTCGATGCACCGGTGGGCCCTCCTGTTGCGGTCCTGCTTGCCTGCTATACCGGAGCGTTCGATGCAAAGGTGGATTGTTTTGCCGAACGTCTGTTGCATCAGCCCAATGGCCCGATCGCCGTCGTCGCGGGGTCACGCGTCACCATGCCTTACGGGCTGAGTCAGCTAGCTGGAGAGATGATGGATACCTGCTTCGTGCAGAACGAGTCCCGTTTAGGGCAAGTCGTACTGCAAGCAAAAAAAGCGATTTGGCTCGATGACGAGGAACCGGAGAAGGCGAAGGAACGGTCAACCGGTTCAGGAAGCAAGCTGAAATCGAAATACCAATCGGCGATCGAAGCGATGGCGACGGCGCTGAGTCCTGCCGGCCATGACTTGGTCGCAGAACGAAGAGAGCATGTTCGGCTGATGAATCTACTTGGTGACCCCCTGTTGGTTATTCGTCATCCCAAACCTTTGAATATCGAAGCTCGGGACACATACGAAGCAGGAGAGTCGCTGGAGGCCAACATCGAAGCCCCATGGGACGGGACGATAGAGGTAGAACTGCTTCTCCATCGCGATCGCTTGCCAAGCCATTTAGAATCCATACAAGCGAACGAGCAGGCCGAAGCCCGATACCAACGCATGCAACAGAATTACGATCGTGCGAACCATCTCGTCATCGCCCATCAGCACTTGGAGGTCGAAGCGGGGACACATCGCATTCTGTTTGAATCCACGGATGACTTTCGCGGCCAATACGTCCTGCGGGCTCGCATGCAAGGGGCCGAAGATTGGGCTATCGGGACCAAACGCCTTCAGTTTCAACGCAAGCGGAAAGCGAATTGAACAGGATGTCATGGACACGCATTGAGGACATCCAAGCCCCCCAACTGGATCCCTATCGGCATCTGCGTACGACGAATCTAACGCGATTTAGCGGTCGATTCATTGCCGAGAGCAAACCGCTCGTGGCTCGATTGTTGGCGAGCCGAGTGCAGGTCGAGTCGGTGCTCCTGGACGAAGCATTCATCGACGAGGCAAAAGGCTGGATTCCGGCCGACCAGCCCGTGTGGGTCGTCCCCAGCGCGATGATCAGCGAGCTTATCGGATTCCATTTCCATCGCGGCTATTTAGCCTGCGGGCTGCGCCCCGCAATCGGAACGATTGCCGACCTGCTCCAAATGCAGGCCTGGGAGGCACGCCCGACGAAGCGGGACCGCTGGACCGGCGTTCTTTTGGTCGGCGTGCAAGACCCCGAGAATTTGGGGTCCATCCTGAGAACCTGCTCCGCCTTCGGAATCCAAGACATAGTCCTGGGCCCCCAATGCGTCGATCCCTTTGCCAGGCGGGTATTGCGAGTTTCGATGGGGAATGCGTTCAAACTTCGCTTTTTCGAAGTCGACGACGTTCACCAAGCGTTGCGAGCGCTCGACGAAAAGGGGGTGGAATCCATCGCGGCTTGCTTGGCCAATGACAGCGAGGAACTGTGCGAATTTGCCCGGCAGGGGCATTCCATTGTGCTTTTTGGAAACGAAGCCCACGGGCTACCCGAAGACATTCTGTCGGAGTGCAGTCGGCGTCTCAAGATTGAGATGGGGTTGGCCACAGATTCCCTCAACGTAAGTGTCGCCGCCGGAATTATCCTTCATAATCTTTGCCGGATCTGCTAGGTCTCCCAACTTTGGGTACTAGGTGTGCACCACCTGTTCTGATTATTATTAAGAAGGCCTTACTCACTCTTTCTTCCCCTATCCGTCATCCAACTTGTCTCAACGTTCTCCTTCTGCCCCCACCATCGCTTGGCAGTCCGCCTTTTCCGTTGCGAGTGCAACGCATGTCGGAATGCGCCGACGCAACAACCAAGACAATCACGGAGTGTTTCTGGCGGCGGATGAGTCGGCTTGGAATAAGTTCGGGCACTTGCTCATCGTCGCGGACGGGATGGGGGCACATGCGGCCGGTGAGTTGGCAAGCCAATTGTCGGTCGAGCTCATTCCCCATCACTATCGAAAGCTCGTCCGAGGGCTCCATGCGGAAGCCCTACACCAGGCTTTGATCGAGACCAATGCCGAGATCTTCCGTCGCGGGCAGGCGAATCCCGAATTTCGTAGCATGGGAACGACGACTTGCGCCCTAGCGATTGTGCCTGAGGGGGCCTTGATTGCCCACGTGGGAGATTCTCGCGTCTACAGACTGCGAGGCTCCCAGTTGGAGCAGCTCACATTTGATCACTCTCTCGTGTGGGAGATGAGAGCCTCGGGCGAACTCTCTGAAGAAGCGATTCGCAATAGCACGATTCCAAAGAATGTGATCACGCGATCGCTGGGACCGAACGCGAGCGTGATGGTGGATGTCGAAGGTCCGTTTCCCTTGCGTCTGGGAGATAAATTTCTTCTCTGCAGCGATGGATTGAGCGGACAATTGAGCGATGAAGAGATCGGAGTTCTACTGCAAGTTCTCGATCGTGACACGGCAGTCCAAGCGATGGTGGACATCGCCAACCTGCGCGGTGGTCCGGACAATATTACCGTGGTCGTCGGAGAAGTAACTTCCGATGCGATCGTGGACACAAGGGCTTCAACGGGAACGAGCGCCACTCGCACATCCTCCCACTATCCGTTGCCTTTTGGCATCGCCGCGGCCGTCGCGATCCTTCTGTCGGTCGTTTTGTTGGCCCTGCAGCAATTTCCGATCGCGCTACTAGCGTTAGCCGCTGCGGCTGTCGCCTTCGCCTCGGGATGGTACAAGTACCAATCGGGCACAGTGCCGATTGAACGCCCCGCGAGTGGATACGGCAAATCCCCCTACCGCCGCTTCGCCTGCAAGCCAGACCGAGCATTCACGGAGAATCTCGCGCAAGTCGTTTCGGAGTTGGAGTCGTGGTTTGATGAGAACCACTGGTCGACGGCTTCCCAGGAACTCAGCACCGCGCGCGAACAATCCCAACGAGCTCAGAAAGAAAGCCGCTATGCGGACTCGATTCGGAGTTTCGTTCAAGTCATCATGATCATGATGCGAGAGGCACGCGTCCACCAAAGCGAGTCTACGGACGATTCCGAAACGATCGATTACTGATCGACTCCAGCTCGATGCACCTGGCGTCTATTTCAGCACGTTGGATTCGGACTTGCTCGCCCTCAACGCTTGCTCAACCCCTCACGGCTCGAGCTATCCAGGCCAATATTGCGCTACTTTCTTTTTGAGAAATGCAGTGCTCCGCGCGAGCTGCTCGATTCCGTCAACTCCGTCTTCGATACTAATCCAGCTATCGAATCCCACCCGTTTTAGTTCAGAGAAGATCTGGTCGTAATCATTGAGTCCTTTTCCAATCTCACCGTGCCTCAGTCGCTTCGCATACCCTGCCGCACCCGATTCTTCACGTCGCAAATCTTCCAAAGTCCCGTCGATCAAATAGCGATCACTAGCGTGCATCGTGACTACCCGATGGGAGACTCGCTTCAGTAGTTCGATCGGGTCATCGCCCGCGATGTAGGCATTGCTCGGGTCGTAGTTAACGCCAAAGTTCGGATGCTCGACCGCATCCACCAACGCGCAAAAGACATCCATCTTTTGTGCGAACTCCGGATACTCCCAAAAATCGTCTTTGTAATGATTCTCAAGAATGAGCGTCACACCCTGGGCCTGGGCGTAGGGCAAACATTCGTAGATACAATCAGCAGCCAGCTTTACCCCCTCTTGATTCGTGAGTTCCGGTCGACGTTGCCCGCTCAGGACACGGCAAAATTTCCCACCCAAGGCGGCGGTCATGTCGATCCAGTAGCGCTGCTTTTCGAGTTCCTGGCTTCGAAAGGAAGGATCGGGATGGGTGAAGTCCGGCGAACAACACATCATGGGAATCTGCAATCCCATCGACTCAACTTGCAAACGAATCGATGGCCAATTGCTTGGATCCTGCATTTCTAAGAAGCCTGCATAGAATTCCACGCCATCGACACCCAAGCCACTGGCCAATTGGAACCACTCGGCCAATTTCATCGTCCCATCCCTGCACAACGCGTGCATGTAAGCTTTGGGGAAGGCAGCAATCTTCGGCATTCTCAATCTTTCGTCGGAAGGCAATAACCAGAGTACGATAGTTACTCAAGCCAGCTCGCAACTTCGTAAGCAATGGTCTCGTGTTCGATTTCATCGTGGGCATCTAACAGATCGCTGACCGCGGCAATGGCGGCCCACCAACGATCTTGAGAGAGCATATGGTAAAGTTTAGCAACAATTGATTCGATTCGGCGAAGGCACTCCCGATCCGTTGGGCATCCGGGTCTGCACAACGCCCAAGCTTGCTTCCAATCATGCGCCCATTCCGGAATCAAACCGGGATGAAACGGCTCGGATCGAATAATCATCTCGGCGACCGGACCGGCGAGAGCAACCGAGATTTGATCGAGCCGATTGGAATTGTGCGGCCATCGGATATCCACCAGTCCGTGGAATCCATCCTCCTCCGGCTCGACAGAAGCTCGCTCCACCCAAGCACCGCTCACCACCGCCATGACACAATGTCCGGCTTCGTGATAAAGGGTCCGTTCTCTTTCCGTCTCTTCATCCATGGTTTTTTGATTCGCGATCCTTTTTGGTTTATACTTCCAGTTTGCAAATCCCACCCCTCGGTTCACTCTTCCTCTCCACAACAGGACTTGATCGTGAAGCAATCCTCTCGCCGCAGTTTCGTCAAATCTACAGCCATGGCCGGCGTTGCCATCGCTGCCTCCTCCTCGGTACGCTCATCGTACGGCTTGTCCAATGATGAAGTGAGGCTCGGGTTCATCGGTTGCGGTGGACGTGCGGGCGAGCATATGGGTACCTTCTCCAAAATTCAAGGTGCGAAGATCGCCGCCGTTTGCGATCCCGATCAAGCCAAAATTGACAATGCACAAAAGTCCTTCAGCCCCAGCGCCAAAGGCTATCAGGATCTGCGGAAGCTCCTCGACGACAAAGAAATCGACGCGGTGGTGATCGCTGCGTGCAACCATTGGCACTGCCTCGCCGCAATCTGGGCCATGCAGGCAGGCAAAGATGTCTACGTCGAAAAGCCTCTCTCGCACAGTCAGTGGGAAGGGGAGCAGACGATCCTGGCGGCTCGTAAATACAACCGTGTTTGCCAAGTCGGAACGCAGCAACGATCCGACCCGATGCAGGCCGAGATCAAAAAATTCCTTCACGAAGAAATGGCTCTAGGAAAGATCCTCTCGGCTCGCGTCAATCGCTATGGAGTGCGGGCTTCGATCGGCAAGCGTTCTACTCGGCTGACCGTCGATCCCAAAATCGATTACAACCTCTGGCTCGGCCCCGCCCAAGAACGACCCATGTTTCGAGAGAAATTCCACTACGATTGGCACTGGGATTTCAATACCGGTTCGGGCGAAATGGGGAACTGGGGGGTCCACGTTCTCGACGATCTTCGTAACAACATCTTCCGCGACTCCGTCGCTCTCCCCAAACGAATTTTCGGCGGCGGTGGTCGAGTCGTTTGGAACGATGCCGGAGAAACCCCAAACGTTCACTTCGTCTACTTTGATACCGGTAGCATTCCTGTTGTGATTGGGCTTTCGAATCTACCCGGTGCACCTGGGAACAATAAGTCTCCGAAAGTCCCTGGTCCTGGAAGCGGCTACATCGCCTACTGCGAAGGGGGCCGTTTTGAAGGCCAACGAGGATCCGCTTCCGCTTTCGACAAGGAAGGAAAACTCATCAAAAAGTTTTCTGGCAACAGCGGCAACAAACTCCACCAAGAGAACTTCTTGAACGCCGTCCGAGCACGCGATCCGAAGATGCTCAATACGGATGTGCAGGTGGGTCATGACTCAACCGGTTGGTGCAACCTGGCCAATATTGCTTTCCAAACCGGAAAGACATTTAGCAAGGCGGATACGATAGCAGTCCAAGTTCCCGAGTGGAACGCGCTGGTCGAAGAAATGGAGTCGCATCTCAAAGCCCACTCGTTGGACATTGACAAAGCAGATCTCAAACTCAGCCAAATGCTGACCATCGATCCAAAGACACAGCGATTCGTCGGTGAAGGATCGGAAGCGGCCAATCGATTCATGAAACGCGAATACCGCGCTCCGTTTGTGGTGCCTGATCAAGTCTGATTCAGGTATGGTTGACTTCTGAAAAGCAACTTGGCTTTGGTTTGTCCTAGAAGGACATCAGCTATTAGCCCGGGGGTAGCTAGCCCCACCCCGGGCTGATGGACAATGCAATCACGATTCCCGTCGGGACGCAATCCACTCAGAGGGAAAGTAGCATCCGTTGCAGGATGCAAAATCCCGTCGCGGCAGGTCTTTCGAGATCTAATGTTGATTTCCAAACAATCGTGTGCTACCGAAAATGTGATCGATAACCTATGGTTTCGCGACCATTCAAGTGCTGACATTGCATGGGAGCAGAACACTAATCGTCGCTAATCACCACTAATAAGGAATAGCAACAATATTGTCGCGATGGTAGCCGCGTGTACCTTCACGCAATTCTCGATAACTTCCCACGCCGCATTCTCGCATGGCGCTTGAACGACACCTTCGAAACAGACACGACAGCGGAACTCCTTAAGGAAGCAACGAAGGGACTCCCCGAAAACACAGTACCCTCTGCGGTCATGGATTCGGGCGTTGAAAACGTGAATGGCACGGTAAACGAGCTTGTTTCTGATGGCACGATCCAACGTATCCTTGCGCAAGTCGACATTGTCGAATCAAACAGCATGATCGAAGCCTGGTGGCGTCAGCTCAAGCACCAGTGGTTGTATTTGAACGATCTCGATAGCGCGAGTTCCATTCGCAAGCTCATTGCTTTCTACGTGGAGCAGCACAACTCGGTTGTTCCCCATTTTGCTTTTCAAGGGCAGACGCCCGACGAGATGTACTTTGGGACCGGTGCGAAAGTTCCGGTGGACCTTAACGAGAAGCGAGCAACAGCGAGAACTGCGAGGTTAGCGCACAATCGCGCTCTAAGCTGTGATTTATGCAAAGCAAAAGAAAGCGAACCAGAACTTGTATCACTCCAAAACAACACGAGCTAAGCCTTGTACAACTGCGTCTTGTACCAAGAAAAGAGTGTCACCAGGCGAGCAACAAAACTCGATGGATGTCTGATTGACCGTCGCAATCCAGAAAATCGAGGTAGAACCAACTCACAAAACTACAGAAACGCCCCAACAGATCGCCAGTTTGCACCGAAGTGAGTTCAAGCACATCGATTTCACGAGGCGGGCCTCAGAGAAACTCGCGCCGTACCATCAACTCGACTAATAGCGCCGAGTTCTCGAACGCTTTTTTCCAAAATGTTCTGCAGCGCCGAAACGAACGAAGTCTGGAACGAAGCCATCCGAAACCGTTTCGATTCCGATTTCTGAGATTCGTTGCAAAGAACGGCTCGGTGGACTGCTCAAGAGCTATAGCCGCAGAGCGGCGTAGCTCAAGTCATCGTTCCACTTCCTTTGATACGTTCACTTCAGGTTTATGCTTACTGCTGCGCACGACGCGAACATCCATCTGCACCGCAGCCATCTGTGTCCAAAAATGATCAATGTGCTATCTCAAACGTGATTCCAACTGCTCTCGATCCCTTACCTATTTCGTTCGGAAAATCACCTTGCTCGATGCAATCTAGTTTTTGCACAGGGCGGGCGGAGCCCAAGCGCATCGATTGCACGAGGTGGCCCCTCAGAGAAACTCGCGCCGCACAATCAACTTGATTAATAGCGCCGAGTTCTCGAACGCATTTTTCCAGAATTCCCTACCGCGCCGGAGCGCTCGATGTCATCCAATTGATTTAGCATGCGATCAATGATCTTTATAACTGCGAACAACACTAAATTCGATACTAAGAGGGAAAGAAAAATGACCTCAAAATAGCTCCGATCGACGAAGAACTCATATCCGAGCATTATACTGAAGTTCAATACTGCAATTGCTGGACTGCATATCGCAGCAATTGAACGAAATCTCCTTTGCGCATCTCCCACTTCCCTCTCCTTAATAACTAAATATGATGAGCACACATCATGTTTACGTCCGTTCCAAAGATACTTGAAATGGCAGCGGTTACCCCTCCTTCGACAGAGAAGTCCGCTCCTGGCTCGTTTGGAAACATGTTGCCCAAACAACCAACCAGCCCAGAAACGACTGTTCCGACTGCATTACAAATCAGGTTCTTTCGATCTGGCAAGCAGCGAGTGCAAGCCATATCACATATCATGTTGCCCAAGGTACTTGCCAAGGACGTTAAAAAACCTGTTAAGCAAGGTGGAGCTCCAGAACTAGCAAAACACCCTCCAATACCACCAGCGAGGCTATTGACGGCCGCCTTGCATGCGGTTTGGCAGGGTCCTTCCCCATTAATATAACTGCTGAATAGGCTGAATACCATCCCAACGCCACCGCCGATAGCACCACCTATTAAGCAAGGTGAATTACCGGTTGGATCGGTCTTCGATAATAGAAGATAATTCGCAAATAGGTTGAGGTAATGGTATGCGTCATACCCAATTGGATCCCTCCCCATAAACCTACCAGCGAGCCCGCTCATCCACCTAGCCCTAAAGTGATACAGCCCAAGAGTTTGATCCCATTCACGCCCGGTGTAGGTATAGCGATTATTAATCGCGGAACTCGAGAGGACCGAGCCAGAACCATCAAGGATGGTTGGCTGGCCGAAGGCCGTGTAGGCGTAGCGTTCCGCTACGGAGCCCGTAGAAGTGGTTACTGCCGTGATGGAGTATTGCTGATTCCGGTGGTAATAGTGGATCGTTCCGCTAGTTCCGGCCGCTTTGCGCACCACCGGTTCGTCAATGTAGCTTGCGACCACATAACGATGCGTTGGCGAGCTAGGAGCATCCCCGTAGCCGTAATCGGCGATCGTCTGCTGGTCATGCTGCACATAGACGAAGGAGCCAGAGGTTCCTTGCCGTGCTACGCGTCTTCCCAGTGCGTCATACTGGAACGTGACATCGTTCGAGCCGTTGTTGTCCACATCGGCACTCTTGAGCTTGTTGTCGAAGTCGGGGAGCAGGCCGGAGGCTGGAGGCGAGAGGCTAGAGGAAGACAAGGAACAATCAGGGCATAGGTGGCGCAGGTGGGTCGGACCATGGGTGCGATTCTGCGCTGTGCCATTGGTGGTGATGCTGTTCCAGTCACCCACACTGGTAAGACTCCACGATTGGGTAAACGTTCCGCTAGCACGGGCGAAGCCGGTGAGACGGTCCTCGTCGTCGTAACTGGTGCCTGCTGAAGTAAACCCGTAATTGCTCATGGGGAAGGCGTTAGGCGTTAGACTTTAGGCGTTAGGAAAACAGATTGTGTTGCGATTGTACCCGAGCGATTGCTAGCCGTGGGGAGAATTTTCATGGGGGGGAGATTTGGTTGTCCGAATCGGCGATCGTTCCCAAGGGGCCTCTCGATCTACCTCTCCCTTTTTCGAACGCGAGAGCTAGACTGGAACGAGAGAAACTTCGGACTTTGGAGGTGGACATGGCTACTGTAGAAGAGCGTCTCGCAAAAGTTGAGCGCGAATTAGAAATAATCAAACGCGACAAACAAGCGGAGAGCTCAAGGCTCGGTTGGCTCGAAAGAGTCAAGGGGACCTTCAAAGGGGATCCTGATTTTGAAGAGATCGTCAAGCTAGGCAAAGAACTCCGAGACCAAGAGTCCTGTGAGGGGAATCTGTAGTGTTTCTTTTTGATACTAACCATATTAGGCTCCGTAAAGCAATAACTGTCCAGTCTAGTCTAGTCTTTTTTGTTCGGCTTGATTGTGTAGTTCCAGTCTCCGTGAAACTTGGCTTGGAAAATATTAATGTCAGCCATTTGTTGATCCGTAATCTTCAATGCCTTTTCGTACTCACGTTGATCAAGGAAGGCGTGTATTTCAAGCCCTTTCGCCGTCGTCGTTGATCCGATCAATTGAACAATTACCTCGTAGGTTTCCAGTGGGGTGCCTCGCCAGTTGCTTGTGATGTGGCAGAAGACACGGTGCTCAATTTTATTCCATTTGCTTGTTCCTGGCGGAAAGTGGCACACCTCAATCTCTAGGTTTGTTTTGTTCGCAAGGCGTTGCAGCTCATATTTCCATAGTCGATTTCTTGCACCATTGCTTCCGCCGCTATCGGCGGTGATCATCAAGCGGGTCGAGTTCTTGTGCCGCTTCTTGCCGAGGCGTCTCCACCATAGCTCGATCGATGCAACCGCAAACTGCGCGGTATCATGATTGATGCCGACATTCACCACAGCCTCGTTGGTCGTTATGTCGTAAACGCCATATGGCACCGCTTTGCCTTTTGCGGCATCTGGAAAGTCGTGCGTATCGACCGCCAGCGGTTGTCCTGACGGACGCCATGTCTGCCCCGCATTCTTCTTCTTTCCAAGGATTTCCTTCTTCTTGGTGTCTACTGAAACAACTGGCTGGGCACTTCGCTGAAACGCCTTTGCACGTCGATTGATGTATTGGAATTGTTCATCACGATCCGGATGGTCTTCGCCTTCTCGAGTCTTCCTGTTTGCTTGAAGACTGTACCCCGCGGCATGCAGCTCTTTTCCTACCGTCGGGGCGGTAATCGAAAAGCCGATCCGTTGCATCTCAGTAGCGATCGAGCGGGTGCTCTTGCATGTCCATAGAAGAGGTCCCATGGGGTCGCCACGAGTCGAAGGTGATACAATTTTTTCGATGGCGGCGCGAATCCCAGGCTGCCTCTGTTCAATCGTCGGACGTCCACCACCCTTTTTTCGTTGTCTGCCCGGTTGGACTTCAACGCCGCGTTCCAATTCCGCTAAACCACGTCGAATCGTCCTCTCGGAGATTCCTGTAGCCTCGGCAACCGTTACAATGCCGCCATAGCCGATTGCCCGTGCCTCGACGGCGCACCAAAGCCTTCGAGACCGTTCATTCAAGCTCGCACACATGTCGGTATACTTGCTTCTAATCCATTCAACAACATTTCGTTCCGTCATGCTGACAGCATGGCAGAAAACCCAATCGAGAATCAATACCAACTCCGGACAGTTATTTCTTTACGGAGCCTTAGCGTTTGGCAGCGCGGTGAAGGTTTGGAGTATGAAAAGCTTTGTTCTCGACTCGAGCGATACACCGGTGAGCAGTTTTTTGTATCAATCGTGTCGTTTCACGAACTGGTGAATGGCTGGAACGCCTACATTGCCAAGCGTCGTGGTAGCGAATCGCTTGTTCGTGCGTATGCCGAGTTTGAGGGTATCCTGCGTGATTTCTCCGCTATGCAGCATCTGCCATTTGACCGCAAGTCTGCGAAGATCCTCGATCATTTGATTAGCTGTAATTTGCGAGATGGTTCGATGGACTTGAGGATTGCTTCCATTGCCATTTCCAATCAAATGATTCTACTAACGCAGAATTCGGTCGACTTTGAACGAATTCCAGGACTTCAGATCGCCGACTGGCTTCTTTGAAGATTCAGCGAGACTCCATGAGCTTGAACTTCCGAAGATCGATAATCGGCCCAAGTGCTTGCGGTGTGGTACGCCGGGGATGCGCTTGGAAGGGTACCGCGATCGCATGGCGACTTGGGAGTTTATCCACCGGGTAGAGCATGCGATCGAACAATATTCGAAGGCACCTACCACGCTCGATCAATTGATCCGATCGAAAGCTCGCTTAGAGAGCCTTGCACCGAAGCAAGGGCTGCTTGCCAACTGGAAGAAGGCGCTTGCGATAAAGGAACTCTTAGCATGGACGGTGATTCAGTGTGATGGAGAGAATCTGCAAACCGAAGAAGCGTCCCTTCGGTTCGGGGCAACGTGCTGTTGCGTGTCGGTGAACCTTCCGTTACCGGACATCTAATGATGAAAGGCCTCGTTCAGAAACCATCACGCTCGAACTGCTCGCTACCTCACCTAATCGCTTCTCTGTTGCATGCGAATCGAAGCGAGTTGTCTGAAGGTCCGTCGTTGCCTGACCTGAAATGGACCAAAAGAAGCACTCGGTGCATCCTCTTGCTCGCAAGCGGCTCGTTGGCCGCCATCTTGCGGCCCCTCGAGCGTTAGACTCGGGGGAATTACCCCCACAAAAAAACCATAGAGAAAATGCAGGGAAAACCAACTTCGGTGATCCCTTTGCCCCCGCATCGGCGGATCTGTTTAATGAGTTGGTTTAGTTCTTATTGGTGAACGGTTGTTGATGAAGGCGTTCAATACAAAGGTAAATCCGAATCGCTTTGCCTGACACCACAGCAATTATATGTTAAGACATTCTTGAGATTGCGATCGCCACAAGGTAAGTTGCAATTGAATAGAAAAATAGTGCGAACCAAAAAAAGAGCGAAATCGCTCGACTGGTAGGTGAATTACTAACGGTCAGTGCGACATATGGAATAGCCGCAATGACAACGCCTATTGACGCGACTACCCCGAACCTGATTTTCCCCGGATAGTCACTGTTCCAAAAGCCCACAGACGTAGCAATTGCGACACAAGTCACTCCAAAAAAAATGTACAAGCCCAGAAATTTCCTTTTGAAACGTAAGTCATTACTGTCCATCCTTTAAACCTCGGATCCGCTTGAAGAAGGCTCATCCATTCAACAGTCGAATCTAATCTGTAGATCTTTGATGCCAACTCAACGATGCGATTCGCTTATCACTGCTGGACTAGAATTGTGTCCGGGCGCATAACCCCTAGTATTCCCAGCACAACCATTTCCATTATTCGACGGTCTGAAAGAATTATACAAGCCAACGTTGTGACCCGGTCGACTCGGCGCACCGGTGTGAGATCCATCGATTCCGTGGCTTCCGCCGTCATCCAAAAACAATGCACATAGAAACGGGTCTACTTCTCCTGCAAAGTGCCCCGGGTCGTTTATGTCCGGTGATCCGGATGCAGGCCCATCTGTTATCAACTTTCCATGATGGTCATAACAGCATTGCTGTGTTGGTCGATCCTGTCTACCGCCATGTGATCTAATACACTGACTCGCCCCCGGGTGAAACGACCAAACTTGATAGCCACCCAAAATTGGTAAGCCTGGAATGGCGACAGCCAAATCCGTGCTCCAACCATTTGGCATAAAGAACTCCAATTCCTCGTAGAATCCAGGATGCCCCGTCGGCGCACAGCTCAGTGGCTTTCGTATCGGTCGGGAGACGGCACAGGGGCAGTTGGGTAAGCGGTCCAACAGCTGCTGGAGAGTTGGATTGACTCTTGAGATTTCTCGATCGATCCATCGACGCAAAATGTTTCCGCAACGCCTGCATTCTGAAGCATGCCCGCGGGAACCACCTCGCCTATTGCACGGTCCTTCGTCTACATCGAGGGAAGAAATTGATCGTGTTCCCAGCGGATCTAAACGGGACAATGCCGCATTCTCAACGAACTCATACAAATCCTTGCTAATGCCTGAATACCCAATCGGATCCCTCCCCAGGAACCTTCCCGCGAGCCCACTCATCCACCGTGCCCTGAAGTGATACAAGCCAAGCGTCTGGTCCCATTCACGACCTGTGTAGGTATAGCGATTATTAATCGGTGAGCTCGAGAGGACGGAGCCTGAACCATCGAGGATGGTTGGCTGGCCGTAGGCCGTGTAGGCGTAGCGCTCTGCTACGGAGCCTGAAGAAGTGGTCACTGCGGTGATACTGTACTGCTGGTTTCTTTGGTAGCGCCAAGTGGCAGTGGTGGCTTCATCAAGGGACGGACCAACGCTGGCATTGACGGAATGGACACTGAAGAACGGCGAAGCAGGAGTAGAAGCTTCGGTGCAACCGAAGGTTTCATTTGGCTCTCCCGTGCGGGGGCGCGCGGAGCAAAGCTCTGGAGATGTTTCAAGCATGGCGTTTTGGGGGTGCATGGCGGCTATTGTAACCAATCCCAACGCCGCTTGCAGCGATTGCAAACCGAGGATTGCGTCCTCGAAAATTCTGGCCCCCTTCGCCCCCGGCTTTGCGGGGGAGAAGGGCTGGGGATGAGGGGGAGAATGTGCAATGTCATAAGCTTGGTTCGATGCACTGGACGGGTAGTAAACCGATCCGGTGATGTGCCTCAAGCTTCGGTGCATTCTAATGCTTATCACATCTACTTCGCCGCGTTTTCTTTCGTCCCTAACGGGACTGACGCGATGATCATCCCCATACCCAGCCTTGAAAGGCTGGGCTATTCTCTGCCGTCCCTACCGGGACTAAAAGACCTATGCGATCGAGCGAAAGGCGAAGGCATCATCCTGCTCGCAAGCGGCTATTTGGCCGCCATCTTGCGGCCCTGCGAGCGATAGACTCGAGGGGATTACCCTCACAAAAAAACCATAGAGGAAATGCAGTGAAAACCAACTTCGGTGATCCCCGCGCCCACGCATCGGCGGATCTGTTTAATGAGTTGGTTTAGTTCTTATTGGGTGAGCGAACCAAGTCAGTCTGATTATTGCTCTTCAGGCCAAGCTAATCCCAGACTATCAATTCTTTGGAGTGTTCGCTGATAGAACAAATCCCAGCTTGAAGGGTCATCCCAAGATTTCCGACCTGTCGTCAACGCTTTCTCGAATAACTCCAAAGAAAGTTTCTCATCTTTCAAGCTATTGGCGGCGAACTCGGCGTAACTAACAAGACTAATCGGAGAATCGTCAATTTGTAAGGCTTTGTCAAACAAGCCTATAGCTTTATCCAAGTTTCCGTCTCGTGCAAAACTCTCCGCGATTTTGCAGTAAAAAAACGCCTTCCATACTGATTCATTTTCTCTACCCAAGCACTCACTCAACTTCATCCTGGCAACTTCACCGTCACCGCAGGCCAACAGAATCATCGCTTCTCTGTAAAGTGGATCTCTCGATTTATTCATTATCTTCTCGGTGGAGAAAAAGGAGATCTAGGTGTGCCAGCCCTACACTTTAGAAGCTCAAGTGAAGCCCAACGATGACAGGCGACATTCGTATACCCCCGAAAAGTTTCATCGCACCACGTTGTATCGTCGTCAAACTGATCTACGCAATCTTTAAACCTGCGTTCTTCTTCATCGCAGTCGTTAGTGACTGGTATGGGAGCAGGAGTCGGCTCTGAGACTGGGTAGGGGAAAGGTTTTGGGTCATTTAGTGTTTGTATAGGTGGGTGGTTTGCTGGGAAAAAGTAGTAAGCAACTTGCGTCAATCCAGGTTCCAGCCAGTTTTGAGTACCGATAACAGGGGTGGAATAGATGCCGTAACCAAGAATGGTACCGGGCACAACGGCAATACCAACTGTTGCAGCGAGCCCTCCACCAACTACGGCCGTGCCTCCTCCTGCGGCAACTGCAGTTCCGCTGCTCGCGGCAACACCTCCACCTGCGGCAGCTCCACCCGTAGAAACGATTCCTACTATTCCTGAACCCGCACCGACGCTACCTCCTAAAGTTGTACCTCCCACAAGTGTTGATGTTCCTCCGGAAACTATGACCGTTGTTGTGGATGTTCCGCCTGCTACGATGACGCTACCAACGCCAACAGTTCCCGCCGTAATCACTTCACTTCCGTGAGGGTCTATAACGATTAACGCATACCCTTGAAACTGACGGTACAGGCCGAATGGACTACCAAAGTACCCGATCGGATCCCTCTCCATGAACCTACCCGCGAGCCCGCTCATCCACCTTGCCCGGAAGTGATAGAGCCCAAGCGTCTGATCCCACTCACGCCCTGTATAGGTGTAGCGATTATTGATCGCGGAGCTCGAAAGGACCGAGCCTGAACCATCGAGGATGGTTGGCTGGCCGTAGGCCGTGTAGGCGTAGCGCTCTGCTACGGAGCCTGAAGAAGTGGTCACTGCGGTGATACTGTACTGCTGGTTTCTTTGGTAGCGCCAAGTGGCAGTGGTGGCTTCATCAAGGGACGGACCAACGCTGGCATTGACGGAGTGCACATGGAAGCACAGCCAAGAAGGCGTAGAAGCTTCGGTGCAACCGAAGGTTGTACTTGGCTCTCCTGTGCGGGGGAGCGCGGAGCAAAGCTCTGGAGATGTTTCACGCATGGCGTTTTGGGGGTGCATAGCCGCTATTGTAACCAATCCCAACGCCGCTTGCAGCGATTGCGAACCGAGGATTGCGTCCTCGAAAATTCTGGCCCCCTTCGCCCCCGGCTTTGCGGGGGAGAAGGGCTGGGGATGAGGGGGAGAATGTGCAATGTCATAAGCTTGGTTCGATGCACTGGACGGGTAGTAAACCGATCCGGTGATGTGCCTCAAGCTTCGGTGCATTCTAATGCTTATCACATCTACTTCGCCGCGTTTTCTTTCGTCCCTAACGGGACTGACGCGATGATCATCCCCATACCCAGCCTTGAAAGGCTGGGCTATTCTCTGCCGTCCCTACCGGGACTAAAAGACCTATGCGATCGAGCGAAAGGCGAAGGCATCATCCTGCTCGCAAGCGGCTATTTGGCCGCCATCTTGCGGCCCTGCGAGCGATAGACTCGAGGGGATTACCCCCACAAAAAAACCATAGAGAAAATGCAGGGAAAACCAACTTCGGTCATCCCTGTGCCCCCGCATCGGCGGATCTGTTTAATGAGTTGGTTTAGTTCTTATTGGTGAACTATTACACCCCCCCTAAAGTAACTGGAGGAATCGAATGGAGGAGCCTCATCATCACTCATTGAATTCCAGCCATACCACAAAACGCAATGTCAACCGCCACCCATATTGTAATAAATATCAGAAAAAGAATAATCCATGCAATCAACCCATAGACACTTACCCCTGATCGGCTCCAAAAAACAATGAAGATTGGAGCAGGAGCTAAGAGTACCAAAACGGATGTTAATGCCGGTAACGAACAAAAACACAAAGGCAGCCATGAACTCAATGTGATGCCTAGCATATAACATCGCTGTTTAAATCGACTCTTTTTAATCTTCGATTTGCAGACCATAGCTTCGCAACTATGGATTGAGTAAGGATTGCTGGACTCTTTCATGCGAAACTATTGCCTCGTGGTCATCAAATCCTGAACACAGCAACCCCTTGTCGTAAATGTCCTCCAGCCGCAATCCAACAGACCATTAGCCATTGCAACAAGCATAGTCTTTACTTCTGCCGGAAGTGTTCTATGTGTACTGAAGTACCTCGGATCAAAATCGTACGGGTCGGCAATACATGCATCTAAGCTAACATAACAAGGTTTGCAGTGACAACCGACTCTTGTCGAAAATCCACCAATACCAGCACTCCATGGAGATGAAGCAACCTCATCTATCGGAATGCTAAGCGGCGTTCGACCTGAAGATTTACCTTTGCAAGCAGTCATACATGCCGCACTAGCAGTACCCATCGCACTTCCAATGGCCGCACATGTCTCTGTTTCACTTAAGTTTAAATCGCCACCGCTGCCAGCAACGAAATGCCGCCACAAACGCTTTTCCTCGTCGGTCGACAACATCCAATCGATTACAGTTGCTAAGTCAATGCACCCCATAACTGGCCCAACAATGGGCGGTAACGGGGAGGTAGGCGGCGATGGCACCAAATTCTCCAAGTCAATTGTGCCTGGCGGAATGGTTACACTAGGAAATGGTGACAAGAATATTGGTGGTTGTGGCGCTGATGGTTGCGTAAAAATAAAATCGAGCCCAGATGGATCTACTCCATGAGGGACGAAATATGTTACGACAAGACTTGAACCATCCCAATACCCGATCGGATCTCTGCCCATAAACCTACCTGCGAGTCCACTCATCCACCTCGCCCTGAAGTGATACAAGCCTAGCGTTTGATCCCATTCACGCCCGGTGTAGGTATAGCGATTATTAATCGCGGAACTCGAGAGCACCGAGCCTGAGCCATCGAGGATGGTTGGCTGGCCGTAGGCCGTGTAGGCGTAGCGTTCCGCTACGGAGCCCAAAGAAGTGGTTACTGCCGTGATGCTGTACTGCTGGTTGCTTTGGTAGTAGTGAATCGTTCCACTGGTACCAGCTGCCTTGCGCACAACCGGTTCGTCGATGTAGCTAGCGTAGACATAGCGATGCGTTGGCGAGCTAGGAGCATCCCCGTATCCGTAATCGGCGATCGTCTGTTGGTCATGCTGCACGTAAACGAAGGAGCCGGAGGTTCCTTGTCGTGCTACGCGTCTGCCCAATGCGTCGTACTGGAACGTGACATCGTTCGAGCCGTTGTTGTCCACATCGGCGCTCTTGAGCTTGTTGTCGAAGTCGGGGAGCAGGCCGGAGGCTGGAGGCGAGAGGCTAGAGGAAGACAAGGAACAATCAGGGCATAGGTGGCGCAGGTGGGTCGGACCATGGGTGCGGTTCTGCGCCGTACCATTGGTGGTGATGCTGTTCCAGTCACCCACACTAGTGAGACTCCACGATTGGGTAAACGTTCCGCTAGCACGGGCGAAGCCGGTGAGACGGTCCTCGTCGTCGTAACTGGTGCCTGCTGAAGTAAACCCGTAATTGCTCATGGGGAAGGCGTTAGGCGTTAGACTTTAGGCGTTAGGAAAACAGATTGTGTTGCGATTGTACCCGAGCGATTGCTAGCCGTGGGGAGAATTTTCATGGGGGGGAGATTTGGTTGTCCGAATCGGCGATCGTTCCCAAGGGGCCTCTCGATCTACCTCTCCCTTTTTCGAACGCGAGAGCTAGACTGGAACGAGAGAAACTTCGGACTTTGGAGGTGGACATGGCTACTGTAGAAGAGCGTCTCGCAAAAGTTGAGCGCGAATTAGAAATAATCAAACGCGACAAACAAGCGGAGAGCTCAAGGCTCGGTTGGCTCGAAAGAGTCAAGGGGACCTTCAAAGGGGATCCTGATTTTGAAGAGATCGTCAAGCTAGGCAAAGAACTCCGAGATCAAGAGTCCTGTGAGGGGAATCTGTAGTGTTTCTTTTTGATACCAACCACATTAGCGTTTGGCAGCGCGGTGAAGGTTTGGAGTATGAAAAGCTTTGTTCTCGACTCGAGCGATACACCGGTGAGCAGTTTTTTGTATCAATCGTGTCGTTTCACGAACTGGTGAATGGCTGGAACGCCTACATTGCCAAGCGTCGTGGTAGCGAATCGCTTGTTCGTGCGTATGCCGAGTTTGAGGGTATCCTGCGTGATTTCTCCGCTATGCAGCATCTGCCATTTGACCGCAAGTCTGCGAAGATCCTCGATCATTTGATTAGCTGTAATTTGCGAGATGGTTCGATGGACTTGAGGATTGCTTCCATTGCCATTTCCAATCAAATGATTCTACTAACGCAGAATTCGGTCGACTTTGAACGAATTCCAGGACTTCAGATCGCCGACTGGCTTCTTTGAAGATTCAGCGAGTCTCCATGAGCTTGAACTTCCGAAGATCGATAATCGGCCCAAGTGCTTGCGGTGTGGTACGCCGGGGATGCGCTTGGAAGGGTACCGCGATCGCATGGCGACTTGGGAGTTCATCCACCGGGTAGAGCATGCGATCGAACAATATTCGAAGGCGCCTACCACGCTCGATCAATTGATCCGATCGAAAGCTCGCTTAGAGAGCCTTGCACCGAAGCAAGGGTTGCTTGCCAACTGGAAGAAGGCGCTGGCTGTAAAGGAGCTCCTGGCATGGATGGTGATTCAGTGTGAAGGAGAAAATCTGCAGACCGAAGAAGCATCTCTTCGCTTCGGGGCAACCTGCTGCTACGTCTCGGTAAACCTTCCATTACCGGACATCTAGTGATGAAGAACGTCGTTCGCCATCCATCACGCTCGAACTGCTCGCTACCTCACCTAATCGCCTCTCTGCTGCATGCGATTCGGAGCGAGCTGTCTGAAGGTCCGTCCTTACCGGACGTAAAATGGATCAAACGAAGCACTCGGTGCATCTTCTTGCTCGCAAGCGGCTCATTGGCCGCCATCTTGCGGCCCCTCGAGCGATAGACTCGGGGGAATTACCCCCACAAAAAAACCATAGAGAAAACGCAGGGAAAACCAACTTCGGTCATCCCTGTGCCCCCGCATCGGCGGATCCGTTTAATGAGTTGGTTTAGTTCTTATTGGTCAAGTTCGTGATCTTGTTGTTGTAGACACCTAATCACGGATTCCTCATTTTTGCTAGCCCGAAATCATTTTTTCTAATCCGATTTAGTTTTTGCACAGGGCGGTCTTCGACTCTGACTTGGCGGGTTCTCAATGCACTCCAAACGGGCAATCGTTCCAACATTCTTGATTTCGCAATTCGAACTTCGCACTTCCAACTTCCATCGCGATCCAGAGAGCGAATCCATTGCGGGCGAATGGTGATATCGTCTCGTTAGATGCCATCCTTTCGCCCGCTTTCAGAATCGCAGTGAATGGCACTGATCGAGTCACTCGAACCTCTCAAAAAAGCAATGAATTCATTGCTAGTGCAACGGATTCGGTTCCTGGCACCTTTTGTCTTTTCCGTACGCACGCTTATCCGTCGCGTAACAATTACCTAGCCGAGATGTGATCGACGCCCAACAAGGCAATGCACAACTGCTCCGGATGACAGAAACAATATCAAGACAGGAATAACCAGCAAGCCAACAACCATGCTTGATGGAGTCCAGCCAAAGAATGTCACAAACGTCATAATTCCCAAATTCATCGAAAGCCCGACAAATGCAGCATTCAGCAATTTTCGCCGTAGTTCTCGAAGTACTTTACTCGGGAACGACACACGTATTGGACTGTAGTTGATCACAAATAATGGAATCTGCGATAAAAATCCAAGCGATACGGATACAACTCGTATCGTAAAATCCGCACGCGCTGCGCTCACACATACAACAACTGACAATGCGGCTAGTGAAGTGGGCAGCCAGCTCTGACGCTCTCCAAAGAGCTCCCTGAAACCCGCGTTAAGCAATCTGGTCACCAGGATTAGTGGGAGGTGGAGGAGGTGGATTCAGCGGAAACAATATCTCGCACCTCCTATTGCATTCATAATCTCCGTATAGGCAAATTCCAGTCGCGGTAACGCAAGACAAAGCGCACGCCGCAAGACAAACTCCGTTCCAAGGAGGTGGGAACCACGCGCATGTTTGAACACATCTCCAACACATTATTCCTGTCGTCGCCAGACAAAGAGCAAGTGTTTTTCCACAATTATCATGACAATCCGCCTTATCTTGTCCTTGACCACATAGACCCGTTGGGTCAAGTAAACTCTGAGGTGTTCCCTTGGCGTACTCATACAGGTTCCACATGCTTCCGCCGAACCCAATTGGATCTCTTCCCAAGAAACGCCCAGTCTTCGGAGACATGAACCGTGCTCGGAAGTAGTACAACCCAACAGTCGCATCCCACTCTCGGCCGGTATACGTGTACCGATTGTTGATCGATGAACTCGCGATAGTCGAGCCCGATGCATCGCAGATCGTCGGTTCGCCGTAGGCGGAATATGCGTACCTTTCAGCTACGGTTCCCGTGGATGTCGTGACAGCGTTGATTGAGTACTGTTGGTTGCTTTGGTAGCGCCAAGTGGCAGTGGTGGCTTCAGCAGGGGACGGACCAACGCTGGCGTTGACGGAATGGACATGGAAGCACTGCGAAACAGGAGTAGAAGCTTCGGTGCAACCGAAGGTTGCATTTGGCTCTCCCGTGCGGGGGCGCGAGGAGCAAAGCTCGGGAGATGTTTCAAGCATGGCGTTTTGGGGGTGCATAGCGGCTATTGTAGCCATTCCCAACGACGCTTGCAGCGATTTCGAACCGAGGATTTTCACCGAGTTAACGACTCGAGTGATCACGAAACGCAACCAGCAGAGCGAGCGACCGTGAAGCCGCTGCAGCTTGCGTCCGAAAACAGGCCGCCTCGGAGGGCGAGCGACCTGTTCTTCGACTCCAGCTTCCGCTGCCTCCCCCACCTTGGCCTCGGTTTACTTGAAGGAAGCAGCTGAGCACCTAGCCAGCTTGTGCAACTAGTCAGCCCGTTTGGGCAAGCTCGCTTGGTCCGGCTTGGCCGGGTGCATCGCGTCATGGACCGCTCTCAAGCGATCTAGCGTGACGTGGGCATAGATTTGCGTGGTATTCAAGCTCGCATGCCCCAAGAGCGTTTGGATCGATCGCAGATCGGCTCCATTCTCCATCATCAGCGTTGCTGCCGTGTGACGAAACATGTGGCATGAGCCTTTCTTCGTGATCCCAGCTTGCCGAACATACCGCCTAACCATGGCCGAGAGATTCACCGGGTGCATCGCCCCTCCGTTGTGGCACAGAATCACCACCTGCGTCGCTGGCTCGCCAGAGTCGCTTGCACGTTTCCTCGGATGCTTCCAATTCCGTTTGCATCCTCCGCCGCTCAAGAGCCAGGGCCTTACGTCTTGGAGGTACTTGGTCAACCAATCCAAGGCGCGCACTCCGATCGGTACAAAGCGATCCTTGTGTCCTTTCCCTTGCCGGATATGAAGCAATCGCCTGGCACGATCAATATCCTGAATCTCCAGCTTGAGAAGCTCGCTTCTTCGAATGGCACTGCTATAGAGAATCTCCAAGACACTGCGATCCCGAATCCCAATCTTCGTGCTCACGTCGGGTTGGTTGATGACATGCTCGACTTCGCTCTGGCTTAAAAAACTCGCCGGGAGACGATATTCGGCTTTAGGAAGCTCGATCCCTGCCGCCGGATTGAAGGGGATGTGCTTTCCCAAGCAAGCCCACTGCAGCCAATGGGATACGGCATGGACATAGGAAGCCCGCGTTGAGGCTTGCAGGGGTTTGCGTGTCCGCAAGTTGCCGATATGGAGCAAGCTCCTTTGATACGCTGCGAGGATCTCCGGTGTGATTTCCGAAAGAGTATGGATCTCACGCTCGGTGAGCCAACGGATGAAGCGACCCAGCGAGTTTTTTCTCCTCTCCAAGGTCGCTTCCGTCCAATTCACTACTCGCAGATCGACGAAGTACGCTTCCATGAGGGCTGACAACGATGGGGTAGACATGTTTCTTTAAGACCTTTTCTCAAGACGAACCGAATCAAAAACACAAAACGAAACCGAGGTATGCAACCGAGGTATGCATAAGTGGGGGCGCGAAGAAGCTGGGCTTGCTCTCCAAGGGCACAAACTCAAAGAAGTGGCCTGCGAGCAAGCGATTGCTTGCTCCAGGCCGTTTGGAGAGGGGGCACGAAGCCCCCACAAGGGGGGCACGAAGTGAGACGTCGTAAGCAGTTAATCGGCAGTTAGCCCGCCAACTAATCCGCCAACTGGTAGACGTAGGTTGCCCCCTGCTTGCCGCGATGGACAATCAAGTGCTCGAGCTGGACCAGTCGGTCCAAGTGGGTGCGCACTTGGTTGTCGCTCCAACCGACCGATTCGCGAAACGAGCGTCGAGTAAACCGGAACCGTTGCCGGAGCATGGCTTGTTCGGCCGAGCTAGCAGCTGCTGCAGTGGCTGCCGCAGCCCGGCAGCCTTTCGCCACAAACTCTTGCACCAAGTGGAGGCACTGTTCGGTCTGCGGTGCCAGTTCACTAAGCGACTGCTTCAAGAGCTTGTCCATTAGCCGATTGGCGAGCGCGATATCGGACTCTTGGACTTCGATCCACTCGGTTCCATCCTCTTCGGTATGGATCTCTCTCTGGTGCTGGTGTAGCAAGGCGATCGCTTGAATGAGACTCAAGTACTTGGCATGATCACGGCGGTTGCGCAGTCGATCGCTAACGAACTTCAGGGAATCGACCAAGGGGTTCAAGACCTGCAAGGGTCGGAGCAAGCGCTGCGCATGGCGATGCAGGGTTCGTATAGCTGCCACTTGCCCCTGCCGCTGCAATCCTTCGCGCGTCTGCAGCAGACGCTGACGGGCTTGAATGGCCTTGGTCTGCTCGATCGATTCGTCGACGGTAAGGATCAAGCAGCGATTGGCTAACTCTTCGTCCACATCCCGGGCCGTCGAAGTGATCATGAGCTGAATGGGGCCTTCTACGCTGTGCAATTGGGTAACGCTCCGGCCATCGTTGCCACGGACCACCGTGGCATGGGTTAGCTTCCCTTCGCTTTGAAGGAGTTTTAAGGCATACGCAGACTCTGAAAGACCTTGATCTTCGCTAATGGCTAAGGTCTTATGGCGAAGCTGATCGCTATCGAGGTAATAGAGCGATTGGCAAGTGAGGTTGCTCAATCGCAAGACTTCTTCCGGTGGGACCATGGCCAGGATGGTTTCCATGAGCGTTGTCTTCCCTGCGGCACTGGAGGATCGGATCAGGAGAGCCAGCGGGGTGGGGAGCTTGCGACTCAAGGCAGCTAGGTAGCCCACGAGCTTATTGGATGCTTCTCCGACCATGCCACATGTATCGAGATCGTGCACAATACGTTCGATCAGATTGGGAGAGCGCAGGAGCTGCATGGCTTCTTCCTGCTGGGCTTCGGTCATAGCGGGAATCGCAGGACCGATGCGTTTGGCGGCTTCGATTTGAAGGTTCCGTAAATCTTCCGGTTGAAGGAGGATTCTTCCTAGATCGATCTTGATCGTCTCCTCTTCGCAGAAGAGTTCTAAAGCGGCGGCTTTCACGAAGGCTTGCCGAGCGCTGGAGCGCATGAGATCGACCGTATCGAGATGCATCCGTTCGAGTCGCGATACGGCGATCGAGACGCGCAGGCTCAGCGAAGACATGTTCTTCTCAAGGCCACGGATCTTGTAGCTGCGATCCTCGCGAGTGATAGTGACGCTGCTTGCGTCGACGGAGATTTCGGAGGCTGGAGGCGTTAGGCTAGAGGCTGGAGGAAGAGTATCGCAATCAGGAACGTCTGCCACTGGCTCTTCCCGAAGCCTGACCCCTGAATCCTGAAGACTAGCTTCCGACTGAAGCCTGACGCCTGAATCCTGAAGTCTGGCTTCCTGCGGAAGCCTCGCTCCGGTTCCTACCCGGAGCTTGTCAATGACGGCTCCGCTGTTGCTCAGCCGATAGCCTTCGAAGCCCGTGATGCGATGCTCTTCGTCCACCAGGGGGATGGTAATGTAACCACGAAGCGCCTCACGGCCATTCTCCTTGTAAAGACCCATCTGGATGAGTCGCTCTCGGATTCTTCGACCCGCTGCCGTCTGATTCGAGGGCAACTGGTTCCCTAGACTCCGATCGGAAAATCCGATCCCCAGGGTGCGCAAGGCTTCCTCTTCGAGTTCCAAGCCAAAGGAGGCCATGGCCAGAATCTTGTCCGTGACACAGCGTGCGTAATGTTCTGCGGTCGCTTTCCACGGATCCGCTTCGAATGCAGCCAGCAGTGGAAACGGATTCGGATTCGTTTTCGTTGAGAGCAACATGATTCATCCAAACTAGATTCTGAGAGCTCATTGCCTAAGAGGGGAGGGTGCCCGAGCACTTCCAACCCCGCATCGCCGCGCGATTCCTTTTAAGGAATGCGGCGGCTCTGCTTGGTCCACAAGGGGGCGATCTCTCAAATTCACGAAGAAACTCCCTACCTATGGGATCGCTCGAATTACCCTACAGCTATCCATGCACTGTTCGATCCAACCGATGCAGGATCTGTTGCCTACGGTGAGATGCCATACGACTAGGTCGCATACCGTGCAATCGGTCCTGCTACGCTACTCCAAATCCTTTCGCTTCAGTCACCATGTTCCGTTCCATGAACGCCGTGTGCTGGATAAACTCCTCGACTGCCGTCGTGGGAGTTTCGGTTCCACCTACTATGGATGCGAGACCTGCCAACAAGGGCGCATTCTCTACAGCCAGTGCCATGATCGGCACTGTCCCAACTGCGGTTGGCTCAAGCGCAAAGCGTGGCTGCAGCAGATTATCGCGTGGAATCTCCCCACCACGTACTACCACACGGTCTTTACCGTTCCCCATGAGCTCAATCCTCTGATCCGAGCCAATCCGAGCGCTGTGTATCAGCTCTTCTTTCGAAGAGCCCAAAAGACGTTGCTCGAGATCGCTCAACGGGAATTCGGCTGCAAGCCGGGAATCATTCTCACGTTGCACACTTGGGGACAGCGCATGCTGACCCATGTGCATATCCATGCCATGATGACCTCCGGTGGAGTCTCTGTAACTACTGGGGATGCGAGTACCAAACCCTCCTGGATCCCGATCCCTCCGGATGCACCAGGCATCCAAGAGAAAGTCCTCGCAGCCCTCTTTCAAAAGAAGTTCTTAAGAGGATTGAAAATCCTCTTCGATCAAGGAAAACTGATCATCCCTCCTGAGATGGAATTCGAAGGGGTTCAAGATCGAGACTCGTTCCATCGGTGGCTGGAGCCTCTGGCGCAAAGGAACTGGAAAGCCGATGCACAAATCACTCCGGATGAACTGCAAACGCAGTTGGGCTGCGCCCGTTATCTTTCGGACTATATCCAAGGAGCAGCGATCTCCAACAACCGGATCGTCGAGGACAATGGGACGCACGTTACCATTCGGCAATGGGATTATCGAATGAACAAATCGGTCGAGGAGACCATGGAGGGAGAAGAGTTCGTTCGCCGGTTCTTGCTCCACATCGTTCCGAGCAACGTGCATCGCGTGCGCTATGCAGGTCTCTTTCAAGGGAAAGGACGCAAGGAAACGCTTCAAAGAGTCCGCTTGCTCTTGGCCAAGCACAATTCAGATTCCATGGGGACGCGACATGCGTCGCTTCCCCCATCCGCGAGACTCCATGAGCTTGAACTTCCGAAGATCGATAATCGGCCCAAGTGCTTGCGGTGTGGTACGCCGGGGATGCGATTGGAAGGGTATCGCGATCGCATGGCGACTTGGGAGTTCATCCACCGGGTAGAGCATGCGATCGAACAATACTCGAAGGCACCTACCACGCTCGATCAATTGATCCGATCGAAAGCTCGCTTAGAGAGCCTTGCACCGAAGCAAGGGTTGCTTGCCAGTTGGAAGCGGGCGCTGGCGGTAAAGAAGCTCCTGGCATGGACGGTTGTACAGTGTGATGGAGACGATCTGCAAACCGAAGAAGCGTCCCTTCGCTTCGGGGTAACGTGCTGCTGCGTGTCGGTGAACCTTCCGTTACCGGAAATCTAGTGATGAAAGTCTTCGTTCGCGATCCATCACGCTCGAACTGCTCGCTACCTCACCTAATCGCTTCTCTGTTGCAAGCGAATCAAAGCGAGCTGTCTGAAGGTCCGCTGTTGCATGACCTGAAATGGACCAAAAGAAGAATTCGGTGCATCCTCTTGCTCACAAGCGGCTCTTTGGCCGCCATCTTGCGGCCCTGCGAGCGATAGACTCGAGGGAATTACCCCCACAAAAAAACCATAGAGAAAATGAAGGCAAAACCAACTTCGGTCATCCCCGTGCCCCCGCATCGGCGGATCCGTTTAATGAGTTGGTTTAGTTCTTATTGGTGAACCGTATTCTTCTTGCTGCTAAGACGAAATGAATCAAGCAGCAAAGAAATCCAATCGATCCAAACAAGCCCGCCGAAATTCCATGTCCGTCTGGATCTCCAATACTCCTAAACGAATCCGAGTAGAACACACTTCCAAATGTCGCTAAGCAAATTATAGCTACGAGGTACCAAATAAAAACAAATCGCACTTTTAGAAACTCCATTACATAAGCCTCTGTAGATCTTCTTCAAAAAAGATGTGGTCCCCCCCGCCCAGTGCGCCATTGTCCGCGTAAAGAGTACTACCGTCGCAAAAGATGATTTTCACGAAGAAGTGAGCCGATGTTAGGCCACCATACGCGTCAACATTTTGCATATTTACTCCCGCAAATGCAATACAAGGGTTGTTTTCGAGTTCTGGTATTCGTCTGTAACAATCGTTCGCCCACCTCGAGCAAGTCTGCGGTCCGAGCGGAAGTCCAAGAATGTTTAAAAGCCAAGTTTGGCTTATTGCATTTGTTAGATCTAAAACCGCTCGCTCACAGGCGTCTTTGGTGCAATTCGAGCATCGTGAGAGTGACATATTCAACCGGCTGCAAATCCCAAAGGCTCTATTCTCATCCAAAGTGAGTGTTGCCAATGAGCCTTCACAATGCTTTCCATTTCCACAGAATGAATTTGTGTTGCTAAAGTCTACATCACATCTTGCGCTGCAGGCAGCCTGTGCTTGTTGTTGTGATGGATTACCCGCCGAGACAATGAATCGAGTCTGATAAGAACGGCTGTTGTAAAAAGGGAAAGCGGAACCCGACGTGTAATGCCACTCTGTGCAATCACAGTTGCATACCCACGCGCCAGACGGATCCCACTTCCTCATTCCCATGTAGACAGCGTACTGACTTAGTCCATCTTCATACCCAATTGGATCCCTCCCCATAAACCTACCGGCGCTCCCGCTCATCCACCTTGCACGGAAGTGATACAAGCCTAACGTCTGATCCCATTCACGTCCTGTGTAGGTATAGCGATTATTAATCGCGGAACTCGAGAGCACGGAGCCTGAACCATCGAGGATGGTTGGCTGGCCATACGCCGTGTAGGCGTAGCGTTCCGCTACGGAGCCTGAAGAAGTGGTTACTGCCGTGATGCTGTACTGCTGGTTTCTATGGTAGTAGTGAATCGTTCCACTGGTTCCAGCCGCCTTGCGCACCACCGGTTCGTCAATGTAGCTTGCGACCACATAACGATGCGTTGGCGAGCTAGGAGCATCCCCGTAGCCGTAATCGGCGATCGTCTGCTGGTCATGCTGCACATAGACGAAGGAGCCAGAGGTTCCTTGCCGTGCTACGCGTCTTCCCAGTGCGTCATACTGGAACGTGACATCGTTCGAGCCGTTGTTGTCCACATCGGCGCTCTTGAGCTTGTTTTCGAAGTCGGGGAGCAGGCCGGAGGCTGGAGGCGAGAGGCTAGAGGAAGACAAGGAACAATCAGGGCATAGGTGGCGCAGGTGGGTAGGACCATGGGTGCGGTTTTGTGCCGTGCCATTGGTGGTGATGCTGTTCCAGTCACCTACACTGGTTAGGCTCCACGATTGGGTAAACGTTCCGCTAGCACGGGCGAAGCCGGTGAGACGGTCCTCGTCGTCGTAACTGGTGCCTGCTGAAGTAAACCCGTAATTGCTCATCGTCCCACCGATGGTTTCCGATGTTTTGTTCTTGTTCGAATCCCAAGTATAACTCAGGTTCCCGATGGATGTACCTGTTCCTCCGTACGAAATTGCCGTTAAGAGGTTATCGCTAGCATAGGTGCGCGATTCGGTGACTCCGTTGCCAAGGGTTTCTCCCGTGAGGCGACGGCCATCGTCGTAGGTTCTCGTGCTAATGGTCGAACCATCGAGTTTCAATTGGTTCAGAGCGCCTGTGGCGTGGTAGGTGCGCTCGGAGATCGAACTGTCAGGGTAGGTGACCTTGGTCAATTCCCCTCGGGAATTGTATTCACTGGTAATCGTGTAGGTTTGGCCGCCAATGGTGAGTGCCTCGGTGGCCTTGCGCCCGATCGGGTCAAACGTGTAGGTGACCGTGTTGCTATAACGGCCGCTCGCGGCCGTGAGCATGCGCCCTGCGCGATCGAAGGTGAAGGTATCCGAATCGGCGATCGTTCCCGTGGGGCTATTGGCTGCCGTTCGGTAATCCTTGGTCGTCATTCTCCCGGCAAGGTCAAACGCGTAGGTGACCGTATCGCCCAATTGGTCCTGTTTGCGTTTAACGCGCCCTGCGTTGTCATACACAAACGTGACGATCCCGTAGCCTGTTTGGCCAGGGGAGGTGCCTGACGTGTGATCTGGGTAGGTTTCTGTGAGTTTGGAGCCTCGAGAGTCATACGTGTAGCTGGTCGTTTGGCTCTCCGCATCGGTCAGGGAGGCTAATTGTCCCAAGGCGGTGTAGGTGAACGACGTGACGGCGCTAATCCGATCGGTGGTCGACTTCCTACGCCCTCGCGCATCGAAGGTGATGTAAGTATGCTTGTTCTTGGCATCGGTTTGCTTGATCGCGTTTCCAGCTTTGTCATATTCGGTCTTGGTAACCGCGCTATTGGTATCGGTTCGTTGGGTATTGCGCCCCAGGGCATCGTAGACGTTCCGGAACCTCCGGTTCCCAGTTTCGAGACCGAGACTCCGGTGGAGTTATCCAATCCAACCCCATCGGCCAAGTTATCGTCGTACAGATACTGTGTGGTGAGACCATCGGAGAGCGAGACCCCTCCGGTGACCATCTTCGTATTCGAGGAGATAGTGAACAACAAAACAACCGATTTCGCGGCCCATTCGATCCGTTGGATTCGCTACGATGCTGACATTGCATGGGAGCAGAACACTAATCTTCGCTAATTACCACTGATAAGGAATAGCAATAAGTTTGCCGCGGTTTTGGATTAGTGGGAATTAGTGGAGATTAGTGTTCTTGCTTCCTCAATACGGTGAACTTCACATTCTTGCAATGCCCATGTTTTTTGGTCCATCCGGCATTAGTCGCAATTCCGAGCATCTGTAATCCATTACTCGATCGCACAAAACGACCGACCAACCATAAACAGCTGAGATCGAAAGTTCAGAACAACTTCGACCCAAATAGAACTGCGTGAAATGCTACTATCGCAACAGTCTCTATCGGCTGACTGTTAAACGACGTGTACGCGTGTCTTCGACTTCGCGTCCTGCGTCAGCCGATGCGTCAATCAATCGCTGGAATTCGAAGCGGAGAGGCTCGCTAAGTCCCTTCACGACTGCGCCTTCGAAGGGAACGTTAGGGGTATCGGCATGGATCCATGCTTGCAGAGCTTTCTGCGTGCGTTTGAACTGGTCGGAAAGCTCTTTGAGATAGATTCTGTCTTTGGACACGTTAGGAGTACTCCAGGGTTTCCACGGGAACTTTGTGAGTCAGTGGGTCTATCCTGGGAATCCAACCCTATCGGTCAATAGCACGATTCAAGTCCATTAAACTCCATTCATCGAGGGGGGCGTTTCAGAATGTCAACAGGATCAATCTCGTATTCCTGAACCGGAGACATAAAACATATCTAGAAACCGTTGAACGTGCTTCGTTGAGCCGCATCATACTCACCCGCATATGCGATTGCTTGGGGAGGGGGATGCAACGGGCATCTTTACCTGATTCGTCGCTGCTGGGTCATACAATCATCGCATGTACGTGCTTATGAAACCCCACACAACAAACGGCAATGGCAACGCCCAAGCTAACGCGCACCAAATTCCGATACCGTCTGCCCAGTATCCGCGAATCATATACCACTGCCTATTTGCTCCGCCCACGATGGCAGAAAGGAAGAATAGAAATGAAGTCACCACCCACATGTGGTAGAAGGATTCCAATGCATAGCGTCCGGGATTGTGGGCAACGATTAATTTGGCATAGACATGCCATGGTTCAAATTTCGGATTCTCTAGTGTCCATTGGGTAACAATCATCGGTACGAAAATGGCGGCGCTGCATCCAGATACGAACAAGTAGTGCGCACCGACTCCCCAAATGGCTCGATAAGCAATTCGGTCTCGCAGTATTAAGGGAAGCGACGCAATCGTCATTCCAGATATAGAGACGTAGAACCCGTAAATCAGATATCCCAGTGATGTCGGAATCGACCCTGTAATAAGAGCGATCCGCAACAAAGACATGCCAATGGCTGCTCCGGTAGTTAGTACCAGAATAACCGTGATGGAAAGTCGATCCGGTGGACGATCTGACATCTTGTGTGCTCTAGTCTCACGATCTCCTGATCGTCAGTAAATGCGTGTTAGAACATCCATGACGATTGGAAAACAAACAACTGACCCAGTGCAAGCAGACCATTTGCAATCGCAAGCACTGTCACAAGCTTAGAACTGGGGTTTCTCATCACAAACCAAGTACTGACGAGCAGCGAGAACCCGAACAGCAGTACGGATACCGCCGACAAAGCGGGCACGACAATCTGACGCGCATCCACACTAATTGGAATCCGAACGTAGTACAACATTGCGATTAATAGGTTAGCGACAACTAGTGACGCCAGCACACCTACGAGCTTGCCTTCTCTAAAATCGTATCGATTGGTTGGACTAACGGCGTTCATGGTTCTCTCCGAGCGAGCTAGTAATTCTAAGGCGCAAGCGCCGGAAAACAAGCTTTGATTGTAGCCAATCCAACCGATCGTATGGGCCGTGAAGCCGGTTGATTTGTCTCAGCGTCTCCAGAATGGAAAGCGAGGTCTTTTGCGGCTCCAATTCAACGCTTGTGTACGCCCGGCAAGGGCGTTGGTTAGTGGGGGTCAAGTCCCCTATGCGAGACAGGACACTCGCAGAGATCAGTATACCATATGACCACTATGAGAGTGCAAGTATGTACGGTATTACGGTAAGGATACCCGGCAACGGGCATCCTTACCCGATTCTGCTTCTTCTATCGCAGTTTTAGGGCATCGGCCGCCTCGTATCCCTCCCGGGTTACCTCGAATACTTCGCCCTTATGGCCACGATCCAAAATGTACCTACGCCGTCGCAAGTCCTCTAATCCTCAAACAAGCGAAAGCTTGTTTGTTGGGGCGTGATTTTGGCAGCGCAGCAGCGACCGAGCCAGCGGGACTGGCTGATTTTTTTTAATTGCTCTAGCTTCACACTTCGAATTGGATCTGGGTTTGGCGTTGCGGTTGCGGTTCGCTTCGGATTCGATGTCGAAGCTCTTCTTGCCAGCACGTTTCCGTTCTAGCGATTCGATGCTACAGATTGAGCACAGCACACAATCGGAAGAATGCTGATGTGTAGTCCGTCCAGTTAAGGAGCCGATGAATCGTTATCCTGGCATGTCGTAGAATTTGACATGGCACATGAATGAACACGGACAGAAACGTTTTAAATTCCATTGTCAGGAGCCGTTTCTTTTCTGCTTGATGTTCTTGCTCTTGTCCAGTCGCAACTGGAGTCAATAATGCGGACCAGGATTTCAAGTTCCATGCGATACTCGTTATCACCATGTAGGCCCAATTGCTCTCGAGATTGTCTACTGGAGCACACAACGATCGAACTCCGCCGGAGAGTTGTGCGATCAAGTTCTCCTGGTCGCAACGGTCATTGCAGCCAAACACAATTTCCTCGCTCGATACCGAGGGCAGATCATTGCTGATGTAGAAGAAGTAGCGGATCTCGTCGATGAGCCGAACATCGCCTTGTTCCTTGGAGATGTTCTTCCGAACAACCACCATTCGATACGTTTTCTCGCAGGCGTTGGGTTGGTAGTCGAACTCGGCCACTTCCTCATGCAGTAACTCAAGATGGACGTAATTGCGTTCCCGAATGATTTGGCGTTTGACGTTGGTGGGTTTGGTGCGCGTTTCGTTGGTCTTGTTTTTTGGTAAGGCTCGGGTGAGCTTCTTCCACGCCGACGCATCCAGGTTGTCTGCAATTTCCTTCAGATTCGCTCGTGCCTCATAACCAAACTGGAAGCGTACTCCCAGGGCATCCCAGCCGTCGAGATACTCCGTCTGCGAGAATTTACAGTCACCTCGCATCCGAATGCGCCGGAAGCCTCCAGCGATGCATGTACAGATTGCCTTATCCAAGTAGGCTGCCGCGTTGTGAGCGCTGTGGACCGAACCGCTGCGATTCGCAATCGCAAGGACTTCCTTGGTGTTGGCTAAGCTGACCAGCAAAGGATGGTATCCCCAGCTCCCTTTGTACGAGATATCCATTCCTTCCTTGCACTCGGCTGTGGTTGCCACGATGACGCCGTCGACGTCGATGATGGCTTGGTCAAAGAAAGAATCATCCTGCTGCTTCCAAACGTTGATCCTAGCTTCGTTGATGGCTTGCATCAGGGAATCGATGTCGGATTGTTGGAATCGACGGCAAAAGTCGCCCGCCGTGGTTGGATCAGGAATCGAATCGGCACCGATGGCATCAAGGAATGTGGAATCGTTTCGAAGACGTTCCAAATGCTCGAGTCTCGATCCGTTGCATAGAACATTCATAACCATCGCGAGGACGTGGTCGGATTCATGATAAGGAGCATGTGACTTTAAGAGTTGGACACGATGATTGATGGCATCGGTCAATCCGACATGCCCGGCGAGCTTGAACATGGCGGAGACACCAGCGTAGCTGATGGCATGGGTGCGATCAGCAAGTTCGTATTTGACAGAGTTGGTAGCGAGAACGGGATTCGGATTCGAGATACCGCGAGAGAATCGATTCTCCCTTGCAGTTGCGAGCCTTTTGAGGATTTGCTTCTTGCGTGCACCGATACGTTTTGCGAAACTTGTCTTCACCTGAAACCCTCCGTGTGTGTGGCTTAATCGATTTGTTGTTACTTCGTTAAACCGCAAAAACGCCGGGAGGTTTCAGGTTTTTTTACGAAAATCTCAAACGAACTCAACCAAGCTTCGCTTGATCGAGGTCTAATCCACCGACCCAGAGTGCAGTAGTCCGAGCGTCCCTCGACGGTATAAGTGATTTTCCATTCGTTTGGATCGCTTCACCACCCATGTATCGAACATGCAAAATGTGTCCGTCACCGGCAGCAGCTTCGACTAGTATCGCTTTGGCTTCGTCCGACAATTCGGCGGACTTTGGTCGAAGTAGTGACGAAGTCACAACACCGGAAATTTCTTCCCTCCAATCCACTAACTTTGGTTCAATCGGCAAGGCACGGATGATTTCTCGCAATGCTTCGAGATCTGACGCTGGAGACTTCCAGACGTAAGTTTTAAGGAGCTCTGGAATACCGCCTCGATCCCCGAGTTCATTGCTGAACTGCAATGTAATAATTGCAAACTTGTCACCCTTTTTCCGCTTTTCTGCGATGGCGTAATTTACCTCGGTCTCTAGGTAGCCCTCATCCTTGAACGCGGGCGTCACAAAGAAAACAACCCCGCAGGAATCTTGCATACCCCGCAGCAACCCTCGCTCCAAAGTGGTTCCAGCAGGCATCGCATCTTCGTCAAGCCACGGTTGATAGCCAAGCAATTCAAGCGATTTGTGGAAATCCTTAACCTTCTCTTTGTCAACACCCTTGTGACTGAGGAAGACCTTCTTGGCTTCACTTTCGACCATACTATACTGCGCTCCGCAAATGATACAAAAAGCACTATCAACACGATTCAATTTTACAGTCTCGTCGCAGCACGGAAACCGCTTGATTTCCATTTCTTCGTCGATATCGACTGGCGCAATACCAGGGTCAGGTAAATTTCTCTTTACGTCGATCTTGATGAAGGAATTAGAGCTGCGCTTTAAGCGACTGCCAAAGTCTTTGAGCAGCGGTGCAACAATTCTACTCGTGGCAACCGAACGAATATGTTCAAGTTGTTCCGGCGTAAACCAGCATTGTCGTCCTTCGTAACCACAGTATGGGCAAAATGAAACTGGTTCTGAACTACCATGCCCCAGCAATGTCTTGAAGTATTGATTGCATGATGGGCACTCTTGCGACAAGAAACCGTTTGAGTCCGTTGCAAAGCTGATTTTCATATAACCTCTTGAAGCAGAACGGTACGCATCACCGCGGTCGCGGCGGGTGATGCTTGATTTGAAAAAAGGTCCACCCACAGCTCCGGTGCATGCGAGTGTGTTCGCCCGCCACTTTCGTTGGATACTGCGGCGCAAGTCCCCTGTGCGAGATTGAGTACTTTAGTACACCTAATGACCACTACGAAAGTACAAGCACGTGAAGGGGGGCGGGTAGGACGCCCGGCAACACACACCCTTGACCCGCTTGCGCCCTTGTGCGGACATAGTCATTTGACGCAATTGTAAAAGCATCGGGTGACTATCGCCTCGCTTTGTTAGCGGCACCACATAGAAATAATACACCAGAGAGCCAAAACGCACATGAAGGAAGTAAACGTGAACAAAAATGCATGCCGTAGATTCCCAATCATGAAGTACCGCCCAGCACATACACAGCACGCCGATATTCCAAATAAGGAGGCAGGAGCCATAGAAAAGCTAATCAAATAACGGACGTCGTAACCATCTGATGCGTCTCGCAATATGTTCGGAACGATCATAGCTCCGTAGGCTGCGGTTACGAATGCCACAAAGAACAACAGCGTTGCTGGAATCACTCCGATGCGAAAACGCTGCGACCCAACTGTCCTACTAGCGTTGGTCGGTTGTGAGTAAGGGTCTGTTGCCATTATGAAATCCATTTGTACATAGTAGTAGTTATCTGACGCATACAACCGTAAACAACAGTTACATTGTATACCATTTTGCAGGTCAAAATGGCTGTTAAAGCCGCTAACTGGCGCCTCGTCCTTTAAAATGTAGAATTGTGTCATCTACAGGGAATTGTTCCCCAAAATGGCACCCTCGCGTTTTTAAGGGTATTCCAGATAGGTGGAATCGGGTTGATGAAAGTTGCCTATTGGTCGCTAGGTTGAACCCTGTCAATCCTCTCCCATCTCTCGCGCGTTCTGCAACCTCGGATGCGTGAGTAAGTTTGGAACTTCAGCTCGGAACGACATGTTGAGCGTCCGGAGGACCTTCCGGCATTGCTCAACGATGGTTTCGCCGATGCCGGGTGTTCTTCGCAGTTCCGTCTCGGTGGTGCCTGCAAGGGATCGCACGCTGACGTAGCCGAGGTTGTAGAGTAGATCCGCGAATCGGACATCCAATCCGATCTCGTAGATGGTCGCGTTTGCCAGGAGCTGGTTCGCGTTCGGCGCCGTCCGTGCGATGAACTCAGCGACGATTGCCGCGCATCGTTCCCAGGCTGGACTGCGTTCCCTCAACGCGGCGCGAATCTTCTCGAGTGCTTGATCAAGTAATTCTTCCCAGACTGCATACGACACATAACGCTTTTTTTTCATTTTTGGGTGGTCCCAAAGTGAATGGCTCGATTGTCATGATCGTTCTCGCAGCGTCGCTCAAACTTCAAGGCCGTGGAAAGGAGGCATCTGGAAGGTTGGGGGCAAGATCCGTGCTGTCGTGTAGTACTCGACCCATTTCGGCTTGGCCATCGGCATTGGTACGAAGCAACAGGAAATGTCTTACGGTGCCAACCTTGCCAACCGATTTAGCGATCCGCTGTCGACTGTGCTATAAGTGGTAGGTGCGAGCACCAGCAGCCAGTTCCTCTCGTGGCAGACTTCCAACTCTTTCGGGATCTTCCGCTATGTCGACAATTGTTTGGGTCAACAATGCTTCAAGGGGTGATAGGTGGGTGCCTCCTATTGTGACACCGCATTACTGGTTGATGATTTCACCATTGACTTTGACCCATGCGGCGTCAACGTTGAGCGTAGCGAAATCAACCGCGTAGTCCTTCGACGTAAACTCGTAGTCAACGCTGTCAGCATAGGCAGTAATGTCAAAGGGTTTGGCGAAGAAGACTTCGAAGATGATTTGTGGCAGAAGACATAGAATCGCGAGTCCCATCATGGCCCAGTTCCGAAAACTATGCGGAACCGAATCCTTGAAGTACGGCCAGATCAACCAAAGGGCCGCAACGGTGATCGAGATTGCCAATGCAAGGCTGGCGAATCGCAGGCCGTGAAGTTTCCACGCACAGGCAGTGCAAGCTGGAGCCTTGGCAACAAACGGCTTGCCCCACCACCAAAGCAACCAAGTCCACCATCCAAGCGTGCCCGTCATCAGACGAACGTGAGACTTGGGGGCGTCACCATTGCAAACGACGCACCGAGCAGGAAATCGTGCAGCGTGGGAACGAGGCAGATTGATGTCTGTGCTTTCGGCCATTGAGGAACCGTATTGATGACGGATACGAAAAGGATCACTCACGTCGAGCGAGGAAAGCATGGACCGCCAGAGGCCGGTAGATCGAGACGTTGGGTGCATCCGCTGGTTAGCTCATGCGTGCTCTGAACCGACAGGCTCGAGTATGGATCGATCCCTGTGGATGGTCAGGAAGATGATGAGCGAATTGTGCGAGTGAGAGAACACCTCTCACGCAGACTAGATCTTAGCAGATCATGTTGTTGATGGCACATCGGCTATGCGGAAACGGCAGAGATACGTCAAACGGTCAGATCACGAACATGGATATTGCTAGAATCTAAAGCTCAGCGTCTTGAGCAAGCAGGAACACTAATCTCCACTCATTCGCACTAATCAAAAACCGCGACAATATTGTTGCTATTCCTTATTAGTGGTGATTAGCGACGATCAGTGTTCTGCTCCCATGTAATCCCAGGAATTGATTGGTCGCGAAGTCATCGGCTGTCTTCCATGTCTAGCGCATTCGGCAACCTCGGATGCGTGAGTAAGTTTGGAACTTCAGCTCGGAGCGACATGTTGAGCGTCCGGAGGACCTTTCGACAATGATCGACGATTGTTTCACCGAATGCCTGGCGTTCTTCGCAGTTCCGTCTCGGTAGTGCCTGCGAGCGATCGCACGCTGACGTAGCCGAGGTGTTGCCGTCAAAGTGTCGGGGGAATGGATCGTCGCCGAGATTCAGTAGCCAGCACATCGCATTTTCGAAAACTTAGTCCACACACTTCACAGCCCATTCCATTCGTCGAATGGGCTACAATGAAACTTCCTTTCCCGGTGTATGCGCCTCAGAATTAATGGTTCGTGCATCGGGCCGGATTTCCTCGTACTCCTACTCAGTGCAACGGTACTCGTACTCGTCCTCGAGAAAACGGAGATGACAGAGTCGATCTTCGACTACGATTGACAAGACGTGTATCGACTTGCGATCGACTAGGTTGACGCAATTGTTTCAACGAACCGATTCGGTGGCGGAACCGGAGATCGAGTACGAGTACCGCGATGCTGAGTACGAGTACGAGTACGAGAGGAAAAACGAATAGAATATTGCACCTAAGTTACCAATTGTGATCCCTTGGCTTTAAACGGAATACTTTCGGCGTTCGCCAGGAGTTAGCTATGTATGCGATGAATACAACCAATCGGTTCGATGTTAGTAATCGCAGTCGTTAGTTATTGTTGGTGTTGTTGCCCACCTAACCATTGCGTTGTCGTACTTCATTCGGATTCCAGTAGGATGACCTGATCTCGCAAAGGCCGACGTGTGCTATCCGACAGCAAAGAGTCTCACTTCGAAACCGGAATAAGGAATGCAATCATGACATCTTCGCAAAAAAGGAAACTTATCGGAACGAATGCTGGCATATGGGCGATCGCGATACTCGTATCATTCGTCTTGCCCTTTATTGCCGAATCGCTGTCCGCCGGCGTTGCCAATTTTTTAAAGGTTCTGTGCTTCGCCCTGCCGCTTATTATCGGAATGGGAATGTCGACAATGGTGATCCAGAAAGCCATTCCTGATGCAGCAGCAGAATGATCGCTCTAACGAACGAGACCTGCTCGGAACGATCGAAACGAGAGATAGCTCTGTCGCTTCTGCCTAACTCCGAACCTTGAATGGCGCCAACGCAGCTGCGTGCAAGAAGTTAGGTTTGCCACGGCGGTGCAGGGACTTGTTATATCGCATTTAAGGTAGCCGCCATCTTGCGACTCCATTGAGCCATAGACTTGCAGGGGTTTGCCTGCATAAATTATAGAAAGAAGTAACGTAGCGAAAGCAAGGTGCGTACAACTCTTGCCTCCTCATGGGTGGATCTGTTGCTTGCGCTATCAGACATGTACGCCTATCGGCTGACTGTTGAACGAAAAGAACGCATTGCTCCGATCGATGCGCATGCTAATGCGAAAAGGATCGCGGCGCTGGGCTCTGGAACAGAAGATAGACGAAAGCGGATGTTGTCGTAATAGACGGAATTCGGAGCGACCGGCGTTCCACCTCGGAATCGGAACGAACGAAATCCAGGTAGGTCCGGATCTCGTGTTAACTGCATGGTCGCGTACCCAAAGTTGCTGCCACCACCAGGCAATGAGCCTTGCCAACCTGCTGTCTCACCAGTCAGTCCTGGTCCCACGAACCCCTCAAGAACCAAAGAATCGAGATCTCCACCAAAGTCCCCAGCGTCTATGAAAAAGGCTGCAACGGGTCGGCTTAACTCAATCTGGAAATGATCATCGATGTACACTCCATTATCGCCGTTGAATGGGCTTAGGCTTCCGCTAAGAAATGGATTCACCCCAGGCGAATCGATGTCGAATGTTGCACCCGAGGTTCTGGTGATCGTGATCGTCAATTCGGGCTTCACGTACGTCAGTGACGTAACTCCCGCAATCCCTTGTTTGTCTTCAAAGTCAAACGTGAAGTCCGCCCAGATTGCGGAAGAGCTGCCAAGCAGCAGTAGCCACATCGCTGTGGCAACGAGCAATGTCTTGTTCATTTCGTTATGAAGATGGAGGGGGGCAGACTTCGAACTTAGGTTGGTCTGCCACCATGGTAAAGCCTCGCCGACCCAATTGCGAACCAAAAGGGCAAAGATTACCGAGTCGATTGCGATGAGTTCGCAACATGGATAGGCGTTGAAGCAGCGCCAAACCGCATGGTCATCCTCGCGGTTTTTCATCGCGTGCGAAGGCTTGCGCCACTCGTAACTTGCTAAGCGGTGAAGGTTGGGCTAAGCGGTGAAGGTTGGGCCAAGCGGTGAAGGTTGGTCTTAGCGGTGAAGGTGGGCGGCTGCGGCGGCAACACGGAGGCAAGTGAGGAGGGCTTGGGCGGATTCTTCTCCTTTGTTGCCGACATTGCCGCCACTTCGCTGGATCGCTTGCTCCAGGCTATTTACGGTGAGGAGGCCAAATGCAACGGGCTTGTTGTGGTCCAAGGAGAGTTGCATGAGCGCCATGCTCACGGCACGGTTGATGTGTTGGTCGTGGGTCGTTTCCCCTCGAATGACGGCGCCGAGAGCGATGGCGCCTCGGCAAGTCCGCTCGCCGAGGAGTTGTTGGACTCCGAAAGGGAGTTCCCAAGCTCCCGGTACGGGGACGATCAAGATATCCTCGTCCTTGATTCCGGCTTCCAGCAAGGTGCTGACGGCACCGTCTCGCAGTTTGCCGGTGATGTGATCGTTGTATTCGGAAACGACGATGGCGATGCGGTGCGCTTCGATGCCTTGGGTGTTCACGCTAGGTGCGAGATCAAGTGTTTGTGGCATAGCTTGGACTCACGGTTCGATGGGTTCGAATGGGGGAGGGATTACGGGCGGATGCCGAGCAGGAACTCTGCGTTGGATTTCGTTTTCTGCATCTTCTGAACGAGTTGTTCCATCGCATCGGTCGGGCTCAATTGCGAAAGGGTCTTTCTCAAGAGGGAGACTCGCTGGTACTCCTCTGGGTCGAGCAGCGCTTCTTCCCTGCGCGTTCCAGATGCGTTGATGTCGATCGCCGGCCAAACGCGGCGATCGACCAAGGCACGATCGAGAACGATCTCCATGTTCCCAGTTCCCTTGAACTCTTCGAAGATGACATCGTCCATCTTGCTGCCAGTCCCGACGAGCGCGGTAGCGATGATGGTAAGGGAGCCGCCCTCTTCCACCTTGCGAGCCGCTCCAAAAAACGATTTGGGCTTTTGCATTGCGTTGGCATCTAGACCGCCGGTGAGCAGCTTGCCGCTTTGAGAACATTCGCCGTTCCAGGCGCGCGCGAGGCGAGTGATGGAATCGAGGAAGATCACCACGTCGATGCCATCTTCCACCAGTCTCTTTGCTTTCTCCAAAACCATCTGGCTGACTTGGATGTGTCGCGAGCCGGGTTCGTCGAAGGTGCTGCTAACCACTTCGCATTTCGGGCCACGGACTTCGCGTTGCATATCGGTGACTTCTTCCGGACGCTCATCGATCAAAAGAATGATGACGTATGCGTTGGGGTAGTTCGCCAAGACGGCTTTGGAAAGTTTCTGAAGCAGTAACGTTTTGCCAGCCCGGGGTGGGGAGACGATCAAGCCCCGTTGTCCGAAGCCGATGGGTGCGATGAGATCGACGACGCGAGTCTCGATCACATCGGGAGCGGTTTCCAGAACGATTCGCTTGTTCGGGTGCAGAGGGGTTAGCGAGTCGAAGGGTTTGCGAGATTTGGCTTCGTTGGGATTGCGATGGTTGATGGCCTCCACGCGAAGCAACGCGAAGTAGCGTTCGTTCTCTTTGGGAGGACGGATCTGACCGGAAATGGTCATCCCGGTGCTGAGGCCAAAGCGTCGAATTTGCGACGGGGATATGTAGATGTCGTCGGTGCAGGAGACGTAATGGTGGCTTGACGATCGCAAGAATCCGAACCCGTCGTTCAGGATTTCCAGGGTGCCTTCCCCGTAGAGGATGCCGGAGGAAAGGAGTTTCGCCTTGAGGACTTGATAAATCAGTTCTTGCCGATCGAGCGATTCTGGGTTGCCGAGTTTCTCGCTTCGAGCCAATTCGAGGATGGCCTCGGTCGGCATTTGTTGCAGAGTTGCGAAATCGATAGCGGGCTGTGTTCCGCTGCTCGGCTGCGCGTGTCTGCGGTCTTTGTAGAGTTCCTCGGAAAGGGACAAAGGCTCCGCATCCCGTGGGGAGGAAGTAGGGCGCAGGGGAACCGACCTGGGAGAAGGGGTTCCGTTTTGATCGTGACCGTTCATGAAAAGTTAAACGAGGTCCGCTTGGTTCAACAACAAGCCGCACTCGGGGAGCGAATGGAGCAACGCGACTGAACGCCGGCGGATGGACGATGGGAGGGGAGGTAAGAAGAGAGAGTTGAGCGAATCGCCCGACCGGATGATTATAGGTCTAGCGACGTCGTTTGAGCAACGGAACAAGTACGAAAACCTCAGGCATTCCGGGGCGAAATCCCAAGGTTTTTCGAATCTTGCCTCCAGGGAGAACGGCGGCCTTCCGCCTGGTCGCTTCCGCAAGCCGGGAGAAGTTACCGTTGTGGGGGTGCAAGGCGATGTTACGGGGCCTTGATCGTCTTTGCTGCCGAGTCACCTGCCGGCTGAATAAATTTCGGGCCCGAGATGCGCCGATGGGACTGGTGGGTCACCTCGAGATCCTCCAGCGAATCCTTGATTTCGGAAAGACCTTTGACGCCATCCCGCCGCATCATTTGGAGGCCGCCGGACACGGTTCGTGTTTGGGGCCAATTGTCTTCTAGCCTTTTGCCCCAATCGTGCAATCGCTGGAGGAGTTGTTGGTCGACCCGTCGCACGCGAGTCGCTGCCCTCGCGATGACGAGTTGTTCGTCCTTGCGTAGCTTCCAAAGGTGCAGAACCTCTTCCAGATCGATTTCTTCATACGATTGATGGAGGAAGATGAATTCGCCGCGAGCTCGGTGCAGGACAGACTCGGAAGCTTGGACCGGCCCCACGCTCGATTGCTTTCGCACCACCTCCAACTGTGGATATCGCCGTCGCAATTCGTCCAAAATCTCCGGTGTGGCGTCGGTCGATTCGTCGTCGACAGCGATTAATTGAACATCTCGACTCAAGTCGCATAGCCATTCCAAAAGTCGCTCAATCTGGGAATGGATTTCACTCTGACGATCTTTGACCGGGAAAATGATGCTCAGAGAGTCTCTCATGCAACTATCAATTCTCAAGAGGGATGGCGACGGGGGACCGGGTGCGGCGACTCGTCGGATCATCGGATTGAATGCATTTGCAAGTGGAAGGGTCGCGAAGGAATTCCGTTTATGCCGCGTATAGGGATTGTCCCGGTTTGTTCTGCAGGGGGGCTGCTGGAAACCAGGAAATGGGGAGGCGTGTTCGGGGTTTCGACCTAACAGATAGTAGCGATTGTCGCCCATCGCTTAGCTTTCAGCCCCTTACACGAGACGTTGTTATGAGTGCATTTGCCATTCGCCCGACCAGGTCGTTTGTCCCGGTTCTGCTCCACATGCTTGACTCGGTTCTGCTTTGCATTTCCCTTCCATTGGTTCAGTGGCTCACGAATAAACCGATCAACGAGCTGACGGCGATTGTCAGTTTGGTGTCGTGCATTGCTTTATTCGTGATCGGTGAATTGTGCGGTTATTATCGTCCGAGCGGCGGTCAGTCCGCGAACAGCGAAGTCGCGTTAGGAACCGTCGCGTGGATTATTACCTTTGTATCCATACTGCTGGTCGGGGTCTTTACGAAGCAGATCGATACCTTTGCGCGTTCCAGCATGGTTGCTTGGTTCTTTGTAGGAGGACTATTGTTGCTGTGCAGCCATATGGTCGTACGAGCGGCGATGGAGTATTTATGCAAGTGGGGGGTTGGAGTACGGAGAACGGCAATCATTGGGGCAAATCGATTGGGATACGATATTGCACGCAATGCCATGCGTTCGGCGGATAGCGGGTTGCGGATCGTTGGCTTTTATGACGATCGAGGTGCGGAGCGCCGGCAAGACCACGAGCAGGATTTGCCCGAATATTGCGGCACGACATCCGAATTGTTGGCTTGCTCGCAGCGAGGCGAAATCGATGTCGTGTTGATCGCTTTGCCGATGCGTGCGGAGAAGCGGATTCAGGACTTGCTCGATGTCTTTGGGAACACCACCGCTTCGGTCTACATCGTGCCTGATTTTTTTGTCTTCGAGTTGCTCCATTCGCGCTGGACGCAAGTGGGCGGGTTGCCGGTTGTCAGCGTTTTTGAAACCCCCATGTATGGCGTGGATGGATGGGTCAAGCGAGCGCTCGATTTGAGCTTGAGTCTGATCGGCGTCGTTTTGATTTCTCCGATTCTTTTGATCTGTGCGTTGCTGGTTCGAGTTACATCGCAGGGACCGGTCTTCTTTCGTCAGAAGCGATATGGCCTCGATGGCAAAGAAATATTGGTTTGGAAGTTTCGATCGATGTTCACGTGCGACAACGGGCCGGTGGTGAAGCAGGCGACGAAGGATGATCCTCGCGTCACCCCGATCGGTCGCATCCTGCGTCGCACCTCGCTCGACGAATTACCTCAGTTATTCAATGTCATCGACGGTTCAATGTCGCTGGTCGGGCCCAGGCCTCATGCGAATGCCCACAACGAGCACTACAGAAAATTGATTCGCGGCTATATGATGCGACACAAGGTCAAGCCGGGAATCACTGGTTTGGCGCAGGTCGAAGGGAGCCGCGGCGAGACCGACACCATCGAAAAGATGGAAGCTCGCATCGCGCTGGATCACCGCTACATTCGCGAGTGGTCACTTTGGCTGGACATCAAACTCATCTTAAAAACCTTTCGAGTCGTTTTGCGGCAGGATGCGTATTGAACATGTCGTTGCACCCACGCGACCAACACGGGCCTTGGCAAATCATTGCGCGTCATGACGTTTATCAAGACCCTTGGATGTCCGTGCGCAAGGACGACGTCCTGCGTCCCGATGGACTGCCGGGGACCTATTCCACGGTCCGCATCAAGCCAGGTGTGTGCGTCATTCCCATGGATCGCGATGGGTCGATTTATTTGACCCGGGAATTTCACTACGCTGTCGGTCGCGACACGATCGAAGGAATTAGTGGCGGCATCGAAGAGGGAGAATCGGCCGAGGAAGCTGCATTGCGGGAGCTTCAAGAAGAAGTGGGAGTGCAAGCGGAGCGATTGCGGCATTTGGGTTGGGTCGATCCTTTGACCTCCGCCCTTTCCTCGCCGACGCAGCTCTTTTGCGCGACCGATCTTCGGCTGGTGGAAGCTTCCCCGGAAGGAACCGAACAAATCCAGCGCATTCACGTCTCGTTGGAGCGAGGAATTCAGATGGTGATGGAGAGCGAGATCACTCATGGCCCGACTTGCACGGCCCTCTTGAAGATGGCGATGTTGCGAAATGCAGGAACGTTTGCGGCAGGCTGATTCGCATCGTCGGTTGGAATCTCGCGTCTTTTGCTACCGATTGGTAGGATGCTGGCTCGTTCCAAAAAGACGATTTCGATAGGCGCAAAGGGATCCATAATGGCGATGGAATCTGAATCAGGACTGAACCCTTCCGAATCCCCCGCGAAGATTAGGCTCGCGGAGGGGCAAGAAGTGAACCTTGGATGCGGCACATTGATCTTGATCGCGTTGATCGTGTTGATATTCAGCCGAAGCAAGACGGGGGATCTGGAGCGAGAGATCGAGGGGTTGCGAACGGAAATTCGCGAACTCAAGAGCGCCGTCGAGGGTCAAAGTGTTCGGCTTCAAGAGTTGCAAAGCACATTGACGAAGGCAAAAGCCGAATAGCACCTTGTATCGATCGACGCGAGCGTCCTTGTCGGAACCGAGGTCGAGAGGAACGAACCCATGACCAGCTTTCTTCGCGCCATCTTCTATCGGCCTCGGGGGCTTTTGGTCTTAGACGCTGTCGGGGCGTTGAACACATCCATGGCAACCTACTTTTTGCTTGCGGCCGAGCGATGGAAGACCGGGCTCCCGACCGGGATTCTGTCGTGGATGGCTTTGGTCGCGTTGGGTTTTGCGATATGGGATATGGTTTCGATCCTTGGGTTCCTCGAGCCCCGGGATGGTCTACGAGTGATTTCCTGTTGCAACTTGCTCTACTGCCTTACGGTGATGGCGCTGTTGGTGGTGTTTCGCAGCCAGATCACTTGGGGGGGATGGGCGTATTTTGGATTGGAAATTGCGGTGATTGTTCCGTTAGCGATTTGGGAGTGGACGGTTGCGGGGCGAGAATCGCGGAGCATTTCCGATCGGAGTCATTAGCATTTTTGATCCGAAAGAGGGTAGGAAGAAGACGGGGATTTGTTAGGGGCATGCAAAAGGGTTACAATTCGGCCATTCGGGCACAGACCTTAGGGTGGGTGCTCGGCAGCCTTTGTCCTCTTATTGCTCGAGCCCATCGGAGTTTCCCCGTGCAAGTCAACGTTTCCGCTCGTCATGGCCACCTCAAGGCAGAAGATCAAGCGATCATTGTCGAGAAGGTGGAGAAGGTTCGGCGCCTCTTCGACCGCATCAATGCCATCGAAGTGACAGTCGACTTGGAGCATTTGGACAAGCCGTCGGTCGAAATCAACGTTTCCGCAGAACATGCACCTGATTTCGTCGCTTCCACACAATCTCAAACGATTTTGGCCGCTTTGGACTTGACGATTGGCAAGGTGGAACAGCAAATTCGGAAACACAAAGAAAAGGTGACGGAGCACAAAGCCACGGGAGTGAAGCACTCCAATGGCGAGACCGTCTAATATCAGCTTGTTCGATCCCCGATCGCGAGGAGTGCCATTGGCGAGCCCTCGCGACCGGAATATTTATAGTTTCGTATTTTTGGCCAGCTCCCTTCGGAGTTGTGTGAGCGATTGAAGGATTTCTAGGTCCATGAAGTTTTCTGCATTTATTTCCCCCAAGGCCATTCGGGCGCAGCTCTCGGCGACAAGCAAAGAAGGGGTGATCTCCGAGTTGGTCGACGCATTGGTCGAAGCGGGTGAGATCAAAGAAGCGGATCGAGGCGATATCGTCAAAGCGATCATGAAGCGGGAGGAGTTGGGGAGCACGGGGATTGGTCGCGGCGTGGCCGTACCGCATACGAAGCATGCCAGCGTCGAGAAGTTGGTCGGGACGGTCGGAGTTAGCGAGACCGGTCTCGACTTCGAGTCGCTCGATGGCCACGACGCTTCCTTGTTCTTTTTGCTCGTTTCTCCTCCGGACCGTCCCGGGGATCACTTGCGAGCCTTGGAGAACATTTCGCGGCAGTTGCGAGATGACACGTTTTGTCGATTCCTTCGTCAATCGAAGAGACCCGAAGACATTCTTCAGTTGCTCGAAGAGGCGGACAGTAACCAGTTCGGTACTTGATAGCCATGAGTGCGGCGATTCAACATTGCGTAGTAGTTGTTAAAAATCCCGAAGGGTTGCACATGCGTCCTGCGGATAAGCTGGTACGCACCGCGGCTTCCTTTCAGTGTCAGATCGAGCTGGAGCGGGCTGGGCAAGTCGCAGACTGTCGAAGTATTCTCAGTCTTCTCACGTTGGCAGCAACGCAGGGGAGTGAGTTGATTCTGCGTGCTCAAGGTCCGGATGCGGATCAAGCCGTGCAGGCGATCAGTCAACTCTTTGAGTCCCAATTCGACGAACCATCTGCTGCACCGGGCTAATGTTCCTCGTCCGTCCCGAAACCATCCATGCGATAAGGCGTTGCGTCTGCGAGAAATGATTTTTCTCTTGGTCCATTCCAACACACGAGCGGCACAGAATGCTTGAACTGCAAGGTATCGCTGTATCGCCTGGCGTTGCCTTCGGGCGTGCGTTGGTTTTCGACCGAGAGGGGTATCGCATCACCCGATGTTTGGTGAAGCCAGGCGAGTACGAGTCGGAATGGAACCGACTGATCGAAGCGGTCACAGTTGCCAAGACGAAGCTGGAAACCAATCGGCAGTCGACTGCTGCATCGCTGGGCGATCATCTCGGCGGGATATTCTCGGCTCAGCAGCAGATCCTCCTCGATCCTCACTTGCAATCGGAGCTTGAGAATCTCATCCGCAAGAAGTCTTACTCGGCCGAATACGCCGTGAGCGAAGTCTTCACACGGTACGCTGCCGCATTTCGCAAATCCCCCAGCAGCTTTCTTGCTGAGCGTGCCAATGACGTGCGGGATGTCGAGCGTTTGCTGTTGGAGCATTTGACGGGTCAACCGATGGCGACACTGACGCAGTTGCCCCATGAGGCCATCGTGGTCAGTCACGACTTGACCCCAGGGGAGACCGCAGCCTTTGATCGCTCCAAGGTGCTAGGCATTTGCACCGAGGCGGGTGGGCCGGGGGGGCATACAGCGATCGTAGCCCGGGGGATGGAGATTCCCGCCGTCGTAGGGGTCGGAAATTTCCTGCACAACATCCGAAGCGGCGATGAAGTCATTATCGACGGGCATTTGGGACGCATTATCGTGTCTCCCGATGCTTCGACTCGAGAACGGTATCTGGAGCGACGATTGTTTCGGCAGTCGATCGCGACCCAATTGGAAGAAATCCGAGACTTGCCCGCCAGCACCAGTGATGGGGTCCGTATTGAATTGATGGCAAACGTGGAGTTCCCTCACGAAGCGGCCGCGTGCATCGCGCGCGGCGCCGACGGAGTTGGTCTCTATCGAACCGAGTTCCTCTACTTGGGGCACTCCAATGAACCGAGTGAAGAGGAGCATTATCAAGCGTATGCGCGCGTCGTGCGTGATATGCAAAATCGCCCCGTCGTCATTCGCACCCTCGACCTGGGTGCGGACAAGATGGGGATGACTCATTTGACAGAGCCCGAGAACAATCCGTTCTTGGGGTTGCGAAGCATTCGTTTAAGCCTTCGAAATCCAGCCCTCTTCCGGATTCAGGCCAGGGCGATTCTTCGGGCAGCTTGTTTGGGAGACGTGCGAGTCATGTTTCCCATGATCACCACGCTCGATGAATTGCGAAGCGCTCGCTTTCTGTTGCGTTCGGTCGCCGAGGACTTAGCGTCCGAAGGCGACTATATCCCTTGTGCCGTGCAAGTCGGGATGATGGTCGAAGTCCCTGCGGCAGTTCTGATGTTGGACCGGTTCATCGAAGAGATCGACTTTGTCAGCATCGGAACCAATGACTTGACCCAGTACACCCTCGCGGTGGATCGAAGCAACGAATCGGTTGCGGACCTCTACCAAGCGTGTGATCCTGCCGTGCTTCGACTGATTCAGCGAACACAGCAAATCGCATCCGAGAACCATAAGTCGACGAGTGTTTGCGGTGAAATGAGCAATAACCCTGCTTATGCACTGCTCCTCGCCGGAATGGGAATTCGCACGTTGAGCATCGCCCCTGCGGCGATTCCCATCCTGAAGAAAGCGATCCGATCGGTCACGATCGGGCAATGCGAAGCGATGGCTTGGAGAGCATTGCGTCTCTCCACGGCGCGCGAAGTAGACGCTTTCTTAATGAATCAATTAGCCGGGCTCGTGCCCGAAATCGTTTTGCAAGCCTAACGATCCCAGTACAACCATTTGAAATTTGACGCTTCGATGTCGCTCCTCCATAAGCGATCGACAAGACGCCGATGAACCAGAATCCAACCGGATTCACTCGCGACGCTCTTTTCAAGGACGAAGCGATGGAAAGGAACCAAGCCTCGATGAAAAAGGAAATGCTGATCAATGTCTCCCAAATGGAGGAGTGCCGCATTGCCCTGCTGGAAGACGGAGTTCTGGAAGAACTCTACACCGAACGAACCAGCCAAAACAATTGGGTAGGAAATATCTACAAAGGCAAAATCGTCAATATCGAACCGAGCATCCAAGCCGCCTTCGTCGACTTCGGCGTCGGACGCAACGGATTCCTGCATATCAGCGATATCGAACCACAATACTTCCGCCAAGCTGGCTACGATCCTGATGAGATCATGGATGGCCATTATCCCGGCGTCGATGATGAACACGACGAAGAAGGAGAAGAGGAATCGTCCGAACAAGGCAAGCGGAATGGACGCAATTCCCGACAACGCGGCGGAAAACTCCGCAGCGGCCGCCCTCGGTTCAAGCCGCCGATTCAAGAAATCTTCAAACGGGGTGATGAGGTTTTGGTGCAGGTCATCAAAGAGGGAATCGGTACCAAGGGCCCCACTCTCTCTACCTACATCAGCATCCCGGGCCGCTATCTCGTTCTGATGCCCGCACTCGGACGTGTCGGTGTCAGTCGCAAGATCGAAGACGAAGACGAGCGACGCAAGCTGCGAAGCATGATGCTCGAACTGCAACTCCCGAAGGGGGTTGGTTTCATCGTACGCACCGCCGGCCAAGAACGGACACGGAAAGAGCTTTCACGCGACGTCGCGTACCTACTCCGTTTGTGGAAAGTGATTGTCAAACGGATCAAGAGCACGCCGGCTCCCTGCGATGTCTACGAAGAAAGCGACATCATGATCCGAACGATTCGCGATACCTTTACCGATGACATCGACACATTGATCATCGACGAAGAAAACGCGTACAATCGCGCCAAGGAATTTTTGGAACTGGTCATGCCTCGCTTTGCCGATCGACTTCAAAAGTACGATCGCAAAGAACCGCTCTTCCACCATTACAAATTGGAGCAGGAGATCGCCAGGATCCATCAACGTGTGGTTCCGCTCAAGGGTGGCGGATCGATCGTCATCGACCAAACCGAGGCGCTCGTGGCGGTCGACGTGAACAGTGGTAATTTCCGAGGAGGAGATGAGAACGCCGAGGAAAACGCGTACCACCTGAACGTCGCGGCCGCGAAGGAAATCGCACGACAATTGCGTCTTCGCGACTTGGGGGGAGTCATCGTCAATGACTTCATCGATATGCGAAGAGAAAGCCATCGCCGCAAAGTGGAGAAGACGCTCCGCGATGCGATGAAACGCGATCGAGCGAGGACCAAGATCCTTCGTACCAGTCCTTTTGGATTGATCGAGATGACACGGCAACGCATTCGCCCCAGTTTCAAGCGAAGCGTTTACGAGGATTGCCCCTGCTGCCGAGGCCGGTCGCTCGTGAAGACCGCCGAGAGCATGTCGATCGAGGTAACCCGGTTGATCATGATGGCTTGCCAGATGTCGAATGCCGCTAGGGTAGTCGTCAAGGTCAGTGAGAACGTTGCCGCGTATCTCAATAACCGGAAGCGTAGAGACTTGATCAAGCTTGAGGAATCGACTGGCGTGAATATCTTGATTCTCGGCAGTGATACATTGTTCCCCGAGCATCTGGATCTAGAGTGTCGCGACAAAGACGGGACCTTGATCTCTCTACCGTTCTTAAGCGAACGGGTGTAGGGACGGCAACCGGCGATTCTATTGAAGCTCGCGATCGACTGATCCAACAGCCGCTCGCGTGTTCGCAACCGGTATGGGGCTGATAAGGTCGCAGGAGATTGTCTTGCGACCTTTTTCCGTTGAATGGAGATCCATGAATTCCGCCGCTAGGAAGGGTGACAAACGATGAAGAGCTTTACGATCGGCAACCATACGCTCCCCTCCGATCGCATGTTGCTGATTGCAGGGCCGTGCGTCCTGCAATCGCTCGACCTCTGTTTGCAAATCGCACAGCAGGTTCAGATCATGTGCGACGCGATGGATATCGCGTACGTGTTCAAGGGATCGTTTGACAAAGCGAATCGTACCAGCGCTAAAGCGGATCGAGGACCTGGGATCGATGCTGGCTTAGAGATCCTCGCGAAGGTGAAAGAGCGGGTCGGTTGCCCGGTCACCACGGACGTTCATTTGCCCGATCAAGCAGCGGTGGTCGCGGAGGTTTGCGATCTGCTTCAGATCCCGGCGTTTCTCGCACGGCAGACCGACCTCATCGTGGCTTGCTCGGCAACAGGTCGACCGCTCAACGTGAAGAAGGGGCAGTTCATGGCTCCGTCGGACATGCAATACGTTGTCGAAAAGGCTAGGAGCAGCGGCGCGCCGGGGCTGGCGCTCTGTGAACGGGGTACGTTTTTTGGCTATGGCCGTTTGGTCAATGATATGACAGGTCTCCCGGCGATGAGGGCCTTAGGGGTGCCGGTTCTCTTCGACGCCACCCACTCGGTACAACAGCCGGGTGGACTTGGGGGAGCGACCGGGGGAAATCGCGCGATGGTGGAACCGTTGGCCCGCGCGGCGGCTGCGGTCGGGGTCGACGGCCTCTTTTTTGAAACGCACCCGGATCCGAGTCAAAGCCCTAGCGATGGCCCGAACATGGTCCCGCTCGATGCATTCGAAGGGGTGCTGAGTCGGGTCCATACCATTTGGCGAACCACGAAACCTTGGTTAACGTAATACGCAGTTCCGCCACTCCTACTCATCCTCGCCGCTCCAAAGCTTATGAAACGACGATTCGTAACAACCTCTATTTTCACGGGATGGCTGGCGGGAGCATCCCTGTTTCTTCCTGGTTGCGAAAACAAGAACCAGCGAGAGCTGCAGCAGATCCAAGCGGCCAAGACGCTATCGCAGGAGCGGAAGGATACGATTCGCGAGGCCTTTCGATACCTCCCTCAATTGATTCGGTTGGATCGAATCGCCGCGCTAAAGGAGATTCGCTACCAACTCAACACTTGGTCCAAGAGCGTTCAGAATCCGCCGGAATGGAAGTCTCCGGAGTTGCTCAATTCGATTGCTCCCAGTCTTCTCACGATCGACTTTTCGAAACGGATGAAGGAAATCGAGTTTGGCGAACCCGAATGCGAATACTTGCTGCAGTGCCAGATGCTGAGCCAAGTCGCCGGGTGGGTTCTCGAGCAGCCGTACCGGGACGGCCTTTTCCTGGATTGGCTCGCTGCTCAGCAAAAAACATTACCGCCTGAAGAAGGGCTGCGACTGGAGACGGCTCTCAAGCTCTTTGATTGGACCATTTGCAATGTGGCGATGGAAGGAGCACCCAAAGACGTCGAGCAGTTGCTGACCAATCCTGACCTCCCCATCTCGGACACAGCCCCGATCTATCGACAGCTTCCGTGGCAGACGATGATGTTCGCCCGGGGAGATCGTTGGCAGCGCGGGCGGGTTTTTACCCAGCTACTTTTTTCGCAAGGCATCGATAGCGTGGTGCTGGCGTTGCCCAGTCCGTCCGGCGCGGTTGAGAATGCCTCGGTGAGACCTTGGTGCATCGGAGTGCCGATCGGCGAGGAGCTCTACCTATTCGAACCGCAATGGGGCATGCCCATTCCCAGTCAGTCGGGGGATGGGATCGCGACCCTTCGAGAAGCCAAGAGCAACCCACAAGTGTTGCGACGCGCGAAGATCGCAGGTTTCTTTGAATACCCGGTCGAGCAAGCGGACTTGGGCAAGCTCATCGCAATGATCGACTGCGAACCGTTTGCCGTTTTTCGGTCGATGTTCACGCTTCAACGTTCTCTCACGGGCGATAACCGAATTCGCATCAGCATGGATGCCGATGCGTTGGAACAGCGGATTCAGAAGCTGGATGAAACGCTTTCCATTCGGCTATGGAATGTCCCTTGGTTAAGTCACGTTTATAACATCTCGCTGCGCCAAAGACTGGACGAACAGTCGCCATTCTCGATGCAGTACATGGATCAATACGGTGTGTTCATCATGGACACCCCCATCAGCCGCGCACGGCAATTGCATTTCAACGGGCAATTTGAAAGCACGGTCGAAGCCGATGGTGCGTTGCGGACTTATATGGATTTTCGCGTCGACGAGCAAACCCTGAAAGACTTGATGACCGATCGGATGATCCAGCAAGAGCTTGGGATGGTTCGAAGTCCTTACGAGCCGATCGAACGATTTGAGATGCGATTGCTCCAAGCGCAAGGCTTCTTTCGTCGGTCCAAGTTCGATATCGGGATCTTCGCTGCCATGGCAAACGGGGACTTGAACAAACCCGAGACGGCGATCGACTGGTTGCAGAAGCGAACGCTCGATGTCGAAGGGACCCAAAAGTGGCATGCCCATGCCCACTACTTGCTAGGTCGCATGTACGAACGGACTGGGAAACAAAAGCAAGCCGAGGCGGAATATAAATTCGAAGCGTCACCACAGGCCGCTGGGAATCGCATTCGCATTCGCAAGCTGCGGCAGAAATTTTCTACCGAGCTCGGCGAAGAGTAGGATTCGAGTCCGAAGGGCAGCTTAGGCTGCGATCCGGATCGGAGATGGAAAGAGAGACGCGGACTGCTTGGTTCGCTGCATAGCATCGAGGATCTCCCGAGCGACACTGAGGGCTGCGGTGCCCGCGTGTCCGGAGACAGTGACCGACTCACCGGTGCGCATCGATTGGATGAACTCTGAATGTTCTAGCCCGATCGCGTTATGGGCTGGCGGTTGGATTTCGGTTCGATGCAGCCACGATTCGAAGAGCTCATCTTTTACCTTGGATCGCGCTTCGGCAGGGAGGGCGTCGGCGAGCCGTTCTCCTCGCTTCACCTCGTCTCGCGCTTCGATCGCGACGATTTGGCTGGTTCCGAAGTCGATATGTTGGACGCCATCTTCGCAGTAGAGGCTCATTGCCCGCTTGGGTGACTGGGCGATTCGGGAAGCTCGCAGTTGCGCCATGGCGCCGTTGCGGAACCGGAGTTGTGCGACGGCAAAGTCCTCGTGCTGTCCGAGCACTTGCCAACCGTACGCTTGGACTTGTTCTACAGGCGATTGGATAAGGCTGAGGATCAAGTCGATGTCATGGATCATGAGATCCATCACGATTCCGATGTCGGTACTGCGTCCCGAGTAGGCTCCTTCGCGAACGGCCTCGATATAACGCACCGACTCACTCCGTGTGGTTGCACAGACCGTTTTCCAGGCCGGATTGAATCGTTCGACGTGTCCGACTTGCAGAGTGGCATGGTTTTCGTATGCCAAGACCACCAGCTCATGGGCTTGTTCGGTCGAAGCCGCGATCGGTTTCTCCATGAACACATGGATGCCTCGTTCCAGACACCAACGGCCGATTTCGTGGTGCAGAAACGTGGGAGCTGCGATGATCACGCCGTCGATATGGTGTTCTAGGTCGCGGTAGTCTTCTACGGTCGGCAGCTTGAGTGTCGATTGCACCAGTTCCCGGGAAGCTGCAGATGGATCGGCGACGGCGACGAAGTGGCATTGGTCGTTCGCCGCGAGGAGTTTAGCGTGGATCCGTCCGAGGTGACCGCCGCCGATAACAGCGATGCGTGGTAGCTTCCCTGCGATACTCATTTGGAGTGTTGTTCGTTAGAGGATTTCCAGCAGAACCTAAGCCGCTGCGGCGCTGGCGCCGCCCGAGCTCGACGAGCTTCGGCGGTCACGTCCGCGACCATGCTTGCCCAAATTGGACTCGTCGATGAAGGCGAAGAGGGTTTCCAATTCGGGGATCAGCCCGCCATCACCTTGCAGAATCTCACGAGCATGCTTGACACCGACTTTGGATCGGTAAAGTAATTTGTGAGCTTCGCTGATCGCGCGAATGGAAGCGGTCGAGAAATTCTTTCGCTTCAATGCGACGACGTTGACACAACGAGGACGAGCCGGGAATCCCTCGGCGAGCATGAAAGGAGGGATGTCTTGCAATACCCGTGAAAGTCCGCTGACGAAGGCGTAGCAGCCAATCGAAGCAAAATGATGCACCGCAACGCCGCCGCTCAAGGTGGCATCGTGTTCTACTTTCACGTGCCCTCCCAGCATGACGGTATTCGCCATGATGACACGGTCTTCGACGAGGCAGTCGTGGGCCACGTGCGAGTTTGCCATCAGGTAGCAGTTATGGCCGATGCGGGTGGTCCCTTCATCTTTCTCGGTGCCCCGATTCACGGTGACGCATTCGCGAAAGACGTTGCCGTCGCCGATGATGACTTGGGTGGGCGATCCCTGGTAGGAGAGATCTTGAGGCTCACCGCCTATGACACATCCCGGGAAGAAGCGATTATCGCGGCCAATGGTTGTGTGACCGGTGATCGTGACATTGTTTTCGAGACGTGTACCACGCCCGATTTTCGCATTCGCGCCAATGACGCAATGATGTCCGATGCGAACATCGTCATCGAGTTCGGCGCGAGGATCTACCACAGCGGTGTGGGCTATGATTGTTGGCATGGTTCACTTCCCAGACTAAGCGTCAATCTAGTGCGAAAAACGTGATGATGCGTTGAAGGGCGGATCAAGCTGCGTTCCTCGCGACATGAGTTTTATGGTTTAGGGACGATTGGAACTGCTGTGCGCGTCCCGTCTCGAACAATGCTGCGGCGAGCATCCCGTTCAAGCGGTGACCGCTTCGATGCGCGATGACTTTTCCTTGGATTCTCCACCCGCAGAGAGCCAGATCGCCGACGACGTCGAGCAATTTATGCCGCGAGCATTCGTCGTCGAATCGAAGCGAGTTATCGATCGGACCGTCGGAACCGAAGACAACAAGGTCTTGGTAGGTGACGTGCGAAGCGATTCCTTTCGTCTGAAGCATCTTGGCTTCATGCTCTTCCAGGAAGGTTCGCGCGGGGGCGACGTGCCGAGTGAAAGTGGAGCGATCGATGGGAAGGGTCGATTCGGACTTGGGAATACTGCTTGAGTGGCCGTAATCCAACTCGTATCGAATGGTCATTCCCACATCTGCCGACGGGATCGCCATGATCCATTGCTGATCATCCCCCAGTTTGATCGTCTCTTCGACTACGACCGACTGGGTAGGTTCGAATTGGCACCGAACACCCGCCTGTTCAATGGCCAGTGCAAAGGAGAGCGAACTGCCATCCATACCAGGCATTTCAGGAGCGTCGCACTCGACGATGCAATTGTCGATATCGAGCGCGTAGAGTGCGGCGAGCACGTGCTCGACCATTTCAACGTGGGCGCCGGATTGCTCGAGTGTGGTTCGCAATTGGGTTTCGCGACGGTGGGCGGCGTGGGCCTCGATTGTCGGACGTCCTGGCAGGTCATTGCGCTGAAAAACGATCCCCGTTCCCGCCGGTGCCGGCAGGAAGGTCAACGTATTGGCACGTCCGGACCAATAGCCACGCCCGCTAACGCGGGTGACGTGCTCAATTGTTTGTTGGAATCGTAGTGGCTGCATGCGAGGTCGAAATCCGTTTCGAACCTTAGGGGTAATAACTTGTTCAGAAAGGAGAGCGACATCATGTCGCTCACAGTGGGCGTGTGTGGACTCTTCTGGATTTAACTCCCGCAGCTGGTCGTATCCGTCGAACGATAAGATCCGTCCGACGGACTGCCAGCGACGGAATGTTACCGTTGTGGTCCGACACCGGGTCGGGTTGCTGTTTGGGGGACAGCTGGTTTAACCGCAGCAGGGGATGCCTGAACATTGTTCCTCAAAACGTAAAGCACAATGTCGGTCAAATCCATTCCTGGAGACTGATAGACAACATCGCGTTGAATTCCGAAGTCCACGGTCCGGGGTTTCTTGTAGTCCATCTCGTTTTGTTCTTTGCTAAATCGCAAAACCAAATCGAACTTGTAGTAGTCTGCCACCGAGTTGATAGCCGTGGTGATGTCTTTATAGGACTTGTAGACCACGCCAGCTTGCTTTTCGGCAAACTCCTTCTCCTTGCCCATGAAGTCGACGCGAAGCTTGCTTTCAGCGTTGAGAAGCTCTTCTTGCTTTTGTTTGAATTCGGGGCTCGAGGATTCGAGGTTCTTGCCAATGGCTTCGCTTTGGCTAAGAAGTTCTTTGCGGCGAGCTTCGATTTGGTCTTGGGCTGCTTGCATTTCCGCTTTGATCTTTTCCATCTCCGCATTCATCGTGGGATGGTTTTTCAAAAGGAAGCCGACATCGACCAAAGCTACCGAGGTCGCACCTGTCTTAGGGCCCTGAGGTTGTTGCGGTTGTGCGGATTGCGGAGCGTTCGCGGCGGGAGCTTGTGCCATTGCGGAGGCAGAGCAAATCCCCATCAGAGCGACGGTCGCGAGAGAAATTCGAAAATGCACTTTCGAGCACTCCTTGCTAAGTGGTTGTGAATGTTCACTAACGTTTTTTCAAACGACAATCGATCCGTCGATCGCCGGTGCGGATGTTAGGGTCACCATGATTTACCCAGTCCACCCGCGATTCTGACAATTGTTACAAATGGCGTAAATAGCGATCTATTCGGGAACAGTCACTTTCAACTGAACTTTCTCGCCACTTCGTTCCACCTCGATGACCGTTTCTTTTCCGGGTGCGAGCGATCGCAGGGCGCGGTCGACATCCGCTCGCTCCGAGACCGGCGTATCGCCGATCCGGATCAGTCGATCCCCTTTCCGAATGCTAGCTTTCTCAGCGAGCGAGCCGGGAAGAGTTCTTTCGACCAAGGTTTCATTCAGTCGAACGCCGAGTCGAATGCCTCGTGGGCGGTTGGCTTGAGGATTCGCTATCCCGCGCACCTTCACGAAGGAGGGTTTCGCAGGGTTGAACGCAATCTCTTCCGCCAATTGTGAAACCATATCGGTTATGCGGTCGATTCCGATGAGGTTGATTTTGTCGAAATCGTCAGTTGGTCGGTGGTAGTCGTCGTGAAGTCCGGTGAAAAAGTGGAGAACCGGAATGTTTTTCATAAAGAAAGATTGGTGGTCGCTCGGCCCCATTCCTTCTGGCAATTTCTCCAAGCGGAATGCTAGCGACTCATTGGCTTTCGTGATCATGGCTTCGAACTCCACTGCGGTTCCCGTCCCATAAATGGTGAGTTCCTCGTTTTGAAGCCGGCCGACCATGTCCATATTCAGCATGGCGACGGTCTTCTCCAATTCAAAGCGTGGATGATTGCAATAATAAATGCTTCCTAGGAGCCCGCGTTCCTCACCTGAAAAACCAATAAACAAGATGTTGCGCCGAGGTCGATCGCCGGCTTGATCGTAGGCGTTTTTCATTCGCAGAGCTGTCTCGAGGAGCGCGACGGTTCCGGAAGCGTTGTCATCAGCGCCGTTGTGCACAGCGATAGTTCCCGGGGCGAGCGAGCCTGGGCCGCCCATACCGACATGGTCGTAGTGGGCACCGATGACAACATATTCGTCCGCTAAATCACCTTGCCCGGGAAGGAGACCGAGGACGTTGAACGATGGAATCTTTGCCTTCTCAATGGCGATTTCGCCGGAGATGTGCAGGTCCGGGAATGTAAAGGAACGGGGTTTCAAATCACCGTCGATCGCCTTTTCGATTTCCTCAAGCGATATGCCTGCTTGGGAAAACCAGTTCGCGAGTAACGAGCGTTTCATGAACAGGGTGGGGACTTGGTCTTTGATCAGTCCTCCCCCGGTGCCGAGGGGGAAGATGGTGTCGGGGGCATCGCGGTCGCTTTTCGCGTCATTGACGAGAATAACCGCAGCGGCCCCATGTTTGGCAGCGTTGATTTCTTTCGTGGTGAACAGCGCGTGCTGAGATGGCTCGGTACCGTCGAAAGGGCTTTTGGGATCGTCGGCCTGTGGTTCTTTCCGGAGGACAACGACGACTTTACCCGTTACATCGATTCCCGCGTAATCGTCGTAGGCCACCTCTTCGTTCGAGGTGATGCCGTAGCCGACAAAAACGACTTCAGCGTCAAAGGATCCGTTCTTGCCCAGTGTTTGGGGCTGATAATCCATGCCGAGTTTCAGGGAGGTGGAAGGTTTGTTCCCTGAGCGGATCTCGATACGATTTTTTTCTGGTGGGGTTTGGAGGGGGCCGTCGAGGGAAAAATTCTGGAAGGGAGTACCCTCGAAGAGCTCGGTTTTGAGGCCAAGTTTGGCGAACCGTTCCGCCAGAAAGTCCGCGGCTTCACGCAGGCCTGTTGTCTCGGCCGCTCTGCCTTGGCGTTCGTCTGCTGCAAGGTAGGCAATATCGGCTTGAAGCCTGGATAAAGATCCTTTCACCGTCTCGGTCGACGGTTCCTTCGTGTGGCCCCAGGGTGAAAGAGGCCCGTCAAAGCCTCCGGCGGTGATGGCGATTCCCATAGAAATCGCGGTGAGAATTCGGATCGATCGAAGCGACGCGCGTTGCATAAACACTTAGCCCTTTCAGTGACGCCTCAAACCCAGCGCAATCTGCCGAGCTTGCCATTCTCCAGTCGGGATCTTGTGGGGCAAGTCGTCCAGTCTGGACTTGTGACTATTTTTTTCTCCCCGTAAACTGCGTGGTTTCTATCAAATCTGGACCTTCCTCGAGAGGCAAGCCCCCCAAATGGGTCGTTTCGTACCTTCGATCATCGCAATGAGCTTGGTGCTAGGGGTCGTCCCTGTGGACGAACTCCGGGCCCTTTCGCTTTTGGCGGCGACTCAGGAAGGTAGCAGCCAATCGGCCGAAACTCCTTTGACAACACCGGCTTCTCCGGTATCGCAGGCTCCGACGATCTCCTCCGCTCCCGCTGCGACTGGCGAGAGCAAGGGGGACACGGAAGCAGGCTCGAAGGAAAGCGGTGCGGTTGCGGATCGCGGCCTTGGGTCCTCGGCTACGGGAAATGGGAAACCAACTCCGGGATTCATGGATGGATTTTTCAATAATCCGTTGAATCTTATCCTGTTGATGTTTGTTGCGTTGTATGTCGTTTTGTTGCTGGTTCCCAAACCAGGAAAGAAAGCGCAGAAAGCGTTGCAGGAACGTCTGGCCAATTTGAAGAAAAACGATCGCGTGGTTATGAGCTCAGGCATCCACGGGGTCGTAGCGAATATCAATGCCGAGGCTGGGACGGTTACTGTGAGAGTTGACGAAAGTACCAACACACGACTTACAGTTGACCGTGCATCCATCCGAAGCGTCGAAGCGTAGCGACTGAGACGAGCTTACCCTACAAGTCGATTCCATTTGGCACGGACCCTTCAATGCTTGATCAACTGTTCTATCTAGCTCAATCGTCAGCCCCCACTCTCGGGGACGGGACCGCGAGCGTTTCCGATTGGAAATCGGGCGCGTTCAATTTGGTGCTCTTCGTCCTGGCGCTCGGAATTCCGTTCCTTGTCGGCCGGACGCTTGCCAAAGCCCTTCGGATGCCAACCCATACGGGTGGTTTCACCGCGATCAGCTTCGTAATGTTGCTGACGGCTCTCGTGCTGGTGATGCCAACGTTTGTCAGCAACGCACCGAAACTGCTGTTCGGTCCCGACATCGTCGGTGGTACGAATTTGATCTACGAAGTGGATCGTTCGGCTGAGGACAAGACATCGCCTACGAAGGTGACGGCCCAGGATTTCCGCTTTCCGCTGATGAATCGTCTCAATCCCTCCGGGACGCTCGAAATCAACATTCGTGCCAACGGAGACGATAAGATCGAAATCACGATTCCCGCCGTGGATGACTCGCAAATCGCCGAAATCGAGCGATTGATCACCGAGGCCGGGATTTTGCAGTTCCGAATCGTCGCCAACATGAACGATCACAAGGACGTTATCGATCGAGCGATTGCGCAGGCCGACTCGGACGACCAAAATGTGCGGCTGAGTCGAGAAGTCAAACTGGTGAACAAAACAACCGGTGAAGAAGAGGTCGCCGGGCTATGGCGACGTCTGGGAGCCCAAAAGGATGACGCGGGCGTAAGACAATTCGATGGTTATCAGTATGGCGACATCGTTCGCAATAGCTTGACCGGCCGCGTCGTCAACCCACCACCGAGCCAGCGACCAGGCGACCTTTCTGCATGGCTTGAGTCGCAAAAGATCGACAGCATCGACGTCCTTCTCGCGTTGCAGCGAGCCGGAAAGCCTTATCAAATCGTCGATGGGGTCGATCTCGAACGAGCGACGAAAACATTCGGACAGCGAGGTGGCTACGAAGTCGCCTTTACGATGTCGACCGGTGGAGCGAGCAAGATGCTCAAGTTGACGGGAGCGAATTTACCCGACGCCAGCCGCGACTTCAAACGCCGTATGGCTATTTTGCTCGATGGCAATGTCCTTTCGGCTCCAAACCTGAACGACACGATCAGTGCCAACGGGGTTATCCAAGGGAATTTCTCGGAGACCGACGTGCAGCGATTGGTCGACATCCTCAACGCAGGTGCCTTGCCCGGTGTCCTTTCTCGACAACCGGTCAGCAAGAACGTGATCGGTGCGAGCATGGGGCAAATCGCGATTGCAAAGGGTGGGTACTCGAGTGCCATAGCCCTCGCAACGACGATTCTGCTCGTTGTGGCCTACTACCGATTCAGCGGGTTGATTGCGACTCTCGCCTTGCTCCTGAATTTGGCGATGATCCTGGCGGTGATGATCCTGATCCGACAGCCCCTGACCCTCGCTGGCTTAGCTGGTTTGGTCCTGTCGGTCGGTATGAGCGTGGACGCCAACGTCCTCGTATTCGAGCGGATCCGCGAGGAGCGGGATCGCAAGGCGACCCCGCGATTGGCGATTCGCAATGGTTTCGACCGTGCGTGGACGACCATTTTCGACTCCAACTTAACGACGTTGATCACGGCACTGGTCCTTTATTGGGTCGGTACCGAGCAGATCAAGGGTTTTGCGGTAACGTTGATCATCGGTCTGGTCATCAGTTTGTTCACCGCCGTTTACTTTACTCACAAGCTCTTTGAGATTTGCGAACGAACGGGCTTTTTGTGGCTGGGGATGGCGGACTACGTCAACTCGGCAAAGCGCGCCGTCTTCGGAATTGGCGATGTCGACTTCATGAAGCAGCGTTACGTGGCCTATGCGGTATCGGGCACCTTGATTGTCATCGGATTGGTCGCGACATTCCTGCGGGGCAGTCAGATTTTGGATATTGATTTCAACGGCGGTACCTCGATCGTCTTCTCTCTCGACAAGGGAGTGGATGCAGACGATGTGCGAGCCGTCGTGAATAAGACCTTTGATGCCGATACCGAGGGGCTTCCCATCCAGACCACGTTGATCAATGTCGCGATGGAGGGAGTTCCCAAGGACTCCGTGTACAAGCTGGATGTTTCGCTGAAGGATCAAAAAGAAGTCGCGGATCGATTGCTCAAGGGATTTTCAGAAGGAGGCCCTGCTCGGCTGGTGACCTACGACGTGGATGTCAACGTCGCCAACGCGCAGTCATCGTTAGGGTCGCTCCGAACCGGAAAATTGGTAGCTCTGCAAGAGCCAGCGACAGGAGGAACCACAACTCCGGCCCCAGAAGCATCCAATGCGAACAACGCACCTGCCGACAACAGTGCTCCGAAACAAGACGCTGCACCCGAGTCGGCGATTCCGTCAAGCACCGTGCCCCCAGCAGAGGCAACTCCTGTTGCGCCAGCAGCAAGTGCCGATGTCCCTGCCGATGCACCTGCCGTCCGCAGCAAGCTTTCGTTGCAGTTCCACACGAGTACTTCCGATGGGGAAGCCAAGATCAACGCCAGCCAATTGCGCGAGGCTTTGATTCGGGCTGCTCAAGCGATCAATACCACGCTGGTGGAGCCACAAATTGAACTCTTGGCAAACGGCGTGGAAAACTGGACACCCGAGTCATCGGTTCCGGTCAAGGACTGGACGGTTTACCTCCCCTTTGACGCGAATACCACGCAAGCGATCGGGGATAAGTTGCGAGAGCAAATTCGTTCCCAACCCGTTTGGCAATCGATCAGCAAGATTGAGGGAAGTGTGGCCACCGAGATGCAGCAGCGAGCTTGGGCCGGTTTGTTCCTCAGTTTGGTGTTTATTGCCGCATACATCTGGTTCCGATTCCAAAAGTTGGCGTATGGTATCGCTGCGGTTATCGGTCTGATCCACGACGTGTTGATCACCTTGTGCTTTGTGGCGGTTAGCCATTGGCTCTTCCGTCCGCTCGGCTTCCTGCTGATCGAGGATTTCAAAATCTCCCTCACCATTGTGGCTGCGTTCTTGACGATCATCGGTTACTCCCTCAACGACACGATCGTCGTGTTCGACCGGATTCGAGAAGTGAAGGGTAAGAGCCCGCGTTTGACCAAGGCGATGATCAACCAGAGCGTGACGCAAACGTTGAGTCGAACGTTGTTGACCTCGTCCACCACCATTGTTGCGATCTTGTTGATGTACATTTTTGGCGGTGAAGGAATCCACGGTTTCGCCTACTGCTTGCTCGTCGGCATTATCGTCGGTACCTATAGCTCGATTTTCGTCGCGGCTCCGATCTTGCTGTACTTCGTCGAGCGAGAGCAAAACGCGAAGGCCAAGGGGCCGGGCAAAGCGGCCGCATAGCCCCAAACCCGGACAATCGCTCTCACCGGGCGTACAATTCCACGAAGACCCATCGATGCCACAAGCTCGTTGGGTCTTTTTTTGGGGCATCCAGATGGAAACCCATTCGTTCGGGCTGTACCTCTGCAGAGCCCGAACCAATGCCTGGCGGCGAGTGGCGGGTTGCGAGTGGCGGGTTCATGAAATAGCACGCAATCAAGGCTCTTCAGGGCCTAGTTCCGACTTCTATTGGCGGTTTTACACAGTCTTTGATGCAAAAAATGCCTTGCGCCATGTTGAAACTGAGTCTCAGTTAAGATATCTTTTGGGGGTGACAGCACATTGGTAGCAGCTGGGGGAGCGAACGGATGATGGGAGCAGTGGCTGGTGAAATCATGACAGATCCGATGGAGTCGTTCGTTACCAATGGGGGAGCTTCGGGGGGAGCGAGCCAGCAGTTGGAGGCGGATCGGATGGAAAAAAGTGCCGCTCGATGTCCTCAGCATCGCCCGGGGACCATTTTGAACCCGGTTTCCTTCGATGTCTTGTCCGAAAAGGCGGACGAGCTCTGGATCGAATTGGAGGGTCAGTTGTATCGGCTTCGAAAAACCAAGCAGGGAAAACTAATCCTTACGAAATGAGGTTCGACATTTGAGCTTCGTTGGTTACTATGCGATCTCCTAGGCGGTTTACCCTCGTAACTCCAACATCCAATCCACGACGATGCCGCTGTTTGAAATCGAAACCGATTCTCACATATTCATTACTTGGGCTGACGACGAGGCCGCCGCGCGCGATACCCTTGCGGACGCCTATCCTCACGATCAAGTCGTGAGGATGACGAAACGGCCCCGCAATTCTTGGGTGATCTCCAAATCGGTATTGGGAGTGCCCGGGCGCCGCGTCGACATCTGCTCCATCGCCCGCGATTGCTTGTCGAAATCCTCGGGAGACAAACTGCATGCCATTCGGTTGTATATGGCGGAGACAGGTTCGGATCTGGAAAAAGCGCGGCGGATCATTGAGTCCAACATGGTGATGGGCTGGTAGGGGTTCCACTAGTAGACATGGATTGGAGTAGAACGTGAGTCGCGAGAAAAGTGTTCGAGCGTTTGAACGAGCTCGGCGATTGATCCCTGGTGGTGTGAATTCTCCCGCCCGAGCCTTTGGAGCTGTCGGCGGTGTTCCGCTCTTTATCGATCACGCGTCAGGCCAGCACCTCTACGATGTCGACGGCAATCGCTATCTCGATTACATCGGTTCATGGGGACCGATGATCCTCGGCCACGCCCATCCAGAAGTCCTGGCAGCGATCACCGAGGCAGCGGCCAAAGGTACGTCCTTCGGTGCACCCACCGAACGCGAGTCCCACTTGGCCGAATTGATCCTAGCGGCCGTTCCGAGCATGGAACGCGTCCGATTGGTCAGCAGTGGGACCGAAGCCACCATGAGCGCTATTCGGGTTGCCCGCGGTGCAACAGGTCGCTCCAAAATCATCAAGTTCGCGGGTTGCTACCATGGTCACGTCGATTCGTTACTCGTCTCGGCGGGATCTGCGGCTGCGACTCTCGGCGTACCGGATTCACCAGGTGTTACCACGGGGACTTCGCAGGACACGATTGTCTTAAACTACAACGATGTCCCGGCTCTTGAAAATGTTTTTGCGCAGCATCCACATACCATCGCTGCAGTGATTCTGGAGCCTGTGGTTGGGAACATGGGAACGGTCATTCCTACCCCTGCATTTTTGAAGGCCCTGCGGGAGCTGACGAAAGCAGATGGTGCCGTTTTGATCTTCGACGAAGTGATGACCGGTTTTCGGGTTGCGTACGGCGGGGCGCAGTCCCTCTTTGGTATCGACCCGGATATGACGACGTTAGGCAAGATTGTCGGGGGGGGCATGCCTCTCGCTGCTTACGGCGGCAAAGCATCGATTATGGATAACGTAATGCCGGCGGGGAAAGTCTACCAAGCCGGTACATTGGCGGGCAATCCGCTCGCCACCGCAGCCGGTGCCAAGACACTGGAGTTGCTTCGCGACAATCCCCCCTATGAGCATTTAGAAAAGATCTGTTCGACGCTCGGAGAAGGGCTTCAATCGGCCGCCAAGGCGCACGGGATCCCCACGCAATTGCAGCGTGTTGGAAGCATGATGACCCTTTTCTTCAACGAGTCTCCCGTGATCGATTGGCCCAGCGCGGACCGATCCGATCGCAAACGCTTCGCCCGATACTTTTGGAGTTTGATTGACCAAGGAATCTATATGCCTTGCAGTCAATTCGAAGCGCTCTTTGTTAGCGCCACCCACACCATGAGCGACATCGAACAAACCATCGATGCCGCGTCGCGATTCTTTCGTACTGAATAGACTACTTCAGATGGGAAAGGGTCAGGAGGGAGTAACCGGTGACCAAGTTAGGATCCCCTTCCATCCAACGGACGGATTCGTTCACCCAGGAACCGTCTGGTCGCTGGGTCTTCTCCAACTGCTTTACTAAATCGGTCTTCCAGTCTTTGGGGCCATCGGCCGCTTCGAAGGTGTCATCTCCCACGGCGTTCAGCGCTTTGGCCATCGTTTGCAGATAGTAATAAAGCCCCGTCTCTCCCATTCCTGGGTTGCTGGAGACTGTGTAGTTCTTTGTCAAGAAACTTTTGACCGCCTTCACGCGAACATCCTCTTTGTTCACGCCAGCGAAGATCATGCTCTTTAATCCAGCGTACGACATCGATCCATACGATCGGAGAGCTCCGGTTCCATCTTCGACGCCCGCCATCGACTCGCCGCCATTCGCGGGGGTGTAATAGAACCCTCCATCGTTGGACTTGGATGCGAACGGTGTGTTGTTATTGGGGGATTCCAGATTCTGGCATCGGGACACAAAAGCGAGCGCTCGTTGGATCGCTGGATCGTCTTCCGCAACGCCTGATTCGCGAAGCGCTTCGATCAAAAATGCAGTGTTGGAGAGGTCAGGCCGCGACTTGCTTCCATAGCCAGCGCCTCCGAATCGGACATCGCTCGATTCGAGACCTTCTGTTTCGTCCCATTGCTCCTTTTTCAAGAAGGCTTGAGCATCCGCAATCAATTTTTCGTACTTGCCATCGACATTGAGCCGGCTGAAGGCAGAGAGTGCCAAGCACGTTTCGTAGTTCGCGTGCTTGGATCCCTCGGCAAAGAGACCGCCGTTATCGCGCCGTGTGCTGAGAAGATACTTCACGCACTTGTCGACCGTCTCGTCCCCCTCCTTGAGGCCCGAGGCTGCAAGACTGCTGAGAACCAACCCCGTGATACCCGGTCCCGACTTGGAACTATAGGATCCGTCCTCCGATTGAGCCTTTCTCAGGTACTCGATCCCCTGGGTCACCATCTTGGCTCGCACTGCTTCGCGATCTGCAACGACAGCGATGGATTCGGCGATGGATTCGGCCGCAACGACACCACAAGGGTTCGCAAATGGCAGCGCGAAACCCGATACAAGAGCTGCCGAACCGAACAAGAAAGGAAGTGCAAATCGCTTGCGCATGGTTGCCTCAAATCGCGAACGAGGGAAGGGATTTCGAGGAAGAAAACTCCACCCCATGATCCCCCGTTGCCATGGGAAAACAAGCGATGCGCGAAATTTGTCCAGTTAGATCAGGAAAATCGTTTGCTCGCGATCCGGTCCCACCGATAGGACGCCAACCGGCACGGAAATCAATTCCGAAATGCGATCGATGTACTTTCGCGCGTTGGCAGGAAATTCCTCCAGCTTGCGAACGCCCGATACATCCGTATTCCACCCCGGCAGGGTCTCGTAAATCGGCTTGCAACGGCGAAGTACTTCGGCCGAGCAAGGGAATTTGGTCACTCGTTCGCCGTCGATGTCGTACGCCACACAGACTTGGATTTCGTCGAAGTGGCTGAGGACATCCATCATCATCAGCGACAGGTAGTGCACGCCGCTCAATCGGGCGGTGTAGCGAACCGCGACAGCATCGAACCAACCACATCGGCGCGGTCTGCCGGTGGTCGTCCCGTATTCGCGTCCCAAGTCCCGAATCTTCTGTCCAGTCGCATCGAGCAGCTCAGTCGGGAAAGGTCCCCCACCCACGCGGGTCGAGTAGGCTTTCGCCACCCCGATCACGTTGGTGATCCAGCGAGCCGGGACACCCGAACCAGAGGAAACACCGACACCCGATGCGTTGCTGCTTGTCACAAACGGATAGGTGCCGTGGTCGATGTCAAGCAACGAGCCTTGCGCACCCTCCATGAGCAACTTCTTGCCATCATCCACGGCATCGAGCAAGTAATTCGTGGTGTCGGCGGAAAGAGGGCCGAGAATCGCATTCCAAGCCTTGCACTGCTCGATGATCTTCTCGGCTACCAGTGTTTCCAAATCCGCAGGATCGGCGATCGGTTCGAGCATCGCTCGCTTCGCAGCGACGGTTTCGCGGACTTTCGTCTCCATTTGATCGCTGAGCAGATCGGCTAACCGGAATGCATGGGTACGACCCACCTTGTCGCGGTAGCAGGGGCCGATGCCTCGATTGGTCGTGCCGATGCTCTCGCCGGAAACCATCGCCTTGTTCGTTGCCTTGTCCTCGACGAAGTGCCAAGGCATAACGACGTGCGCCCGTTCGCTGATCATCAGGTTCTTGCGAGGGTTTACGCCGCGCGACTCGAGCCCTTCGATTTCGCGGATTAACATATTTGGCTCGATCACCACCCCGGGGGCGATCACATTCATGATCCCTTCGGAGAGGATCCCAGACGGGACGTGGTGCAGCTTGTAGACCTCTTTCCCGCAAACGACGGTGTGTCCTGCGTTCGCTCCCCCTTGGTAGCGCACGACGATATCGTTGCGAGGTGCCAAAAGGTCAACCAATTTCCCTTTAGCTTCATCCCCCCACTGGAGTCCGATCACGCAGGTTGCAGGCACTAGAAACTTCCTTTGGTCAAATAGGCGATTGCAAAGGGGTAGAGTCTCGACGGAAAGACTGATTTGGTCAAGATGCAGGGAAGGCCTGGAGAGGTGCGAGTCATCGCTCCCCAGCCGCACGAAAGCTAAGCGGCTAGGCTTAATTCCCGGGTCGCGCGAGGGGACGGAATCCTTGGATTCGGCCACGCGGTGCGATCCCCTCCACTTGGATGGGTATATCCAAGGTCGAGGAGGTGATGTTTCCCGCAAGATCGACGGTTTCCATTTTCAAGTAGATCGTCGGGGGGAGGTTGGGATTGGAGGGCCAAACAAATCGACCTTGATTGCGAATCCCTCTCGAAATGACTTGCCATGGCCCTGTTGGGGACTCGGCATAGAACAAGGAGATGGGTCGTTCGCCAAGATACTCGTCTTGGGCTCGGTACTCAATGACGAGCGAGCCTACTTCTTTCCCGGTGCCGTATAACGCGCTGGCCAATCGCGATTGCGGGGGAACCGTATCGACCAGAATCCAAGTGTCGGCTTTATCCCCAGGCCGGGGTCGATTGGAAGCCAGACCATTTGCTCCGACGATCACCATGCGGAATCCGAAGAGACCGTCGTTCTCGACTTCAATATCGAACGGGCTGGTTCGATCGGGATCGAGCCCCCAAACTTCCCAAGTCCGCCCTTCGTCGATCGTCCCCCACAATTCAACTTCCGTGATCGGTGCTCCAGGATCATTCTCGATCCGATAGTCCAAACTGAAGGCACGAGTGTTCGCATACAACGGTTCTTGCTCCAGCGGCTTGCGAGCGGGCGATTGCGGTGCCCCAAGCGTCGGCAAGGAAGGAACCGAGGCTGGGTTCGCATTCGGCGTTGTAGCTCCGGGGGAACGGCTGTTGGCCTCGTGACCAATCGATTCACCGGGGAAGGGGCTTGGCTCTCTCGCCAACAGTGACTGCGAGTTTTTGGTGTTGGCGAGCATGGTCGCGTCACCGCCGCGTATCGACTCGAGTTCCGAATCGGTGAGCTCTCGAACGGGCAGTCCGGTCGATGGAACCCGGCGAGGTACGGGATTCAATACAATATCGGTGCTCGGTTGCGGAGCAAGTCCCTTGGGCTGGCTGGCCAATTGCATTCCCAGACCGTGGACAGCGGTCTTTGGCAACTGAGGCAGCCGAGTCACTTCGGTCGCGTTCCCAGCCAAGTCCTTTGCAATCAATCGAACGACCAGTTGTTTGGCGTTATCGGGTAGTGACCAAGTTCCATAACCAGAGACTTCACCTGGGGTCGTGCTTTGGTTCAATTGGAATGATATGGGCACCCAGCGCCCTGTCGATTCGGTTTGGTACTCAAGTGAAATATTCGCCGCGTCCAAGGCGCTGTCACTGGCCAAAAACTCCGCCAACATTTCTCCACGTGGGTCGATGTCGATGATCAGGCTTGCATTCGGTTTGCTCGTGTCGACCGCGATCCGAAGAGGCTCCCCTGGATTGATAAACCTTCTCCCTGCAGAGTCGATGGACTTCAAGCGAAAAATATAGGTGCCGTCTCGAGCGGCCCGATATTGAAATTGCCTTGTACGAGTATCGCCTCGCGAGCACATACTCCAGTTCTGCCCGCCATCCTCGGAGACTTCGAGCAAAACTTCTTGAGGCGATTGTCCATTGCTATCGATCTGGAATGGTATCACGAAGTCCAGGCGTGGCCAGTGGATTACGTTCTGCTGCGCCCAAGCCGGTGAACCGATCCCAATTCCTACCGCAGCGAACAAATAGTTGCACCAAAGCTTGGCGAGGCGGATACGCCGCCGATTGCGATAGGAACGCTCGACAGGGGCGGAGTCGAAAGGTCGGCGAGATCGATGGCTTTTCATGTTTGACGTGATCGCAGTAAATCGTTGCGGAAGGCCTTCAGAGCGGCGTGACTATCGCACGGGCGAACCATCTGGCTGCGAGGCGACGCGTTCCGGCTCCGAACTGTGTTGGATCAACTGGCTGTAGTAGGATTCGTTACGACGAAACTCATCGCAGTGTTCTTGCGTCGCGAAGAGGAAGACCCTTCCCGTGTCGGCTTGGAAGCATCCGAATTCGCATTTGCCGTCGACCAACTGTTGCGTTTTGATGTAGTGAATCAGGTCGAAGCAACTGAGGCACGGAGCGTAGAGGTCGGGAGCTCGCAAGAACTCTTGGCGATACGCATCTGACGCGCAGAGGTAGATGCGGCCTCGGTGCTTGACGGCAAATTTCGGTGAGCCTTCGGTCCACACCGTTCGGTTCGGATCGGTCGATTTCGCGCCGAGGTAAAGGGAGACAGGGCAGAAGCCATCGAGGCCGACGGAAGGCTCGGGCTGGGAGGCGGTTCGCGTTGCGATGGTTGTCGCAGGCAGGCCAGCGACCTTGGCATCGGGAGCTGTCGGCGCAGCGAGTGTGGGTTGAGCGATCGCGGCCGGCGCTGCAGCGGGTGGAACGACGAGAGGACCTGCAGCCAAATGCGGATTGGAGATAACGCGCTGGCTGGCGATCGATGGCGGATCCTGGGATGGTGGGAGTGCTGACTGAGCGGCGAGCATCGGCTGGATTGCAGAGGGTGTCGGGTTGGCCGATGGGGCGGGGGCCTGGTTGGCCGATGGGGACCGTGCGGCAGTCTGTGCCGAGCTCATCACGGGGTGGCTTCCCGTGGATGCGATCGAAGTGGAGGGAGTGGGGCGGCGGTCCATCGCGATCTGCGTCGATGTTCGATTGGCGAGACGATGTTCGTTCGCCTGCGCGGCTGCGATCTCACCCGCCTTCCAGTCTCGGTGCCGCAGTGCGACTCGGTCGATCATTTGACCATAAACCGATGGGTCTTGCGGACTCACGGTCCGGTAGACTTCTTCGCCATTGGGTAGCAAGTACACATCGGTGGGCCACCGGGTGACCTGGTAGCGATCCCGAAGTTCCTTCTGTTTTTCGCCGTTGATACGAACCGCGACGACTTGTCCGTTGATCTTGCCGATCAATTCGGGATCGCGAAATGCCTTTTTCTCGAGGAGCCGACAGGGAGGGCAATTGTCCCCATAGAAGTGAAGCAGCAAGGGAAGGTTGTTGCTCGTCGCGTATCGGATCGCAGTTTGGAAGTCATCGATCCACTGGATCTGTTGCGAGTTAGGCTGGGCTAGGGACGGAGCTAGGGTGGTGAACGCCACCGACAAGCTCGCCAAGCAGGCCACGGAGCGAATGACAAAGGATGAAAACATGCTCGGACCTCGCGATAGGGTCGTGACGGAGTCGCTTCACCGAAAAGCGGCGAAGGCGCACTTCGGAAGGCATCGGAGGTTCGGCCATGAGGAGTTGAATCGATTTGTCGGATTGGGATGATTTTTCTGTCTGGTGTCGATTTTCATTAACCGGCTCCGACACGTCGAGAAATCCACCGAAGATAGCTGGCAAAAGAAACAGCCTTGACGCAAGTCTCGCCTCCCGGCTATTTCTTCCGACTCTCGAGGCTTATCGACCCAAAAAACTTTAGGAATGGAACTCCGAACTATGAAACGAATTCTCTGGGCTCCAGTTGCTCTTTCGTTGGCATTCACCGTTGGATGCGGTGGGGGTGACAACAAAACTGCCGACGCACCTGTCGCCGCCAATACACCAGTCGCCCAAGGGGGAGTCGCAGGTCTACCTGCGGCGGGAACGAACATCGTTACCCCGACCGACCCGAAAGACATCGTCCGCGTTTTCTTGGACGCCATGCGAGCCGGAAATGCAGAACAGCTCTCCGCACTTTTCTCCAGTGCTGCTCGGGAAGAGATTGCGCGACAAGGAATCCAAATCGCTCCGCCAGGATCGGCCCAAGCCACTTTTCAAATCCAAGACGCCGTTCCACAAGGAGAAGCGATTCTGGTGACTTCGAAGTGGATTGAACCACCGGTTTCCGCTGGGGAGCAACCGCAAGAGATGGAAGTTCTTTGGGTTCTTCGCAAAGAAGCTGCTGGATGGCGAGTCTGTGAGATGGCCGTCGATCCCGGGACCGGAGAAGAGTATGAAGTCGTGAACTTCGAAAAATTGGATGAGCCTGGCGTAGCTCCGGCGGCACAAACTCCCGAAGCCCCCGCGACCCGAGTCGCGGCATTGCCTGGCGCTCCTGGCAGCCTTCCACCCTCAAGCCCAACCGGCGGGCTTCCAGCTGGCGGACTTCCAGCTGGTCAGCCTTTGCCAACTGGTAATGCAAGTGGAGCCGGATTCCCAGGATCGGGGTTGCCCAGTGGTTTGCCGCAATCCGCACCTTCCGGAAACGGAGCCGGCGGTGTTCTGCCCGGAGCCTTGCCTGGTTTGCCACCTGCTTCGCTGCCGCAATAACAACGGAAGACGGCGGCAGGACCCGTTGCAAACGACGGACGGAAAGGGCTTGAAATCACCCATCCGGTCCCAAAATAAAACGCTACCAAGCCATCTCACTCGGATGGCTTGGTTTTTTGTTGGTGCAAAAGTTCTGGTTTCGCCACGGTTCTAGGCCCTTCATGGCTTGACCTATTTTGCTAGAATCCGTTACTTTCTGCCTCGCCACAATTGCTGGCTCTGCGAGGGACCGCTCATCAGGCGGGTTCGAGCAGGTTAACTATTCGTCAACTTCTGATTACAAAAAACTGCTGAGGGGAGCACCCTGTTATGGCATCGATTGAGGAACGAGTCATCGATATTGTCGCGGAGCAATTGGGCGTCGAGAAGGACAAGATTGGTCGCGATACGCACTTTGTGAATGACCTCGGCGCCGACTCGTTGGACACCGTCGAATTGGTGATGGAGCTCGAAGAAGAGTTCGACATCAGCATTCCCGAGGATGCCGCCGAGAAGATTCAGCGCGTTGGCGAAGCTGTCGACTACATCGAAAAGCAGCAAGCCTAATTTTTTCGAGCAAGCCACTCACGTTCTGGAGCGAGTCACTCGCGTTCTTGGGATCTGAATGAAACGTCGTGTCGTTGTAACCGGGCTTGGATGCGTCACCCCCTTAGCCTGCGATATTGCCAACCTTTGGCGATCGATTTTGGATGGAAAGAGCGGTATCCACCCTCTTTCTGTCATCGACACGTCGCATCACAAGGTGAAGTTTGGTGGAGATGTCCAGAACTTCGATCCCGGTGCATCGGTGGACGCGAAGGAGGTGAAACGACTGGATCGTTTTACCTTGTTTGCGATGGCAGCTGCCTATCAAGCAGTGGGGGATTCCGGATTGGATTTTTCGAAAGAAGATCCATACCGCTGCGGCGCTATCCTCGGGTCTGGAATCGGCGGGCTCAACGAGATCGAAGAGCAGATGTTTCGGCTCTTTAGCAAAGGGCCTGATCGAGTCAGTCCGTTCACCATCCCGAAAATGATGCTGAACGCGGCGGGTGGCAATATCGCGATCCAATATGGGTTGCGAGGTCCCAACTTCGCCGTCGCGACGGCCTGCGCGAGCAGCAACAACGCGATGGGTGATGCTTTAAAAGCAATCCAATACGACGAAGCCGACGTGATGGTGACCGGTGGAACCGAAGCGGCGATCACGTCGATGGGTGTCGCTGGCTTTGCGAACATGAAAGCACTGTCGACGCGAAATGATGCTCCTGAAAAAGCGAGCCGACCTTTCGACGCCGATCGCGATGGATTCGTGTTGAGCGAAGGTTGCGGTGTTCTTATTTTTGAAGAAATCGAGCACGCTAAACGACGCGGCGCTACGATCTATGGTGAGATTCTCGGATACGGGGGATCTTGCGATGCAGGGCACATCACGGCCCCGGATGAGCAAGGCCGCGGTGCAGGTCGCGCTATGTTCAATGCGCTCCGCGATGCAAAGATCAAACCCGAAGACGTCGATTACATCAACGCGCACGGAACCAGTACTCCCCTCGGGGACAAGGCGGAGACGGTCGCGGTGAAAAGTGTTTTCGGAGATGCTGCCTACAAAGTCGCCATCTCGAGCACCAAAGGGCACCTGGGGCACGCATTGGGGGCCAGTGGAAGCATCGAGATGATTCTTTCGATCCTCGCATGCTATCACGGAGTGATTCCTCCAACGATCAATCTGGATACACCGGATCCGAACTGCGACCTCGACTACACACCGAACCAAGCGAGAGAGACACAGGTCCGCATCGCCATGAATAACAGTTTCGGCTTCGGTGGCCATAACGCGACTCTCATCTGCGGCAGAGTGTAGTCGGTTGGCGGATTCTTAACGGCAGTTCCTTAAATGGACTTGTTCGTTGCGATTGGTCCTCGGTCTGGTTCCGCACACGCGGGCACCTAAGGACGTTCCTAAAACCGATTGCGACGGCTCAAGAGATACTCCGTGATGGCCTTGTCGTAAGGCATGCTGGTATCGAGTGGCACATAGTCGATCTTGGACTCATTGCAGCCCTTTTTTAATTGATCGCGAAAACGCTGAATGTTCTCGCGGTACTCGTTTCCGATGTCATCGGCATTGACGCTCATCGAGTCTCCCGTCTCGGGATCCTCCAATTGCACAAGGCCTTGAAAGGGAAAGGCAACTTCGGCTTCATCGAGGACGTGAAACACGATCACGTCATGCCCTGCATGTTTCAGCACACGAATGGCATCGAGCGTCGGATCGACATCGGCTAGGAGATCGCTCATCAACATGATCAACGACCGGTGTCGGAGCATCGAAGCCAATTGCAACAACGGAGCCTTTAACTCTGTTTCACCTGCCACTTTCAGTTTGGTGAGTTGACTTAAGATGGCAGCGAATTGGCTTCGCCTCGATTTGGGCTGAAGGTTCGCTCGAATCTTCTTGTCAAAGGTCACCAACCCAACCGGGTCCTGCTGCATCAGCATGAGATAGCTCAAGGCCGCGGCTAAGCAGACGCAATAATCGAACTTGGTGAGCTTCTGTCGGTACGTGTAGTCCATCGACTGACTCAGATCCATCACGATATAGCCCGTGATGTTGGTCTCGGCTTCAAACTTCTTGACGTAATAGCGTTCCGTCTTTGCGTAGGCCTGCCAATCAATATCCTTGGGATCATCCCCGGGGGTGTAGAGGCGGTGCTCGCTAAACTCGACCGAGAACCCGTGGAAGGGACTAGAGTGCATCCCTTGCAAAAAGCCTTTGACGACCATTTGCGCGCGGAGATCCAGTCGTTTGATTTGAGCTGCAAGCTCGGGTTTGAGATATTGTTCGACTGCGACCACGGTCCCACGGGGCTCTCTGAAGGGGGGAATCGATGCATTTACAACGATTCTACGACGCTCGTTCGGTACGCGGATACCGCAGGGATCAAACCCGCGAGAATTCCAATGAAAATCATTCCCGGGACCAGCCAAAGCTCCTGCGAGGAAACCGTGCTCCAGATGTCGATGGTGGCCCCAGTGGTGTTTTTGGTCCAAGCGTTGCTAATAGGCCCGACCAAATGCCCGATCAACCAACCAGCCACCCCTCCGATCACTGCAATCATCGTCGATTCGAGCAGGATGATGGCAGTAACGTGGTCTCGCGATGCGCCGAGAGCGCGCATCACAGCAATGTCTCGCTTCCGTTCGCTCATGCTGTTGTAGATGCTGACGAGAATGCCGATAGCGCTGACGATGCATACCAAACTCGTCAAGATAAACAGCCCGAACTTCACCGGCTTGACAAAGAATTCTAATAGTTGATTCAAAACGCTGATCGGTGAGACAGCGATAGCAAACGCCGACTTATTCACTTGCTTTTGCATTCCAATCCCGGCGGGCCCTCCCAGCCGTACCAAGATCGCGGTCACTTCTCGTTTGTTGATAGGCAATCGCACCTTGGACAATCGCCCTTCTCGTTCCGGTGCGACCGCGGTACCTCGCTTTTCGATTCCGCTGATCAAATCTCGATCGGGGGCGACGTGCCCTTCCAGCAAATAGAAGCCCTCGATGTTGACAAACGCGCCTCGGTCGTTTGGGGTGCCAGTCGGTTTGAGGATGCCAACAATCTTGAAACCATCGTCGTGTGTTTCGCCACCTTCGACGCCATGCGAGGCGAAGATCTCATCCCCGAGCTTCAATTTCATATCCGCGGCAACTTGACTGCCGATGACCGCTTCAAAGTACCCATTCTCGTCCGAGTAATCGACAAAATTGCGACCGTGTGCGAAGTCGTAGGGCAAGTTCCCTTCAGCGCCATGTTTCAGGGTATTGAAATAGTCGGGGGTTGTGCCAATGCAACGAAAAGGGCCTACGTAGTCCCCCATACAAACGGGGATCGCGAACCCTCCCTTGGTGAACGAAGAGTAATACCCCTTGCGGTCCGGTTCCGGGAGGTCGCCCCCAATTCTTTCGTACTCCTTTCGGCGAGCGTCATCGCCGGGGAGATATTCCATGTAATAAGAATAAGGCACATTCTCCACGGGCTCGCTCAGGAAGAGTACCGTGTTGAAAACCAACTGAACGGAACTCCCTTTGGCTCCAACGATCAAGTTGTAGCCGACATTGCCGGTTTGCTCGAAAGTCCGTTCAATCTGCCCGGAGATTGTTAAGACCAAGACGACCAATGCAACACCTAGCGACATCGAGAACATTGTCAAGAACGTTGGGAATTTGCGATACCACAAGTTCCTGATTGCAATGCGCAATAGACTCATGTTCTTTACAGCTCGCTTTCCGGTGCAGTCGTTTGTTTGGTAACCAAATTCAATGCTTCGAATCGTTCGACGCGTGAGAACTGCTTTGCCACATCGTCGCTGTGAGTCACCAAGAGAATGGCGACCGCTTCATCTGTGCAGACATCGCGGATGAGTTGGATGATTCGAGATTGATTTGCGGGATCGACGTTGGCGGTTGGCTCGTCGGCGAGGAGTAACCTGGGCTTGTTGGCCAGTGCCCGTGCGACGGCGACTCGTTGTTGTTGGCCAACGGAAAGTTGTTTGGGAAGGTAGTGAAGCCGGTCTTTGAGTCCCACCTTCTCCAAAAGCTCGATAGCGCGGGCGTTATCGACCGATTTGCGAGAGAAGGTCATCCCCAGCTTGACGTTCTCGAGCGCTGTGAAGGCTGGGAGTAGATTGAACGTTTGGAAAACGTAGCCTAATTTCGCAGCTCGAATCCGATCGCGTGCCGATTCCGAAAAGCGTGTCAGTTCCACACCATCGAGTTGGATGGATCCCGAATCAACCCGTACCAACCCCGAAATGGTGTGCAACAACGTCGTTTTACCGCAGCCGCTCTCCCCTCGCAAAACGACTTGTTCCCCCGCCGCCATCCGAAAGCTGGGAATATGAAGAATATCGACACGGGCGCCGGAGGGTTCCGCGAAGGACTTTTTAAGATCGGTGATTTCTAGCATGGTTTCTTGTACGCATCGTTGCAGTGCGGGTTCGACCTTGGAATATGGCGGTCATTGGCCCGCGATCACCCCATGCGTTTACCCCGCATGGCTCGTTCGATATCTCGTTGGGAGTCTTTCTTTTTGAGGGTCTCCCGTTTGTCGTGCAGCTTCTTTCCTTTGCAAAGCCCCATAACGCACTTGGCTATACCGCGTTCCGTGAAATAGACACGCAACGGGACCAGGGTTAGGCCTTTCTCTTTGGATCGCGCCGCAAACTTCAAAAGCTCTTGCTTGCGGAGAAGCAGCTTACGGGTCCTCTTGGTCGGGTGGTTCCAAAACGTGGCTTGCCGATATTCATCGATTTCGCAATTCACGAGCCAGAGCTCTCCGTTTTGGAGTCGTCCGTACGCTTCTTCGATCGAGCATTTGCCATTTCGAAGACTCTTCACCTCGCTGCCATGCAGCATGATCCCGCATTCCATGGAGTCTAGAATTTCATACTGAAACTTCGCTTTGCGATTCTCCGTGACCGTTTTGAAGACAGGTGCCTTCTCCTTTTCTTTCGGTTTGGGGGCCGAAGGTTTGCTGCTGGTCGGCTGTGCAGGTTTGCTGTTCTTCTTGCTCATAATGAAGGAGTCGATGCAGAGGTCTCTGCGGGCGCTGGATCCGTGGGGGCCTCGAGGACGACAAAATATGGATTCTGGTTCGGTGCTATGGGATAAAGTTGCTTCCAAGCAGGTATTGTCTGGCCCTCGACCCGCAAATCGAGCAGAACGTAGCGAATGCCATAACGGGCAATCAGTTCTTTCAATTTGGTTTCGTCGTTCGGCAAAAGACGTTTCAAGTCATCATACCGATAGGCGGCTTGGAGTCGTTCATTCCATAGTACGACGGCGCTGGCATTTTGAGGCATGTCTTTCCAGGACGCCAACTCGGGCCGCTGCGCACGCCATTTGAAAGTTTGCTGGCGCCGCGGTGTAAGCCAAAGACCTTCCCGGGGCGTTTCGGTTCGGATCCATTCGCAAACTGCCAGCCAGTGGGCGAACTGCTCTCGCTGGATTTCTTGCGTGTCCTCCTTCAGGCTGAAGCTCTGTTTGTCTCCTGCCGGGATGACCTCCGCCGCATGCGACTGCACCCGCTCGTTGATTAGACCGATGGAGAAGCCAAATGCGGAGAGCGAAACGATCCGGACCCAAGATTCCCCGGATAGCCCTAAGAGCCTCTCTCCTGGCGGCATTCCCAATCGCCGGGTTGCAATCGCCAGAACCACGATTGCGAGCGCGAGTGGCCAAGTCACCTCGTTCCATCGGAACCAGTAGTAGCGAAGGATGGAAGCGGCGAACTTTGGAGCCCATGGACTCAGGAGCAAATCGATCGCGAGCCCCGTCATTGCGACCAGGAAGGAGATCGATGCAATGGCCAGTAACCATCGAACTCGCTCCGGAGCAGCGTGAATCAAGTGCCCGAGGGATACACCTTTTATCGGCGCATCGGGTTGTTTATGAGAAGCCCAACGCGATCGATGGGCCAAGAGCAAGACGGCCGAGGAGATCGCGAGCAGGGCGGAAAAACCTCGCCATCGCGTTTCGCTGAAGCGAGTAGGCGAGAGGTGGTGGCCAAGCCGCGTGTAGACCTGCGCCACTGCCGCTTGCGATTTTGCATCCGATCCTGTCTGGAAATCCATCTGGATGGCGGGGACTGCACCCGCGACGAAACCAGATGCTCCGAGGATCCAACCGACAAGATGGGCGCGAAGCCATTTCTGAATTGGGAGCCGGTCCGAGAGAAGCTGCAGCCAGATAGAAGCGAGCCCAACAGTAGCGATTACCCAAAGACCGGTGACAACATGAAAGAGGCTTCCAAGCCCGATCATTCCCCAACCAAGCGTCCATCGAGAACGACAAATCGAGCCGAGACCGAAGAAAAAGAAGGCATATGCGACTCCTTTGGATTCGCAGCCACCCACAACCCATTCCCCAGCCCAGTTTCCCCAGTGCATCCCGGCAAGCCAAACCGGTGCTGCGAGCACAGCAAAGATCTTTGGGGCGGGAGAGATTGCGCTGCCGTGAGAGTCAGGCGAGACCGATCGGCGAAGGACCCCGTGAAGCAGATAAGTCCACGACCCAGCTAAACTCAGCCAGGTAAGAAACCTTCCTGCTCCGATCGCATTTTGGATGGGCAAAACGGTCGTAAGCCAACCGAAGGTGGCGAAGAAGGCCCAGTGAGCGTCCCCTGATTCGAGAAAGAGATCGCCCTTTCCGAGTGAAGAATTCCAAAAATGGGCTGCTTTGCTCCAGTAATGCGGCTCGTTGACGTCCGGGATTTGATTCCCCGCGTAGAGCCAGAAAACAACAAAAGTGGCAAGGAAGTCGATCCAAAACCACCCGTTGCTCCGAACCCGCACGTCCTTCCCGGATTCCTTTGGATGTTCGGGTTGCATCGTCATAGCGGTAGGGGTTGTGAGGGTGCGGGAGGGTTGAGATGGGCCGCAGATTGGTACAAGCGACAATTTTTTAATAAAAATCCGCTTGACATTCCTCCCTTTTTCTTGACTAGCGCAACGTTGCACCTAGAGTTGAGGGATATTGGAGCGTAGGTGGACCGCCCGAAGGAGGGAGGCACGGTTCCGCCTTCTAAAGATTCACAGGATACAGGAGATGGGTATTTTGCCCAAGGATTCGAGGAAGGGAAGTCATGTTAGTATTATCTCGCAAAAAGAACGAGAGCATCGTCATCAATAACGAGATTACGATTGTCGTAGTCGAGATTCGCGGTGACAAGGTTCGATTGGGCGTAGAAGCCCCTCGCGAAGTGCCTGTGCACCGCCGTGAAGTGTACGATGCTATCCAAAGAAACCACGAAGGCAAAGAGACGGAAGCTGCCGACGAGTAGTGGTAGGGTTCAGAGATTGGTTGGGTTTGAAGTTGGACGATTGCTCTGAGGTTTCAGTCCGATCGCTCGCATCTCCTTTCCCACGCGTGCAAATACGGAGAATTCCGCTCGCGAAACTTTCTTGCAACGCCCATCTCCGATTTGATCTTTCGTATTGACAGTTGGAGCAGTGTTCGTAAACTTCTCCGCACCTCAGCGATTCGTCGCTTCGACGGCCCCGTCGTCTAGAGGCCTAGGACATCGCCCTTTCACGGCGGTAACACGGGTTCGACTCCCGTCGGGGTCATTGGGTAGGCTATCACGCCCTCCCAAACCATCTAAACCCAGCAACTCGCTGGGTTTTTTTACGCCCCGACCTTTCTTGATGGGCTCGGGATGTCAGTCGGTGCGCGTCGTTCCAAAACCAAGCCTAATTGGTATTCGTTGCATTGATGTTGCGAAGTTATTCAGGAAGATTTGACACTACCCGGCAATAGCGACACGCTATGTAGGTGGGAGCTTTCTCGGTTGGGATTAACTCTAGGCATCCGGCCGGAAGGGCTGGTGCGTGTTCCAATGACTTCAGCTGACTTACGACGCATTGTTTTTTATTCCTACTGGACGAGGTATCTGATGGCCAATCTATCTGACCCACGCGTCATCTCGCTGAAGGGCTTCTTGTTTTTGCTGCTTGGGTTGCTCGCGTCTGCGCTGCTTGTCGCACAGCTTCCGGATCTTCGATACGCCTTTCTGCTTGCGGTCGCGGTCTGGGGTTATTGTCGTGCCTACTATTTCGCTTTCTATGTCATCGAACACTACGTTGACCCCGACTTTCGATTTGCCGGATTGTTTCACTTCGCTCGGTACGCACTGCTTGGACACTCGCCGGACCGAAAAGAACGTAGGTGACATCAGGTGGCGACGTCTGGTTTGACGTGTGATCATTTGTCACGTACGACGAACTACCAGCGATCGTATCCATCCAAACCCTGCATTCACCCGGCATGAGTGTCCCCAGTCCTGGTGAGTGTCCCCAGTTTTTGGTTCCGAAAAATTTCCTGCTGGCACCTCTTCCCCACTCTTGTATGTGGGATCTCAAGACGCTCCAATAGATCGCTCGCACAGGATCGTGCACGGCAATCCGAATGAATCGCCCCTTGTTTTGCCGATGTTTTCCCTTTCGCCCAAGGAATTCAGATCATGCGCACCGCCCGCGCCGATATCTACCGTCCCGATGAAGTCGCGACCGTCCACACCATCGCCACCATTGTTCGCAAGTACTACTTGCTCGGCGATGATGCTCTGACCCGCAAAGATTACAGCCATCGCTGTCTCTGGATCACCAAGCAAATCGAGGAACAGGCCCAGTACTTTGGCATCGACGTCTTAGGTCATGCCATCATGAGCAATCACTTCCACTCAGTCTTGCGCTCCCGCCCCGACATAGTCCAAGAGTGGGACGACACCGAAGTCGCCAGGCGCTGGATGTTGATGTGTCCCAAGAGAAAGAACAAAGACAAGAGTCCGGCGGAGCCGAACCAGAAGGAGCTTGACGCCATCCGCACCAAGCCAGAGAAGGTCAAAGAGATCCGGCTCCGGCTCAGCGATATCTCTTGGTGGATGCGCATCCTTTGCCAGCGGGTGGCCAAGCGAGCCAACATGGAACTCCAAGAGACCGGTCGGTTCTTCAATGGCCGGTTCAAGTCGATGAGGTTGCTCGATGACGAGGCCATCTTGGGCTGCATGAGCTATGTCGATTTGAATCCCATCCGAGCCCAGGTTACCAAGACGCTGGAGGGCTCCCAGCACACGTCGGTAGCCAAGCGGATCGCCGCGCTCACGCAAGTGCTAGGAACAGAGGTTCCGCCACCGGAGGCTTTGCAGGAGGGAGGGTCCCAGCAATCCAGCTCGTCAGGCGAAGATCCAGTCTTGTGGCAGCGTCGGCTGCCCGACGCGTACTTAGCGCCGATCGAGCTGGTGGATGAGAAAGGGAGTGCGGGGAGCAAGCCGAGCAAGACGCAGAAGCGGTGCAGTGACAAGGGAGTGGTTCCCCTATCTTCGATGAGCTACATCCAGCTGTTGGATGCAACCGCCCGGATCATCAAGGAAGGGAAGAAAGGCTTCACACCGGAGGAGGTACCCCCGGTGTTCGAGAGGTTGAACATGGATCCAGCGCGCTGGATCGATTACACGACCCAGTTCAGCCGGATGTTCTCTTTAGCGGCCGGCGGAGTGCGTAGCATGAAGGAAGCCAGGACGCTCGTTACGAAGCGGCAGTATTACTGTCCGCAATACCAAGGTCGTACCTAGCGGCAGGTCATTCAGTCCGCAGGCGGGTTGTCGACGCTTCCAGCGACGCAATTTGCCGCTTGCCGTCGACGTTGACCGAAATCAGCATCCCCCAATCCCCCTTCTTCTTGGCATTCCGTGCGGACCTCCCCCCGCACGAGGGTTCTCGCTGCGCGCCGCCTGACCAAAAACGGCCCCAAAACCCGTTTTTCGCCCCTCTTCGGCCTCCACTCCCCCAAGCGCCCCTCAAAACCCGCCCCCACCCCCCTCCTCCGGGGGGCCACCCCCACCCCTGGTGAGTGTCCCCAGATTCTGATGAGTGTCCCCAGTGCTGGGGACACTCACTAGTGTTTGATCTTGAATATTTGAAGCGGTGCAGGCGGCGGGGGGGGGGCGCGGCGGGGGTTCGTAGTCCAGAGTCGGGGTGTCGTCGCTGGTAAATTTATTGCTGGCTGCACCGTTGGTTTGAGTAGACGATTCTTTGGGGAGCGGCTCGTCCGCATTCGTGTCTTGCTCTTCTTCCGGTACTGGGGCTTCGAATAACGATCGCTCCGCAGTGCGTGACGATTGAGCAGATTTTGGTGAGTGTCCCCAGTTTTTGCTTTTCGAGAGTGGCTAAGGACGGCTCGAAAGATGTAGGTTTTACGCATCGCTCCGGTGTGATCTTTGCAAGGTTTCCCCGCCCCAAAATCAACCTGCAGTTCGTATCCGGCTTCGACCTCCATGCGTCGAAAGGGAAGTGGCTGATCTTTCCCAAGGGAACGGACAAATCGATGTACCGACCAGTACTTTCCCGAGTAGCCATGTTCGGATTGAAGGTCCTGAAAGATCCTCTGGGAATCCAGTCCTCGCTCTAGCATTTCCAGAATCACTTCCCGAAACGGTTCACACTTGCTCCGTGAAGCTTGAGAGGTCGCTGACGAGGTGTCCGACCCGGTTGGCGCTTTGGTACTGTTTGGAGACTCCGAGCCGGTTGGCGCTTTCGCGTCATCCGAGGCCAAATCGGCCAAATGCCGTATAACGGCGCCACGAGACACTCCAAGAGTGATTGCAATGGCTCTCTGACTGAGGCCTTGCTGACGTAACTGCTTGATAGCTAATGATTTATCCATGCCCAGTTGATATACCACGATGCCGCCCGAAGTGAGATTCTGTGAAGAAGAACCACTCCAGGAAACTTCGTGAGCCTCCTTGCTTCAACTGGTACCGTTTGAAGCGTCAATGACTGGTACTATCTGGGCGCCAAATGAAACGTTTTAAGGCAATGAGAGCCGAAAGAGCTTGGTCGCAAGCTGAACTAGCCGAGAAACTAACGGTTTCCCGACAAACGGTAAACGCGATTGAAACAGGCAAGTACGATCCCAGTCTTACGCTCGCCTTTAAGATTTCCGAGCTCTTTCGACTACCACTCGAGCAGATCTTTTTCCCTCAGGAAGGAGGTTCGGTACCAAGTTAAGTGAAGCGTTGAATGCGATTGACTTGACTTCATCGACTTCCGATCACGCGACACATCGACAAGGTAACGATGCCCGTTGTGAGGCACTTAAATCGTTCAGCTATGGCGTTTGAAGGTGCTTTCTGGCGGAGTCGGACATGGTGATCAGAGCAGCTCCCATCATAATCGCATCCTTGAGCACGAGTCTTCCTGCTCCGCTGAGGTAAGGGAAGCCATGCTGCGCGTCTCCTAAATCGGGGACCCAACACTCCGGTGTTGTGATCAAAAAGGAGAGTGTCACAAACGACATGAGGAAGATGAGGAAACTGCCCAAAGCTGCAATGGCCGGAATCCATGGATGGCAACATAACATAAGCCCAAATAGGACGATCGTCGTACCGAGACCAAAGGCAAATCGATACGTGCCATTTGATTCGTGCCAAGCCCGATTCTCCGGTACCAACGCTCCTTCTGGGTTCTTATGGCTCTTGTAATTGCCGGGATCCGATATCAAAAAGTTCATGACGGGACTGTTGGCGACGAACGGAATGATGCCGTCGGCTTCGTATCGAACGGCCTTGAGACCGCCGATCCAAAAGAATACGACAATCAGCCCCAGTCGAGCCGAGATCACTCCAATTCTGTCCGCTCTCGCTGCCAATTCCATCACAGGACGTATCATCGCTATCACTCGCATTGAAAAGGTACCCTTGAGCGGCTGTTCTCCTCGAACCCATTTCACCTCCGCTCGGACGATTTCACTATCGAAGGAGTCGTCTAGAATTGGAATGGACGATCAGCCCAAAGGCATGGACAGATTTCTACCACCGCGAATCGTCGTCTCGAACTCACGGAAAAACGTCGGCGAGACCCCTGTCGCCTTCTTGAAAACCCGGCTGAAATAAAGCTCATCACCGAACCCAATCTCCGCTGCAATCTCTTTGATCGGCTTCCACGTGTGAAGCAATTGCCACTTGGCATGCGTCATGATTCGACGGCGAATGAGATCGGTTGGTGTCGTTCCCAAATGCTCTCGCACCAATCGACCAAGTGTCTTCGGTGTGACGCAAAGCGCATTGGCATAGTCCGCCGGGGAGTGCCAAGCTCGATAACGTTCTTCGATCAATACACTCAGACTTGCTAAAGTTGGATGGCGATGCGAGGCAGATACGGCCGAACAACATTCCTCGATACGATCCTTGGTACGTGTCGCCAGGATAAGTAGCAACTTGAGATAAGCGAGCGATGCCTCCATGTATGCCAATCTGCGTTCCGCTTGTTCGCGACCGATGGAAGCGAACAAATCGGACATCGCGGAAGCTGTCTTGGCCTCTAACGCGATAACGGGAACGCCATACGGATCGTTGAAAACCTTGCCAGCGCAACCCACTTCCGCGTGAAATGTCTCGACGCAAAGAAAATTGGCGTGGAATTCAATGCGTCGGCAGGAGATCGAATCGTCGCATTGAAAACTTACATACTGATAGGGTACGACGCACAGAAGAGACGGAGACTGAAACGGGTGGCACGCGTCATCGACAGAGAAGTTTCCTGAACCGGACTCGATGAGGTAAAGACCAAAGCAATTTGTCCGAGGGGGCTCCGTCCTCGATCCTTCCAGTCGCACCTCACGCAGGCGAATCGCCTCCCCCCCCTCTCTGGGGTCATACCAGCTTTCCTTTTCACCAGAAGTATCCATGCAACCGATTCGATATCGAGCTATCCCTCTAGCATCGAGATCGCACAACTCCTTGAACGAAACGAAAGCAACAGGGTAAAAGCGCGCGGGATTCAACAGTTCGAGACGCTTCCGATTTTAAAGGGAAGTGCGTCCACTGTCGAATGGGAGAGGTCGTTGACGAGCCCAGGGAAACCGTGGTATGTTCGGCCGACGACGCACACCAATTAGGTGCTATTTGCTTGGGCAATCTGTTGAGGACAACAGATGTGTAATGGATGAACGATAGGGCTGTTCGACACCGAAGAGAAAAGGGTTGGGAATGTCGCGACTTGAAAAGATTCTGGCTATGCTGGAAACGGAGCCAGAGGATACGTTTTTGCGTTACACATTGGCCATGGAATATCGCAAGCTGGATCAATCCGAAAAGAGCATCGAGTTGCTCAAGGGGCTTATCGAGAAAACATCCCCCCCTTTCGTCCCTGCGTTTCTGATGGCAGCACAGCAGCTCTCCGAAACAGAGCAGATCGAAGAGGCCCGCAGCCTCTTGCGAGTTGGCATCGAGGAGGCTCGCAGGCAAAACGATCTTCATGCTGCGAGCGAGATGGGTGAGCTGCTATCGGAGTTGGGGAAATGAGCCAGCGAGACAGGTTGATCGAACGGTTTCTCGAATACGTTTGCATCGACACCACGGCGAATCCGGATACCGATCGCTATCCCAGCAGTGATGGCCAACGACTGCTAGGAACGCGTCTTCGAGACGAGCTTGCGACACTCGGTCTGGAGCAGGTCGAGCAGGACGAACATGGATTGGTATGGGCATGGTTGCCGGGCAATGTCGTAAACGCCCCTGCCATCCTTTTGAATGCGCATTTGGATACATCCCCCGAAGCGTCCGGCAAGTGCAATCCGAATCGCATCGACAGATACGATGGTGGCCGAATTGAACTGGCGAGCGGCGATTGGCTATCCCCTGAGAACACTCCCGAATTGGCATCGCTCTCCGGTCACACGTTAATCACCACCGACGGAACATCCTTGCTGGGAGGTGATGATAAGGCAGGAGTCGCGGCGATCATGGAGATCGTCCATCGCTTGGTAGAGAAACCGAGTTTACCGCACGGTCCAGTTCAAGTCCTCTTTACCTGCGATGAAGAGATTGGACGTGGTACGTCTCGCATCCAACGCGAACAGATCCGAGCGGTCGCCGGCTATACATTGGACGGAGGCGGAGCAGGCACCATTGATGAAGAAACCTTTTCAGCGGACTTAGCGACCGTTCGGTTTCTCGGACGCAATACCCATCCATCGGTCGGAAAGGGGAAAATGATCAATGCACTTCGAGGCGCCGCGCATTTCTTGTCCATGATGCCTGCCGCGAGCGACTCCCCTGAATCCACTGATGGGCGCGAAGGGTTCATGCACCCCTACCACTTCGAAGGTGGTGTCGCGGAGGCCAAAGTGCAAGTGCTTCTACGCTCGTTTGATACAGCCATGCTATCCAACTACGCCAATCTTCTCAAAGCCCATGGCCAATCCGTCGCACGCTCCATACCCGGCTTGTCGGTCCATGTCGAAGTGACGGAACAGTACCGCAATATGGCAGACGGAATTCGGCGCCGACCCGAGACGGTGACGCTCGCGGAAAAGGCTTTCAAGAAGTGCGGGTATCCCTTTCGGCGCGATCGTATCCGAGGTGGGACCGATGGAGCATTGCTTACCGCGATGGGGATCCCTACCCCCAATCTCTCGGTCGGGCAGTACAATATCCACTCGACTCGCGAATTTGCTTCGATCGATCAGATTGAGCAAGCGATCGAACATGGAATTTGTTTACTGGGGCTGTGGTCGATATGTTCAGAAATGCGTTCGGATTCACTATCCTCCTAGCGTTCGCGTCTGTTGCTTGCGCGGAGCAGGAAAAGCGTCCCAATATCCTCTTCGCATTCGCTGATGACTGGGGAAGATTCGCGAGCATCTACGCCCAAGCCGACGGTCCAGGTACGTTGAATGACTTTGTCAAAACACCGAACATCGATCGATTGGCCCGCGAGGGAGTGTTGTTTCGCAAGGCATTTGTGTCGGCTCCCAGTTGTACACCTTGCCGAAGCGCCCTTTTATCCGGACAGCATTTTTGGCGTACGGGCCGCGGTGCAATCCTGCGAGGTGCGGTTTGGGATCCAGCGATTCCAGCTTATCCATTGCTCCTGCGAGATAGCGGTTATCACATTGGAGAAACCTACAAGGTTTGGGGACCAGGGACCCCCAACGATGCTCCGTACGGTGCCGGGAAACATGCTTTCGAAAAGGCCGGGGGCAAGGTCAACCAGTTTTCGCAAAGCGTAACAAAGGCACTTGAAAATGGAATCGAGTTGGCCGAAGCCAAGGAGCAGATCCTTCGCCAGGTCGACGCGAATTTTAATGCGTTCTTAGAGGCGAGACCGGAAGGTGCACCATTTTGTTATTGGTTCGGTCCAACGAACGTGCATCGGCAGTGGACTCAGGGATCCGGCAAAGCATTGTGGGGGTTCGACCCCGACCAACTCCAGGGGAAGATGCCCAGCTTCCTTCCCGATGTTCCGGTCGTGAGAGAGGATTTATGCGACTATTTTGGTGAGATCGCCGCGTTCGATGCCTCGGTTGGTCGGTTGATTCGACGGTTGGAAGAAAACGGAGAACTGGATAACACGCTCATTGTCATTTCAGGTGACCATGGGCCACCTGGATTTCCACACGGGAAGTGCAATCTCTACGACTTTGGAACTAACGTCTCCCTCATCATGCGATGGGGCAAAGCACCGGCGAATCGCTCGATCGACGATTTGGTGAGTCTCACGGACTTGGCCCCCACTTTTTTAGAAGCGGCTGGAGTTTCGGTGCCTTCGACGATGACCGGTCGGAGTTTAATAGGGATCTTGCAATCGTCCAAGTCGGGTAAATGCGAGCCCGCACGCGATGCCGTGTTCGTGGGGCGAGAAAGGCATGTCGAGAATGCGCGCGCGGATTTCAAACCCTATCCCCAGCGCGCGATACGAACCGATGACTATTTGTACATCATCAATTTCGAACCCGATCGATGGCCACTCGGAGACCCCTACCGACTAGACGATGGCAGAGAGCCGACGATGAAGGAATTGACCGACGTGACGCGAGTTACGTTGCCAGATGAAGACGCGGGACCGACCAAGGCATGGTTGGTACAGCATCGGAATGATCCGGAGTGGCGTTCCCATTTTGAATGGGTCTACGGCAAGCGCCCTCGAGCGGAGTTGTACGATTTGAATCGAGACCCAAATCAGACCCGCAATTTGGCGAACGATTCCGCCTATGCAAAAGTCCAAGAGCAGTTGCACGCGAGGCTGATGCAGGAGTTGGAGCGAACGGGCGATCCTCGCGTTCAAAACGGCGGGGACTACTTCGAGTCCCCGCCCCTATCTGGACCTGTTCGGGAATCAGACAAGTAGCTCATCGAGCTCTTGTACCAGTTTGCCGAACTCGGTGAGGGCGATGTCGACCGGTTCCGGTTGGCTCATGTCGACTCCCGCGCCGCGCAGTAGGTCGAGAGGATCCTTCGAACAACCTCCCTTGAGAAAGCCCATGTAGTCATCCAGCTCTTGCGGACCACCGCCGAGGACCCTTCGTGAGAGGGCGATGGCAGCGGAAAGGCCGGTCGCGTACTTGTAAACGTAGAACGCATTGTAGAAGTGGGGAATACGGAAGCATTCCAAGGAGAGCTGCTCATCGATCGCGAAGTCTGGACCGAAGTAGGCTTCCAGGAGTTCGCGATAGGCTTGTCGCATCGATGCGACCGTGAGGGGCTCGCCAGCTTCGGCCATTTCGTGGACGATCTTTTCGAACTCGGCGAACATCGTCTGGCGAACGACTGTGGCGCGAATGCTGTCGACTTCATGATTGATCAACGCGGCGCGCTCTTCTTTTGTGCTGGCTCGATCAATCAGATACTTCGCCAACAGCTGCTCATTGAAAGTCGAAGCCACCTCGGCAACGAAGATTGTATAGCTGTAGTAATGAAACGGCTGATTCTTCGACGAGTAATACGTGTGCATCGAGTGACCCGCCTCGTGGGTCAAGGTGAAGACGTCGTTCAAAACAGTCGGCTTGTAGTTCATCAAGATGAATGGATCGCTGTCGTAGGCTCCGCTGCTAAAAGCACCGCTTCGTTTGCCTTTGTTGGGGTAGCGATCACACCAGCGGCCTCGCAGTCCCGCTTCGAGTGTTTTGCCATACTCGGAGCCGAGAGGTCGCAGCGACTCCAGCACGACCTCCACCGCTTGGTCCCAGGTGTAGTGGGTTTGGCGATCCGCGAGAATGGGCACGTAGGTATCGTAGTGATGGATGTCGGCTAGACCCATCTTTCTTCGGCGCAGCTCGAAGTAATGATGGACCGCGGGCAAATTTTTTCTGACCGATGCAATAAGGTTGTCATAGACGCTAACTGGAACGTTATCACCAAATAGGGAGCTCTCGCGAGCGCTGGGGTAGTTTCTCGCTTTGGCGTAGTAGACGTCGGTGTGAACACTGCCGGCTAAGGTGGCGGCGAGCGTGTTCTCGTGCGATTCGAACTCCGCGTAGTACTGATGAAACGCGTTCTTGCGGACTTCGCGATCAGGCGAGATGAGGAACGAACTAAACGAGGCATTCGTGAGGTCCAGTTCGACTCCCTTTTCGTTCTTCACCTTGCCGAACTTCAAATCGGCATCGTTAAGTTGGCGGAACGCCTTGCTAGCCGTTTGGGCCATCTCTCCTTGCATCGCCATCAGTCGTTCTTCGGACTGACTGAGAGTGTGGTCGCGGAAGCGATTGATTCTTTCGAGGACCAGTTTGAAAGGGGCGATGGCCGGCTCGTTCAGGAACGAGAGCAATCGATCCTGAGGAATACTCAAGATCTCTGGGCGGATAAAGCTTGCCGCTTGTCCGGCTTTCGTCGCGGCCGAGTAGTACCGAGCCAAATAGCCTTGGTAGGTGCTGTTGGTTTGGTCCTCGCTCGTGCGCAGGGAAGCGTAGACGCCGATCCGTTCTGCCAAGCGATCGACGCGGCAATCGAACTCCAGGCATTGGGCCAACACATCGGGCGAGCTTCCAAGCCTCCCCGCGAAGGGCGCGAAGCCTGGTATCAGTTGTTCGAATTCTACCAGGGCCGCGTTCCAAGCTTCATCGTTGGGAAACAGGCTACTTAGGTCCCATGTGTCCGCAACGGGAACTTCGGATCGGTTAGGATTGTCCATTTAGCAGTGTCTTTCTGTTCGTAAGTCCTGTCGTCGAGCCACAATTCAAGAGTTTACAGAGTACGTATTTTCTTAGGAGCAGCTCAAGATAGGATCCCTTTGCCTTCGTGCGAACAAGGGCTCCGAGAATAAAATATTGACATATCGCAATCCTGCGACAAATTGGTTCCGAGTTCGAAAATGACAAATCCAAGTTCCCAACCATCGATTCCCATCGTCCAGGGATCGGTATTCGCCCAGAACAACCGACCCGTCCTTTCTCTGAAAGCATGGCAGCATGCGGCGGAGTGCCTTCGAGTCCTGGCACATCCTATGCGTCTGCAGATCGTTCAATTGCTTCTTTCAGAACGTTGCACTGTTGGGGAAATCGCAGAGCGCTGTGGGATTTCCCCAAGTCAAACGTCGGAGCATTTGAAGTTGTTGCAACGGTGCGGTTTTTTGGGCTGCGACAAGGAAGCGAGATTTGCCTATTACCGAGTGATCGAACCGGAGCTGGCGAACATTATGCATTGCATTGAAAACAAATTCCAAGCAAGCGAGTCTTAGGCCCAACGGATGCGTATTGGATGGCGTCGATCGAACGAGTCTCCCGTGATCGGAAGAATGAGGTAGCTGGATGAAATTGGTTATTGTCGGTGGTGTCGCAGGAGGCGCCTCTGCCGCCGCGCGTGCTCGGAGACTCTCCGAAGATGCGCACATCGTTTTGGTCGAACGGGGGCCCTACGTATCTTTTGCCAACTGCGGCCTCCCCTACTATATCGGAGATCAGATTCGGCAACGTGAAAAGCTCATCGTTACCACACCCCATCGATTGCGAGATCGATTTCGAATCGACGTTCGAACGAAGACAAATGCGATCGAGATTCTGCGTAACGAAAAAAAGATCAAATTGCAGAATCAAGAGACCGGGGAAATCCTTCTGGAGTCTTATGACAAGTTGATTCTCTCTCCAGGAGCGTCACCGATTCACGCTGAGTTCCCAGGTTTTGATTTACCTGAGGTCTACACCCTGCGAACACTCGATGACGTGGATCGTATTCGTGGGCTCGTCGATTCCGGTATTGCCGATGCCGTCGTGATCGGAGCCGGTTTCATCGGTCTGGAAGTCGTTGAAAATTTGGTGCATCGAGGTGTTCGGATACACTTGGTTCAATTATCCGATCAAGTTCTCGGGACGATGGACAAGGAGATGACCACGCCGATCGAACGCCAGCTCCGAGAACGCGGAGTCCAACTGCACCTTGGGACCACTGCGAGTCAGATCAAGCGGAGCGATTCTGGCAAGCTCCATGTTACTTTGGAGAATGGGATCGAGATCGCAACGGATATGGTGCTGCTGGGAATCGGTGTTCGCCCCGAGAATCGCCTTGCTGTCCAAGCGGGATTGGACATCGGAACGCGGGGGGGAATTGTCACCAATGATTTCATGCAAACCTCCGATCCGGACATTTACGCCGTAGGAGACGCAGTCGAAGTCGAAGACTTTGTGCTGAAGTCACGGGCGCAGATCGCGTTAGCAGGACCCGCTAATCGGCAGGGAAGAATCGCTGCTGACCATGTCTTCGGGCGTTCTCTTCGATACCGAGGAACGCAAGGAACGGCCATCGTCCGCACGTTTCAGTGCGTCGCTGCTGCGACGGGAGCTACCGAGCGCACGCTGTTGCGATGCCATATCCCCTACCAAAAAATCTATCTGCATCCTTCCCACCACGCAGGGTATTACCCGGGCGCGCAAAGCATGTCGATGAAACTACTCTTTGCACCTGAGACCGGCAAAATACTAGGAGCCCAAATCGTTGGGGGGGAGGGGGTCGATAAGCGAATCGATGTCCTGGCGATGGCCATTCAAGCGGGAATGACTGCGGTCGATCTCGAAGAAGTCGAGTTGGCTTATGCGCCCCAATTTGGATCTGCCAAAGATCCGATCAACATGGCGGGATTCATCGCGGCCGGCGTTCTTCGAGGAGATCATCCAATTGCCCATTGGACCGATGTCATGCAAGACTCGAACGCCTTTGTCGTGGACGTTCGCGATCCATCAGAATTCGAGCAAGGGCATTATCCTACCGCGATGCTCCTCTCGGTCGACCAGTTACGGGGTTCGTTGGACCAACTGCCCAAGGACAAACCCATTTATGTTTACTGTCGCGTGGGTCAACGGGGCTACATCGCGACTCGAATCCTCCTGCAAAATGGATTTGCGGTTCGCAATCTATCGGGTGGCTATTTGACATATCAGCTAGTTGCACCGAAGTAGCCCTGTCGCTCGCGTCATTCGGTGACCGGCAATGCAACGGGGAGGGAGTTGCCAAATCGTTCGAAGTCAAGGAACGACCAGACCACTTTTTTATCCGGACTGACTTCGACGATTTGCGGATTCTCAGGTCCCGCGTGGCAGTTAACGATCCACGTATTGCCGGATGGGAGACGCTGGACCATGGTGATCCACGCGAGCTTTACTCCTGGAAGGTCGTTTTCACCGATTTGCCACACGATTTCCTTGTCAGGCGAAACTTCGATCACGCTGTGACCATCTCCGGTTCCGATGAGCGTATTGCCATTGGCTAGTCGGACGGCCGAATAGGCTTTCTTGCCGACCGGGTATTCCCATACGATTTTGCCTTCCCGATTGTATTCACGGATCAGCATGTCGGCTTCGTGGCAAACCAGGAACGTGTCTTGCGGGGTATGTCGAACCAATCGCGTATCCCGGTGGGGGTCGGGCTTGGAGACTTGCAACGGAATCTTGCTCTTCAAGGACCGGGATTCGTCGAGCAGGAGAACTCGGGTGTTTCCGCTTTCGGCGATCATCCACTCTTTGCTTTTAGGCAAGTACTCGAATCCGTGGATTTCGACTCGTTGGACCCCCGGTTCTGGCTTTGGAGTGTATACCCATTTTTCTTTGCCGGCCGAGTCGATGCGTCGGACTTCACCGAAGTGGGTTTGGAGCAACCAATCTCCGCCGGGGAGTGGCTGAGCATCGTGAATGTCGCGAATCGGAAGGCTCCAGCGGACCGACCCATCGGCATTGATCACAGCCGCTATTTTCTTTTGGTAGTCGGCCGCAAACAAGGCGCGGGGCGCACCTTTTTGTTGCGCGTAAATGGATTGCTGTCCCAACAAAGGGCTTGTAGCGATCAACCCTAAAGCCATTAAGAACGGCAAGCAGAGCGACAGTTTCATGGGAGAGATCTTTCGAAAGAATGTGCAGAGATTGGGTTCAACCGAATGATTTGAGTTTCGTCACCGTGGCATGTCCAGCGAAACAAAGGGAAACATCGCTTCCCTCCTGTCTAGGTCGACTCTGGTAGTTGCTTTGGTAGAGAAACGTCCTTTCCGAGTTGCCTTCGAGCCACTCGGGATTGGCAGTTTCATACGGTACAAAGTGAAATTGAAGGGGAGCGGGTTCTGTTTCGCAAAACGAGATAGGAAAGTGTACCGTCCCGACTATTTCTTCAGGGGGGATAGCCGGCAAATTGACATTCCAAAAAGCACCTGCAACCGGCGGTTCGAGCCATAAGTGTTCCAAGACGCGGCGGGCTCGGAACGCGGACTGAGTCCAATCCTTCGCAATATCGCGCCGCATGTACTGCGACAGCGCTACGGCCGGAAGACCGAGCATGGAGGCTTCCCGGGCAGCCGAAACCGTTCCACTGTAAAGTGTATCAACTCCTAGATTTCCACCGTGATTGACTCCCGATAGAACATAATCGGGACTCAATTTCAGACAATGGATGGCCACGCGTACGCAATCGGCTGGCGTACCCGAAAGGTCCCACTCGCGTTCACGATGTTGTCTCAGTTTCAGGGGTTCTCCATTCGTTACGGCGTGGCTGCAACAACTGCGGCCTTGGTCGGGCGCCACAATCCAGCAGTCGTGTTCCACCGAGAGGAGTTTGGCCAATTCCTGCAATCCGTCGGCATCCATACCATCGTCATTCGTCAGCAGCAGCTTCACGCTTGGAATTCCTTGTCGAGTTCTTCAAATGCTTCAATGATACACGTCACCGATACCTCTCCCGTAAAGGGATCCAGCAAGTGAGCATGGTGGATAACGATCGTCGACGCCGCAACGATTCCTGACAACTCTATCGAATCGATGGAGCGATACCTTTTGCGTGAACGGTTCGCGAACCCTGGGAATCCCTCCCCCACTTGCAAAGCTCGCTCCTTCCATTTCAGCAAAATTCGTTCTCGCTCCGCATCGATCGCACCGAAATCGCATAGCATTCCGAGTTTGTAATAAGCGGCTTCAGCATCCATCTCTTCTATGCGAGGCAAACGAAGCCATTGAAATCTCGAGAGGACCTGAAAAAGTTGTTGAGCACTTCTCGCTCGGGTTCGGTGATCCGCCGCGAGTCTCTCGCATTGCGGAACAATCGCGGCGGCTTGCAGTTCCGACATGGCGAACGCGTCGTTTCCTTTTTCGCAAAAGCGAGTCAACCGTTGGGCGAGCAAGGCATTCGACGTCAGCACCGCCCCCCCTCGCCCTGCCGAGACGAGTTTGCTACCACCGAAGCTGAATACCGCTAGATCCCCCCAGCCTCCGACCGGACGACCATGAAGCATCGCTCCCATGGCTTGGCATGCGTCCTCGATCACAGCGATACCCCTTTGGCGCGCCCAAGGAACAATTCTTTGCATCGGTGCCAGTTCACCGTGCAGATGGCTGACGACAATCGCTTTGGTCTCAGGTGCAACCGATTGTTCCAATACATCGATATCCAGCGACCAACGCAGCGCAGGGGACGGATTGCAGAGCGCGACTCGTGCACCGATATCCTCGACTGCTCGAAAGTTACCAGGATAGTCATATCCGCACAGAAGGACTTCATCGTCGGATCGCAAATGCAGACTGCGGAGAGCCAGTTCAACACCGAGGGTTCCCGACGAACAGAATCGGACATGACTAGGACCGAGCGTGCTGCGAAACCAATCTGCGAGTCGTTCGAGGTTGGGCCCGGAGTAGCTTCGCCATGTCCCACCGGCGATGCATTGGCGAACGGACTCTTCGACCGCCAAGGCTGTTGTAGAGCGAGGAGCGGTGGGAGGGGTCATTCAAATCGATTGGGTTTTTAGGATCGAACAGTCTCGTTCAGCGCCGACTCGATATCCGATTCTAATTGCTTGGGCGTGGTCATTGAACTAAATCGTCGTAGGACATTGCCCGCGCGTCCCACCAAGAATTTGGTGAAATTCCACTTGATCGACTCCGAACCTAGCAACCCGGGCGCTTTAGACTTGAGGTATTGGAAGACGGGATCGGTATTGGGACCGTTCACATTTACTTTGGAGAACAGATCGAAAGCGACATGGTAATTGAGCTCGCAAAATGACTTTACCTGTTCATCGCTCCCGGGTTCTTGATTGCCGAACTGATTGCATGGGAATCCGAGAATGGAGAGCCCGCGGTCGGAATATTTTTGATGAAGTTCCTGCAACGCGTCGTATTGCTTGGTGAAAACGCAGTGGCTTGCGACGTTCACAATCAGGAGGACGCGGCCTCGATAGCGTTCGAAAGAAATCGGGGTTCCGTCGATCCCTTTGGCTTGCAGTTGATAGAAATCCGTCATGCTCCGACCTGGTTAGCCAACTCGGGTTCGGGGCGGTCTAGCGGGCGCATGTCATGGATAAATTGGGATGGTAGCCCGAGGTCTGGCAATAGTTGTTTGCAGGTGATACGCGAGGACTCGTAGATCACGGGCAAACCGCTTCCGGGGTGGGTGCCACCACCGACCAGATAGACCCCATCGAGCTCTTCAAATTTGTTATGCGGACGGCGATGAAGCATTTGGCCAAGGTTGTGGGCGAGATTGAACGTCGCACCTTGATAGACATAGAATTGATCTCTCCAATCGGCCGGCGTCACGACTTTCTCGTAGACGATTCTCTCTCGAATATCCGAGAAGCCGAGCTCCTCCATTTTTCGGAGGGTGAGATGGCGATAAAACTCGCGTTGGGTTTCATCCCAGGGAGTGTTGGGGCTTACATGCGGAACGGGGACGAGGACATAGAGCGAACTCTTACCCGCCGGGGCCATCGAAGGATCGGTGATGCATGGGTTCTGGATATAAATCGACGGATCGCTCGGTAGGACTTTGGATTGTTCGATCTCATAGAGATTCTTCTGGTAGTCCTTCGCGATGTGGATGGTGTGGTGCTTTTCCTCGGGATAGGATCCTTCGACGCCCATATACATCATGAACGTGGAGCAGGAGAATTTCTTCTTCGCCAATTTCTCATCGGACCATCGGCGACGGAGATGGTTGGGGACAAGCTTTTGCATGGCGTGGGCGAAGTCGGCATTGATTACAATCGCATCGGCTTCGTAGATACCCTCCTGCGTTTCAACTGCGGTGACTCGACGCCCCTTGAAGTGGAGTTTGGTGACAGGTTCGTTCACACGAACATCGCAGCCTTCTTCCTCCGCGATCTCCGCCATTCTTTCGCTCACGCGCCCACATCCACCGTAGGGATGGAAGACGCCGTACTCGTACTCCAGGAAAGAAAGGATCGAGAAGAGGCTGGGGCATCGAAAGGGAGACATCCCGAGATACTTTGCTTGGAATGAAAACGCGATTACCAATCTCGGATCCTTGAAGAAGCTTTCCAAGTCGTTTCCGAGCGATTTCCATGGTTTTACATAGGGGGCAGCCGCCACGAGCGAGGGGCGCAGCAGGTCGAGCATGCTATTGAACGGAGATTCCAAAATCGGTCGAAACCGCTCCAGTTTGGTTCGGTTTTTTTGGATGTAGCGAAACACGGCCCCTGCGTCCGCTGGCGAAAGCTCTCGAATCTGCCGATCCATTTCTTGGAGATTCGGGGTGCAGTCCAGCTTTCCTCCGGATCCGAAGCTGATGCGATATTGCGGATCCAATTTCTTCATCGGAATCTCGTGGTCGATATCCCGCCCGATCGACTCAAAGATTTCCTTGAGAATGCGTGGGTAAAGGTAGAAAGTGGGACCGACGTCGAACGAGAAGCCTTGTGCTCGGAGGGTCGAACAACGTCCCCCGACGACATCCCTCGCTTCCAAAACCGTGACTTGTGCACCCGAGTGTGCCAGTTGGAGAGCAGTCGCCAATCCTCCGGGTCCCGCTCCGATTACCACCACTTTGCGCGTCGTCATGTTCGCTAGTCGCCAATTTCGCTTATGGGTATGATTCTGGTCGATCATTTATAGCGAGTCGACAAGCCGACTGGGGGGCATCCATTGCGTCCCATGTCCGGCTTCCCAATTCCTTCAATCTCTCACGATTGCCGCGACGCGTATATGCCAAATTCACGGTTTGAAGCGGTCCTGGCGATTGCACGCAATGGTGTCATCGGAGACAAGCAGGGGTTGCCATGGAAGCTTCGATCGGACTTGATGCGATTCCGCAAAATCACGATGGGGCATGCATTGCTCATGGGTCGGAAGACGTACGAATCGATCGGTCGGCCGCTCCCTGGCCGTCAGACTTGGATTCTAAGCCGCCAAGAGGGCCTTCGAGTTCCTGGTTGCCAGGTCGTGCGCGATTGGACCGAAGCGTTTGCGGGATTGCCCCCGGAGGGCCGTTTGTTTTTGGTGGGCGGGGCGGAGATTTACCGGTTGCTGCTGCCCGAATGCGGAGTGGTGCATCTGACGCGCGTGTTGGCGGATGTATCGGGCGACACCCGGATGTCGGAGCTTGGCCTCGACCGATACACCTGTGCTGAACGGATGTATGTTCCAGCGGATTCCCAAAACGATTGGCCGACAGAGTACGAACGGTGGGTCTATTCGGCATGATGTCTCGTGTCGGAATGGCCCGGTGTGACGCGGAGGAACGGTCAGAGCCCTGGATGGCTCGCAGGACCCTCCGTCTTGGAGTACACTGGAGGGCTTCCGGTAGGACGAAACGTCGCATCGGGAGTTCACTTTTCTTGAAGCAGGCGCGAATCGGCCCGTCGTTTTGCACCGAACGATACCTCCTTTTCTTGCAGCCCTATGCCAATCATTTCAACCAGGAATCTTCGCAAGCAGTTTGGGACAGGAGATGTCGCTGTCGAAGTGCTGCGTGGCGTGGACCTCTCGATCGAAAGCGGGGAATTTGTCGCGCTAATGGGCCCTTCCGGATCAGGAAAGAGCACACTCCTGAGCATCCTCGGTGGAATTGAACCTCCCTCGAGCGGCGAAGTCATCTTGGACGGTGTCGACATTGCGAATTTATCGGATGACGAACGGACCTTGCTCCGCCGCCGCAAAATCGGTTTCGTTTTCCAGGCCTTCAATTTGATTCCCACCCTGACCGCATTGGAGAATGTCTCGCTCCCTCTGGAATTGGATGGAGTCGACGCAAAGGAAGCAAAGCGGCGTGCATTGGAATCGCTGGAACGCGTGGAGCTTGGCCACCGTGCAGACCATATCCCTTCCAAAATGTCAGGCGGGGAGCAACAGCGAGTCGCCGTCGCTCGAGCCTTGGCAATCCAACCGGCGATCTTGCTGGCGGACGAACCCACCGGGAACCTAGATTCCCGCCAAAGTGCACGCGTCACGGCACTTCTTCACAGCTTGGCCGCCGACCACAAACAAACCATCATCATGGTAACGCACGATGCCAACGTTGCGAAATCTGCATTTCGACTGCTGATGTTCCGCGATGGGAACATCGAACGGGACCTATCTCAGGCCGAGTTTGCAGCTACTTTTCCATCCGCCCCAACCCCCGCCGGGTCAGGATCTTCGTCGCATGCCCCACATTCCTCGGGAAGTGATGCGATCCTCTCGGAGGGAAATCGCTAATGCCTCTTGGAAAGCTCTCCAGACGCGAAATTCAGAGCAGACCGCTGCGCAGCCTCCTCACCTTGCTCAGCGTTGTCATCGGTGTCAGCGCGATCGTCGCAACGTCGCTCGCCTCCAATTCGGCTCGGCTTGCGCAGGAAGCGATGGTCCAATCGGTGACCGGAAAAGCATCGCTTGAAATCGAAGGGGTTGGCGGAGCCTCCTTTGACGGCAAACCTTTGGAATTCGTAGCGAAATTGGATACCGTCCAAGTCGCCTCGCCAATCCTGAGGCGATTTTCCAATATGCAGGTCCTCGCCACCGACGAGCCAGGACCAGGAGCCGCAAAATCAGAGGACTCCAGCGAGTCGAAAAAACCGGTCTCCTATCGGGTCCAGCTTTTGGGGGTCATACCCGATTTGGACAAACAAGTTCGCGGCTACACGGTCGTCGAGGGAAAAGAACTCACCTACGAAGAAAGCGATCGCCAATCGGTTTTGATCGATGCAGGATTCGCACAATCGGCGAAGATCCAAATCGGTTCCCAGCTCCGACTCCTCACCCGATCGTTCGGTCAAAACGCGACCGTCATCGGGTTGATCAAGGCGAACGATGCGAGCGCGGGCCTGCAATCTGGATTGGTGGTTGGGCAATTGCGAACCATCCAACGCTGGTCGCAAGCCAACGGGAAGCTCGATGCCGTCCAAGTGGTACTCAAGCCCAAAGCAGACGCGGCGGAGGTGATGGCGACGATCTCCGAACAACTACCAGAGGGGGTGAAAGTGCGCGAGCCAGCCCTGCGCAGCCAAGTTGCCGGGGAAAGCACGATTGCGATGCAGCAAGGTCTGCGTTTAGCAACGGCCTTCGCACTATTGATCTCCGCATTCATCATCTACAACACGTTTCAGATGAACGTGGGTGAACGTCGTCGGCAGTTGGGCATTTTGCGATCGATGGGGGCGCTTCGGGGGCAATTGCTTTGGATGATTGTTCGCGAAGGGCTCTGGCTGGGAGCGATCGGGATTGTCCTCGGATGTGTCGTCGGCTACTTCGGTGCATCGCTCCTGAATCAATCGACCTCCAAGCTCCTGCAGATCTCGATCCCTCAAAGTCCCTGGTCGATCTGGCCTTACTTGAGCGCTGCGATCGCGGGGTTGGCGGTTGCATTTTTGGGAGCATTTTTCCCTGCTTTTCGAGCGTCGCAGCTTTCACCGGCCGAAGCGATGCGCGTCGTCGCGACGGGTGAGTTCGGCTCCTCGCGAGTCGGTTGGCTCGTCTTCGGAACAACGATGATCAGCGTCGGTGGTCTGACTCAGTTTCTATCGGTCTCGGGAATCATCGACGAAAGCCACGCTATTACCGGTGCCGTCGTTATGATCGTGGGGATGATTTTTCTGCTCCCTGGGATCATCGGTGATTTGACCGACTGGGTGGCCAAACTGATTTCACCATTTCTGAAAACGGAGGCCCAACTCGCTCGCCGACAGATCCTTCGTCACCGGGGTAGAAGCTCCCTGACGATCGGGATCGTCTTCATCGCGATGAGCACTGGACTGGGGATGGCGAGCACCATTCTCGACAACATTGGCAACGTCGAAGGATGGTATCAAAGAGCCATCATCGGCGACTTTTTTATCCGCGCTGCAATGCCTGATATGAACAGTGGGCAATCGGCAGATATGCCGGATGGATTGACCGAACAAGTCGCTGCGATGCCAGGTGTCGATGTCGTCGATACGTTGCGATTCGTCCGAGCCCGTTCCGGCGAGAACTCCGTCGTGGTTGTCGTTCGCAAATTCAACTCGACTTCCCAGGACTATTTCGATCTCGTGGAAGGGGAAGAAAAAGAGGTTATGGCGGGAGTTCAAAAAGGAAAAGTGGTCCTCGGTTCCGTTCTCTCGCAACGACTCAATCTCCATAGCGGGGACACGATTCCCCTTGAGACCAACGATGGTTCATCCGATTTGGAAATTGTCGGGGTGACCAACGAATACATCGCAGGAGGACTGACCCTCTATCTCGAATCCGAAAACGCCAAGCGATTGCTGAATGTCGATGGAACCGATGTGATTGTTGTGAAATCGAAGCCAGAATCGCTGAAGTCGCTTGAAGAACGACTGAGAAGTTTGTGCGATGAAACCGGTCTCATGTTCCAGTCTTACGCCGATTTGGTGAAGGTGATTCGCGACACCCTCAATGGCGTTGTCGGGGGATTGTGGGCGGTGCTGATCCTCGGATCGATTATCGCTGCCTTTGGATTGATCAACACCTTAGCGATGAACATCCTAGAACAGACCCGCGAAATCGGAATGCTTCGCGTCGTTGCCATGACGCGTCAACAAGTGCGTCGCATGATCTTTGCCCAAGCCATCATTATGGGACTTATCGGGATCGTCCCCGGAGTGCTTACCGGTGTCTGGATATCCTATTTGATCAACCTCACGACCATGCAAGTCACAGGGCACGACGTCGCCTTCAAAGTGTATCCTTGGTTGCTCGGAGGCGGACTGCTTTTTGAGCTTTTCGTTGTCATTGTAGCTTCTTGGATCCCTGCAGAACGCGCCGCACGAATCAACCTTTCGACGGCCCTTCAATACGAGTAGTGACTGCATCTAACGACCAAAGCGTTCGGCAAACACATTCCGTCGCTTTCCCCCTTTGAAATTGAGCAACCCGGATTGGATTGTCCACGGCTCGGGGCAAATCACGAACTGGGAAAATGACTTTCTAAACTCCTGACTGCACCGACTGAGAACTTGTTTCTCCAATTCGGATAGTTGCTCTGCACCAAGGAAGGCCTCATTCCCCGGAATGCAGATTCGCCAGGTGCCATGCGGCCCGGGAATCACGACGGAATCCTCTAGAAGTGGGATACTGCTCAATTGAACTTCCAGCCCAAGAGGATGGAGTTTGTAGCCATTTGCCAACACAATCGTGTCGTCGCATCGACCGAGTATTTCGAGCGAATCGGTTCCAGTGATGCGTCGAGCTAGATCGCCTGTGCGAAACCAGGACCCTTCGTGCGGGGCATCGAATTGCTGCCAACGCAGGCTCGTCTCTTTGTCCTCATTCCAGTAGCCCATCATCACATTGGGACCGCGCACCCAAAGATTGGAATCGGAGTCGAGCATCACTTCCGTTCCCGCAACTGGTGGACCGACGCCATCCAAACAAGTAGGTGCGCCGGAGTCGGGATGGATGTTTGAACAGACGACTGGGCTAGTTTCTGTCAGCCCATACCCTTGATAGATAGGCATTCCCGCATCCTGATAATTCGAACGCAGGACGTTGGGTAGTGGGGCGCCACCGCTAGCAAGCTGACGGATTCGGCCACCCAGGGCCACCCGAAGGTTTGACTCGATCGGTGATGGGAGCCGTGCGATCAAGGCTTCGTAGACCGACGGGACCGCATTGATCAGCGTCGGTTGCGCGAGGGGGAGTCTGCAAAAGAAGTCCTCGAGTCCGCATGCGACTTCCATGGAGGAGCCGCTGATCAGCCAAGTGGTCAATTCGCAAGTGCGTGCATAGGCGTGGGCGAAAGGAAGGAGATTGACGCGATGGTCGGTCGGAAACTGTGGCATCGCTTTGAGCTTTGCCAGCGCATTGGAAAGCAGGTTGCCATGCGAAAGCATCACCCCTTTCGGAACACTGGATGTGCCTGACGTAAACAGGATGGTCGCCGGCTGCGATGCGTTCCAGATCGATTCATTGCGTAGCCGAGAATCGAGCCAGCTTGTATCGACACCGATAGGCATGGACCTCCATTCGGGAAGAGGAAGGCCGGCCACGCGCTCGCGATGCAGAGGCCCCAGAAACGTGGCGCGAGTTGAAACGCGATTAATAATTTCGCGAGCGGTCTGGTCGGAGAGGCGGGGGTCCAACGGAACCGAGGTAGCTCCTAGAACGCTGCAGGCCCAATCCGTGAGAATCCAATCCAAAGAGTTGAATCCCCAGATAACGACGCGATCCAGGGGGCGAATTCCTAGACGCAACAGCTCATGGGCGAATCCACCGACTAGCCCTGCGAGTTGTCCCCAAACAATCTTTTGCGGTGGCCTGCGAAGATCTTCCGATCGCTCGATCCAAGCGACCGAATCGGGCCTGAACCGAGCATGCCTTCCAAGATAGGACAACGCCGATAGCTGTTGTCCCCCGCACGGCATGACATCGGTGCCTAGTTCAAATGCGCCTGGAGCCATCCCTCATCCACAACGATCGAAGCCAAACGGAGCCCCTGTAGATCGGCAGGAAGCTTTTCGTCGATGCGAAGTGGCTTGTCCAGCAGTTCCGGCTTGAAGACATCGTCGAACTTCTTTTTCAAGAAGCTGCGGAGGGAAACAGCTCGGACCCCTCGCTGCTGGCGCCCGGAGAATTCGATGCGAACTTCCCCGTCGCGCACCAATTGCAGGGCACCGTCGACCAAGGTGGGCGTGTACGATGCCTCAATTGTCGCCGGTTGATCGAGCGCTTGATCTCCGCGATCCAGTTTCGTCGTTCGGATACGGAAGATGATCTTCGAGTCTTCGAACTGAACTTCAACAGGATGGCTACCAGCCATGGTGATAGCCCAAGGCTCGTCGTTGTCGCGGCGAACGGCTCCCTCGGCGAGTTCTCCGAACTGCTGCCGATACAATTCAGATTCTTCGCTGTTCAATATCCGGCCGGCTAAAACAGGATCCATCAAATTGGAGATCGCGGACTCGTGGATTTGCAGAGCAATTCCCGTCGTCGGAACGACGTGAGGACAGGAGGTTGGAGCAGAGAACTGAACATCTTGCTGCACCTTCCAAAGCATCGCCATGTAATGGTCGCTGCTCCACGATGATCGCATCGGTTTGCTAAGTCCCAAACGGACCAACTCCACAATCGATGGATTTCCGATTTTCTCATTGGACTCCGCAAGTTGCGATACGAGCTGTTCGTGGAACTGATTACGGATTCGAGTTTCCATGCGACCTTCTGCGATCGCATCTGCCTGTGGCTTTTGCTTGGCAGCTACTTTTGCAGCCACCTTCTCAATAATCTTCAGCTTTGCGTCGATTGCATGGATGTTGGTGATCAGATTTGCATCGGTGCTGGTGTCACCCAGTGCCATCAATCCGTTTGGACCGAGAGCAATGGTCTCGCCGGCGGAAACAAATGCCGAACCGGTCGTGTAAAGTTTGACTCCTCGGTTGTACCCTACGTTGTTGCTGGAGAAATCCCCATGCAGCTGCAAACGAACCATGGCCTGCGAGGAGTTGGGAATCAATCGTGGGGTCACCGCTCCGCTGAGGATGCTATTGCCGAAGATTCGCGTACCGAGGATTTCTTCACAAACCGGATTCGGTTCGCATACACCGCGACCAAATTTGTTATGCACATAGTCTGCGGTGAGTAGGACCCGGGCGTTGGAGCGCGAAAAGAGTCCCTGGATCTCTCGAATCAATTCGGGTGTTTGATTGGCTTGAGCCAAGTACGAAACGGTCAATGCTGCGTCGCGTCGAGCGTTGATATCTTTGGCAAGATCGGATTTCTGGATCAGATCGGCCAACTGCGTCAATCGATTGCGCAAAATCTCTACCGACTTGGTAGGGTCGGAGCTGAAACGTAGCGCGATCAGATAATCCTGAATAGCGTCGCGGACGCTGGTGAACGGGCTGAGTTCTAAGCCGTTGAAGTTCTGGCGGAAACGTTTCTCGAGTTGCAACAAACTGTCTTGATCAGGCTGTTCTTTCTCGAGCTCTGCACGAAGCTGGCTCCAGCGAAGGAACTCCTTCCACTGGTCCCGATTCTCGGGAGTTCGGTCCAAATACGCTTCGAACGCTCCGACTGATTGGTCTAGCCGCTCACGAGCTGACTTTGCAGAAGGAAATGAATTGGGATCCAATCCTTCCTGTGCCGCTTGAATTGCAGGGAGCCATCGCAACTGCGGCGAGTCCGCTGCGGGTGGGACGATAGCAGGCTGGGCTACGGCGGGCTGAACGACAGCAGCCTGTGCAGCTTCCTCGGACTCCTGTCCGAATACCGCTGTTGCAGCAAATGGGCCCGTGGCGACTGGGGCACCGAAAACTGCCGTAAGGGAAAGCCAAAGGCGAAATCCTGCGCGACGTTGTTGAACCGAATGTGTTGGCATGGTAAACCTCCTTGATGCTCCTCTGAGTGGCGTCGTACGAAGCCGAAATTGTAACGGTCGTCAGGGCTGGATCCTAGGACCTATTTCCCCCAACTCTCCCAATCCTCCTTTCCCCCTATTCAGCGTTCAGATCATAGCGGCTGGCGCATCCCCTGGCGAGCAGCGGGGATATGGGTAGGAAAAAGAGGGCTTTTGTGTAAGATCGGAGGCCCGTTCGTATCATTCCTCCGGTTCCAACAGCGGTATCTCCATGTCGAAAATCCTCCAGTCCCTCCCCGTTGGCAAAAACGTCGGTATCGCCTTCTCAGGAGGTCTCGATACGAGCGCTGCGATTTTCTGGATGCGACAGAAGGGATCCATCCCTTATTGCTACACCGCCAACCTAGGACAGCCTGACGAATCGAATTACGACGATATCCCTAAGCGAGCCCTCGAATGTGGAGCGGAGAAGGCTCGACTCATCGATTGTCGCGAACAACTGGTGCACGAAGGGCTCGCGGCGTTGCAGTGCGGTGCGTTCCATATCACCACCGCAGGACTCCCCTATTTCAACACCACGCCAATTGGACGCGCGGTGACTGGTACGATGTTGGTCCAAGCCATGAAGGAAGATGGGGTCAATATTTGGGGGGACGGCAGCACCTACAAAGGGAACGATATCGAACGTTTTTACCGCTACGGCTTGCTAGCCAACCCCGAACTGCAAATCTACAAGCCTTGGTTGGACGAGACGTTTAATAAGGAGCTTGGGGGCCGCAAGGAGATGTCCGAACTGCTCGAGAAAGCAGGGCTTGGCTACCGCATGAGCAAAGAAAAAGCGTACTCGACCGATTCAAACATCTGGGGCGCAACCCACGAAGCGAAAGATCTCGAGAACCTCGATACTGGTATCAAAATCGTCGACCCGATCATGGGTGTTCCTTTCTGGAAATCCGATTGCATCGTTACCCCAGAAATCGTCACGGTTACTTTCGAAGCCGGATTGCCAGTCGCTCTCAACGGCCAATCGTTCAGCTCCCAAGTCGACTTGGTCCTCGAAGCCAATGCCATCGGTGGCCGGCACGGTTTGGGAATGTCAGATCAAATTGAGAACCGGATCATCGAGGCCAAGAGTCGAGGGATCTACGAAGCCCCTGGAATGGCATTGCTGTTCATCGCTTACGAACGGCTGATCAGCGGCATCCATAACGAGGGAACCATGGAGCAGTATCGCGATATGGGACGACGCTTGGGACGACTGTTGTACGAAGGCCGATGGTTTGACTCGCAGGCTCTGATGCTCCGCGAAGCGATCCAGCACTGGGTTGCCCGCCCAATCACCGGCGAAGTCACCCTTGAGCTCCGCCGCGGTAACGACTACTCCCTGCTCGATACCAAGAGCCCTAACCTGACCTACAAGCCCGAACGGTTGACGATGGAAAGCGGGCAAGGAGAATTCACCCCTACCGACCGTATCGGTCAACTCACCATGCGTAACTTGGATATCACAGACTCCCGCGAAAAGCTTACGGTCTATCGCAGCGTCGGATTGCTTGCGGGTGGCAACAACGACTCCATCAAGCTGCTTGAAGAGTAGTCAGGGAGTCTCCGGGCGCCGGCAAATCTTGCCCAACCCTCGCGTCGCAACAGATTCGATGGCAGGGTTATCGGGTCCTAGGCAGTTGGCTGCACGGTGGGTTCCCCCGATTCCGAAATCGAATACATGGTCGTTGAAATCGCTCGCGATGAAAGGAGTCAGCGCATGCGCCGTTGTTACCACATTCTCGGATTGGGGTTCGCTCTAATCGGTGTCGTGTTCGGTTCCTCAGAATGCCGAGCACAGTTCGGCAACCGTTCGAACTTTCCAATGCTGACCTACTTGGGGCGGTACCACGGAATCGGGTATAGCCAAGGGTACCACGCCTGCGGTTCAGGTAACTGTTCCCCGGTATCGCAACTGCATCGCGCCGCATCGGTACCCGTTGCTTTTGCGCCACCACTTGCTCCCCCCGCAGTTCCCCTGGTCCGCGCTCCATGGCCCGATTTGGGGGGCAACAATTGGAGCCAGTATCAGTCGATGGAGCTACCAACCTCCAACGGATACTCTCTGTACGCTACGCCGGATCTGGGAAACACCTCAACGGCTCCACCCGCTTCACCTAGCGATGCAAATCCCAGGTTGCGACCACCGACGAGCGCAGAACCATTGCCTGCACCGAGCCAACCTCAGCCAGCCTCACCCACAACGAGTCAGCGGCAGAGTCCAACTCCTACCAGATTCCCATTTCAGTGAGCTGCCGAACGGCTTGTCCCTCCCAATCTCGATTTGCGGCAGGGGATGCCGGACTCGGGTGCAGTATTTTGCTAATGGGAATATCACTGGTATCGCCGAGAACTCGCTTCAAGCAACTTTCGGCATAGGCTCCGACGCCGATGGCAATGGTCGGTTTCAAGATCGAGAGCGAGTCGGCCAGGAATCGATCGCAGCATGATTCAAGCCTTTTGCTATCCTCCCGGTGAAGTTTATCCGGCGTGATATTGCGTCCGCCATCATCCATGAACACCAGAGGGCAGTAGTTCCCGACGAAATGATGTTGGAAGAACGCATCCGGCGATGGAAAACGCTTGGCAAAAAGCCCCCACAATCGACGGCCTGATACCTCGGACTTCTTGCAAGCGAATCCTTCAATGGGCCGCTTTGGATGCTCCTGTTCCGGATGTCCAACCGGGGCAACAATTCCTAAGTAATCACGGACCGATGCAATTTCTCCAAACGGAACTCCCGTTTGCGCCATCCCAAAGGGCCCCGGATTCATCCCAAGAAAGACAGCGCGCCCTCGCTGGCCACCGAATCGGCGTAGATACTCCCGGTGGGATTCCCAGGCGTATTGCAAGGGATTGTAGACCCACTCCACCGGTGCTTTAAAAGTGAGGGTGCCCACTTCGTCGCGAAACGCCGCTGTCAGCTCGGTTAAATGAGTCGCAATTGATTTCGGCATCTCCATTCGCCTCTTTCCAATAATAATTCCGCTTGCCGATGTCCGTCACGTTCGATCATCGGACCCGAATGTCGGATCAAGAGGGGGACTGAGGTTTCAAGATTTTTCGTGCAATCGTTGGGTTGTAAGGGGTCCACGAATCGCGAGTGCGATCGGCCTCGATCATTCCGCGAATCGTACTCAACTTTGCATCCATCTCGTCTATGTAATGGAAGGCCATCGACTCCATGGTCATCGGCACCTTGGGACTGCCATGCTCCAAACACCCATGGTGGCTCACGATGATGTGTTTTAGGTGCAGCAGTTTGTTCGGATTTAATTCGCTTCCCAAGCGTTCAAGTTCTGCGGCCTTGCGATCGACCATCCCGACACCTTGCACTAAATGTCCGATCAGTTGCCCCGCATCGGAATAAGTCAATTCACCGTCAAAAGCGAGCTCCTCAAGTTTTCCAATGTCGTGCAAAAAGGCCCCGGCGAGCAGGATATCTCGATCGAGGTAGGGATAATGGGACGCGAGCCCGGACGCGAGCTTGACCAACGACACGATGTGTTCGAGCAAACCACCTGGGTAAGCGTGATGCGTCTTGATTCCTGCGGGCGCTATCTTGAGTGCTCGTTCGATTTCAGGATCGTTGACGAACGATTGCGAGATTGCTTGAAGCGTAGGGTCCTCTATCGAATCCAGCATGCTGCGGAGTTCGCTCCAAAGGGCAGAGACGTCGACGCGCGTCGCGCTTTCAAAGTCTTCTGCTTCGACTTGGCTCTCCTCGACCCCCTGCATCTGATGGACAATCAGCTGCAATACACCGTTGTGAAGCTGCGACGCGGCTTGCACGCGAACATAGGCTCCTCGCTGAAATTTGTCTGCTGTTCGCTCATCGGCATTCCATCGCATCCCCGATATCGTGCCTGTCCGATCCTGCAATTGAAGAAGCAAATAATGTCCTCCTTGACGATTGGCTCTCAACTGACGATCCGCAATCCGAAAGACCTCGTCGATCTGCATCTGCGGTTGAATATCGCTGATAAAGGTGCGAGGCATCGGCAAAACCTTTCAAGTGAAGAGGAGAGCAGGAACAGGTGAACGGTCAGGTGCGAGACGATAGGACTTAGGGGCAAACAAGCATCAACTGCTCGCGCTGGAATAGCTGCGGAGGGCGCGTCGAAAAATCCAACGACTCGCGAAGAGCGAAACCACAGTTGCAAACAGAGCAAAGATTCCCAATCCCCATTCCCACGGCTCTCGGGGCGACAGGGGCTGCGCCAAAATTCTGGCCGGAACATTCACCACGACGAGGACCGGGACAATAAACGTAAACAAGAGCCAGAGCGGATAGCCCCATCCCCCTTCGTAAATCTCCATGGGATATCGGGAGAAGTTCGTGATGTAAAACCAAAAGTCGTAAAGACTCTGATTGCGCCCCAGCCAAACGCTGGTCGCAGCCAAGCAAATCATGAGACTATAGAGGAGCAAGACTCCGCAACCGACGTAGAACCAAAAGAGTGCAAACGAAATCCAACTCCACTCCCACGCAGGTGATGTCCTGCCCTGCAGCTGCAGCAGCCCATAACCAAGGATGATGAAGCCGAGGATAAAGTTGCTGAGGGAGGACCACTCTACTCGGCGAAACGAGATGAGGAATTGCGTATCCATGGGCTTGAGCAAAACGTAATCGAGTCCACCTGTGCGGATCAACTCGCTGAACTCCTGGGCATTCGGCATCAAGAAGGCTTGAATGATCGAGTTGATCAACCAAGTCGTCGCGAGAAAGACAAAGAACTCGTTCTGTCCCCACCCTGTTTCGACGCCGATCGAACGAACGTGAAAAAAGACGAGGAGATAAAATCCGAGATTCATCAAGAGCCACGAGAGGCTCGAAACGCAATCGAGCAGAAAATTGCTACGAAACGTCATGTCTCGAATCAGGCTGTTCCGAGCCCCCGCGACAAAGACACGCCAGTAACTCGATGTTCGTGGGCGAGTTTGGCTTTCGCTCATCACCTTCTCTCAAGCACTGCTAAGGGGCAAAAAAAAGGCCATGGATCTTTCCATGGCCTTTGGGATTCTGATTTTCCGTCGATCCATTGGATCAAACGGATTGGCTTATTCGGAAGCGGCCGCTTCGAATGAAGGCTTGGTCGACTTCTTCGAGGCGCGATCGTTTTGTCCAACAAACTCGAGAATAGCTCGGGTGCCGTTGTCGCCCAATCGAGGCTTAGCCAATCGCATGATGCGAGTGTAGCCGCCGTTTCGTTCCAAGAATCGCGGTGCGATCTTGTTGAACAAAATCCGAACGACCTCTTTGTCCTTGACGATTGCAAACACACGTCGTCGAGCGGTAACGCCTGGAGCGCGGGCTTCCGCCCACTTTCGCCACGAATCGCTCTTTCGCCATGCCTTCCACTCTTCGGAACCTCGTTCCGCTGTGGTCGCGAACTCTTCCGCCTTGGCGTCCGCGATCACACCATGCTTCGCAATGGTGATGCACTTCTCGACCAAAGGACGAATTTCCTTAGCCTTTTCAAGGGTCGTAATGATTCGACCAGGAACCTTGGGAGCGTTGGGCTCCAATTCCGTAACTTCGCGTTCGGTCAAAATGATCGCAGAGACCAAATTGGAGAACAATGCTTTGCGGTGGGACGGGGCACGACCGAGTACTCGCCCTTTTCTTAAGTGTCTCATGACTTCTTATCCAAAACAATTTGTGAATTTGTGGTAGTTGCCCGTGCTGCGTGTTAACGCATCGATGGGACTCGCATGCCAAGGTGGAGACCCATGCCGGTCAATCGTTCACGCACTTCATTGAGAGTGGTCTCTCCGAAGTTTCGAACTTCAAGCAGCTGATCTTCTGTTCGTTGAACCAAGTCTCGAACGAGCCGGATCCCTTCTGCTTCCAAGCAGTTGTTGGCTCGAACCGACAGCTTCAAGTCCGCAATGAGCGTGTTGAGCTTCGCTTCCAATTGTGCCTCTGCGGAACCAGGACCTCCGCGAGCAACCGCGTGAACTTGCTTTCCAAGCTCGCTTGATTGCACAAACGGATTGAGGTGCTTGCGAAGAATCTTAGCACCTTCGACCAACGCCATTTCCGGTTGAACGGATCCGTCGGTCCAAAGCTCAATAATCAGCCGATCGTAGTTGGTCTTCTGTCCGACGCGGGTTTCTTCCACGAAGTATCGGACGCGGACAACTGGGCTGTAAACCGCATCTACCGGGATAATGCCGATTTCGTGATCACCCGAGCTATGCTCCGATGCAGGGACATACCCACGACCGTTCTCGACAACCATTTCCATCATGAATGGAACGTCGGCCGTCAAGGTCGCGAGGACGTGATCTTTGTTGATGATCTCGACGTCGGAATCGGTTTGAACGTCCGCGCCGGTGATCACACCCGCCTTGTCCGCACTGACGGTGAGGACACGGGTATTGTCGCTATGGTTCTTGACCACCAAAGCCTTCACGTTCAAGACGATTTCTGTCACGTCCTCGAGAACGCCAGGGATCGACGAAAACTCGTGCTGAGCGCCGCGAATCTTGATCTGGGTTACCGCACTACCTTCCAGGCTCGACAGGAGAACTCGGCGAAGGCTGTTACCAATGGTAGCGCCGAAGCCTCGTTCGAACGGTTCTGCTACGAACCGGCCAAACGTCGAGGTCAATGTCGATCGGTCTACATTAACTTGGCTGGGCAGCTCTAATCCACGCCAACGAACATGCATTCCTAGGGTACTCCAAAAAAGGAATCGTTACTTTTATTTTGAAACCGGTTGTTATACGCGACGTCGCTTGCGAGGTCGGCAACCGTTGTGGGGGATAGGGGTAATGTCTTCGATTTGCTTGACGCTGATCCCTGCAGCTTGCAAAGCAGTGATCGCGGACTCGCGTCCCGACCCCGGACCCTTGACTCGGACTTCGATTTCCTTCATCCCGTACTTCAAAGCCTTTTCAGCTGCTTGCTGTGCAGCCGATTGACCCGCGAACGGAGTGCTCTTTCGGGAGCCCTTGAAACCGCTTGTTCCAGCGCTCGCCCAACAAAGAGTGTCACCCTTGGTATCGGTGATCGTTACCGTCGTGTTGTTAAAGGTCGCCTTGATGTGCGCAATCCCTGCAGTCACATTGCGACGAATCTTGCGTCGCTTCCCATCACCCGACTTGTTACCAGATGCCTTGGCCACAACAAACCCTTTGAATCGTATCTAAACTTAGAAACTATTTGTTCTGTGAATCGTTGCTCTGACGCGGCCGACGGCCGAAGCCGACTGCTGCAACCGGACCGACTACTCGCATCCGGCATACTTTGTATTTCGCGTTGAGCCGACCCTGCGAAAGGGACTCGACGCCTGCAAAAACCCAATCTGGGGAACTGCCGACTTACTGAAGAACCCAGCCAACCCAGAGGTTCGCTAAGCCAATTTGCGGTGAGCCAAGACCCACCTGCAGCAAGTGGACAACCCCACGGGGCTATCGCAAATCCTTAACACCCTTCTTACCAGCAACCGTCTTTCGAGGACCTTTTCGAGTCCGCGCATTGGTTCTGGTTCGCTGACCGCGAACGGGAAGACCGAGCTTGTGTCGCATCCCGCGATAGCATTTGATTTCACGCAACCGCCCGATAGCCTGCCCGACTTGACGTCGCAGCGGACCCTCGACGGTGTACTCGCGCTCCAACAAGCTAGCCAAACGGCTCAACTCGTCTTCGTCCAGTTCACGTGCTTGCTTGCTGGGGTCGATTTTGGTCTTCACGCACGCTTCACGTGCGACCGATGGGCCGACGCCGTAAAGGTACTGAAGGGAATATACGACTTGCTTGTCGTTCGGAATGTCAACACCGAGCAGACGCGGCATGCTTGCCTACTCCTAAGCCTAGTGCGGTTCAAGGGTTGTAATCAACTCGGACTCCGAGCCGTCAAGGGACAAATGCCGTCGACAGTACGGTCGCCGCGTCTTTACGCAGCAAGCCCGAAATGGGAAAGCCCAAGAGTGTAACGAGGGATGGCTCGACCTGACAAGGCTTAATTGTCGCCTTTGGCACGCATTTTTCATGCAGGCCGGGATTCGAACTCGAACGTTTTGCCCGCCAATCCGCTCTCTTCCGGGGAAGTCCAAGCTGTCCTATTCGGCTGGCACCGCCGCATGGACACAAAGAATCCTTGCAAACCGGCAAGAATCAGCCTTTCTTATTTTTCTCCCCGGCCGTCGGGGCTTTCTCCCCCACTTCGGGGTACCGAAAATTCGGGGTACCGAAAAAAGCCCTCGCCTGTCTTCACGCCGAGCTTCCCTGCATCGACGAGCGGTTGAAGCTGGTCGATGAGAGGTTGCCATTGGGCGTCGCCATCGACGAACCGTGCTGCGGACATGGTTTGATGGATGAGATCCAATCCGATTTGGTCCATGATCCCGAACGGACCCAATTCCATCCCGGTTACTTGCCGCCACGCGAAGTCGATTGATTCCGGTTCCGCCACCCCCTTGGCTTTCAGTTGCAGCGCGGACTGCAGCAAGGAACGGAGCAACCAATTGAATACATATCCTGGATTCTCCACCGTTTCCACCAATGCCTTTTGGCCTATCTCGGCAGCAAGTCTGGAAAGGGTCTTGGCCGTTGCCGGACTTGTTCGCGGAGAGCATGCCACATCGACCAGTCGCGTTCGCCAAACCGGTACATGGAAATGCAAGTGAGCGAATCGGTCGGGGTTCGTGACAAAGCGGTCCAGCATCGACGGGGTGAAGTAGGAACTGTTGGAGGCGATCAAGACTCGATTGGGGAATCGGGCCGAAGCCGCTTGCAGGACCTTCCGCTTCACGGAGACTTGCTCGGTGACACTCTCTAAAACCATGTCGACTGCATCGGACGCATCCGACATCTGCGACACCGGCACAACCCGATCCAGGATCGTGGAAAGTCGATCGGGGGGCCAGAACTCTGCCATCCCTTCCTCCTTCGCTTTGTCGCTCAGCCATTTCCGGCCAGAACGAAGTGCGGTCTCGGACGCGTCAAGCCACTCGACGACCAAACCGTGCGCGGCGAATTGGCCCACAATCTGGCGCCCGACCCAGCCCGCACCGACCACGAGAACGCGTTCTATCCCGGAAGCCTCGGGAGATGAAGAGGAAGATTCTCGGGGGTCGTCAGCCATAGCGATTGGTGATGCTCAAGGAGTTGAAGGATCCGCACTGCATCGTCTCGCGATGCAACCGCTCCATCATAGCAACCCTCTTCATTCCAACCATCGGCTGACGGAATGATGCAACCCTCTGCTCTCCGTTCTTGGGCTCTCGCATCGACAACCAGCGCCAAAGGTGCGCAGTTTCCAAACATCGATCGAGCACCCGATCGAATCATCGGTTCGGTGCATTCACCTGTTTGCTCCAAGGCCGAATTCGAAACAACCGAATACGAAGTAACTGGGCTGGAGGCAACTGGGCTGGACCGCGAAACAACCCTGTGGGGGCGATCGGCTCGCCAGTAGGATTCTTCTGCCTTGTTGGCTCGCGAGCCCTTGGACTCGAGCGGTTTCGAATCGACAGAGCGATCGCTCGCTTCGAGTTTGTCTGCCGCGATCTGGTCGGCCGCGCGGGATGCATCCTGGGCGACGAAGCTACGAAGCCATTGTTGAAACGGCTCCTCGTCCTGCTCGAAGAGTGATGCTCTCGCTAAATGGGATTGAAACGAACGGGACTCGCTCGCCGATTCTGCTTCGACGAGCGTGGTCCAATGTACTTTCTGGTTCGTTCTTATTTCCATTTATCTTTGGGAGGGATGAAGGTATCGATGGCGCCCAAGTCGTCGCCTCGAACGGTGGACGCAAATCGCACGCCCAACTCATGAATCTTCGCGGCTGCCTCTTCGAGAGGCTGGCGATTGTTCAGTTTGAGAGCCACGGAAGTCGCAACGGTCAGGATCTCGTCCAAGATCGGTACTTGCACTTTGGACTGCGCCGATTTCAGTCGCTCAATGGCGCGAGCGGTTCGCTGTGCCGAAGTGATTCCGAATGTAGCTTTCTCGGTCGCCATCGCCGTCGCCTTCATGCTGAACTCGATATCGGCGATCAAGCCTGCAATGAAAAGTTGTCGTAACCGGCCTGCGGTTTCTTCGGCATTCACTTTCCCATCGGTTCGAACAAAGTTGTGACGAACCGTCCCTTGCGACCAACTGACGAGCTCAAAATCGAGACTACCGGCATGATGCCCACCCACGTTCACTAATTTTTCGTCAGGAACCGTATGGCATCGGTAGCAGCTTTGGGCGAGCAAGTAGACGTTGACGGGATTGCGCATCCCTAACTCAATACTCCGGGAGAATCGTTCGATTCGGTGCTGCGGAGACTCCTGTAGTTTCGTCACGTTGGGACCGCCGTAATCATTGTGTATGGAGATCCAATCTGCCGCCGCTCCGTGACACGATTCGCAAGAGACTCCTGCGATCGCTTCCAGCTTTGCGGCTCCCGATGGTCTTCCAGTCGCATCGGTCGCGATATCCGCTGGGTGATCCATCGTGTAGTGACACTGAATGCAATTGGAGTCGCTTTTGAAATTGGTAATACCAAGCTTGCTTGCAATTTGTTGAGCCTCGGGCTTGCGATGCAAACTCACGAAGGTCTCGCTATGGGGAGTACGCTTCCATGTCTGTACTTCCGGAGCATGGCATTTCTCGCAACTGGCGACGCCGACAACTTTATGGGGATCGATGGCGACTTGCCACTGCACATCGCGAGGGTCCAACTTGGAGTCGGGGTGACCCATGCCAAGAACGATCGACGCCGTTCCGCAAGCGAACAGGAAGACGAATAGGATTTGTCGATTCATAAGTCTGGGGCTAACAAGAAAAGAATAGGCAAACTGGGAAACCAACCAACCCTAAGACTAAAATCCGAACGGAAAGGTAAAATCCATGCCGCGACGCGATCTTCCAAGCTCCGAGATCCGTTTAATCCGCCTAAGTCCACTATTCGGAACAATCGGTTTGAATACGCCCACACCCCTTCCCGGCATCCATCCAACGGTCCCGCTCGAACGCGTCATTTCCGGCGGACAAACAGGCGTCGACCGAGCTGCCCTCGATGCGGCAATTGCGGCCGGAATCGATCATGGAGGTTGGTGCCCGAAGGGGAGGATATCCGAAGAGGGGCCGATCCCTTGCATCTATCGCCTCGAGGAACTCCCGACGATGGACTACAGCGAGAGAACGCGCCAGAACGTGATCGCTTCGGATGGAACGCTGATCTTGGGACCACCTCGGCTTTCTGGGGGGTCCCTGTTGACGCTCCGAATTGCGCGGGAACTAAAGAAGCCATGTCTCGCGATCAAGATGCCTGAAATGGTCTCCGGTGCGGCATCATCGAGCTCGAACCCCTTGCCAACAAACGGTGTATCCGGGCCATCCAATAGAGCCCCTGGGCCAGCGAATAGGGCCCGGGACCTCCACGCCGTGAAGCGATGGCTTTCACTGCATTCGATACGTGTGTTGAATGTGGCTGGTCCTCGAGCCAGCAAAGTCCCAGACGCCTATGAGGTGGCGTCGGCTCTACTGAAGGAACTCTTTCAGACGCTGGAAAGAGGCGAGAGGGCTCCCTGGAGCCAAAGAAAATAAAATACCCCGGCCCGCGCAATGAGGCGGACACTGCAAACGGGCCGCGGGGTACCTTCGCTGTCGGCGAACCGACGCAAACTCCGGTGGATTCAACAGGTCGAGGAGAGCCGCCGGAGTGCGGAAAGGAGCCTCAATGCTCCTTTCCAACACCCGATGACTTTTCTTGGGTAGAGGGGAGGCCGCCCGAAAACCGAGCGAACTCACCGGTCAATCAAATGGAGCAACAGACGTGCCAAAATCAACCCAACAGCCCATTAGGTGGGTGCCACCTATTGGGTTGTGCAGAATAAGATCAACGAATCCCCAGGAGATGGCGGATTCGTGACGCGAGAACTTTTTTGGAATGAGTGCTGGGGCAGCCCGATACCTGCCCCCCATATTCATCGTCTGCTTATTTTGTAGGCAAGCTGCAGAGGAGGGGGGGATTGTGTGCCCTTACCGAGGCATCTCCGTTATCGCGTTTGAAGGCTGCGATTGACGGCCGCTACGAAGCCGAGGAGGGAGGCTTTGGTGATGGAGCGGTGCTGGCCGACCCCGAACAGTTCCTGCCCATCGGGGGTTCGGACCAAGATATAGGCGGCTGCGGAGGAGTCGCTTCCCGCTTCCATGGCGTGTTCGTGGTAATCGAGGATATCGCAAGCTAAACCGTATTGGTCTCGCATCGCGTGGACGAACGCGTCGATGGGGCCCGAACCTTGCCCTTCGACTTCCGCTTTCTCACCTTGGTAAGTCACCGAAAACCGATAGCGTTCTTGATCCTCGGCATCGCATTCGATCGGGGTGTGGGAGTGGTACTGCAGTGTCGCGGGGGGGTGTATGTACGTTTCGACAAACTTGTTGGCGACTTCCCTCGCTGGCATCTCTTTTCCAGTTTGATCGGTGACCCGCTGGATGACTTGACTAAATGCGATTTGAAGCCGGCGAGGCAATTGGAATCCGAGTTCGCTTTCGACCAAGAACGCGACGCCACCTTTCCCAGATTGCGAGTTCACGCGGATGACGGGGTCGTATTGCCGTCCGATGTCGGCTGGATCGACGGTGAGATAGGGAACCTCGAAGGCCTCTTGCCCCGTTTCCTTCATGGCGGCGAAACCCTTTTTGATCGCATCTTGATGAGAGCCTGAGAATGCGGTGAAGACGAGGTCACCAGCGTATGGCATTCGCTCGTGCACCTTGAGCTCGGTACAGAATTCCGCGATGCGACGGATCTCTTTCAAGTTGGAAAAGTCGAGTTTGGGATCAACCCCTTGTGTGAACATGTTGAGAGCCATCGTGACAATATCCAGATTGCCGGTTCGCTCCCCATTTCCAAAGAGCGTTCCTTCCACGCGGTCAGCCCCTGCCATCAGCCCTAACTCGGAGGCGGCGATCCCTGTCCCGCGATCGTTGTGGGTATGGAGTGAGATGAGGGTGCTCTGACGCGGTCGGAAGAGTCTGCAGAATAGTTCGATTTGATCGGCATAGACGTTGGGTGTTGCCAGTTCGACTGTCGATGGGAGATTGATGATGGTTTTGTTTTCCGGAGTCGGCTGCCACACATCGCAAACCGCTTCGCAAATCTCGACGGCGTAGTCGATCTCGGTACCGGTAAAACTCTCGGGGGAGTATTGGAATCGAACCGGGTTGTCTGATCCTCTCGCAAGGTCACGGATATGAGTCGCTCCATCGATCGCCAGCTGCACAATCTCCTGCTTGGATGCTTGAAAGACGACGCGTCGCTGCAGGGTTGACGTGGAATTGTACAAGTGAACGATGGCCGACTTGGCACCGCGAATCGCTTCGAAGGTGCGATCGATCAAGTTCCGTCGCGACTGCACGAGGACTTGAATGGTCACATCGGATGGAATGAGATCCTTTTCGATCAACTCCCGCACGAAGGCGAAATCGGTTTCCGAAGCGGCCGGGAATCCGACCTCGATTTCTTTGAACCCGATTTTGACGAGCGTCCGGAAGAGCTCCATCTTCTTGGCCGGTCCCATCGGATTGATAAGGGCTTGGTTCCCGTCCCGCAAATCAACGGAGCACCAAATCGGAGCTTGCGTGATCTCGCGATTGGGCCAAGTCCGATCGGGGAGCTGAATCGGCGGGAAGGGGGAATATTTTGCCATCTTCGTGTCTCGATAATCGCTATAAAAAAACCCTGACATTCGCAAAGCGAACTCAGGGTTGGTTGGTTTTTTGTTTTGTGGATCCAAACGACCAAGCCCCTACGCTCGCTAGAGAGCGAGGAGTAGCTCTAGGCTTTTCAAGGTTGGCAGTCGTCGGTTCATCGTGTTCCAGTCGGTGTTGCAGAGGCGACCAAATCTTCCGCCTGAGGATCGTAAGACTAGCTCCGGCATTTCGAAGCGTCAACAGGGAACGGGTAACAGGCATGAGCAGCTGACAAATGAAAAGGTTCGCCCTCCCAATCTGTACGATCGCGAAATCCGTGATAACCCTACCAGCTGTTTGTTGGTTCCCACATCTTCCTCCACGTCTTGGGATCGCACGCACCGCATCGGGACGTAGAGTCGCCCAGACAAACGCCATTCCATTTGGATCCTTACAAAGACGGCAACTATGTCGGTCGCGATTTCTCCCTTCTCCTATTCGGCCGACTCATCCTTCGCTGCCGCTGACTGCGGGAAGCCGTTTTCTCTTTCTCCAACAGACGATCTCCTTCCTGCCGAAGTAGAACTGCGTTCCGAGCGATACGCGCTCGCCCTTTCCGACGAACTCCCGGTTCCAACCAACATCGCAATGGCTTTTCTGAATCCCATTGCAGGGGAAGAACGAGACGCGTCTCTTTGCGCTACGGGGGAAGCAATTGGGGAATTGCTGAATCCCCGCAGCCTCCATGCTTCCATTTCGACAATTCGATTGGAGCATCACCAAAGATTGGTTTGCGGATTGGCTCGCTGTTGGAAATGGATTTACCAACGATCCCCTTGGGAGCAACACACGTGGAGGGCACAATCGGCTTTGCAGGCGATGCTGCCGCTTTACTGCATTCCGGAAAAGGAATCGTGGGAACATCATTTGAATCACTCGCTGCAACTTCTTCGCCGACATGCTGTTCTGTTGCTCTGGGAAGAATCCCTTCACTCGGTCGGTATTCAATCGTGGCTTCGCCGCCCCGAGGTCGGCAATGAATCGCCGACCCTTCGCATCGAAAACTCCTTTCACCTCTGTATCAACCAAATCACTCATTGCTATTGGCTAGAGCTAGCGAGCCGAACCCAGCATCCGCTGCTGCCGGCCGCGTCGGCGAGAAGTCGCCAGAGGGAGATCGAAACGTGGCAGCTCGCATCGTCCCTGCTTCGAGGCGACAATGTGGCCAATAAGACGGAGTCCTTGGGTAAGTCCGCTCTAAGTATCTTGGATATAAGACAGCACTGGATGCGGCTGACCCAAACGCTGGCGGAATCGAAGCCCCGTACCCGTGCGAACGCCAGCTCGCAGCCGCAAACGATGTGCGATGACCTTGCGCTCGCATCGAATTCCCGGTCGTCCAAAACAGAGCTGTCTCCCGTCCTTCAAAAGTTCGTTCCTATTTTCGACCGAAATTCACCCGATTTGATTACGAAGCTTCGAGACCTATTGCAGTCCCCAGAGAAGGAATGCGTCGTTTCGCTGGCGGTTCTCCGAGCTATCCCCAACCCTGCCTCTAAAACGGCAATCCACCGAAGCGAGACTCCTGAATGCATCCCCGATCTCTGCAATGACGACATCGCTACAGTCGAAGCGATGTTCCGAACCGAGCAGAATGATTGGGTCTTCGTCTATTCTGGAATGGATCGCTCCGAACTAGCTCGAAGGATCCGTGAAGCCTTTGAACAACGGAACTCTTCACCATCTCGCGATGCGAAGTTGCTATCATCGCAGTCCTACGTCGCAGGTGTGTCAATGGTGACCGACCCAACAGCGAGCTTTCAAGTCACCAGCTTGATCGACGGTGCATGGCGATGCCTCGAAGCTGCAGAGGTTCAAGGTCTCAATGCGGTCAAGACCATCGAAGTCTTCTAGCCCCATTCCCGACAGGATCGACTACAAACATGGATGCGCACCAGTTACAACAGTCCTTCGGTATCGACTCGGCGCTTCGATTCGAAACGCATCCCAGCGGTTTGGTGCAAGGAATTGTTCAGACAGAATCCTGCGATGCTCGATTCTTTTTGCTCGGCGGTCATGTTTCGCATTGGCAACCCACCAGTACTCCCTGGCCCGTTCTTTTCTTGAGCGAGCAAAGCAGCTTCGCTGAAGGGAAGCCAATCCGAGGAGGGATTCCCTTATGCTTTCCTTGGTTTTCTGCCCATCCCACCGATCCCTCGCAGCCAGCTCATGGGCTGGTTCGACAAGTCCCGTGGACTCTCCTTGAGAGCCAGGTCGCCGATGGAACGGTTCGCATCGTGATGGAACAGTTTGCCGACGAGTTCCTACTTCGGTGCAAAATCGGATTCGGTACCATACTTGAAGTCGAATTGGACATCACCAATCGAGCACTTCGAACTCGCGATTGTGAAGTCGCGTTGCACACTTACTTCGATATAGGAGCGATCGAGAAAGTCGCTATAGAAGGACTCGAGGAAATTCCCTATTTGGATCAACTCACACGAACTGTTTGCCCGGCCGAGCATGGGCCCATTCGATTCACGCGCGAGACAGACCGGATCTACCAAGGCGTTGCGGAAAGAATCCTGCTTCACGACGTGGAGCGGAACCGCAGCATCTCTATCGACGCGGGAAACTCGCACTCCACCATCGTCTGGAATCCGTGGATTGAAAAATCGAAACGGATGCAGGACTTTGGCGACGAGGAATTCCAGCGAATGTGCTGTATCGAAACGGCTTCGGTTCGAGATCATAGCATGTCGATAGCGCCGAACGAAACGACCGCGATTCGCGTGCGCTATGCAGTCTGCCCGTAGCCATTCCAGTGCCCGTAGCCATTCCATTGGGCCGTAGCAGTTTGCCGTTTTCACGCTGCGACTTGTAAGAGCTCTGGAAGCGGATCAACACGCCATCAGTATTCTTCTTTATTGATGCCGTAGGATTCCAGCTTGCGATAGAGCGTAGCTCTAGAGATACCGAGGAGTTCGGCCGATTCCGGAATGTTCCCTCGTGTCCGCTTCAATGCTTCTCGGATCAAGCGTTGTTCCCATTGCTCGACGTTTAGCGTGTCGAATAAATCGGGTTTGGGCTCATGAAGGCTGAGTTCATTCGCTTCGATCTCATCGCTTGCTGCGAGCACCACCGCGCTATCGATGACGTTGCGAAGTTGCCGGACGTTGCCTGGCCAGCTGTATTCCAACATTCGCGTTCTCGCTCCTTCGCTGAGCTTGATCTGCGGGCGGCCGTGAAGGGTAGAGAAGTGATCGAGGAAGTGATCGATCAGCAGGCCCACGTCATCGCCGCGACCGCGAAGTGGCGGAACCTTTAGCTCGAAGACACTCAAGCGGTAGTAAAGGTCTTCACGGAATCGTTTGTCTGCGACGAATTCGCTCAAGTCCCGGTTGGTGGCAGCGAGGACGCGCACATCAACTCGAACTTCTTTCCTTCCGCCGACGGGGAGAAATGGGTGTCCCTCCAAAATGCGGAGCAGCTTTGCCTGCCCCTCCAGTGTCAACTCTCCGATCTCGTCGAGGAAGAGCGTTCCACCATGTGCCTGTTCAAACCAGCCGATGTGATCTTTATCTGCACCGGTGAAGGCCCCTTTGGTGTGACCGAACAACTGGCTCTCCATGAGTTCTGCGGGGATTGCCGCGCAATTGACGCTGAGCATAGGGCGCGACGCGCGCAAGCTGGCTCGATGGATGGCGCGTGCCACCAGCTCTTTCCCGGAGCCGCTTTCACCTCGAATCAAAATACAACCCGTTGCACCGGCGACCCGAACGATCTTCTCTTTCAGCTCCACCATGGGAACGCTGTTCCCGAGGAGTTCATCAAAGTCCGCGCTCTTGCTTTGCAGCCGACCATGATTGATCCGTAGCGAAGACTCGCTCTGAGCCCGAACGATCGACGGGGCCAAAAAACTCGCGGCGGCGATAGCGAAGTGGAAGGCGTGTTTGTCGAAGTTCTCTTTCTCCCGGTAAATGTGGATGACGCCGATCACGTTTTCTTCGTGAAGGAGTGGAATGCAGATCGCGTCGGCATAGTGACGAAGCGGACCGTCCGTCACGTTGCGGACTTCGTTCTTGACCCAGACCGCTTTGGCTTGTCGGCAAACCATGTCGGTCAGTCGGCTGCTCAAGGTGATACGAGGGGAGGCGGAGGTGGTGACGCGGCGTTGATCGACCAACTCTCCGTCTTGATCGGCGAGCAGAAAAGCCACAAGAGTCGCTTGGGTTCGCGTTTTAAGGACTTCGCTCGCCAACTCGGTGACTTGCTCGGGAGTTACGAGGGAGATGCAGCGAATGGAGAGTTGATGCAGGTCGGAGAGATCTTCGCTACGGTTCGCTTTGCGAAGAGAAAGGAATGCCGTCATGCCCGTTCCGGTCCCGTCGGTCAGCCCTCCTGTTTTGATTTCTCGCAAATCGTGGGAGAGATTGATGCGCTCAACCGTCAGATCTTCATTGATCGTGTCATCGTTGAATTCCAGTTCGGTGTTACCGATCGAGATGCGATTTCCATGAGCGAGGGTTGCGCGATCGATCTTTGCCCCATTGAGAAGGGTACCGTTGCGAGACTGCAAATCCTCGATCTGCCATTGAGCGGCTCGGTAATAAATGCGCGCGTGGACACGCGATGCAAGGGGGTCCTGGAGCTGGATTTGACACTCCAGCCCCCGGCCCATGGTCGTATCGCCGTTTCGATCCAACGTGTAGCGGGAGTCCAGGTCCCGCCCTCGCGTCACAAGAAGATAGGTAGCCATATCGTTTTGGTAGTGTGGTCAATGTCGCCCCAACGGACATTATGGCACACCGTCTCAAATTGCGACAGGCAGCGTTGTGAGGAAGTAAGAGAATTAGTGTTGGCAGAAAGCTTTCTCAAAGCGGCTTTTTGGCGTCTATCTGACCATTCCGGCGAGGAAAACGACATTTAACCAAAAGCAAAAAGGTACTTTGTGTCGATTTAGATTGCCTTAAGTACCATTCCGCGGTACAATCGGCCCGATTAGGTGTCTTTTTTCTTTTTTTGCTCGAATGACGGGAGGCCTTTATGAGGCACATGACCGGAAGACGAGGATTCACGCTGGTTGAATTGCTCGTTGTGATCGCAATTATTGGTATTTTGGTGGGGTTGCTGTTGCCCGCTGTGCAAGCGGCTCGCGAAGCAGCACGGCGCATGCAGTGCACCAACAACTTGAAAAACTTGGCGTTGGCCCAGCACAACCACCATGACGCGTACAAGAAGTTCGCTCCTGCGTCTCACGACCCCAGGTGGCGAACGGCCCTCAATGCAGGTAATGCATGGGATCGCCTTAGCTATCTAACTCAAACCTTGCCGTTCATTGAGCAAAACGCTCTTTACCAACAGATTCAGCCTTACCACCTTGCAGGTGGGAATCCTTGGTCGGTTGGCAATGCCGGAGCAACTCCGGGGGTGGAAAGCCCGTACAAGAGAAACATTCCGACTTTCCGATGCCCATCCGACGGAATTCAATTGAATCCGGACGATGCACAACCCACCAACTACGTTTGCAACCGTGGCGACCTCTACCTAAACTCGGGTGACTGGGAGTGGCGCGGTGTGTTCTCGAATGGTGAGCGAGGTCGCGCAGATTTCGGAACCATCAGTGACGGATCGTCGAACACCGTCATGCTATCGGAATTGGTTATCGGTCGCCAAAATGGCGTGTCGGGTCAAGACACCATTTTGGAAGGTACCGCTCGCGATTCGATCGGCCCTGTCGGTGGTCAATTTACGCCATCGCTTTGCTTGAGCCGACGTGGTCCGAACGGAACCTTGGTCGCTCCTTCGCTCCAAAACTCTTGGGGTAACACGGGTTGGGGTAAGGGACGACGATGGGGTGATTCGCTCAACGCATTCACCGGATTTTTCACAATACTCCCACCGAACGGTCCGACTTGCTCGAACGACAACGCGGAATCCAACGCAATGCCAACCGCGAGCAGCCGACATACCGGTGGTGTAAACGTGGCGATGTGCGATGGTTCGCTCCGATTTGTTTCGCAGAACATCGACTGCGGAAACCTTTCGTTCACCATGCCAGCGAACCCTGCAAACTCGAGAACCTACTCCGGGCCATCCTTCTGGGGTGTTTGGGGTGCGATGGGCTCGATGGCAGGTAAAGAGACCGTTCAGATGCCAGAATAATGGCGATCTAACTATCTAGCTGACCGAAGGGCCGAACGTTGTTCGGCCCTCTTTTTGTTTCCTCTTTCGAATAGTTCACGGCCAAAAATTATGAAAGCCCTCTGTCTTAGTCTTCTGGTCCTCGCCGGATTCTCCTTGGGATGTGGTAGCGGATACAACCTGCACCCGGTCACCGGAAAAGTCACTCTCGACGGCGCGCCGCTCGCTGGAGCGACGGTCACCCTGAAACCGCTAGCAGAAGGTAAACCTGCGACCGGGACAGCCGATGCGAATGGCGTTTATACTATTACCGACATGCGCGCCGATGCAGGACCAGGAGCCGAGCCCGGCGAATACCGAGTCGGTATTCTCTGGTACAAGCCCAGTTCCAACGACACGTCGCAGATGACAGGCGAGTCCTCTGGCTACAAGCCACCCGAAGAGAACAAGGCCGCTCGCAATACCGTGCAAGGCCCTAAGTCAGAATTGCCTGTCGCGTATCAAAACCCAGATACTTCAGGTCTCACCATTAGCGTTCGCGCTGGCGAAAACAAATTCGACTTCGATTTGAAAGCCGACTTCAAAGGGGCTGGCAAGTAGTTCGCTCTCGATCGCTACCAACCCAAGCGGTCATACCAGCTAATTGCTAACCTCACCTCTCATTGCGGGCTGATGTACTTCGGTGCACCAGCCTGTTTTTTTGTGGCTACGGCTTTCGAGCGGTTCCCTGGAGTTCTACTGGGAGAGGTTCTCCCTCTACCAAAATCAATCTCCGACTCCCTGGTGCGATCGGAAACGTTTGTATCTTTCCCGTCGGCCACTGTACGCGAACCATCTTCGGTTCGGTGTTCCCCAATCCAAAGTGGATCCGATTGCCGTAGTGACTTTCGTAACCTCTCCCTGCATGGACGACGTGCTTGAGCCGTTTCGCGTCGGATCTCTCCAACTCGACCACCGTTCCTACGGCCATGCGATTGCTCGTCACCCCAACCAACTGAACTTGCAAGGATGGTGCATTGCTCGTCACCACTGTTCGGCCTAGCGAAGGAGGAGCGTTCGTGTTCAAGACAACCATGTCGACGTCGCCGTCGTTGTCCAGATCGTCGAACCCAGCAGACCGACTGCTCTCGATGATCTTCATGAAGTCACCCGCTGACTCGGATACGTTTTCAAATCGTCCGCGACCGTTGTTAGCGAGCAAAAAGTTCTGCACCTTCACATCGGTTCGATCATCGATGAATCGTAGGTTGCTTAAGAAATGGCCACAGGCGTAGAACAGATCGAGATCTCCATCGTGATCAAAATCGATAGGTCCCACCCCCCACTTCACATGCGGGAAAAGCTTCGGATCGATTTTCGCAATGTTTGTGGAATCTCCATAGAGACCGGGTCCTAGACATTCGAAGTAGACGGGCATCTCGTCTTGATAGGTCGTGGTAAGGAAATCGAGCAATCCATCGTGATTCATGTCCGCGTATTCAACGGCCATGTTTCCATTCGCTTTGCCATTTCGATCGAATCCGACGCCGGCCAAGATGGCTTCGTTGGTGAAGTTGCCCGCACCGTCGTTGATGAGCAACGCATTCGGCTTTTGGTCGTTTGCCACGAAAATATCCATGTCGCCATCGTCGTCGAAATCGGCAGATAGCACCCCCATGCCTGGCGAACGGATCGCCGAGATCCCCGATCGATCCGAGATGTCGGTAAAGTGGCCGTCCCCCTCGTTTCGGTAGAGGAAATGTTCGGCCGGCTCGTAGTCATTGGGTCCCACCGAAAACTCTTTGCCGTTGATTGTCCGGATCTTGTGCAGGTTCCAATCGAACTGAACATAGCTGGCGGAATAAAGATCGAGGTCGCCATCGAGATCGATATCCAGGAAGACACTACCTGCCCCAAATCGTTCTCCGGATACGAGACCCGATCCTTCGGTGCATTGGCGGAACGTTCCATCCCCTTCGTTTACATAGAAGACGTTCTCACCGAAGTTCGTGACGAAAAGATCCAAGTCACCGTCGTTATCGAAGTCTCCAACGGTTGCTCCCATCCCATACTGCGCATCTCCCACTCCTGCTTGTTCGGTGACATCTTGAAACCTCCAATCTCCTAAATTGCGATAGAGGCGGTTGGTGGCGTTCGGATTGGGGGGCGTCCCTGGCAGGGGCGAACCGTTGACCAAATAGATGTCGATCAGACCGTCGTTATCGTAATCGAATAGAGCGAGCGCACCGATCACGGTCTCCATGATGTAGTGCTTGTTGTTACTCCCATCGGTGTGAACGAAATCGATCCCGGCATCCTTTGGCTCGACCGTTTCGATCGTCGCTTGAAATGCTTGCTGGGCGATCGCATGGTGTTCGCCAAAGCCCCAACAGCTAAGGCCAGCTACGAGCAATCGCACGGCTCCTTTCCAACGCCTATTCAGATGGGTTGCGTGCCGCAGAACGGGAACATTCGGAGGAGGTAAGGTGGCGTTCATTTCGTGGGTTGAACCATGACGTGCAGGCGGTTAGTTTCAAGACCTGGATACTGAGTGACCCCATTATTCCAACGGATCTCCACCATTTCTACCTCGTTCCCTCTTCCCAATCCGAAATGGAGCCTGCTTCCGTAATGGCTCTGGTAGCTACGTCCGCTTCGCTTTTCTGCGAACTGCCACTTGCCATTCGCCTTCACTCGCACTTGCACGCCAAGAGCATCGCGGTTCATCGTTACCCCCACCAATTCCAATTGCAGCCAATTCCCCGCGTTGGATGTTTGATTCTCCAACAAACTGGCAGGCGCATCGCTATTGAGAATCGCCGCGTCGATGTCCCCATCGTTATCGAAATCGTCAAACGCCATACCGCGTGTACTTTCGACTTGCTCCATCCCGCTCCCGGCCGTCGCGGTCCCGTTTTGAAAGAACCCTCGGCCATCGTTCACCATGAGCGTGTTGCGGACTTTAAAATCGGTGAGTTGTTCGACTTTCTTCGCCCAAGCGAAGAGGTGGCCATTTCCCACCAACAAATCCCGGTCACCATCGTTATCGAAATCACATAACCCCACTCCCCAATTCACGTGGGGCAGCAGATCTTTCCCAACTCGGCTCCGAAGGGCGATATCCTCAAAACCCTGCCCGTCAATATTGCGGAATAGCAATGGGACTTGTGCCGAGTAATCGGTAATAAACAAATCCTCCCATCCGTCGTTATCCAAATCGGCGGCATCCACCCCCATGCTTCCAACAATCTCGCCAGAAGCCGCGTTGGCGACGCCGTAGACGAGCGCTTCCTCGGTAAAGACTCCATTGCCATCGTTGATGAAAAGCAAATTCGGTCGAGCATCGGAACAGACAAAGATGTCGCTATCCCCGTCTTGATCAAAGTCACCACAAATCGTTCCCATGCTTGGAGACCGAATCGCCGCTATTCCCCTTTGCTCGCTTTCGTCGACGAATGTGCCGTCTCCGCGATTGATCAGCAGGTGATCGGACCGATAGGGAAAGTCCCCAGGTCCCGGCGGATAGGGAAAGGAGCTCTTCGCCGCTATCTTGAATCGAGGAAGTGTAAATTCCACATAGTCCGCCAAATAGAGATCGCTCAGTCCGTCGAGATCTGCATCCAAAAAACAAACTCCTGCACCGAACGCGATCGAGACTTGATCGATGCCAGAGTGCGGCGATGCATCGACGAAGGTTCCGTCTCCCATATTTCTCCAAAGAGAGGCCGATCCGAAACTGGAGACCGCGATATCTTGAAATCCATCGTTGTCCATGTCGGCGATTGCAACGCCGAGTCCAAACGCGTGGGATCGTAATTGAGATTCGTCGGTCCGGCGAACGATGGCCCCGCTTGCTTCGTTGCGAAAGAGCCCGAAGGGTGCGGTGGCAGACCCATCGAGTTTGGCTCCGTTCAAGAAGAGCAGATCGATGCGACGATCGCCGTCGTAGTCGAAGCTTGCCAAGCCGCTTCCCATCATCGAAACCAAATAGCCTTCCTCGCCGGCCATGTCGTCATGCGTGAAATCTAATCCGCGAGCTAGCGAGGAATCGACAAAGGAAATCGCGGATTGACCCATGGTTTTGTCAACCAACAAAACGGCGACGCACAGTGCGAGCGCGGGCGCGAGCGTTTGGAGGAAGGATCGGTGCAGGAGGCGCCTAAGGGATTTGCTGAAAGCGTGGGTCATTGAGAAACAGTCCCTTGGCGGTGGTCAACGTTTTGATGGCAGCTTGATCTTTTTGTAGCCCACGGAGAACGGCAATCCAAAGGAGATAAGCGTCCGGTGACTTCATTTTGGCGGCAGCATCGGCCGCGTAGCGTTCTGCTTTAAGGCCATCTCCTACTTCGAAAGCGACCCGAGCCGATTGCAGGCTTAGGTAACCGGTGCGGTCGCGTTCCGCCCCTTGTTCCAGCGAGGAGAGAGCAAGCCGTATGTCCTGCTTGGCCAATGCGAGACTGGCGAGATTGTTGTAATGCGCTGTGTTGTCGGGTTCCAATACGACCAAGCGTTGGTAGATGGGAATCGCTTCGTCCAACCGTCCTGATTTGCGAAGCGTTTCGCCGAGACTTACCAGGATGCGGGTGTTCGCTGGACTCAATCCCAGTCCGAAGACTCGCCATTTTTCTGCTGCATTCGCATCGCCATGCGACTCGTAAACAGTCGCCAACAATCCATAGGTATGGCTCGCAAACTGGGCAAACGATTCTTTGTAGGTCTCGTCGTCGACTTTGGGAACGCTTTTGGATTGAGAATGCTGCTGTCGGACCGCGAGCCCTTCCTCCCGTTTTCCTTGCCGTATCAAGGCGGTGGATAATGCCATGACTAACGTATCGCTACGATCTCCGAGTTCCATGGCGAGGCGAGCATTCGATTCCGATGCAGCGAACTCACCCGCTTGGTTCTGCGCTTGCGCGAGCAAGGAAAGGAGTTTGGTGTCCTTGGAGAACCGCTCCATCCCTATTTTCAATAGGGGAATCGCCTCCTCGATCTCCCCTTGCTGCATCATCGCAGCCCCCAGCGTTTGGAAGAGCTTGGCATCGGCATCCGGTGCATCTTTTAGTTTCGAGAGTCGTTCGATCGCTTGCTCTTGTTTACCCGTCTTGGAAAGCAGGGCCGCGTACTCGACGGCAGTCTGGACGGACTGGGGCTGGATTTGAAGCGAACGTTCGAAGCACTCCGCGGCTTGCTCGGAGAGTTGGAGCTCCGCGTAGGTGATGCCTGCAATGCGATGCGCAAGAGCATCTTCTGTGAATTGGCTTCGAGCGGCCTCCAGTCTTTCCAGTAGATCCGATTGTTCCAGTTCGTTGTTGATCTTCCGTCCTTCTAGAGGGAGTACAACGCGGCGTTGGGGCTGAGAGCGGGAGCTATTTGCAAACTTCCGTTTGACTGCCTCCACAGAATCAATTTCCGACGCCGGCTTGCCCCCGGTGTTCGTTTCTTCGAGGGGAGTCAGGAGGAGAGCGATTAGGAGGACAATGGACGAAGCGACTGTGGCGGCGAGCAAAAGACCGAACCAACGCGGTGACCCTCCGTCGGGGCCTGCGATCGAAGATGCCGTTTTCTCTCGGCTGGAGGGTGCGAGAGGGCGTCGAGCACGGGATTTTGGCATGGCAGCTCGAGCGGACTGGGACAGCGAAAAGGATTATTGGGCTCCCAATGAAAAAGGAGCCAACAATGGAATGGAATTCGTCAACAATATACAGCATAATCTTCCGCAACACCCTCGTGTAGGTAGATAAACGTCCCTTGCACGATATCCCATCCCTCGCAATGGACAATACGTACCCAATCTCAAGGAGCAATCGGTGGCAACGAAATGGGTGGTCGTCCTTTTAATAATTCTGCTCGGGAATTCTGCCGCCATTGCGTGGCTCTTGCTCCATCCGGATGGGGTGACGAAGGTTCGTACTGCGTCCGAAACTCCCCTGCCTATCGAGTTGCCCACTCGTCCCGCAATGATCGGAGGAGATACCCTTTCACCCAATGCCGCATCGATCCAAAAGATTCGCGATACCTCGTTCAACTTGGTGGAGCGGGTAGCCCGCAATCACCTGCAAGATCCCGATGCTCGCTGTCTTCTCGGTAAGGTTCATTTGCGAGCAGGGAACCCTGCCGGCGCTGTGGAGATTTGGCAAGCTGTTCTCACGCGTTTCCCCGACCATGCTGAGCCTTGGGTCGATCTCGGCTTCTATGAGCAAATGCAGGGAAATCTCGATGCGGCCGAGAAGTACTTTTCCCAAGCAATGCTCCTGGCGCCCGATCGATTCGATGCATTGGAGGCTCTAGGCAAAGTTTATCTTGCCAAGGAGGATTGGAAGGGAGCCATGAACGCTTGGTTCGAGTGCCTTTCTCGAAACGACTCCCCTGCGATCCGGAATCAGATCGCGCTCGCTGCGATCATGGGAAAGGATCCTGAATTGGCCATTGCTCAATATTCAGAATCTCTCGTAACGGATCCTACCAATCGAGATGCCACGATAGGATTGGTGCAACTTTTTGCTAAGGCTGGCGATAAGGAGCGAGCGAAACGGTACGAGAGAAGGCTTTTGATACTCGATGAAGAGCGTAGGAAAGGTGAAGACGTCGGTCCTCGAGCTGATACCGACTTGGAGAAAGTGCAAGGCTTTGCCCGGTTTGCGTACGTCGAATCGATCCGGCTGCTTGAGCGACATGGTGATGACGAGAGCGCGTTATCCGCGAGAGAACAATTGGTGCAGCTCCTTCCCACAGACGCCTCGCTACTGGAGGGATTGCTTCAAGAATACGGCCGCCGCAATAGAATCGAACGGGGAAATGCGTTCTTGAAGCAGCTCACGGCAGCGAGACCGAATGATCCGAAGATTGAATTGGCCCATGCAAAGTGGAGTTTGCGGCAAAGGGCCTTCGCGGAAGCGGAGTCGAGCTTAGCAAAAGTCATCGCCATCCAAAGCGAGAATGCCGAAGCCTACGCGCTGCTAGCCCAAACCCAGATGCCGAAGAATCGGAATCCACAAAAAGGAGTCGAGCATGCGTTGAAAGCCTTGGAACTCGACAGCAGCTCCTTCCACACTTACTTGGTTGCCACCGCTTATTACAACATCGGAGACAAAGCGAAGACTCAGGAGTACCTCCAAAAGGCATTGGAGCTAGACCCAAACAACTTGGATGCCAGGAATGCGATGGAGAGGCTGGCCAATGAATAACCGGATCATCAAAATCGCAGCTGCAGTTTTGGGGTGTGTTCTGTTGGGATGCCATGCGGATTCCAACGATATCGATGCCCCATTGCCAGAGTCGGCCACGTCCAATACGAAGCCGCCTCCCAAGGAGTTGATTCCAACGCCCCCATCCACCCCATTCGCGATTCGTTGGACCGATTGGACGCAGCGATCGGGTATCGACTTTGTTCACACCTACAACGGATTTGGGGAACGATACATCATCGAGACGGTCGGAGGCGGCATGGCATCGCTCGACTACGATCTCGATGGACTGATCGATGTGTACTTTTTAAACGGTTCATCTATTCCACAACAGACTGATGATATCTCGCCCAACAAACTCTACCGAAACCTTGGCGACTTTCGCTTTCAAGATGTCACAAACGCTGCGCAGTGTGGAGTGGAGGAGTTCGGCATGGGCATTTGCGTAGCGGACTTCGATAACGACGGATTCTTTGATCTGTTTACCAACAACTACGGGGCCAATCGCTTTTTGCGAAACAATGGGGATGGAACGTTCACCGATATCGCCTCGAAGCTTGGGTTGACCCTCGAAGAGGACTTGGGTGCAGGTGTTTGCTTCTTCGATGCCAATCGGGACGGAGCGTTGGACTTGTACCTCGCCAACTATGTCGAGGCTCCCGTGTCGAAGAATATCAAGCGGACGACGGAAGGATTTCCCAGCTATCCTGGCCCGCTCGACTTTCGTGGAGGTCAAGACCGTTTCTTCTTGAGTCGTGGGGATGGAACCTTTGTGGACCACACGAAGGAGTCTGGCTTTGACGGTTTCTTCACGAAGTCGATGGGAGTTGTTTCCGCAGATCTGGATTGCGACGGAGATGAGGACCTGGTGGTCGTGAATGATGTCGATCGGAATCTTCTTTTTTTGAACGACGGGCACGGGCGATTCGAGGAATGCGGAGTAACCAACGGTATTGCGTTCGCGTACGACGGTAGGATGAATGGCAATATGGGTATCGATGTTGGCGATATCGACAACGACGGATTACCAGATCTCTATAGCACGACCTTTAGCAACGAGTACCCCGTCCTCTACCGGAACTTGGGAGGGGGAATGTTTGAAGACGCGTTGCTCGCCACCAATGCAGGCAAGGATCTCTTTCCCCATGCGAATTGGGGCATTGCGATCTTCGATATGGAGAACGATAGCGACAAAGACATCTTTGTGGCCAATGGTCACACCGATCCGATGGTCCAATCCTGGGCGTATACGACGGCTTGGAAAGTAAAAAACTCGGTCTTCGAGAATAACGGGACAGGGCGATTCCGAAGTCTGGGGGATGAAGTTGGGGATGGGCTCCAACCGGTCGAAAGCAGCCGCGGGATGGTCGCCGAAGACTTCGACAACGATGGGGATTTGGATGTTATCGTTCTCAACTCGAAATCCGGTGTCACCGTTCTCAAAAACGATTCGCAATCGGGGGCTTGGGTACAGCTAGCATTTCGTGGGACACGATCGCCGCGAGATGGTACGGGCGTGCGAGTGGAGTTTTCGCAAGGGGATCGAACGTTTGTGGATCAAGTCCTCAACAGCCGTTCGTACCAAAGCAGCTTTGGCAATCGGATTCATATCGGCCTTGGAGCGGAGTCGGCGATCGGAACTTTGCGAATTCATTGGCCCAGTGGTGTGACCGAGTCGATCGACGGCGTACGAGCGGGGGCAAGATTGCTGCTGGTCGAACCGAGTTCCAATCAAGGTGACCGGGAGAAAGCGCCCGCCGAATTGGAGTCGCTTCGGGAAGTCACCATGAATTGATCTTGCGCTAACCTCCTAGATTTGCTATTGCTCCTAAGTCGGTGATACGTCTGCTCTCGTGAAATTCTAGCCTCCAGCTTCCAACCCTGAAATTTTAACCCAGCGTTCGACTACGCTTGCTATGTCTCAGTCTCCTTGGATTAGCACCATCCGCAAAACCTTGTCCTGCGCGCGGAATCGCACGCAGGCCGTGGCATGTTTGTGCTTGGTGCTCTTTGGTGCAACGGGATGTCAGAAATGGCCAGGGAGCCAGCAGGCAAGTCAGTTCCAAATCGATCGAGAGCGACTGCTCGGTGAGTTTCGCGCTGAAAAGAAGCGTGCGGAGGATCTTGCGGCGAGAAATCGGATGCTGGAGCAACGACTGGCTGAATCCGAGAAAGCGATTGCGCGCCAGAATTTAGCCGAGGGTCGCCCATCCAATAGAAGCCGTGGTGGAACGGAGTTGCGTATCGGCGACGATCGAGGGCTGGCCAGGCGAAATGGCTCCTCCGGTTCTGCGTTATCGAGCGTCAACACATCGCGAGCCACAGCGAACCCATCTCGCATTCCAGATGGCCGAGGTCTTCCCGATGCGAGGGCTGGAGTGGAGGGGCAGTTCACATCGACCGGAACCGAATTCGGAGATCCGATGCCGGCCAAAGATCAGTGGCGGCCCCGGTCTCGGTAGTTGGACAGTCCTTCGTCCTATTTAAGTGGCCATTGTCTTTTCAGACGACACGGTGTCCCGCTACCAACACCCCGTTACCGACTCCCTGCCACCAACACTTAGCGGTCGAAGGCACCTGCGTATGCGTTACGGATCTCGTTGTCGTGCGATGCCGATTCGGCCATTGCGGATTGGAAGCTTGCTTTGCTAAGCGAACAGATATATGAGTCTTCGATCGCATACACGCTGGCATTGCGAGGGCGACCCGTCAGGAGAGCTGCTTCGCCAAAATGGTCGCCGGCATGAAGCGTTGCGACGTCGACCTCGGGGGTGCCGCGTCGCACGGTAACGGAACCTTGGCGAATCAAAAAGAATCGATCGCCAGGATCCATTTCTCGGATGATTCTCGTTCCCGCAGGGACCAACTCAATCGTCATTTCGTCGGCGATGCGAGTTAATGTTCGGGGCGTGACCCGTTCGAACACGCCGCACTTCGCCAGCATCTGCGTCAGGATCGCGGCCTCCTTCATCAGAGCATCGCTGCGAATGCGGCCATCGACCAACGTCACGATGCGATCGGCCACATCGAGAATTCGATTGTCGTGGGTGACCATAAGGATCGTTGTCTGCTGCTCGATCGCAAGCTTTTGCAGAAGCTCGACCACCATGCGGCCGCTTTGTTCATCGAGGGCCGCTGTCGGTTCATCGGCGAGAACCAGCTTGGGTTGATGAACTAAACCGCGGGCGATAGCGACTCGTTGTTTTTGTCCGCCGGATAGCTGCTTAGGTTTGTGATGGATTCGATTGCCCAGTCCCACGTTTTCTAGCATGTCTTTCGCCTTGGCATTCCAATCGCGGCTGTTTCCATTCTTTTGATGCAGTTCGAGCGACATGCGCACATTCTGTTGCGCCGTGAGGGACTCGAACAAATTATGAGCTTGGAAGATGAAGCCGATATCGCGTCGAAAATCTTGCAAGGCGGATGCCGATGCCCCTTGAAGAGCCCGCCCCAGTACTTCGAGACTTCCTGCTTGAACGGTACGCAGGGCGCCGATGAGGGTAAGGAGAGTTGTTTTGCCGGATCCGCTTGGACCGGTCATGATGATGATTTCACCCGGATAAACGGTCAGGTTGTTGTCGAAAAGAATCTGCTTGCGAAGCTCCCCTTCCCCGAAGTGATGCTGGAGATCGATTGCGCGAATCGAAGGCGTAGCACCTTGAGCAAGCCGGATGCGGGATTGCGGATCGAAGAGGGTTGCCCGCTGAACTTTACCTGGCTCCATATTGCGTCTCGATAATGGCCCTCTCGACCGGAGGTGGATACGAGTTTTTCATGCCTAATTTTCGATGGATCGCTACCTGCATCGGTTCAGAGTGTAACCTATGAAGTTAGGGATCGGCGTTTCGAGTCCGAAAATGTGACAAAGTCCGATCGATCGTTGCCATCCTCCTTCGTCGCTCAACCCACCGTCGCTCAGCGCTCCATGTTTAGCCTACGAAGCTTGCTGTCGGAATTTCAAAACGAGAGGCATGCGGGTCGAGTGGTTCGATCGTTCGCCTGGATGGCAATTGGCGCCGTATCGGGATGTTCTTCTCCTAACTGGATCGGTCCTGTTGCGGGGATCCCAATTTCAGAAACCGCTCCTGCTATGTTGGCGCTCGCAACTCTCGAACCGCAGGCGCGAACGAATACGACCGCGAATGCTGTTCCGGCCAAGGGAGAAATCCATGCTCAAGGGAAGCTCATGCCAGCCCGGGGAATCGCGAGAATAAGCGCTCTGCCAGGCGATCGCGTGGAGTCGGTCCTCGTCCGAGCCGGGCAGAAGGTCAAAGCCGACGACCCACTGGCTATCATGCAAAGCCAAAAGTTGCGAACGCTCGAATTGGAGGCTTTAGAGCTAAAAATCCGGGAGGCGAACGTAGCATTTCAAGCTCGATTGCGAGAATTGCAGATCGCTATTCAGTCCGCAGATGCCAAGGTGCAGGCTGCCAAACAATTCGAAACGCTCGCAGCCACACAAAAAAACCAATCGCTCCAGTCGCTCCGGCAAGTCGATGCGTTGGCTGAGCAAGTCGTACGGTTGAAGCGATTGCGAGAAGACCCGCTCACTCGCGCGGCCGTGGGAGCCATCGAGCTTGAGACCAAACAGCTGGAAGCTGAGAAGGCCCGACTTCAAGCCGAGCAGGCCGTTCAAGCCGCTGAGCACCAGATCGAGCAATCGAAGCTTCAAACAACGACGGCCACGGAGGCGTACCTCGCAGCCAAGGAAACTTGGGAAGAGACTCAAAAGAACTCTCCCACGCTTTCTCTCCAGAAACAGGCCGACGTCTTGCGGCTGCAATTGGCCGAGAGCACTCTGCGAGCCCCTTATGACGCCATCGTTCTGCAAGTGTTGACGGAACGAGGTGAAAGAATATCTACCTTGCCGGTGGTCGAAATCGCCGATGTCTCCAAGATGGTATGCATCGCGGAAGTCTACGAGGCCGATGTTCCACGCATTCAAGTTGGAGATGTCGCCAACATCCGGTCGTCGGCATTGACTTCCGAGCTCCGAGGAACCGTCGCCCGCATCGATCGCGTGGTCGGAGCCGCACAGCTTCGGTCACCCAACCCAATGGCTCGCTCGGATTTTCGAGCGATCGGCGTTTGGATCGAGATCGATCCTTCCCAAACCGAACAAGCTGCTGAGCGGATTCAATTGCAAGTCGACGTTACCATTCGCAGTAACCCGTAACGCATCACGCGATCCAGGAGAGCGATAAGCCCCCCTGGCAATTATCGCTCCCCCGAATCGCATGATGTGTGTTTTGAATGGTCTGGCTAGTATCGGTACTGGAGACCGTAGCTCAGACTATGCAGCGAGTAGTTCGATTCCACCAGGCTGAACCGAGGAGTTGCCGTTCCGGTAGGTGGATTTCCTAAGTTGGAAGCAAGCTGTGGATCAAGTTGATCCCCCACGCGTGCCGTCTTGGGTAGCGTGAGGAACGAGTAGCTGACGGTCGCTTCGAGACCTCGCGTAAAACGATAGCCTAGGCTCAACGCCACTTCCGGCGAGACGACAAACGTATTCGTTTCGTATAAACCTTCGTTCGTGTTTCGGGCGAGCAAGCCATTGGTCGAACTGCTCGTGCTGGGCGGGTTTCCTGGTACCGTGATCTGAGAAGCTCCCCGGATACTGACTTCGCGATCCACGTTTCCAAGTCCGAGTTTCGCCATCGCGCCGAGACTCCAGCATCCTTCGCGAAGATGGGTGTTGAATCCAAACGCAGCACCGTGGTAGCGGTTCGATGTAGCGAAATGGTCCTCGAGGATTGAGATGGTTCCGGTCGGCGCGGGTGTGTTCGTCAGCGCTGTTGAGGATGAGACCAATGAAAGGGATTCATCCAGTCGCATCATTTGATAACCTGCTAAGAATTCGAATCGACCCGCGTGATCTTGGTGGATGGTTTTTCGATAAAGCAAATCGCCACCGTACACATCGCTGGTGATGCTGGCTGCGATCGAACCGGACGTGCTTCCGGGGTATTGGATCGCAATGGTGGACTGAGCGTTGTCCGCGGTGCTAAAGAAGGGACGCATTACCACGGGCTCTCCGGTGCTCGCACTGTTGTACGATTCCGAGTTGCTGGAAGCATCGAACAACCGGATCATAAAACCGCGGGTACGGCATGGATCGAAGAACAGTCCGATTTCTCCGCGAACTCCTTGCGTGGAATCGTCGAGTACCTCTCGTCCCCCAAACAAGGGAATGGTGTCACTGCGGCCGATCAATCCATCGGTGGCGGGGTCATTGGCGGGGCGCCGAGTCGTCACGAGCGAGGGAAGGTTTTGCCCGTCTCCCCAAAACGTACCCGCTTCGACACGGAACTGAGAGAACCGGAGCATGGATCCCAAAACACCGAGAGGGTGGACGACTTGTCCCGGTCCGCACGAGTTGCAAGCTTCGGGCTCGAATCGGTAGGATTCGGGCTGGTAAAGAGTGGAGTGTTCGTCGAGGACAGGCTCTTCATGAACCATTTCAATGGGGTGAGCGGAATGCGATCCTCCGTGGGCTTGGCAGTTTTTGCAGGCAGCTTGTTCGACCCCGTTGGAGCGGGCTGTGGCCGGTTGATTGCTTGCCGTTGTGCGATGCGACGTCGTAGCTGGGCGGGCTGCGACCCGTACCGGTTCGGCCGGCCTGTCGAGAGTGACTCGTTCGGCGTTGGCTTTTCGGATCGTCGTCGAGTCAGTCGTTCGAGAAGGACGCGTTGCGTTGCGGCTTGACACCGAGGTCTTCGTCGAACCCGCGCGGTTGCTCTGTGCTTGAGCAATACTTGGGAATGCCAAGCCTGCAGCGATCAGTGCAACGAGTTGGAGTCGGCGGCGAACAGTGGCTGATGACATGCTTTCCTCAGCGGATGGGAGGGCGCGGATGATTTGTAATCGGGATTGACGTTAGCGATTGTGAGATCCGTAGGGTATGGATCGGATATTCCGGCTGAAGAGATTAAGTAATCCTGGTAGATTTTGCGGGCTGAAGGCCTCGGCACGACGTTGCGGCTTAGGCAAATTCTCCGGCTCTTGGCATTCAACGCGTTGCAGGGAGGCTCATTTCGCCGATAGCGAAAGGGAGAATAGGACGCTTGAAGAAAAGGGATTTTCCATGCGAGTACGAAAACCGGGGATCGCGTTGCTAGTGGTGTTGGCCTCGTCGTCGGCGTCTTATGCCGATTGGCCTTGGAAACACAAAGCGAGCGTGGATCGAGCTCGCAACAATGCTTGGCCACAGCCCTTTCGAGCCGCAGATGCTCAAGCGGTTGTCGCTCCCTTTGAAATCATGAAGGCCAATGGCTGGCGTGAAAACAACACACTGGGCAGTCTGCTTTTCTCGCAAGAAGACGAACTGAGCGAGGCAGGGAAACTCAAAATCCAGTGGGTTCTCGTCCACGCTCCGCAAAGCCAACGCGTGATCTATGTGAAATCGGGCTCGACGAAGGAATCGACCGACGCCCGTGTGGAAAGTGTGCAACTCGCCGTATCGGCGTTGATGCCCACAGGAGCTTTACCGCAGATCTTGGTGACGGAGATCGATCCACCCACCTCCTCGGGGGTTTACCAAAACCTGGTCCATCGCGCCCTCATTAGGACGACGCCAGCACCTCGGTTGAGCACTTATACCGGATTGAACACCCCATCGAAGCAAGTGGTGGCTCCGAACGCAGCCCAGGATGGGACTTCCAGCGGGTCCAAATAGCGCCCATGGACTTCGGATGTCACCGAAGGCAACCCCCAACCGAAAAATTTTTTTCGCAATATCGGAACGATTCCGGGCAGGCTGTGTTTAGCAAAGAAGGCCTTTAATTGTAGGTAGGCCTCTTGTCTGTCTTATTTTCCTCTCTGAGGTTGCGAAAATGCGATTCCGTAATTGGTTAAGTTTTTCTCTTTTGTTGGGTTGTTTGGTCGCAGTTCCTTGCTCGGTCGCTACCGCACAGCCACCGGGAGGTCAGCGTGGTCCGGGCGGCCCTGGGGGACGCGGCGGGTTCGGTATGGGAATGGGGGCTGGATTGGCTGGCGTTCTTGGAATGCCGACCGTTCAAGACCATTTGAAGCTGGACGACACGCAAAAGTCTGAGTTGCGTGAAGCTCAAGAGTCGATGCGCGAAGAGCAAAACAAACTCCGCGAAGAGATGCGAAACAGCGCACAGGGCGGAGACAACCAAGCGGGTGGCCGCGGTCGGGGCGGATTCGGTGGCATGTCGGAAGAAATGCGTACCAAGATGGCGGAGATGGCAGCCAAGGCCGACTCGAAGATCCAAGACATTCTCGATCCTACCCAGTTCGACCGCCTGCTCGGTATTTTCGCCCAACAAGACGCCGTTCGTGCCCTGAATCACAAGCTCATTGCAGAGCGGCTTGTGATCACGGAAGAACAAAAAGGAAAGATGAAGACCGTCGAAGAAGAATCGGGCGAGAAGCTTCGCGAAATGTTTACCGGCGGTGGCGGACGACCTGGTCCTGAGATGTTTGAAAAAATGCAGGCCGCTCGCAAGGAAACAGAAGAAAAGATCGTGGGCGTGTTGACCGCCGAGCAAAAGAAGAAGTTCGATGAGCTCAAAGGGGAAAAGTTTGAATTTCCACAGTTCGGCGGACCCGGGGGTCCTGGTGGTCCCGGCGGACGCGGTGGCCGAGGGGGAGATCGCGGTCCAGACCGAAATTAATCGGTCTTAAGGATAGATGAAAACGGACTCGAGCTCGCATCCCCTGCGAGCTCGAGTCATTTACGGAGTTGCAGTATCTCTCCAGATGTCTGCGATGTCCTTCACGAAGAACTTGAGTATTCCGGGGCGAATCCCAGGCCAAGCCGAAGAATCGATTCCATCCTTGCCGATAGATAGGGATAGGCAGAGGGAAGTCGCTGAGATTGCTTTCTGTTTTTCGATCGAGAATTGGCGCGATTGTCCGTTGTCAGAGCTAGAATGGAGAGAGTCTCCTCTCCACTTCCTCAACGACCGCATCGCGTTGTTCGCGTTGTTCATCCTCGTTGATCGTCATCACGGTAATGATTGCACTGAGTTTCAGCGCGATGCCAAAAACGCAAAGCGACAACGGCTCGCTACGTGCACGTCAACGACTGGGTAAATACCGGATTGAGCGTCGTATCGCGCAGGGTGGTTTTGCGCATGTCTACCAAGCGCTAGACACCATCGAAGGTGTTCGCGTTGCTCTCAAGATGCCGCATCAGTACAACGTGACAGCGAGTATGTTGGATACATTCCAACGGGAAGCTCGCTTGGTGGCCAAGCTGGATCACCCCAATATTCTGCCCTTGAAAGACGCCAGTTTCATCGACGGGCGATTTGTGATCGCGAGTAAGCTTGGGGAGAAGACGCTGAGCGATCGACTTCGCAATCGCGTTTCCTTTGCTACTGCGATCTGTCTTATCGATCAAATGATCGATGCCGTAGCATACGCCCATCGCAACAAGATTATCCATTGCGATATCAAACCCGATAACATGATTCTGCTGCCCGATGGTCGATTGCAATTGACCGATTTTGGCATTGCGAAGGTCGCGCAGCGAACGATTGTCAAGACGATGATCGCCTCCGGCTCGGGGACAGTCGGATATATGGCACCTGAGCAAGCCATGGGGAGGCCGAGCGCTCGGTCCGATGTATTCTCGCTCGGGTTGATCATGTATCGCATTCTAACCGGCCACCTTCCTGAGTGGCCCTTCGATTGGCCGCCGACGGGCTATACCACCCTGCGTCGAAAAGCTCACCCTGACTTGATTGCGGTGATTCGCCGTTCGTTGGAGATGCGACCTGCTCGCCGATACCGCGATGCGAACGATCTGTTGAGAGCGTTTCGAGTCGTTAAAGCTAGGTCGTTGAAATTCGCCGCACGAAAAACCGCGCGCGGCAGCCTCTGAGTTCAATCACTTCGGTCCGCAGTGACGCGCTGTCTTCGCCCCCGGACTGAGTCGAATCTCCTATCGCACCTTCTCGGTAACCGGTGTGATAAGATGGAGCTGGCCACGCCCTCGGGTTTGGTCTCTCTCCCTATCCCTCCATTTCGCATCTCTAGGATTGCTATATGAAACGCGCGCTGCTTGTTCGTCGTTATTCCCTCGCGGTTCCTTTGCTGGTCAGCTCTGGCCTATTCCTGTTAGGGAAGGTTCAAGGAGCGGAGCCAGTGGCATCGGAGAATACGCCTGCTGCGATCCCCTTGTGGGAGAAAGGTGCCCCCGGGTCCGAAGCAAGAGCCAAGGAGCTGGAACGTGCGGATATCGGACCAGGCAAGTGCAATGTGACCAACATCCACAATCCATCGATCGTCCCTTATCTGCCCGAGAAAGGAAAGGGAACAGGGACCGCAGTCCTCATTGCACCCGGAGGCGGACATCGAATGCTTTGCATGGGTCACGAAGGATACGCGCTGGGGGAGTGGTTCGCTTCACAAGGCATTGCCGCGTTTGTCTTGAAGTATCGATTAGCGCGCGAAGAAGGCTCTACCTACACGATCGATGATCACGCGATGGCGGACACACGGCGCGCCTTGCAAATGATCCGCGCCAAAGCGAAAGAGTGGGAACTTCGGACCGATCGCATCGGTGTGCTCGGGTTTTCGGCGGGAGGGGAATTGGCCGCTCTATCAGCCATGCAACCTGTCGAGGGAGCCCCCGCATCGGCCGACCCAATCGAACGTGCTTCGAGTCGTCCCGACTTCCAAGCACTCATCTATCCAGGCAGCTCCAAGCGATTCACTGTCGAAAAGGAAATGCCTCCGGTCTTTATCGCGTTGGGCTATAAAGACCGAGATGACATCGCGATCGGAATGGCTGAGGTCTATTTGAAATACAAAAAGCTCGGCGTTCCCGCCGAGCTTCATATTTATTCGAATGCAGGCCATGGTTTCGGCTATCGCCCTGAGTCCAAAGGTGCGTCTGGGGCTTGGCCTGTCCGCTTCGTCGAATGGCTGACCGATAGCGGACTCCTGACTCAATCGTAAATTGCAATCAAGGCTACTCTGCGGAACTCAATCTAGGATCAATCGATAGCGGGCTTGGTCTTCTCGCCACCCGCCTTGGATGCTTCCGCAGGTACTGTCTCGTCGGCAGGTTTGTCGTTCGACCCACCCGCCCCGGATGCACCCTCTTCGTCCGGATTTGCCGTAATCACCTTGGGCAATTCCTTACCTTTGGGGATAAACAGCATCGACACACTGTTGACACAGTGGCGCGTGTTCTTCGCCGTCATTCGCTCCCCTTCAAAAACGTGACCCAGGTGGCCGCCGCAGTTCTTGCAAAGGATTTCGACTCGATAGCCATCCACGTCCATCACGCGTTTGACCGAGCCTTTGATTTCGTCGTCGAAGCTGGGCCAACCGCAACCACTGTGAAACTTGTCTTTCGAATTGTAAAGAGGTGCATTGCAGCGTCGGCAGACGTAGGTCCCCTCCGCTTTGTAATCGGTGTATTTACCGGTGAATGCCCGCTCAGTCCCTTTGTAAAGAAGGACGCGCTCTTCTTCAGGAGAGAGTCGATTGAACATAGGGAGTCCTGTCTTTTTGTTGATCTTCCCGGTTGACTTCTTACTGGTTTTCTCGTCCGAGGCTTTTTCGCCTTTCCCGCCGTCTTTCGTCGCAACGGGGTCGTTGAGGTCCTGTTTTGGGGGATCTGCAGCAATCATCCAACTGCAGCCTGCTGTTACAAACAAACCGAGGGCCAGCCATCGCATCTTAAGCATCCTCGACCTCCTACTGGGATTAAGGGCTCTTTGAAAGGAACTTCGTCTGACTCTAGTATAGGCGCGTGTCGAGCCATTTCCAATGTCGAAGCGGCTTGACCAAACCCTTCTTCCCGGCTAATCTCCTAACAAATCGGGGCTTGCCTGCCCGATTTCTTGCGGATGTGGCGGAATTGGCAGACGCGCTAGACTCAGGATCTAGTGGCCTAATACATACGGCCGTGGAGGTTCGATTCCTCTCATCCGCACTGCACAGCACTGCGTACGATGGGGGTGCTATTCGCTGGCCACTGCATTCTAAAGTGACATTGCGTGCTCAGGGGCCGTTGCCTCCACACTACTATATTGCCCGTCTGGAATCTTGCCCGTCTGGAATATTTCCCCTCTAAAACGGGTCGTGCTCGAAGGCAGACCGGGTGTGCGAATGATCCCGGGTAAGCTTCCTTGTGGATCGGTGGGACTCGGTCGCCGGCGTGTTCTACGATAGTTCTGCACGAATGCGGCTTGCTGGTTCGTCCGCCCATTGAAACAATGACCGGTTTCCCAGTTTCTCGCGACCTTTCACGCGTTTGCCGTTGAAGCCTCTATGCCAAAAGATTTCCTTGCTGGTGTTTTGCCCGAGTACGATGTCGTTGTGATCGGGAGCGGTTTAGCAGGCATGACTGCAGCCAATGTCTTGGGCCGGGCCGGGCATCGGGTTCTTTTGCTGGAACAGCACTACAAGCTTGGCGGTTTGGCAACTTGGTTCAAACGTCCAGGGAGTCATACATTTGACATCTCTCTTCACGGCTTTCCCTATGGAATGATCAAAAGCTGTCGTCGCTACTGGAGTGAAGAGATCGCGAGCAAGATCGTTCAGTTAAAGAATATTCGTTTCGATAACCCTATGTTCTCGCTCACGACTACCTTCAACCGCGAGGACTTCACCCGACTCCTGGTTGACCGATTCGGTATCGAAGAGCATGTCGTGACACAGTTTTTCGACACCGCGCGAGGGATGAACTTCTATGACGACCAACGGATGACGACTCGCGAGCTGTTCGAGAAATTCTTTCCTGGAAGGGAGGATGTCGTTCGTCTGTTGATGGAGCCGATCACGTACGCCAACGGATCGACCTTGGAAGACCCTGCGATCACCTATGGAATCGTCTTCTCAAACTTCATGGCGAAAGGGGTCTTCATTTACGAAGGGGGGACGGACGATCTCGTCTCGAAAATGCAAGCGGAACTGACAAAAAATGGAGTCGACACGCGAATACGCTGCGAAGTCTCCAATATTCAGGTCGGCCCGGAGGGCGTCCGAGGCGTGGTGGTGAACGGTCGCGAGATCAAGTGCCGGGCTGTCGTGAGCAACTCCAATTTGCGGTCGACGATTTTCAATATGGTAGGTGAGGACAAATTCGATCCACAGTTTGTTGAAGAAGCAAAAGCTGTGCGACTTAACAACAGCAGTACGCAAGTCTACATGGCGTTGAAGCCGGGCTGTTCGGTGGACGAATCGACAGGGGATTTGCTTTTCTGCTCCACCGCGAACCTCTTCCGAACCGATTTGCTATTGGATAGGAATATCACGTCTCGAACGTTCAGCTTTTACTACCCGAGAACTCGACCGCATGCGAAGGAGCGGTATGCGATCGTCAGCAGCACCAACGCCAACTGGAGCGACTGGGCGAATCTCAGCGACGCCGAGTACGAAGCCAGCAAAGCCGACTTGATCGAGTCCACCCTCCGTTCGCTGGAGAAGTATGTCCCGGGTTGCCGCGATATGATCGAACACGTCGAAGCTGCGACGCCTAGGACATTCCATCATTACACGAAGCACCAACTCGGGGCGAGCTTCGGTACCAAGTTCGAGGGGCTTGCCGTCTCTCGCGGTCTACCACAACAAATTCGAGGTCTTTATCACGCGGGAAGCGTTGGCATTATCATGTCGGGCTGGCTCGGTGCGATCAATTACGGAGTCATCGTTTCGAATGAAGTCGATCAAATGTTGACCAAATCCAGCTTGACGATCTCCCCCTCCCATTGAATGATGTAGGGACTGCGAAAAATCCCTCCCTGACTCCGATCTTTCCCAATTCCAAACATGACAACACGTCGACGTGCCCGTGAGGTTGCCCTTCAAGTTCTCTACGAAGAAGACATCAATCCCCTTCGCGAGTTCAGTGTTGCAGATCAGTTTGTTCAAAAACGCCTGTTGCAGAATAAGCCTTTGGTGACGTTTGCTCTCGAGCTTCTCTACGGAGTGCGGGATCATCGCACTGATATCGATCAAGTTCTTTCGAAGCACGCGGCCAATTGGTCCTTGAAGCGGATGACGACGATCGACCGGAACATTCTTCGAATCTCGGCTTATGAGATCCTCTTCGGAGATGTTCCCGGCCGGGTTTCGATCAACGAGGCTATTGAGCTTGCGAAACGATATGGCAGCCGCAATTCTGGGCAATTCGTCAACGGGATCTTAGACCGAATCCTCAAAGAGCATCAGAAGCCCGCTGAGCCAACCGCTGCGTCGTCTGTTGAGCCACCTGCCGAGCCGACAACTGAGCCGTCTTCTGAGCCGATTGCCGAGTCGACTGCTGAATCGCAAGACGCGTCTCCGCAGTTAGCCAACTAACGATTGCGATCGCCTCCCCGCTCGTGCAACTCGCGCATCATGTCGCGGAGCCTTTGATTTTCCTCGCGCAGTTCTTGTAGACTTCGCCGAATCCATTCTTGATCCTCACGCCCCTCCTGTTTCTCGCGGGGTGGATTTCGGTCCATTTTTTCGGGGCGGGACTCTTGCTGAGGCTGCGCTTTCTGCTCGTGAACAGGACGCAAGCGAGACTGGATTTCTTCCATCTGTCGGTGCATCTGTTCTGCCATCTCGGTCATGCCCGATTCTAGAAAATGGTGTTTGGCCATTCTCATATGCTCTAGAGCCATATCCAGATGTGAACCGTGATGGCGAGCGTGTGGAGGTCGTGGGGGACCTGGCATACGATCTCGTGGGCCTTGGTAACGGCGAGCGGGCTCGGCCTGGTACAAAGGTTCGACTGTGCGTTCGCGGCGTTCTAAGGAGGAGCGGTAAGAGGGGGACTCTTTCCGTTGCTCTTCCAACATTTCGGCAATCTTGGTTCGAATGCGATGTGCTTCCTCGTCATCGCCAAGCTTGGCAAGCTCTTGTGCCTCCTGCATCAACATACGAATCTTCTCGCGATTGCTCTCGATGTCCTGGGCTGTAGCCAGAGCAGCAGAGCTGCAGACCGTAGAGACCAATAAAGCACCACGAATGAATCGTTTCATTTCCAAGCTCCTTGTAAGACGCATTGACGGAAAACCCCATGCCTTTCGGACCGCTCAGTCTAACAAAAAAAAAGAGACGCCATCCTGGGGGCAAGATGGCGTCTCTGACAAATCAGGTCAGTCTGAGCTCAAAACATCAACCGTTAAGAGCAGATGCTAGGCCATCGAAGAGGTCTTCCTCATCGGAATCTTGGTTCTCCAGATAGGCGGCCAAGCTCAACAATTCTTCCTCGTCTTCTTCACCCTCTTCCATCATCGGACCGTAAAGGGTCGCGACGGCGACATCAAGGAGTTTGTTGGACTGGAAGGGAACTTCCACGAAATCATTGGTCGGTGCGTTAGCTTCGACCAATGGCACGCTACCAGAGCCTTCCCCTTCTCCGCCCGATGCCGAGCGAGAATTCAACACATTGATGACCGCGAGAACGTCGAGAGGGCTGAGATAAGTATCCGCGTTCACGTCGAAATAATATCGCTCGGTCGATTCTCCGGACGCGCCAGGATTGGTGTTGTTCGACAACGCACCGCCACCGCCAGCATTCAACGAGTTGACGAGAATCAGCACATCGATCGGGGAAACGAATCCGTCGTCGTTCACGTCGAACGCGTTTCGGAGATTGGTGAAGCCTTCACCGCCACCTCCGCCCGTTCCACCTGTTCCGCCACTGCCTACGATCACCAACGAATCCGACAGGTATCGAATTTGGTTGGTAGCCAGTGGAGTGGTGGGGTTGAACAGCAGCGTGTCATTGAAGGGCTTGATATCAGCCGGATCTCCGACAAAGGAAGCAACACCTGCCGCGTTGGCGGTCATCGTGATGACAAACTGGAGCCGTTCTGAAGTCCCTAGCGGTACACCGCTCGTCTGGGCTGAACCAACTTCGTTGATCAATCCGGCGATGCGAACATCTCCGGAGGTCGCATTGACATAGTCGGGACCGTAGTTGATTTGGAAGAACGGTGCATTCGCTTGGGTGTCAACCGAAACCAAATTCGAGCTGTAGAGGATGTCTTGGTAGGCGGCAAAAACCCCTGCTGCAACCGGATTGTTGCGAAGGTCTTGGACGAATCCTCGCAGTTGGAACTTCGACCCCGCTGTGACCTGCGTAATCTCTTGACCCGCCAAATCGGTGATCGAAAGTCGAAGTTGGACCAAGTCATCTGCTTGGACTTGTGCCTCGGTGCCCACTTGAACCGTTACCGTTGCCGTCGAGGTGAATCCTCGTTGATCGGTGATCGTGTACTTGAACGAATCGGTTCCCGTGAAGTTTGTGTTCGGAGTGTAGATAATCCGATCGTCGGAGAAGATGGTTGGAGTTCCATTATCCGAGATCTGAACTTGACCTCCCGCAGGCTGCGTGGTGGACGAGATTCGGATCGGTGGCTGCGTTCCTTGAATGTCGTTCGCCAACACATCGATGGTCGACGACTGGCCCGCAGGCAATCGAGCCGGCGAATCGTCCTTGGCATAAGGGAAGTTCACTCCGCTTGGAACGACTTCGAGGGTCGATCGACCGTACCGAATTTCCTCGATCGGAACCCCGGATCGTGTCGTGTTGTAGAAGACAACATCGCTTTGAGGCGATCGGTCGGCAGGATCGCCGACAAATTCAGCCAGTCCAGGATTGGTTGCGGTGAAAACAATGTTGGCCAATGGAACGCGATTCGGGAAGTTCATCGAAGGGACGGAACCAGCGAATGCACCGAACTCATCGATAATGCCAGGGATGGCGGCCGAACCGTCGCGCCCCGATTGATAGGGTGGGAAGAACGCGGTTTCAAAGTCCAACCCGTTATTCGAAGTTGGGGACGCTGGAGCAACCAAACCGGAACTGTAAAGGATGTCCAGATAAGCAGCATAAACGCCGGGATCCGTTACGAATTGCGGAGGGACTTGGGCAGCTCCACGCTCCGGCCTTAGATCATCGACAAAAACGCGAGTGATGAACTGCTCGCCTTGACGAATCTCGGTGATCGGCTCGCCAGCCAAATTGTAGAAGCCGAAACTGAATTCAACCAAGTCGTCTGCACGGTCACCTGCGATGGTGTGAACGGTAATCTTGGCAGTTGTGGACTTGCCCGTCGCATCGGTCGCGGTGTAGGAGAACGTTTCCGTTCCACCAAAATCGCGGCGAGGAGTGTAGCGAATACTTTGTCCGCCCGACCCGATCGTGACCGAGCCACCTTTGTCTGGACTCGTTACATTGGTAACGACCAGCGCTCCACCAGCACCTTCGACATCGTTCGCGAGAACGTTGAGGGGGAAGCCAATCGAGTTGGTCGGTACGTCGAACGAATCATCGACCGCGACGGGATCCAAGAACTGTGCAACAACATTCACCGTTACTCGAGCCGTCTCGGAGCGACCTGTGGCGGTCACAGCCGTGTAAGTGAACTCGTCGACACCAATGAAGCTCAGCGCGGGAGTATAGAGTACGCGATTGTTAACCGTGTCGATCGTCACGCGACCGCCTCGGGACCCAGAGCTTACACCTGTAACTCTCCAGCTTTCACCAGGAAGTGCGAAGTCGTTGGCGATCACATCGATCACGTTGCTTTGGCTATTGCGAGCTACGGTAGCCGAGTCGGGCTGAAGAAGGGTTCGGGGACCGTTAACGATGTCGAATACATAATCTTCGACTTCGCCCGTACCTGCTCGTCCGGCGGGTCCAATGTTCTGCGTTTGCGAAAGTCGAAACCGAGCGTAGGTTCGATTCACCGCGTTGGCAGGTGCCGAGAAAGTTACATTCTGCAATCCGCTCGCCGAAACCAACAGATTGGTAACGATTTGCTCACCTGCATCGCTCCAATCACCATCGCCATTGAAATCGACCCAACCTTGCAGATAGGCAGGGCTCCCGGTCGTGTTGGTGACGTTGAATTGGAGAATGTTTGAATTGTCGCCGCGAACGATCGGTGCGAGCAGGCTCACTCCATCTTCATCGTCCAAGATCCCGTTGGCGTCGTCACCGGTCGCGGTGGTAGAAGGTTGCCCGTCTTGTTCTGCGTCCCAGTTCACTCCCAAACGTAGACCACTGAGCTGACCATGGTAAGCTCCGTTCTGCGCACGAGTTGTTGGATAGGGCGAGGGGGCATCCCCCCAATCGGCCGATTCGGTATTGCCGAAGTCAAACCCACGCAACGGGGTGATGCCATCAAAGTTAACAATGTGTTCACCGGATGCAGGGAACGTTTGTCGGTAGCCGGCATCGACCACTTCTCGGATCGTAAAGACACCCGCCGATGGAGGCGTGAGGGAGTACGATCCATCCGTCTTGGTAATGGCCGCAGGTTCCCCTACGTCTGGACGGTCGTCCCCATCCAGATCCAAATAGATGTAGACGCCAGCCAGACCCGGTTCATTCGAATCCTTGATGCCGTCGCCGTTGATATCCAACCATTTGTAACCTGTCGCCAGATTGGATGGAAGCGAGGAACCGAAGTTCGCGGTCGCTCCTGCAGTGGTTACCGTTACGGACTTCACAACCTCAGCGTTGGTCGAGGCCACCCAACCTGCTGGTCGAGTAACGCGAACGTTGTAAGCGCCTGGAGCAACGAATAAGGTGTATCCGCCATTCGCAGCCGTAGTGGCGCGTGGCTCACCCAGCTCACGGGTGCCGTTGTTGTTGAGATCGACGTAGACCTCCCAGCCGCCAATACCCGCTTCCCCAGCGTCTTGGCGAGCGTTGCGATTGATATCGTTGTAAACGAGACCGGAGATGGTCGACCCAACCTTGCCCGTCGCCGCCGCCCAAGCCACGACTTGCGCTGTGTTGTTGACACCGCCACCTGCGGTCGTTTCGCCCAGTTCGTACTCGTCGTTTTTGAAGGTCAGCAACTGGTCGTCCGGCGTTCCGAACAAACCATCTTGACCGATCTGATCGATCAAGAAGCCATCCATGATCGTGATCACATTGTTGGTGAAACTGGTGTGGGCAACACCGAGCAAGTGCCCCATTTCGTGAACAATCGTGTCGGCGATGCTCTGTGCAAAGGAATCAGCGAGCGGAACGTTTCCTGCTCGCGGTGTCGTTTGGGCCTCAAAAATTGCGGCATCCAAGAATGTGACCGCGGTGTCCTCGCGATTGAAGTTGCCGATGTCGACCCACTCTGCAATCCCATACAAACCGGCGGGGAACCCGAACTGAGGGGCATTACCACCGACGATCATGCGGGCCACGTTCGGTTGTCCCCAAACGTCTGGATGCTCCAGGCTGTTCAGAATTTCGATGTCGAAGTCACCGGGGTTGCCGGTTTGGGCATACCATCCGTTCAAACTATCTTGCGCAAGCTGCAATCGAAGCTTTTGCTCGACCCGACTCATGATGTTGCGGATCAGAGCTGGCTCGTCCGCATCGGTAAGCCCCAACTGCGGAAGGGCTTGTGCGAGCCCTGGGATACGAACCGTCGACGGAGCCGCGGTTGGATTCAATCCAACGACGTCCGAACGAAGGAACGCACCATCGAAATCCACAAACAACTTTTGCTTGGTGCCGATCGGCTCTTGCTCAATCGTTGGGCGGTAGGCACGCATATTGATGGAGTAGGACAAGCTCGCATCATTAATGCTCAAGAAGTAACGACCATCGGTGTCGATGACATAAGTTAGCGTGGAACCACCCGTGGTGAACCGCGGCGACTTATCGGGAATCGGTCGCCCTACGGCTGGCGGGTAAAAGGGCTGTTTGCTGTGAAGCAACTCGCGGCCTGCGGAGTTGAACAAGGTCAGTCCGGGCTGGACGATTCCGATCGCGTTGGCCCGGATGTCGATGATGTCCCCTTTCTTGAGATCGAAGGCAAAGTAGTCTTCGTCCCAGATGTTGTTCATCTGACCGTTGACATTCACCACCGAGCTCTTGCCAGGGCCAATCCCGAACGGCAAAAAGTTGGCTTGGGAGCGGACCGAGTTCGGCTCCGCTTCGCTGGTACTAAAGGGCGCGCCGCTTTCCCCGGAAAGCCCCCCTGTGCCCGACGAGGTCGAGCTGCCACCGCCATACCGGGCAGTGAGCATGTTTCCGATTTGGACTCGAATGGCAGGGTCCGCGATACGCATCGTCGCTAGCGCCGACTCGACACCAGGAGAAAAATCGGCAGCCATCAGTTCCCGCTTTTCGAGAGACTCAAGCTGGATTCCTCGTTTAGCTTGACGCTTCTTGGCTTTCTGCCATCGTTGAAGGAACTTCTTACCGGCAGCGAACTTACGTGGACTCAACATGAGATCCCCAAGGTGATAAACGGTTGGAAAAGAAACGCGGTTTACTTGGATCTAGCGAGGGACTTCATCCCACCAATTCGGGATGTCTGCCAATACAAGCGAATTTCCATCGTAGTTGGACGACTATGCGTGTCAACAAAACGAACCTGGTGTACGATGCGGGTTTTCCCCTCAAAGTTCCTCGGAATTCCTATTTTTGGTAGCTCCGGTGTAATCGTTTCAACCGGACCAGCTTCACTCGCGGATTCCGCCTGATCGCGAACGCCCCCCAGGGAAGCACTTTCCAAAATCCGACGTTTTGGAATGCCCATCCCCCTTCAAGACACTCCGAACCTGCCGGAATGGTAGCTTTTTTTGTGCTAGGATTGGGGACTGAAATGATTGGCCTTACTGAAGGAAACACGCAGCGTTTTGCAGGAAAAACCTGATGGATAGCAAAGAGAATTCTTCCCAAAGCATCTTGCTGGTCGACGACAGCTACGTTCTTCGTGACCGCTTGGCAGAAGCGTTCCAAGAACGTGGATTCCGGGTCGAAGTGGCGGGTAACTGCGACGAAGGAGTCGAGGTCTTTCGCCGCAATCCCACGGATTTGGCCGTCGTCGATCTTCGGATGCCCGGGCGTACTGGCTTGACGGTCATCGCTGACCTCAAGGCCATCAAACCCGAGGTCCAAGTCCTTATACTTTCTGGGTTTGGGAGCATTGCTACCGCGATCGATGCTATCAAACTAGGGGCCGCAAACTTCCTGCCAAAACCAGCCGACGCCGACGATATTCTCAGCGCTTTCAAGCGAGGAGGTTCGGAGGTGGAGGCCACGGAATCAAACGAGGAAATACCAGTCCCGACGTTGGCTCAGGCCGAATGGGAACACATCCATCGCGTGCTCGCGGATTGCGACCAAAACATCTCAGAAGCAGCCAGACGCCTTGGGATCCACCGCCGATCCCTGCAGCGGAAGCTTCGAAAACGGGCACCTTAAGAAGGGCCAGGAGACCAGGCTCCGATTGGGGGTTAGTTCGCTTCGACTTGTTCCTGCAGCTCCGCCCAACGCATTTCGGCCATCTCCAACTCGGTGCTGACCGTTTCCAGCTCCTCATGCAGCCTCATCGCCTCCTTCGGGTCGGTTGCACTCATCAATTGCTCATGCAGCGTCTTGCGCTGCCCATCGAGCTTGGCAATCGACTTTTCTAAGCCGGCGATCTCTTTCCTTACAAGCCGCTCGTCTTGGGATCCCCCATCGCTCGGGTGCTTCTTTTTGTTCTGACCTCGCTCCTTGTCGGACTCCTTGGATTTAACTGGAGCGGTGGGCGAACTCCGTCGACCCGTTCTCGCAAATTCGGCGTCGTCGATCTCCTGGTTGACCATGTAGAGATAGGATTCGTAATTGCCGTGGTAGTTCACGACCGTCCCGTCTTTTACCTCGATAATGCTCGTGGCAATGCGATTCATAAAGTGACGATCGTGCGAGGTGAAAATCACGGTACCTTTGAAATCCAGCAAAGCATTAGCAAGAGCATCGACTGTTTCAACGTCCAAGTGGTTACCGGGCTCGTCGAGGACCAGGATGTTGTAGTTTCCTAGTAAAATTGCCGCCATGCAGAGTCGGGCTCGCTCTCCTCCGCTGAGGACGGACACCTTTTTGTTAATCGCTTCGCCCCGGAAGAGCATCGCGCCTGCCGTGTCCAAAATCGTCTGGGCTTTTGTCCCGGGGATGGCTTCGTATTCCAAGTATTCCAGGACGGTTTTTTTCTCGGGGAGACTCGTGTAAACATGCTGTGCATAGGTACCGATGTTGCAACCGTGCCCCCATCGCACGTCCCCTACGACCGGTTCAAGAGACCGAACAATCGTGCGGAGCAAGGTCGTTTTTCCTTGGCCATTGTCCCCAACAATCGCAGAACGCGAGCCGTGCTCTATCTCGATATTGATATCTTTGGCCACCGCCTTGCCTTCATAGCCGATGCTCAGCCCGATACATCGAACGGCAGGACCTCGCCTGGTCTCCACTTGCGGGGCGCGGATCACCGCCTTGGCCTGCGCGGACTGGATCTCGATAAACTCCAGCTTGTCCAGCATCTTGCTCTTCGACTTTGCCCGGGTCGCGGTGCTGGCCCGTGCGCGATTCTTATCGACGAACTCTTGCAATTGCTTCCGTTTGCTTTCCGTAGCCGCATTCACGCGCTGGTCGTGCTCCATCCGCTCTTGCTGATAGACGAGAAACTCCTCGATCTTGCCAGGGTACATCGTCAACTTCCCAAGCGACAAATCGAGCGTTGAATCGCAAGTCGCCCCGAGAAACGCTCGATCGTGGGAGACGATCAAACAAGCTTCTCGAAAGTCCTTCAAAAAATGCTCCAGCAGAATCTGCGTACGCAAATCGAGGAAGTTCGTAGGCTCGTCCAGAAGCAGCAAATTCGGTTCGTGCAATAACAGAGCCGCCAGCTTGACCCGCGTTTGCCAACCTCCAGACAACTCTCCCACTGGCCCTTCGAGATATCGCCCCTTGAGCTCGAATTGGCCAGCCACTTCGCCACACTTCCAATCGGGTTGACCGCTGTCCCGCATCAAGAACTGCAGCGATGTCTCACCGGGCAGAAAGGGATCGTGCTGGCGGAGGTACCCGATCCGCAGCTTCGGATGCTTGACGATCTGCCCCGAATCCAACTCCTCATCTCCCAGCAGACACCTTAGCAATGTCGATTTTCCCGCCCCGTTTCGACCGACAAAACCCACCTTGGTGTCGCTTGTGATCGTGCATTCGGCGTTATCAAGCAGGATTTGATCACCATAACGCTTGGACGCTTGACGGATTTGCAACAACACACTCATCGCCTTGGGGTGCTTTCTTGAAGCGGTTCAAAATGGGATCGGCTCGCGATTTCACTCTCGTTTGGTATGTTAGCATCGCTCCTCGGAAGGACCAAGGAGCACTTTTTAGGGTCGCCACACGAGTGCAGGATACGAGGCAATGACGGAGATTTCGCAGTCGGTCACGGAATTGATTGATCAACTGAGCAAATTACCAGGAATCGGTAGAAAAACAGCAGAACGTCTCGCCTACCACTTGCTGCGAGTTCATGAGTCGGAAGCCTTCGCACTCTCCGATGCAATCCGGAGCGTTCGGGAGAACGTTCGGTATTGCTCAGTCTGCTTCAACTTGGCAGAAGGAGACTTGTGCACCATCTGTACCGACACTCGCCGAGATGCATCCATTCTCTGTATCGTCGAGCAACCGCGAGACTTGATCGCACTGGAACAGTCAGGGGTCTTCCAAGGCCATTATCATGTTCTTTTGGGGCGGATCGCGCCCCTGGATGGTATCGGCCCGGATCATTTGACGATCGAAGCTCTCGTTGATCGCGTCCGAACAGGTAACTACACCGAAGTCATCATGGCGACTAATCCCAATGTGGAAGGAGACGGAACAGCACTGTTCATCTCGAATCAACTTGCCGAGTACCCGGTTCGCCTAACCCGACTCGCTCGTGGAGTCACGACCGGCAGCGTCCTCGAGTTTACCAACAAAGAGATTCTTGCAGATGCACTCACTGGTCGGCAAAAACTCTGACTTTGCAGTACCTCGCTGACCTCGATATTCCGACATCAAACACCGGTGAGACTACTTGCAATGTGAACTGTTGTTGGCGCTCGTTTGCTTGGACTTCTGAAAATTCTAAGGGATGTCAATTCGCCCCTCCCGCTATCACAGAGGCTACATAGGTGACTCTGAGTGTCAATGCGATAGGGAATGGTGAATCCTACTTCCATGCGTGTAAAAACTTATTGTTGAATTTTGCGCAGCATATCGCTAGGATCGACCGAACTCTCCTACCAAATGGGATCAAGACGCCGACGGACTCTCACTCGACGGCAATATCACCATTCTGACCGACTGATTCATTCATTCTTTCTAACGCGAGGGTATGTCATGGTCTTCAAACGTAGAGGCTTTACGCTTGTTGAATTGTTGGTTGTCATCGCCATCATTGGAATTCTAGTTGGACTGCTACTTCCCGCTGTACAAGCTGCGCGGGAAGCGGCACGCCGAATGAGTTGTTCCAACAATGTGAAACAAATCGGTTTGGCGATGCACAATTACCACGATACGCACCGCTCTTTCCCCTATGGTTCCTTCAACTTACGCGAGGCATGGCCCGCCAACGGATCCAACTGGCGTGCCTTGCTGTTGCCGTTCATTGAGCAAGGCAACGTTTACAACCAACTTTCGTTCACCTTCACGTCGAACTTCATGTCGGGTGGGGCTGCTGGTGCCAACGCCTATTCGGGCAATCAGGTACTGATCAATTTGCTCATCCCCACGTATCGCTGCCCCTCGACGGCCTTCGAGCCTTTTCACATCGCGCCAGTCTCCAACAATGACGGCCGTGCGATGAACATCAGCTACGTGGGAATCCAAGGCGCCGCGCGCCCTGTCCCAGGGGGGGACCCAAACGTAGGAACCTTCGATTGTGGGCACGGTTGGTCATGTGAGAATGGTGTCCTGTTCCCCAACGGTACGACCAAAATGTCGAGCATCACCGACGGAACATCGAACGTCATCTTCGTCTCCGACCAATCGGGACTTGTCAATCGCGTGAATCGAACCTCGAACTACTACGGCGGATGGTTCGGATCCCGCCACCCTCGTCGTATCAATCAAGGATGCGGCGATCTCTGGCAAACCGGCACCACCTGCGTTCGCTTCGCACCGAACTCCAATATTGTTCAAACAGGTGCTACCGAAGCCATGTATCGAAACAATACCGTCATTAACTCCATGCACACCGGAGGCATTGAAGTGGGATTGGCAGACGGTTCCGTACACTTCATTCCCAATTCCATCGACTTCCTCACGCTTAAAAGACTTTGCTGCCGACTGGACGGTGAAGTCACATCGATTGAACAATAAACTGCACCTGAAACCATTCACCATTCCACATTCGATTGAAAGTACGATATGAATCGCCTATTTACCTTGATCGCTCTGTTTTTTTTGGGGCTGAGTGCCGTTGGATGTTCGAACCCCAACCCAGTCGGAACCGTCAAAGGAACCGCTACGGTCAAAGGGAAACCTTACAACAAAGCGGCCGTTATGTTTGTCAGCTTGGAGACCGGACATGGCGCTAGCGGGGATCTGGATGACCAAGGAAACTATCAGCTCTCCGATCCGATTCCGGTAGGTCAGTACACGGTCTATTTCGCTCCGAAGTCGATCGCACCCGAGGATGCGACTGCGGCTCCGCTCCCGATGCAAATGGACAAGGCCGTTCCGGATAAGTACTGGAGCGAGTCGAGTTCCGACATCAAAGTGAATGTCAAAGAAGGTGCGAACGACATTCCAGTTGAAATCAAATAACCCCTTCGATCACTTCGAAGGATTCCAAAAACCGAAACGACGTTGTTGGGAACCCCGGCAAGGTCGTTTTTGCTATCGAGGCCCCCGTCTGGGCTTGCCTCGCTTCGGACGAAATCGGGATCGATGACGCGAAAATCTACCGGACGGATCCTCCGACGCAGTCACCGCAAAGTTGGGCAAAGGCAAACCACTCGCTATGGCTGCGACTTGGTCGTGCGAAAGCGATGTGCGGCGAGTTCCAACGCCTCGGAATACAGGTAACTGCTGATCCGCAGAGATCATCTCCCGACGGGAACGGATGAGGGGCTCGTCACCCCATCCGTCGGGCATTTCTTTCCAGTCCATCAGCTGACTTGCGCAGGCCACCATGTAATCCCAATAAGGACGGCGGTCTGTCTGCAAAAAGAGCTTGCCATCCGGTTTCAATCGCTCGATCAACAACCGGAAGAAGGAAGGAGAAAGTAGTCGACGCTCCGCTTGATCGGGATCCGAATACGGCTGCGGGTGATAGATGTGAAATTCGTCGACGGATTCGTCGCTCAGAAACTGATCCAGAAATCGCCATCCGTCGCAGACCAAAAAACGGACATTGCTCAATCCGCGTTGATTGCCGCGACGCGTCGCATAGCGAATCACCGCCGGAAGCAAATCAATGGCCAGATGGTCCCAACCTGGCCTCGCCAGCGCTGAACCGATTGCGAAACGGCCATTTCCGCAGCCGATGTCCACTGCGACGGGTGCTTCGCGTCCAAAGATGGAGCCTATCGCGAGCGGGCCCACTTCAGGCAACTTCTTGATCCCCGTTTGCGTCCACCGCTCTTTCGGTTGGATGATCCCTGGAATAGGAACCCCCATCTCCATCTCTTGATCGCCCGGCTGCAACTCGACCGGTTTGGAACTCTGCTCACGACGTAGGTTCATCGACTTGTTTTTCCAGAAGCCAGGGACGTTCGATAGGCATTGGCTGTTTCGACATAGTGCTGCCAACCTCGCTCGATCAAGACTCGGTCATCAGGCCCTACCTGGCGTACTACCTTTCCAGGCATCCCCATCACCAAAGAATGCGGGGGGATAATCTTCCCCTCCGGGATCAGTGCTCCTGCAGCGATGATGGATCCGGTGCCGATCACGGAGCCGTTGAGCAATATCGCTCGAATGCCGATCAAACACTCGTCTTCGACAGTCGCACCGTGAATGATCGCCCCATGCCCCACCGTAACACGCCTCCCGACAACGCACGGAAATCCGGGATCCGCATGGAGGCAACAATGATCTTGAATGTTGCTCTCGTCGCCGATGGAAATAGGCTCGCAGTCCCCTCGCAGCACGGCGCCGAACAGGACACAAGCCTCATTTCCCACCAATACTTCGCCGAGCAAGGTTGCGTTGGGGGCGACAAACGCATTGGACGCAATCAGCTCCGGTCGAAAGATCGTTCGATCCCAAGGTACGGTCATGCGTCGCTCAGTTCTCTACCGCAAGCGGCGCCCGGAAATGCTCGGGAGCAATCGCTTTGAAGTGCTCAGCGCATTTGTCGACCGCATAGAGTATCTGCTGGTTTGTATGCGTGGAGTTGATAAAGAATCGGAGCCGTGCCGCAGATTCTTCTACCGCTGGATACAAAATTGGCTGGACATTCACCCCGGATTCATTCATGCGACGCGACAGGAGCAACGCGTGTAAGGAGTTTCCGGTGATGACCGGAATAACCGGGGTGTTCGCGCTCTTTCCGGTGTTCAAGCCATGCTTGCGAGCTTCATTCAAGAACAATGCGGACGCCTCGTGTAATCGGGCAACTCGATTGGGTTCACGCTCCAAAACCTTCAACGATGCGATTGCAGCAGCGGTGTTGGCGGGCGAAAGCCCCACACTGAAGACGAATCCCGGTGTGGTGTATTTGAGATACTCGACCAACTCTTTCTTTCCTGCAATGTAGCCACCACACGAACCGAATGATTTGCTGAGGGTACCCATCCAAATATCAACATCGGTGGGATCGATGCCGAAATGCTCAGCGATCCCTTTGCCATGAGCCCCCATCGTCCCGATGGAGTGCGCTTCGTCGACCATCAACCAGCACTTGTGCTTTTTGCAGACCTCGATGAATGCAGGAAGTTCCGGGTAATCTCCATCCATGCTGTAGACACCCTCGACAATCACCAACACGCGGCGATAGCGAGTTCGGAGCTCGGTCAGCGCCTCATCCAACGCTTCGTGGCTGTTGTGCGAAAACGCTCTGCGACGACTGCCCGAAAGAATGGCCCCTTGAACGATGCTATTGTGAGATAGGGCATCATGCAAAATCAGGTCATTGGGACCGGTTAGATGCCCGATCACCGTCTCGTTGGTCGAGTGGCCGCCAACGAAGACCACGGAGTCTTCAACTCCCACCCAACGTGCAATGCTCTGCTCAAGCATGCGGTGAATATCTTTCTCGCCGCTCACCAATCGAGATGCCGACACACTGGTCCCGTACTTTTGAACCGAATCGATCACCGCTTCAGTGACCGTTGGATCGCCGCTCATACCGAGATAATTGTAACTCGCAAAGCTGATCAACTGCCTCCCTGCCACCGTAGTTGTATCGCGCGTCAACCCTTCGTGAACCGAGAAATATGGGTTCGGGATGCCGGTCATGTCAAACTGCGACATCATCTGCTTGAGTCGACGGTACTCCGGCATGAGCTCAAAGCGATAATCCTCAGGGGCAACTTCTCGTTGTGCGGGCTGGTCTGATTCCGATACGACCAAGTCTTCTCGGATACGATCCTTCCCAAAGTGTTGTTCGATAGCCTCCGCGATTTCTCGAACTGTTTCGATCTCTTGGAGAACTTCTTCCGGGAACCGTCCGCCCACAGCGTTTTCTAGCGTATGCGCGATTTGAAGGCGCTCGAGACTATCCAGCCCCAAATCGACGATAACGTTGGTGTCCAAATCGAGGAGCTTCGCCCGTTCTTGCGCAACCGACTTGACCGCGCGACGCACCAATTCCACTACAGCCGGATCGGGGTCGCGCGTCTTCTTGGTTCCGGTATTGCGTTGGAATCCAGACTTCAGCTCATCGACCGTCGCCGCAGCAATCATCGGCGATTGCCCTGGGAGTTCTTCTTCCCACGAAAGCCATTGGTGAATCACCCGGAAGCTGTTTTCGCGGAATCCGCGAAGACAGGCGTGCCGCTGGATCTTGCCTGACGAGGTGCGAGGGAGCGAGCCGTGACGCACGAGGACGACGGCGTCAGGAGGGAGCTCGTGAATCTGTGTCACCGCCCTTCGAATCGACTGCACAACCGGGCCCCAGTCCGCTTCGAGGGAACGCTGCACTTCAACCGCGATGATCAATCGTTCTCGAGGACCCGAATCGTCAGCAAACGCCGCTGCCGCCGACGACGATATCGATTCGTGGCATTGCTCGACCGTTTCCTCGATGTCCTGCGGGTATCGATTGACGCCGCGGACGATGATCAAGTCCTTCACGCGGCCAGCCACGTAGAGTTGGTTTTCGCTCCAGAACCCCAAATCCCCTGTTCGCAAAAATGGACCTTGCCCGTCCGATGTGAACGCTTGGAAGGTCTCTTTGGATAGCTCGTCTTTCTCCCAATAGCCCCTTCCGACGCTGGGACTTTGAACCCAGATCTCACCGATCAACTCATCCCCCAGCGGCTTTTTGGTTTCGGAATCGACGATCAAGACCTTTTCGTTCTCCGTCGCGCGGCCGCAGCCCACCATCCCGCGAGCCTCCGCGGCATTCGAATCCACAGGGGTGACGATCCTGGCATCGAGCTTGCGGCTGTCGAACGCGCGGATAACCGGAGGATGTTGGAAGGGACCACCTGTTACGATCAAGGTTGTTTCCGCCATGCCATAGCAGGGGAAATGAGACCGGTGTGAGAATCCGCATTTCGAGAATTTACGAGTGAACATCTCCAGCGTGGTGGCGCGGACCGGTTCCGCGCCATTGAATGCAACCTCCCAGCTCGAAAGGTCAAGCTCAGCAAGCTCTTCCTCGGTGACTTTATCCAAGCAAAGTTGGTACGCGAAGTTGGGGCCACCGCTGGTTGTGGCTTTGTATTTACTAATCGTCTTCAGCCATCGAATCGGTCGCTGCATGAAGGACATCGGACTCATCAGCGTCATGGTTGCCGACATATAGACCGGCGACAAGACTCCTCCGACCAACCCCATGTCGTGGTACATGGGAAGCCAGCTGACACCCCGTTTCTCGTGGTTGTTTTGAAATAACTGCGCAATCATCTCACAATTCTTGAGCAGATTATCGTGGGTGAGCATGACTCCTTTCGGCTGACCTGTTGAACCGGAGGTGTATTGGAGTACAGCCAGTGATCGCGGGTCGACCGGGAGCTCTTGGTACTGGATCGCGATAGAGCGGTCGACCGAATCCGTACCGAGCAGTCGCATCGATTCGGTTTCGGCCTTCATCCCCTCATCTTTCAAGATTTGAGCAACCGTATCGCTGGTTGTCAGTGCGAACTGCGCACGGCAGTCCTGCGCAATTCCTTGAATGCGCGCGCCCTTCCGGCTTCTTCGAGGAGGGTATGCCGGCACCGCGACGCAACCGGCATAAAGGCACCCGAAAAACCCAATAACAAACTCCATGGTGGGAGGGTAGAGAAGCAAGCCTCGTTCGCCCGGTTTGTGATTCTCCAGAATTCGAACCGCCACGGCGCGCGCAGCGTGATCGAGCTCGGCATAAGTGAGAGATTGGTCGCTATCGGTCTCCCCGTCCGTGTAGTAGAAGGCAACTTTGTTGGGCGCAACGTTAGCCCAATAACGAAGCGCTTCGATGATGTTGCCAGTCGGCAACGGGTGGGGAGCAAAAAGCCCTTTCAAATCCAACACGTGTTGACCCCTATGAACCACAAAATGTTTTCCGAAAAAAATCCCTCGGATGTCGAGAACCATCCAAAAGGACAAAATCGGAAAACTTGATTAAACCCTGCGTGACCGTTATACCTGCGAAATCTGAACTCCGGTACACCTAACCCGCAGGAACTAAGTTCGGCACCTGGAACGTGCGAGCCTGCGAAATACCGGAGAATTCGAGCATCAAAAGCACTTGTGATCCCTTTGAGCGGCCGATATACTCTCGCACCTTAATTCCCGGCATTTTCAGCGTTTCGAGGGGATTAGTGACGAACCGCATGGTTCAGGGGCCGTTTTCCCTCCGAGTTTTGAAATGGTAGCACAACCTAAAACCTACGTCGCAAAGCCTCACTCCGTGGAGCAAAAGTGGTACATCGTCGATGCGACCGACTGTGTTCTTGGGCGACTGGCGAGCGAGATTGCCACCGTGCTGATGGGTAAGCACCGTCCAGAATACACACCGCACGTCGACACCGGTGAATACGTCGTTGTCGTCAATGCGGAAAAGGTCGTTATGTCGGGCAACAAGCTCAACGTACGTCACTACGCTTGGTACAACGGGTACAACCGCCAAAAGATGGAAAGCTACGCAGAGCGACTCGAACGAAAGCCAACAGATTTGGTCAAGTTCGCCGTAAAGCGAATGCTTCCAAAGAACAACCTTGGTCGCCATATGTTGGCGAAACTGAAGGTGTACGCTGGCCCGGAACACCCCCACCAAGCCCAAGAGCCGATTCCCGCCCCCTTCGTCAAAAAGACCTAGACGAAGAGGAGTGGCAGGCGGTAAATTGCGAAACAGTTCTCCGAGGCACTAAGAGCCTTGGTAGATGCTCGGCAAAGAAGCCTTAGAGTCAACAGACCTGAGAGCCAACTAAAGATTTCGACAACAACATCAAGCGATTCCGAAAGACAAACGGATGTTAACCGCAAAAAAAGATAAAGTGAGCGGGGATTGCCTCGGTACAGGTCGACGCAAAACGGCAGTCGCTCGCGTACGCATTCGCCCAGGAACAGGAAAGATCACCGTCAACGATCGTCCGTTTGAAGAGTATTTTCCGAATGACGGCGAACGTCGTTTGGTCATTGAGACATTGGATCACGTAGCACATCGCGACAAGGTAGACATTTTCGCCCGCGTCTCCGGCGGTGGTGTCATCAGTCAAGCGGGTGCGCTCCGCATGGGTCTTGCCCGGGCCCTGGTTGGTCTCAGTGAAGAGAATTTCAACGCTCTGCGGGACGACGGATTCCTCACTCGCGATTCCCGTATGAAGGAACGTAAGAAGTACGGCCTTCGCGGTGCTCGCCGAGGCGTTCAGTTCTCGAAGCGTTAGTCGAACATTTCCCTCCTGGAAAGTATCGATTTACGAAAGATTTATCAAGCAAAACCCGAGGTGCAAACCTCGGGTTTTTGCGCATGAAATGGAATCGGTTGACTCTCAACCGGAATGGAAAAGCAATTCCCGGCTGCCTCCTATGAAACCCAATAAATCCCATTTCATCAACCGAGAGCTCAGTTGGCTCGAATTCAATCAGCGGGTCTTGGAACAAGCCCTCTATTCAAAAGTTCCTGTTTTAGAGCGATTGAAGTTTCTCGCGATCACTGCCAGCAACATGGACGAGTTCTTCATGGTGCGAGTGGGAGGGTTGCAACTTCAACAGTCCCAGGGAGTCGAGACGAGCGATCCAAGCGGACTCACGGTATCTCAGCAGCTCGAGCAGATCGATGAACGCGTTCACGCCATCATTCGCGACCAATACAACTGCTTTCTAACACAGATCGAGCCCACGCTGACCGCCGAAGGACTGGAACGCGTCCCTGCAGCAAAGGCATCGGCCCGACATCGCGAAACGCTCGTCCGATTCTTCCGCGAAGAAGCTTATCCCGTCATTTCGCCCATGGACATCGACCCGGACGGGCCCTTTCCTATTCTTGCAAACCTGGGGATGCACCTGTGTGTTCGGATGGCAAGCGGCGATTCGGAGAAGCCCCATCGATTCGCCATCGTGCCCGTTGGAAAAGCCCTTTCGCGATTTATCACGCTTCCCAGCGATAAAGGCTACTCGTACGCGTTGCTCGAAGATATTGCGTCTCATTTCATCGAAGAGTACTACCCGGGCAAACGGGTTGAGGAATGTGTTGCGTTTCGGGTAACACGAAATGCCGATGTATCGGTGCGAGAAGATAGCGCTTCGGATTTGATGCATGGAATGGAGGAGGTGCTCCATTCCCGAAGGTCCGCTGGATTCGTGCGCATCGAAATCGAATCGAAAGCATCGGACGCCACGGTCGAGTTTCTCACCGCGAGATTGCGGCTAAAGGCGCAAGATGTGTTCCGTATTCCTGGACCGCTCGATCTATCAAGCATGATGTATGTAGCGGACATAGAAGGTTTTCCTGCGTTGAAGAACACGGCGTGGGTACCGCAACGATCTCCGATAATCGATCCGTCTCAGAGCATGTTTGAAACCATTGCGGAACGCGATGTATTGCTCTGCCATCCTTATGAAAGTTTTGAACCCGTCGTGCGCTTCATCGAAGAAGCGTCCAAAGACCCGGATGTCCTGGCGATCAAACAAGTTCTTTACCGGACGAGTCGAAAGAGTCCTATCGTTGCGGCCCTGAAATCAGCGGCGGAGCGAGGTAAGTACGTAACCGCGATCGTTGAGCTCAAGGCCCGTTTTGACGAGCAACGGAATATTGAATGGGCCAGGGAGCTTGAGAAGTCAGGTGTACAAGTCGTTTATGGCGTACGCGGTTTGAAAACACACGCGAAGGTCTGTATTGTCGTCCGAAGAGAAGCATCCGGTATTGTTCGCTACGTTCACTTTGGAACAGGCAACTACAACGAAGTGACTTCACGCATTTACAGCGATATAAGCTACTTCACCTGCAATGAATCGCTTGGCCGCGACGCTAGCTCCTTTATCAACGCCATCACGGGGTACAGCCAACCGCAGCCTTACGACAAGCTCGATTCTGCCCCGCTCGGCCTTAGAAAGAAGCTTTTATCGTTGATTCAGGTTGAAACGCAGAACAGAAAGAACGGCCATAAAGCGTACATAGCTGCAAAGATGAATTCTTTGGTGGATCCAGAGATCATCGCAGCATTATATGAAGCTAGCCAAGCGGGAGTTGTGATTCGACTGAATGTTCGCGGAACATGTTGCCTCAGACCGGGAGTGCCGGGATTGAGTGAGAACATTTCCGTCGTAAGCATCGTTGATCGCTTCCTTGAGCACGCACGTGTCCTGTACTTTTATCACGGTGGCGATGACGCAGTATTTATTAGCAGTGCGGACTGGATGCCTCGTTCATTCGATCGACGCGTCGAGTTGCTAGTCCCGGTTGAGGATACAGTGTCCAAGCATCGATTGATGGAGATCCTCGACACCTATTTCCGCGACAATCAAAACTCGTGGCGATTAAACGAGGATGGAAGATACGAACGGATCGAAGTGGAAGGTTCACAAGCCAAATTTCGGGCCCAGCGCGCGCTATACGATTCAGCCGTGCAAGCTATCAAGCAAGCAGAACATGCGGCTCGCACTACATTTGAACCCCATAAAGCAGCCGGCCAAGCTTAAAGGAAGCACAAGTCTTTCAACTTTGCCTCCCCCCTCGCTTCCACAAAGCAACTCATCTAAAAATCCACGCCAATGGGATAGACGCTCCCTGATCAACCTCCTCGTACCTCCTGGTGAGTGTCCCCAGTTTTTGGTTCCGAAAAATTTCCTGCTGGCACCTCTTCCCCACTCTTGTAGGTGGGATCTCGAGACGCTCCAATAGATCGCTCGCACAGGATCGTGCACGGCAATCCGAATGAATCGCCCCTTGTTTTGCCGATGTTTTCCCTTTCGCCCAAGGAATTCAGATCATGCGCACCGCCCGCGCCGATATCTACCGTCCCGACGAAGTCGCGACCGTCCACACCATCGCCACCATTGTTCGCAAGTACTACTTGCTAGGCGATGATGCTCTGACCCGCAAAGACTACAGCCATCGCTGTCTCTGGATTACCAAGCAAATCGAGGAACAGGCCCAGTACTTTGGCATCGACGTCTTAGGTCATGCCATCATGAGCAATCACTTCCACTCGGTCTTGCGCTCCCGCCCCGACATAGTCCAAGAGTGGGACGACACCGAAGTCGCCAGGCGCTGGATGTTGATGTGTCCCAAGAGAAAGAACAAAGACAAGAGTCCGGCGGAGCCGAACCAGAAGGAGCTTGACGCCATCCGCACCAAGCCAGAGAAGGTCAAAGAGATCCGGCTTCGGCTCAGCGATATCTCGTGGTGGATGCGCATCCTTTGCCAGCGAGTGGCCAAGCGAGCCAATATGGAGCTCCAAGAGACCGGCCGGTTCTTCAATGGCCGGTTCAAGTCGATGAGGTTGCTCGATGACGAGGCCATATTAGGCTGCATGAGCTATGTCGATTTGAATCCCATCCGAGCCCAGGTTACCAAGACGCTGGAGGGCTCCCAGCACACGTCGGTAGCCAAGCGGATCGCCGCGCTCACGCAAGTGCTAGGAACAGAGGTTCAGCCACCGGAGGCTTTGCAGGAGGGAGGGTCCCAGCAATCCAGCTCGTCAGGCGAAGATCCAGTCTTGTGGCAGCGTCGGTTGCCCGACGCGTACTTAGCGCCGATCGAGCTGGTGGATGAGAAAGGGAGTGCGGGGAGCAAGCCGAGCAAGACGCAGAAGCGGTGCAGTGACAAGGGAGTGGTTCCCCTATCTTCGATGAGCTACATCCAGCTGTTGGATGCAACCGCCCGGATCATCAAGGAAGGGAAGAAAGGCTTCACACCGGAGGAGGTACCCCCGGTGTTAGAGAGGTTGAACATGGATCCAGCGCGCTGGATCGATTACACGACCCAGTTCAGCCGGATGTTCTCTTTAGCGGCCGGCGGAGTGCGTAGCATGAAGGAAGCCAGGACGCTCGTTACGAAGCGGCAGTATTACTGTCCGCAATACCAAGGTCGTACCTAGCGGCAGGTCATTCAGTCCGCAGGCGGGTTGTCGACGCTTCCAGCGACGCAATTTGCCGCGTGCCGTCGACGTTGACCGAAATCAGCATCCCCCAATCCCCCTTCTTCTTGGCATTCCGTGCGGACCTCCCCCCGCACGAGGGTTCTCGCTGCGCGCCGCCTGACCAGAAACGGCCCCAAAACCCGTCTTTCGCCCCTCTTCGGCCTCCAATCCCCCACGCGCCCCTCAAAACCCGCCCCCACCCCCCTCCTCCGGGGGGCCACCCCCACCCCTGGTGAGTGTCCCCAGTTTTTGTTCCCCAGTTTTTGTTCAGTTTTTGGGTGGGGATACTTATGACGCTGGCGGCCATGGACACGCACGGGTGCGTAGTGGTGGCAGGCGGGAGAACGAACGGGTATAAACGGATCAGTCGACGAGGCTTAGCCAGGATAAAGTCATGAAGTAAACCGCGGGTAACCGAATGAGTGCGGATCAAGCTCTACCGAGCGGCGAAAAGAGAGCCACGCCCGTGAATCCATACGAGCCTTCCTTTGCTCAGTTCGAGAGAGTGGGGCAAAGCGATAAAAACTCACTTGGCAGAAGGTTACCGATTTCTATCCTCATGGCTCTCTGCGGATCGATATTTGGTGGCCTCTTTGGGTTCGCAGCCTTTACTCTGATCGACGCCCTGAAAACAGAATCGTTCTCTCTCCAAGAATTGGGGATCCTCTTCTTCTCAACCTTCACGCTTTATCTAGCCTACGTGTGCTTGGCTTTTGCTTGGCGTTTTCTCAGGTATACCCCTTACCGAAACGGACTCTACTTCTCTCCCTTAAGCATTGCACTTTTTGGTTTAGTGGGGAGTATCGCTCTGGTTGCAATGTTGCTGTACCAGATTGTTGCCTTTGCCCGATCTTGGTTCTGATCGAAATAGCGACCTGACTAAGTCGCCCCAGCGAGAATTCGCCTTAAGGCACGAGCGAACAACTCGATCTCTTCGAAAGTATTGTAGATGTGCGTCGATATGCGAAGATAGTCGCCGGTTGGATGCAAAATGCGATTTATTTCAATCTGATATTCCAACCAAAGACGCTCACGCACCTTGGCGGCATCCAAGGTGAAAGCGGTTCGCAAAGTTGTTAATCCACCACGAAGCTGTCGATCTTCCGGTGTGACCACTTCCATACCCGGCACGCGAATGGTGCACTCGCGAACAAACTGGGATAATTCAAAGTGCCGTTGCTGGATAGCATCGTATCCGAATTCTTCAAGCAAGTTGAACCCATGTTCAAGCAACAGCCAAGGAGTGCAATCGCGTGTTCCTTCCAGCTCAAATCCTCGGATCCAAGGTGTCGATCCCATTCCATTTGGCGAGTGCGGAGTCGAGGTCTCACGTGTATCGTAATGCCCCCAACTCACCTGCCATGGTGCTAATGACTCCTCCATTCCGCCACGGCAATAAAGAAACGCTGCACCAACTGGAACCATCGCCCATTTGTGCAAATTCGCTGCATAGAAATCGGCTTGCAGACTCTCGAGCGAGAGTGGAATCATTCCAGGAGCGTGGGCGCCATCGACAAAGGTAATCACCTCGCGTTGCTTTGCATGTTTCAAAATCTCCTCCATCGGCAAAACATGCCCGGTGGTGTAGAGAATGTGACTGACGTAAAGCAGACGAGTTCGGTCGGTGAACGCCGCAGCGCATGCTCTTACGTAGTCGCCAGGCTCTTCAGATTCGATCGGCAACCGGAATGTTTTGATGGTCCAGCCATTTCTCTTCGCGGCTCTCTCCCAGGCCCATACCAGAGCACCATACTCTTGATCCGATATCAGGATCTCCGAGCCGGCCGGCAGGGACAGCGAAAGACAGAATGTATTGACTGCCTGCGTGATGTTATTGAACAACACTAGCCGATCGGGCGATGTTCCGAGATGCTCCGCCAAGCGAGTCCGATTCCTCCAAAGTTCCTCGCCATGCGATCGCCAAACGTAATCGGTGGGGTTGCGGTGAAGATGGGTACGCAACTCGATCGCTAAAGCGTGCGAAATCTTCGGAATAAGCCCCGAGGTCCCTGTATTCAAGTAGACCCAATCGGGGTGCATTTCGACCTGCTCTCGCACCGACTGCCAACGACCCGAGTCACCCTCCATGGCAAAACCTTCCGTTACAAAAGGCTGTCAAGCAACAACCTAAGCTTGCGTAACTCCTGCCGCATGTCCATCTCATCGCTCGGCGTCATCTCTACGCACAGGGCCCGATCATAACCGACAGTCTGAAGCTGCGTGATCAGTCGGCCATACTCGATCTCCCCTTGGCCCACTCGCACTTGAAGCTTGTCCTTTTTGGAATCGCGAAGATGGGTATGGTAAACGTACTTCAGTAACTTCTCGTAGTTTTTGTTTCGATTGTTGCTGCACAAAATGTGGCTTGGGTCTAACGTTACGCCCACACCAGGGACATAGTCGCAAAGGTTCTTCACCGTATCCGGATCTTCGCTCAAACAACCCATCTGTGTTTTGATCGAAACGCGTGCTCCTCGGTCTTCGGCGATCCGCACCATGCGTTGGAGATGCTCCACCTCCTGATTGAACGGCGTTCCATGCTCGCCACTCGGAATCGTCAACGTGACCACCTTCGTCGCTTTCGCCAAATCGCAGATTTTTTCGAATCGACGATAATGCTCTTCTCCTTCAGCGAGAATTCGGACGTTATAACTGCAAATATCCAGTCGATGCGTATCACGTACCAAACGGAGGCACTCGTCGAACTCGTCGGCAATGCGCGCCGGTGGCATCTGCTTGCCCGCATCGTCCATCACGATTTCGACTGCGGTGAATTCGAGATCCGATAGAACCTCGATCACTTCGGGAATTGGAATCTCTGGAAAACAACCGGTGGATGCTGCTACGATCACGACGCGTATCACTCCTTTGAAGCAAAAAACTTAAGTCGCCATTATCCAAGGGAAACGCAAACTGACAACTACGGTTTTTGAAGAGGTGGTCGCAAAGTGTCCGGCTTTCAGTCACATCTAGGCGAATTCCACTCGCCGCGACCGGATGAATCGAGCCACGCACCCACGACCAAGGAGGCGAACGCCTCTGCCGATCGAAAGAAGCTGGATCCCCAAACTCCGTTACAGTTCGTTCCGGGGATCGGTCCTCTACGTCTTGAACTTTTCCATAAGCTGGGCATCCGCAAACCGCTGGATCTCCTCTTTCTCTTCCCGAGGACTTACCAAGACATCGCCCCCTATCAAAGCATTGCCGAACTTGTTCCAGGGGTTCGAGCTACGGTCGTTGGCCAAATCGTCGATTTGGATCAACGATTCGGTTTTGATGGACGCTCCACCCTTGGAGTCCTTTTGGCTGTCGAAGGAGGTGGATACGTTCGCTGTGTTTGGTACAACCAAATGTTCCGGCGGGATCATTTTCATCGTGGTATGACGCTCGTCGCAACCGGTGTCCCGAAATCAACCGGTATCTCATTTGAAATGAGGCATCCGGAGTTTCTCGTCCTCGGCGATCGCACTAATCTACCTGCCCCACGCCCCACGGCCATTTACCCCCTCACCGAAGGTCTCTCGCAAAAACATATCGCCGCCGCAGTCGAAGCCACTCTCGAGGACCTATTACCCTTTGTCGAAGAAGCACTGCCGGATCGTATTCGATCTCTTGCCGCTGGCTTGCTCTTCGCCGACAAGAGGGACCTATTCGAACAACACTCCGAACCATTGCTCGGCATTGCGGAAACCCTGCGACGCCTACATCTGCCAGTAACTCTCGAGGAAGCTGACCAAGCTCGATTGCGACTTATCTTCCAAGAGCTTCTGGTCTACCAACTTGCTATCGCAATGCGCCGTTACAAGCTTCAACTCGAAAACGGAGCCCCATCCCTGCCGATCACTCCTCAACTCCACGCACGTATCTTGAAACGAATCCCGTTTAAACCCACGGGAGATCAACTGCGGGTTATGGAAGAAGTCCGCGCTGATATCGAACGAACCATTCCCATGAATCGATTGGTACAAGGTGATGTCGGAAGCGGAAAAACGGTTATCGCACATTACGCCATGCTCGCCACCGTCGCGAATAAGCACCAAACCGCCCTCATGGCCCCGACCGAGCTTCTGGCTCGACAGCACTTCGAAAAGCTACAAAAACAACTTGCTGGTAGCCAAGTCATGGTGGAACTGCTAGTGGGATCGCTCGGTACTCGTGAGCAACATGAACTTCAACAACGCATTGCGATCGGAACCGTCGATATCGTGGTCGGTACGCAAGCATTGCTGAGCCAGCATGTTCAATTTCACTCGTTGGGATTGGTCGTGATTGATGAACAACACAAGTTCGGCGTCGAACAACGCGCTGCACTGAGAGAAGGCCGAGTTGTACCTCATTACTTGGTTCTCTCCGCCACTCCCATTCCACGCAGTATCACCATGACCCTGTTCGGGGATCTAGACGTCTCCATTCTGCGCGAAAAACCCCCTGGCCGCGCTCGAGTCCACACCTACCTTGGGGAGGAGCAACAGAAATCACGTTGGTGGGACTTCGTTCGAAAACAACTTCAAAGCGGCCGACAAGCCTACGTGGTGATCCCTCGCGTCGAGTCAGACGAAGAAAATGAAATGTTGGGAGCTGAGCAAGTCTTCGCGGACCTCTCGGAAAACGAACTCGCCGACTTCCATGTCGAACTACTACATGGTCGGATGGATGGCGAGGAAAAACAGCAAAAACTAAATCGATTCCAATCCGGTGAAACACAAGTCCTGATCGCTACTACCGTCGTCGAGGTCGGAATCGACGTCCCCAACGCGACCTTGATGGCCATCCTAGACGCCGATCGACTCGGACTTGCTCAATTGCACCAACTGCGCGGTCGGGTCTCTCGGGGACAGTTTCCGGGCTACGTTTGCCTCTTTCCTAGCAAAAAATGTGAACCACTCGAAAACGAACGCCTCCAAAGCTTGATCGCTATCGACGACGGATTTCGCCTCGCCGAGGAAGATCTCAGGCTCCGCGGAACCGGTGATTTACTTGGTACCAAACAAGTCGGAGCCCCAGCTTTCCGCATCGCCGATCTCAGCCGCGATGGCGAAATCCTCTCCGCAGCCCGAAAAGTCGCCCAAGAACTCGTCACGAACGATCCCGATCTCCATGCCCCCGATTTGGCAAAGCTGAAAAAACTAGTTCTCGGTCGCCATGGGAACCAAGCCAATCTTGGCGACGTCGGATAACTTAAATCTCGCTAGGATCGCGATTTCCCATGCCGTATACTGTATGCAACCCGTTTCTGTTGCAAGGGAGTTTGGACCATGGACAAGATCTTTAAACAGGTCTCCAAAGCTCGGCGTTATCTCTGGCTTCAAAAAGCCTTGGCTATCCTCCCCGGATGGCTGCTCCTCTCTTTTAGTATCGCGTTCGTCGCCTTGCTAATTCCCAAGCTTTGGTATGTCCCGTACACCTTCGAGTCCTGGGGACGCAATGGGTTGTTGGCTGCAACCGCTGCCGCGCTCGTTGGCACCCTCGCTCACGCTTGGACGCTTCGCCCTTCCCTGCGCAGCTCCGCGATCGAATTGGATCGCCGCTTCCAACTTCGAGAACGGATCAGCAGCGCTTTAGACCTCACCCCCGACGCGCAACAAACGCCCATTGGCACCGCACTCCTGCACGATGCGATCCGCCAAGTTGAACGTATCGACATACGAGACCAATTCCCTATACGTCCTAATACGGCGACCCCCTGGGTCCTCCTGCCCATCCTCTCCTGCATCGCCCTCTTTTGGGTGCCAGATGCCGGCCAAGCCGCCGAGAACGCATTGCTTCTCGCTTCGAAAGAACGAATCCAAAACGTTAAGGCCCAAACAAAACCTGTCTTGGAACAAGTCAAAAAACTTCGCAACGACCTCGAAGAAAAAGGACTCCAGGAAGCCGCCGACGAATTCAAAAAACTTGAAAAGAAACTGGAGGACCTTCAAAAGTCCGACAAAGCAGACGTCAAGAAACTGCTCGCTGATTTCAACGAGATCAAACGAGAAATGGAGCAACGCAAAGAATCGCTCGGATCCTCCGATACGCTTAAGAAAGCAATGGAGAATCTCAAGAAGCTTGATCAAGGCCCCGCCGACAAAATGGCCGATTCACTCCAAAAAGGGGACTTCAAACAAGCCGAGAAAGAGCTCGAGAAGATGCTCGATCAACTGAAGTCAGGAAAGCTCTCCGAACAACAAAAGGAACAGCTTGCCAAACAATTGGACCAAATGGAAAAGGCATTACAAAAAGCTGCACAGGAGCAGCGAGAGGCAGTCGAGCAACTCAAAAAGGAGCTTGAAAAGGCAGAAAAATCGGGTGATCTAGAGAAGACGGGTCAGCTTCGCAAAAAATTGGAGCAAGCGGAAAAATCGCTCAGCAAATGCGAACAGTGCCAATCCATGTCCGAGCAGCTTGCTAAAGCTTCGCAAGCCATGAAGGATGGCAACATGCAGGAAGCCCAACAAGCCATGGAAGAGATGATGGACCAGTTGGAGCAAATGTCCTTAGACTCCGAGGCTCTGGCCGAATTGCAGGAGATGATGGACGAAATGCAAAACGCGAAGAACTCGTCCAACTGCAAGAGTTGCAGCGGAGAAGGCTGCGCGGAATGCAATGGCCAGGGTAAGGGGAAGAAAGATGGAGAATCCCGCTTCTCGAAAAACAGCAAAGGAGAGGGTAAAGGGGAAGGTGATCGCGAGGAAGAAGAAGATGCAACCAAAGATTTTGATTCCCAAGTTCGTGAGCAAATGCGGAAAGGCGAGACCGTTTTCGGCGGCAAAGTGGGAGGACCAAATCGAAAAGGGATCTCCAAGGAAGAGGCCCGCGAAGCCATTTTGAATGCCGCGCCGGAAGATCCTGATGCCATCGAAAGTTTGGTACTCCCCAAGGCACAACGAGAACAACAACGAGAATACTTTGAACGCCTGCGCGGTAATTGATCCGCCACTCCCCCACTTTCCCCCCTCCCTCCCTACCTCTCCTCCTACCTGTCACCACCATGTCTTGCTCCGATTTTCGTCGCACGCAGTTCCACCGAAGAACCTTGCTCCAGTTTGGCTCGTTGGGTATTGGGGGCCTTTGGGGAGGAGGGATGATGCCGTCGATCCTCGCCGCGAATGATGGGGCAGGTGAAAGAGACAGTCTCCATGCGATCGCACCGCGGGCCAAGCATGTACTATTCCTGCATCAGTGCGGCGGGCCAAGCCATATTGATACATTTGATATGAAACCGGATGCCCCCGATTCGAGCCGCGGCGAATTCAAACCGATATCGACTTCGGTTCCCGGTACCATCGCTTGCGAACATCTCCCCCGCTGGTCTCAAACGATGCATCACTGGGCTCAAATTCGAAGCGTTCGTCATCGAATGAAGAACCACAATCCGGCGGGCTATTACTGCTTAACTGGGCACGCACCTCCAACCGACGACATCCGACTACGCGACACCATGGAGCTTTATCCCGCCTATGGAAGCATCGTTTCGAAAATGCTCGGGCCAGCCGAACAAGGCGTGCCACCTTTCGTCTCCTTTCCCCATATCGTCTCTGATGGCTCGGTCACACCTGGACAGCACGCGAGTTTCTTAGGCAAGAGACACGACCCTTTTTTCTTTCAAGGTGACCCCAACGATCCAGGTTTCTCGCTCCCCGAGCTAACGCTCCCCGGTGATATCAGTTTGGATCGACTGGAAAGCCGTCGAGAGATGCTCCGCATGGTCGACTCGCAAGCGAGACTGGCGGAGCGGTTCGCGGAGGCCAAAGGGGTGCAGGAGTTTCAAGAACAAGCCTTTTCGATTCTCTCGTCACCGCGATTTCAAAAGGCATTTGACTTGTCGCAAGAATCCGATGCGCTGCGAGATCGCTACGGACGGACTAAATACGGTCAATCTTGCTTGCTCGCTAGGCGGCTGATCGAGACGGGCGTTCGGTTTGCTACCGTCTACTTCTCACGGGGCATCGGCGGAAACGGATCCGAAGGTTGGGACACCCACCAAAAGAATTTCACCGAGCTTAAAGACCGATTGCTCCCCATGACAGATCAAACTGTCCCCACACTCATTGAAGATCTTCACGAACGTGGACTACTAAAGGATACTCTCGTTTTATGGATGGGTGAGTTTGGTCGAGGTCCTAAAATCGGCGACCGCGATGGCAAGGGCCGAAATCATTGGCCCGATTGCTACACCGTCATGATGGCGGGGGGTGGAGTGCAGGGGGGAGCTGTGTTCGGAAAAAGCGACGCACAGGGAGCCTATCCCGCCGAGAATCCCGTAGGACCAGAAGACATTACCGCGACCCTCTACTGGGCCCTTGGGATTGACCCCAAAGGAGAAGTCTACAACCACCAAAAACGGCCTATGCCGATTGCAGCGGGCAAACCGATTCAATCGATCTTTAGCTAGGCGGCGATCCCTCACGCAATTCAAAAATGCGAGTAGCTAACCGGCAAAATCCCGTTTAGTCTATGCGTTCCTCTCGAACGGTTGATTCCGCATTCGTCTCGCATTGCACTTCGTTAGAGTTTGCCACGTCATGGTTGTCGAAAGCATTTTAGCTTTGAATGAAGAGAATCTTCTCGATCAATGGAACTGGATTCTTGAGTGCCTTCGCGAGGTGCTCCAAGAATCCGGGGATGGCGATCTCGCCCAGTTGCTTCCACTACTGGGAGATGGTTCCGTTCCGCGACAGATCAGCAACGATTCCGTCCACTTGACCCAAGCCTACTCGATCGCGTTTCAACTCTTAGGAATGGCCGAGCAAAACGCGGCCGATCAATTTCGCAAATCGGTAGAACGGAGGTCAGGTGCCGATGCCTTGCCAGCACTGTGGGGAGACTCACTTCGTCAGCTCCAAGACAGTGGGCTGACATCAGAACAGATTGCGAAGGAATTGCCTAAGATGCGAGTCGAGCTCGTTCTCACCGCGCATCCCACCGAAGCGAAGCGTGCGACCGTCTTGGCACACCACCGCCGTTTATTTGAACGGTTTCAGCAGAGGAGCGCCGTCGCGAATGCCGGCACCGATCGCGTGGATCCCGTGCGTGAAGAGATCGACTACGCTGTGCGAGCTATCCTCTCGATACTTTGGCGGACTGGCGAAATCTACTTGGACAAGCCGGACATCCAATCTGAGCGCCGCAACGTTCTCGATTACTTGACCCATGTGTTTCCCTCGGTTCTGCGACCGCTCGATCAACGCCTTCGTCGCGCTTGGAGCGATGTCGGATTGGATCCTAAAGTCTTCGAGGATCCTCTTGTGTTTCCCAAGCTCACGTTTGGGACTTGGGTGGGTGGCGACCGCGATGGCCACCCTTTAGTCACTGCCGAGGTTACACGTCAAAGCCTGCTTGAGATGCGAAAGAGCGCGATCGGTTTGATCCAACGACAACTTTTGCAGTTGGCTCGATTGTTAAGCCTTTCCGCCTATTGGCAGAAGCCAGACCCTGAATTTTTGCAAGCGCTCGCATCGGCGGCCAACCGCTTAGGTCCAGACGGGAAAAAAGCGTTGGATCGCAATCCCAACGAACCTTGGCGGCAGTTCATCAATACCATTATCGCGCGGCTTCCCAAACAAGACACAACGCAGGATGCCATCGTTCGCGAAGAGACACCGACCTACCAGCGTTCGGTCGAGCTCTTGCGGGATCTGCGTATCTTGTACGACAGTTTGATCGCGTGCGGACAACGGCATGCGGCCGAGTATTCGGTCCAGCCGTTAATGCGAATCGTGCAAACCTTTGGATTCCACCTCGCCGTGCTCGATGTACGCCAGAACAGTGCGTTTCACGACACGGCGGTGGAACAATTATTGGTGGCTGCCGGATTCGAACGCACCAACTTCTCGCAGTGGAACGAAGCCGAGCGTCTGGAGTTACTCACAAAGGAATTAGCTTCCAAACGACCCTTTGCTCGCCCCGATGTCTCGCTCGGCCTAGAAGCCGATGCGGTTCTCTCCTCCCTCCGCGTCCTTAAAGAATATCGATCTGCCTACGGTGAAGATGGGCTCGGCGCATTAATCGTGAGCATGACTCGCAACGCATCGGATCTGCTGGTTGTGTACTTGTTAGCACGAGAAGTCGGTTTGATGGAGGAAACGGCGGACGGATTATTATGCCCTCTCCCAGTCGTACCTCTGTTTGAGACGGTCGATGATCTCCAGCATAGCCCCGTGATCTACGATCGGTTCCTGAGCCATCCGATCACACAGCGCAGTTTGGGTGCGATCCAAAAGCACAACGAGGAATCGAGTCCTGTCGGGCAGATTATGATTGGCTATAGCGATAGCAACAAAGATGGTGGTATCCTCGCCAGCTTGGTTCACCTTCGATGCGCTCAGAAAGAGCTCTTCGCCGTGGGCAAGAAGCACGGAGTTCGCGTTCGTTTCTTCCATGGTCGCGGCGGGACCATTAGCCGCGGAGCTGGGCCTACGCATCGTTTTATCAAATCGTTGCCCGACGACACACTCGGAGGAGATCTACGCGTTACCGAACAAGGGGAGACGATTCCGCAAAAGTACGCGCACCAATCGACTGCCATCTACAACTTGGAATTGTTCTTAGCAGGCGTCACGCGCAAAACATTATGGGATTTGGGGCATGATGAAGCGGAGCATCCGCTCGAAGGGACATTGACGCAGTTGGCACAGTGGGCTCGCGAGTGCTATACGTCTCTTTTGCACTCCGATGGATTCGTCACATTCTTTCGGCAAGCCACTCCGATCGATGCCATTGAACAGAGCCGTATTGGTTCCCGTCCCGCGCGTCGTACAGGACAACAAACCTTGGCCGACTTGCGCGCGATCCCTTGGGTCTTTAGCTGGGGGCAAGCCAGATTCTTTCTTTCTGGGTGGTATGGAGTCGGTACTGCGTTAAGCCAATTGAAGGAAAAGGAGCCCAAACTTTTCGACGAGCTTTCCAAGACTATGTCGCAGTGGGCACCGCTTCACTATCTCATCAGCAACGTAGCAACCAGTTTGGCTGCGACCGATCTAGAGATCATGCGATCGTATGCTGGGATGGTCGATGATGCTGAACTCCGATCCCGCTGCATGAATTTAATCGAGTCGGAGCTAGCGTTGACCAGCCGGATGGTCGAAACGATCTATGGTGGATCGTTAGCGCAGCGAAGACCCAATGTGCAACGCATGATGAACTTGCGAGCCTCCGGGCTTCGCGTGCTCCACCAACAGCAGATTGGATTGCTTAAGATGTGGCGGAGCTACCATCGCATGCAAGCGACCAACGAAGCAGACAAGCTCATTCCTCAGCTTCTGCTCACCGTCAATGCCGTCGCCAGCGGGCTCGGCACAACCGGCTGACCAAGACAACTTGAGCGATGGTTAAAGGTTCGCAATGTCCGGCAATTCGAAACCGGTGTTTTTCGGATCCCTGAGAAGCTTATTGGCGGCGACCGCGTGCTCACCCGTATGCCGCTCGGTCTTGGGATCGAATTCCAGCCAAGGTCCGACGGTGTATTCGGATCCATTTTCGGGAACTCCGACTCCATTGGCCATGATGTCATGCAGCGCCAGGAAATGTTCTGCCGCGTCTTTGTTGTCCCCAAACTGTCCCGCCTTGGCGTTGAACGGGACTTTCGTACCGAGGCGATAGGAGTTGTTGATCAAGTGTCCGAGGACACAGCCATAGTGAGCGTCGAGCGCATTCCCATTTGCCATTTCTGGCTTGCCGGCGCGGCAAGCGGCGATGAAGCTTCCCCAATTTCCACCGGGTGTCACTTTACCGTTGGGAACGTCGACAGGCACCCCTTTGGAGTCCCCCTTTGCGAAGTAGGTGCGACCGATAATCTTGCCTCCGTCTTCGAAGTAATATTCGTTCTCGACCTGCTTCTTGTAACCTTTGTAGTTCACATTGCGAACATTGAAGTAGACAAATTGGCCGTTCGGGTATTCTGCGATGCCAAACATGGTGTTGGGAGTTTCGCCTCCATCTTTCCACTGAAAGCGGCCCCCTATTGCCATCGCTCGCACGGGATGGGTTTGGTCGGTATCGAGCGCCCAACGGGCGATATCGAGTTGGTGCGTTCCTTGGTTGTTCAGATCTCCATTACCGGTTGGCCAGAACCAGTGCCAGTTGTAGTGCACAAAGTTGGAGTGGTAACGATCGATCACCGCTGGCCCTTTCCAAAGGTTCCAATCCAAATTTGCTGGAGGAGCTTCAAAGCGATTCTCGCCGATGCCATTTCGTTCCTTGCAGCAATAGCCATACGAGATCTTCAATCGACCAAACTTTCCAGCTTGGATGGCTTCATGCAATCCAGCCCGTTTGGCATCGCTTCGGTTCTGAGTACCATGCTGAACGACGACCCCGTATTTCTTCTGTGCTTCAACGGCGATGCGACCCTCGTGAACATCGTGGCTCATCGGCTTTTCGACGTATACATGCTTCCCGGCTTGCGCTCCCCAGATGGTCATCAAGGAGTGCCAATGATTAGGAGTAGCGACAGAAATCGCATCGAGATTCTTGTCCTCGAGAACTTTGCGAAGATCAGCGGCTCCTTCCGTTTTGAAACGCCCCCCCGACTTTTCTGCGAGCCCCTTTAGGGCATTCGCGAGCACCTTTTGGTCCGGGTCGACGAGATAAGCAATCTCGACATTCTCCTGCCCCAGCCAACCTCCCATGTGACTTTGCCCGCGTCCGTTCACACCGACCACTGCAATCCGCAATCGATCGTTCGCCCCGATGATGTTTCCGGAGGCTTTCGTACCGGTGATGAGCAATGCTCCCGCTGCGGCGAGCGAACCGGAAAACGAGCGGCGAGAGACCTTGGCAGGAGAGGATGACATGGCGAACTCCAATGGTGCTATCAGGTGGGGAAATTGAGAAACTCGCAAGCCCCCTCAGTATAGCTCTGGCCGCTAACGCTGTGGGCTTCCTGTTCGCACGCATCTGGATCGCACGAACACCGCAGGGGTCAGCCCCTGATCCATCAAGCGGGTTTCCCTCGCTTCACGATGGTGTCAAACTCCTTTTTTCTCACCGGTTGGACGCTCAGACGGCTCCCTTTGCGCAGGAGCTCCATCTCGGAAAGCTGCGGCAACTCCCGCAGCATGGCGAGGGATTGCGGCACGCTGAATTTTGATTCGTACCGAATATCCACCATCATCCAGCGAGGGTTCGTGGGGTCGGTCTTCGGGTCAAAGTGAGGATCCCCGGGGTCCCAAGCGGTGTGATCGGGGTAGGCTTCTCTGCAAATCGAGGCGATCCCGACGACACAAGATGGATCCGCATTGCTGTGGTAGACCAAGACTTTGTCACCGAGTCGCATGGAATCACGCATGAAGTTTCGCGCTTGGTAATTGCGAACACCATCCCAGCAAGTCGACTGGTTAGGGGCGTCTCGCAGATCATCGATCGAGAACACATCCGGTTCGGTCTTCATCAGCCAGTAGCGTTGGGAAACCGCTCGATTCAACGTAGCACTCCAGGAACGTGGAATGGGAGGAGATTACAATGGGAACATGATTCTTCATGTTGACATGGACGCATTCTACGCATCGATCGAGCAGAGGGATAACCCTGCGCTGCGGGGAGTACCTCTCATTGTTGGTGGGTCTGCAGAAGGCAGAGGTGTCGTCGCCACGGCGAATTACGAAGCGAGACGTTTTGGAATCCACAGCGCGATGCCGGTTCGCAAAGCTTTGAACCTGTGCCCAGAACTCACCATCGTCCGGCCTCGCATGGATGTCTACGCACAAGTTTCGAAACAGATTCGTGAAATCTTCGAGTTGTTCACCCCCATCGTCGAGCCACTCTCCTTCGACGAGGCCTTTCTCGATGTCCGAGAGACGGCTCACCTCTTCGGTGGAGCGGAATCCGTCGCGAAGTCAATTAAAGCGACAATTCAATCTCAGTTGGGATTGGTGGCCTCGGTCGGAATCGCTCCCAACAAGTTCCTCGCGAAGATCGCCAGCGATATCCGAAAGCCCGATGCGTTAGTCGTCATCGATCCTGACCAAATCGCAGCGTTCCTCGACCCTCTCCCTATCGAACGATTATGGGGTGTCGGGAAAGCGACGGAGGCGACCATGAAACGAATTGCCATCCGAACGATCGGCGATCTCAAACGCCTGGATATCACCGCACTGGAAGATTTGTTCGGGAACAGTGCCCAACACTACTGGGAGCTAGCACGCGGAATCGATCCTCGTTCCGTGGTTCCATACCGCGAGGCCAAATCGATTTCTAGCGAAACAACCTTTCCGGAAGATATCGCCTGTCGAGAGGACCTCTACGGCTGTTTGGTCTATCTCGTTGAAAGCGTCTCACGAAGATTGCGAGGGCATGGCTGGAAGGGCAAGGGAATCGAGATCAAAGTGCGTTATCACGACTTCCATTCGATCACTCGCTCCCAAATTTTACCCCATCCCACCGATTTGACCGCAGAGCTGCTCCAAGGTGCAACTCTCTTGTTTCAGACTAAAATACCGCAGGATCAGCGGCCTGTGCGACTGCTGGGGTTTGGAGTCCACCACCTCCGTCAAGACATCTACGAACAGTTATCTCTTTTCGATCAGCCACAAATCGAAAAACAACGCTCACTCGATCAAGTCACCGATCTCATCGCGAATAAATTCGGACGCAACGCGATTCGCCGGGCGGAAGGGAATCGCTCTCCCAAACCGCGAGATCGGTGAAGCGAGTTGTTCAAGCCTCAGTTGGAGTAGCCGCGAGGATGGGATTGATGCCACTTCCAAGCGGTCGCGACAATATCTTCAATTGCCACATACTTTGGTTTCCATTGCAGTTCTCGTTGCGCTTTGGTGCTGTCGGCGATCAAACATGCAGGGTCCCCTTCGCGACGAGCTGCATCGACTGTGGGAATGGGGTGGCCCGTCACCTTTCGACATGCCTCGACGACTTGCAGGACGCTATGCCCCACCCCGGTCCCCAGGTTCATTTGTAAGACCGAGCTGGGCTGAAGCTTCATCAAGGCGGCAAGGTGCGCTGTAGCCAAATCGTCTACGTGGATGTAATCGCGAATGCATGTTCCATCCGGGGTTGGGTAGTCATTGCCGAAAACGGAGACATTCGCTCGTTGTCCCAACGCGACTTGCAAGACGATTGGAATCAAATGGGACTCCGGATCGTGGTCTTCGCCAATCTTGCCATCTGCGGCGGCCCCTGATGCGTTGAAGTAACGAAGAGCTGCCACACCAAAACCATAAGCGTGCGCGTAGTCCTCGAGTGCCCGCTCTACAACTAGCTTGGTAAACCCATAGGGATTGATTGGGTTTTGAGGAGTGTCTTCCGAGATAGGCATCTTCTCAGGTTGGCCGTAAGTGGCGGTCGTGCTGGAGAAGACGAATCGCCAGACTCCGACCGATCGCATCGCTTCAAGCAACTCGAACGTCGCGCTGACGTTGTTCTGATAGTACATGGCAGGATGCTGCACGGACTCCCCAACCAATGCAAAGGCCGCAAAATGCATGACCGCATCGATCTCTCTATCCCGCATGACCTCTATAAGCAACGCGCGATCGGTTAGATTCCCTTCAATCAAGCAGTCCGATGGTACGCTTTCTCGATGGCCTCGGGAAAGATTGTCAAACACCCAGACTTCATGCCCCTGCGACTGAAGCAAGCGGACGGTATGCGATCCGACGTATCCAGCACCACCAACTACAAGTATCTTCATCCAAGAGGCTCCGGGGGCAAATCACAAAATTCTGATCGACGATTCTTCCAGTGAATGCGATCATCCTAAATACTGTACCGAAAACCCGCGAGTGGGATTGTGACCATGGCCGTCAGCAAGCTGAAGAAACTCAAGCAAGGGAGCATCGAGCCCCAGGCCCCGTCGGAGACCATGTCGGGCTGGATCGAGCGGTACACCGTCTATCTTCAAAGCGAATGCCATCTCGCGGATAACACAGTGCAAGCTTACCGCCGCGATTTGGAACACATGAAAGATTGGCTCCATGGCCGATCTCCAACGAAAATAAAAATCGAGGACCTTACCGATTTTGCCGCATATCTCAAAGGTATCGGTCTTGCCGCCACCTCGATTTCACGCCACATCGTCGCGATTCGAATGTTCTACAAGTTCCTGCAGCTCGAATCGGCGATCGACGAAAACCCCGCAGAACTCTTGCTGACCCCCAAGGTTTGGAGCCGCGTTCCCAAAGTCCTTACCGTGGGGCAAGTCGATCGATTCATGGCTGCGCCTCGCCCTTCCGATGCACACTATTTGAGGGACCGAGCGATCCTAGAACTCATGTATGCAACGGGCTGTCGTGTCTCGGAGATCAGCAATCTTTTGGTGGCGAATACCCACCTCAACGAAGGTTACTGTTTGGCGGAGGGGAAAGGGAGCAAGCAGCGAATGGTCCCGCTTGGTGAACGCGCTATCGACGCCGTTCAAACCTACATGAACGCTTACAGGCCCAAACTCTTAGGCAGCCGAAATCCGTCCGCTTCCCCCTGGCTCGTTCTCTCCAGAACGGGACAACGATTGCGACGGGAAGCGATTTGGGAGTTGATCAAGCGATGTGCGTTGCGCGCTGATGTCGATCCTGAAATCAGCCCTCACACCCTGCGCCATTCTTTTGCCACACACCTCCTGGCAGGGGGCGCCGATCTGCGGTTGATTCAAGAAATGCTGGGGCACGCGAACATTCAAACCACACAGATCTACACCCAAGTCGACAACGGCCGACTCAAAAAAATCCACGCGCAGTACCACCCTCGTAGCTAACTTCCTCCACCAATTGCGGCAAGCGGTTTCCCTAGCGTTCCGAGCCTCCCGTTGAGGAGACGATGTGAACGATTGGCGGGAACAATGGGTGCTTTGGGCGAGATGACAAAACGGTCGAGGACGACCGCTCGACGAGCAAGACAGACGAGCGCGACTGTTCGACGGGCAAAACGCAAGAGGCCAGTTCGAAAACTGACCTCTTTGAGTTTTGTTGTTTGCTATTGGGACGTTGCCCAAGTTGTACTTACCAGGCGAAGTGTGCGAACGCCTTGTTGGCATCTGCCATGCGGTGGGTATTCTCGCGTTTGGTAATCGCAGTACCTTCCTTGCGGTAGGCGGCCATCAGCTCTTCAGCGAGCTTGACGTGGGTCGCGCGACCCTTCTTATCGCGAACCGCTCCGAGAACCCAACGGAAGGCCAAGCTTTGCTGGCGATTCTTGTTGACCTGCATCGGAACTTGGTAGGAAGCACCACCGACGCGCTTCGAGCGAACTTCGATGTAGGGCTTCACGTTCTCGATCGCTTGCTCGAAAACTTCGATCGAAGGCCGATCCTTGATCTTTTCAGCGATTTCATCCAAAGCCGAGTAGAAAACCGCTTGTGCAGTGGTCTTCTTTCCGTCGTACATCAAGCAATTGATGAACTTCGATGCCAACAAAGAGTTGTATCGTGGGTCGGGTCGAAGGGTGGTTCTGGAAGCGGTGATCTTGCCCATGAGTGCGTTGTCTAACTAATAAACATTGAGAATCTGCTTGAAAATGGCTCGCCATCAAATGGCCGCTGCCTGGTCGGCTTTTCGCCGTCCCCGTTGAGAGCCCGGATTGGTTATCCGGACAAATTGCTATCTAAACCTAGGCCTTCTTCGCGCCGTAACGGCTGCGGGACTGCTTACGGCCGTTGACCCCGAGGGTATCTCGGCAACCGCGAACGACTTGGTAACGAACCCCTGGAAGGTCCCGCACCCGGCCGCCTCGAATCAAAACGATCGAGTGTTCCTGGAGATTGTGACCTTCACCAGGAATGTAAACCGTCACTTCTTTGCCATTGCTCAATCGGACCCGAGTGATCTTTCGGAGAGCCGAGTTCGGCTTCTTTGGAGTCATGGTTCGGACGAGCAAGCAAACGCCTTGTTTTTGTGGGCATTGCTCGAGCACCGGGCTTTTCGTTCCCTTGCGCTGAACAATTCGATTTCGACGGACCAGTTGGTTAATCGTTGGCATACTTCAACTTTTCAAGGAAAATCGTCTATCTTGCGAATCCGCCGCCCAATACTGTTTGTTCGGAGTACCAAAGGTGCTCGAAGTACCAAAGGTGGGAGTCGAACCCACACGTCCTTTCGGACACAGGATTTTGAGTCCAGCGCGTCTGCCATTCCGCCACTTTGGCGTCAATTGGGGCTGATTCACCTATCTCAATACCGAACGGCAATTGCCGCACGAAATTTCTAGGGCCGGAAAGTGTACTTATGTCACCCCAACATCGGCAAGTCCAACAGAAAATTTTCTGCCAGTTTTCGGTTCCTTCCCTAAGTCCCTCCTTTTTTTTACCCATTTTTTTCTTGTCCGTGAATAAATGGTTGGGATCGCACCTCTTAATGGCGTCGGATCGTCTGCCACTCAGTCGATCGTGTGGCTTTGCGATCCTCGGTTGGTTCCCCGTTATGGTTCTGGAATGTCGACTCGCGATGGGGCTGGTATATGGCGTCATCGCCTGAGCGGCCTCTTCCTCCCGATCAAATTGCGGAAACGCATGCGGAGCTTCGCCCGGAGTTGGTCCGATTCGCTTGGGGAGTGCTTCGAGATTGGGCGCTCGCCGACGACGCGGTCCAGAATGGGTTTGTCGCCCTGGCCCGCTACGGAGGTGACGTCGAGCCACCGAGCCGGAAAAGCTGGCTTTACAAAGTGATCCTGCGAGAGGCTCTCAAGCTACGCAAGGGAACATCGAGTCGCCAATTGGAGCAGATCGACACCGTCGGCGAACCGGCGGCAACGTATCACCTTGATCCAGCACAAAACCTTTTGGATCGAGAGGAGTCGGAATGGATCCGACAGCAACTGAAGTGTCTGCCCGTCGAGCAACAAGAGGTGCTCGATATGCGGATCAAACACGAGATGACGTTCGCCGAGATTTCCCAACAGCTCGGAATTCCCATCGGGACCGCCCTTTCCCGTATGCGACTGGCCCTGCAAAAACTTCGAGAGCTTTCCGATGACCGTTGAGCCAAAACAAAACCTCGAGCACGCCGACCTGGACCTGCAAGCCATGTTGTATGTGCTGGGGGATCCTGCGATCGACCGATTGGCTTTCGAGTCGACGATGGAAAGCACCCCGGAAGCGATGGAGTCTGTCGCAAGAGCGGTCGAGATCCTTCACGGCGTACGGGGCTCCCTGTCTCGCCCGCAACCCGTTTTGCTTCAACCCCTTCCACTGCCGCCAGCTTACCCGCAGCCGGTTCAAGCTCTCTCCCGTCGATCGCTCTGGCTCAAGCCCGCCGTTTGGCCCCTCGCAGCCTGCTCGCTTGCTGCTTCGCTGCTCACGATTCTGGCGGTATGGAAGCCTGACGCTGAACCGAACCAGCGTTCGGACTGGTCTGCCATCGCCTCGGCTTGGTCGGACGTGCATTCCACAGAACAGCGATCGCCCGATTCAGGGACCACCCCAGACGCGAACGCACCTGCATTCGAAGCAAGCGACTTGGTGCTCGCAAGTTTCGAACACGATGATGAACCGGAATCCATCGAGTCGGATGATATCCCAAGTTGGTTGATTATCGCTGCTAGCAGCGTCCATCCTTCCTCCGAGGAGGCTTTGCAATGATTCTCGGTGTGGTAAATCTCGCCAGCCTTCGCAACGCATCGTTCCTCGCAGCGGTGGGATTAGCGACATGTAGTTCGGTGCATCTTGTGGCACAAGACCAACCGGCGACCAAACAGGCTGCCAATCAATCAGCTATCGCGGAAGATGATTCCTTTGAGGAAAACGAACAGCTCGCCTTGGAGTTTGTAAGATCGCACCATCCCGAACTTGGAGAATTGCTCTTCGTGCTGAAGGATATGGATGCGGATCAATACCAAACAGCCATACGGGATATCACCCGCGCTCGCCAACGGATCGAATCGCTCGCCAAACGTTCCCCGGAACTCCAGAAGATTGAGCTCCAGGGCTGGGTGATTCAATCGAAGATCGACCTCTTTCTCGCGAAGGCGGTCGCCAGTGATGGAAAGTGGAATCGAAGCGACTTGAAAGGTCTCGTCGAACAACGAGTCGCCAATCAAAAGAAGCGGTTGAAAGTCGAGCGAGAGAATCTCACGGCTCGCATGCAACAAATCGACGAGTCACTTTCCAAACTCGAAGGTAAAGAAGCCGAACGAGTTGAACAGCAACTTGGTGGAATGATTCGAAAGCTTGAGTCCAAACGCTCCTCCGCCAAACGCAAACCATAACGCCCGACTGCACCTAAGAAACTTCCAGACGCCCAACCTGATCGATCGTCGACGCCCGAAACGATTGATACGCATTGTATCTATTTTTTCGAGGCATTTATGTCCGCACTGTGGTATCGAAGCTCGTTGTGGCTCTTGACCATTTTGGTTGGTCTTCCGATTGCAAAGACGTCGCTTGCCGAAGAATTCAGCCCACCACTCGCTCGCCGATTTGCGATCGGAGCCGATGGAAAACCAGGGACCGACGAAGTACCAAACTTTCAAAAGCATATCTCGCCTCTCTTGGGGCGTCTCGGTTGCAATGGCCGTGCGTGCCATGGATCGTTTCAAGGCCAAGGGGGATTCATGCTCTCCCTATTCGGCTACGATTTTGATGTCGATCACAAAGCCCTGCTCGATGAATCAGCCGGTCGGGTGAATCTAAAGTCTCCGGGCGAAAGTCTGATTCTTACCAAACCAACCGACGAATCGATGCACGATGGGGGCAAGCGATTTGAGAAAGACGGCTGGGAATATCGCGTCCTCCAAGCTTGGATCGAAGCCGGTGCACCCAAGTCACTCAAGAAGCAGAAAGAACCCCTGGCTCTTCAGAAGCTAGCAGTTGCTCCGACGGAGATTTCTTTTGCCCAACCTGGCGAGAAGGTCCATATCCGCGCGATCGCGCATTGGAACGATGGAACCATCGAAGACGTCACCGGTCTATGCCGATTCTTTAGCAACGATACGGCCATTGCGCAAGTCGACGAGCAAGGGGTCCTAGTTGCAGGAGATCGAGGTGACACCCACGTGGTGGTTTCCTACGACAACGCGGTTGTGCCCATCGCTGTCCTCCGCCCAGCAGGACCGACCGGCCAGCTTACGGAGCAGATTGCAAAAGCAAAATCCGAGGTGGATCGGCTTGTTCTCCAGAAGCTGGACAAGCTCGGGATGGAGCCGTCTCCTGTCGCGGAGGATGCCGAGTTCTTTCGCCGTGTCTCGCTCGATGTGGCTGGGACATTGCCCACTGCCGAGCAAGTCCGAGTGTTTCTGGCGAGCAACGACCCACAAAAGCGGGAAAAAGCGATCGATGCACTGCTCGATTCGCCTGGATACGCAGCTCTATGGACGACGTTTCTTTGCGACCTAACCGGCAACAACGACGACCAACTCCGGAACTTCACATTCATCCGCGAACTCCCTCCCCAGCATTGGTACCAATGGATCTATGCTCGCATTGCGAACAACACACCCTACGATGAGATTGTCGAAGGCATTGTTACTGCAGTCTCTCGCGAGCCAGGCGAGTCCTATCGCGAGTACTGCGAGGCGATGACGCGAATCGCCAACGACAAGACCGGGAAGGCATACGCGGAACGCTCGGACATGATGTACTTCTGGGCTCGCAATAATCTCCGCACTGCCGAAGAGCGCGCTATTGCCTTCGCCTACGCATTCTGCGGTGTTCGGATCCAGTGCGCTCAGTGTCACAAACATCCCTTCGATCAATGGTCCAAAAAGGATTTCGATCAATTCGAACGTCTCTTTGACGGTGTGGTCGCCAATCAAAACTCACTGACCGCGGAAGGCAAAAAGGAATTCGATACGATTGTGGAAGAGTTAGGGGTTTCCAAGTCCGCGAAGGGAAATGATCTCGCTCGCCAACTGCAAGAAAAGTTTCGTGGTGGGGCATTCGACAAGACTCTTCCTTTCCCAGAGCTGTTTGTCCAAGTCCGAAATGACAACCGCAACAAGGGAAACAATAAAGATAAGAATAAGAAGGGTAAACAAACACCAGCACCTGTGCCAACCGCGCGTTTACTAGGCGGGGACTTCGTCGATTTATCGAAAGTCAAAGATCCGAGAGAACCTCTCATGGCTTGGCTCCGTGATCGCAACAACCCCTACTTCGCGAAGGCCTTGGTCAATCGAGTTTGGGCTCACTATTTCCAGGCCGGGATCGTCAATCCTCCTGACGATTTGAATCTCGCGAATGCACCTAGCAACGAGGCGCTTTTACAGTACTTAGCCGATGGATTCGTCGAGAGCGGCTACAACCTCAAATGGCTGCATCGAACCATTCTCAATACCGATACCTACCAACGCACCTGGCAAACAACCCCAACCAACGAAATGGATCGCCGCAATTTCTCGCACGCGTTGCTGAGAAGATTGCCAGCCGAAACCGCTTACGATGCGTTGAAGATCGCTCTTTCAAGCGATGAACAGGCCCTGTCGCTTTGCAATTTGGAAACCGATCGTGCGATGACCCTGGCAGGCGCCAGCGCTCAGACGCGAGGTCGACGCGCCGACCAATACGCCCTAAGCGTGTTCGGGCGATCGGTACGGGAAAGCAACTGCGATTGCGATCGCACCAGCGATCCTAGCCTTTTGCAAACCGTCTTCATTCGAAACGACGCGGATGTGATCCGTGCCATGTTCGATCCCAAAACAAGCTGGCTTGCACAAGTCGCTCGCGAGTCGGAATGGAAAATGGTTTCGATAGACGGACGAACCGCCCCGGTGCGCGAAGCAACTGGCCGCGAAGCCACCATGAAGGGAATGGGAGACGGGGATCCCCTGCAGAAGTCGGTTGACGATCTAGACCGTCGCGCCCGTTCGCTTCGCACTCAAATCGAACGACTCCAAGACAAGGAGGGTGCTAAGGAAAAGATTCGGGATTTGAAATCCCGCTTAGTGCTGACCGAGAAACGACTGGCGGCGCAGTCGGAACTCTTAACCAAATCGCAGGAAGAGGAGAGGCCAACTGACGCCAGCGCAGAGCAAAGCTCACTGCACGATTCCTGGAAAACAGCCGATTCGGAACGATTGAAGCAACGAATCGGCGAGGCCTATTTGCGAACTCTTTCACGACATCCCGAACTGACGGAGTTGAGTATTGCGTTCGAGGCGATCCAAAAAGCAGATTCCCCGGTTCAGGGCCTGAGCGATCTGCTCTGGGCATTGATCAACTCCAAAGAATTCATCCTCAACCACTAATACACTACGACATCCCATTTTGGAATCAAGGTAATCGCATTATGTCATCCCATTCCTATTGCGACGGAATCGCACGCCGGGACTTCATTCGAATCGGAGGGCTCTCCCTGGGAGGGCTAACTCTCACCAACTACCTGCAATGGGCCGAAGCGGGGAATGTGAAAGCTGGCCATGCCACGTCAGGGATTTTTATCGATCTGAATGGTGGCCCTTCTCACATCGATACCTTCGATCCGAAGCCAGATGCGCCCGAAGGAATTCGCGGGGATTTCAAAACGATCCCAACGAGTGTGCCAGGGATTCGTATCTCGGAGCATCTCCCAAAAATGGCAGCAGCGATGGACAAATACGCGATTTTGCGAGGAGTGTCCCACACGCTCGCGGCGCACCGTCTCGGGAGCGAGTACGTCAATACAGGGAGCCGACCCCTCTCGTCACTTGAATACCCTGGCTATGGTGCAGTCGTTTGTAAAGAACGCCCTGTCGACAAAGATCTCCCACCCTTCGTTGCAATCCCGAATGGCGGCCAGAGGCCGGGCTTCCTGGGAATTCAGTACGCGCCGTTGAATACGTCTGCCACCCCTCAGCAAAATCGGCCTTTCAATGTCCGCGGTATATCGCTTGGACAAGGGGTAACGGTAGAGCAACTGGATCGCCGCCAGAATTTATTGAAAGACCTCGACACCAAATTTGGTGCGATGGAAAGCAAGGACCAGTTGCTCACCGGACTGAATCGCTTTAGCGAGAAGGCTTACTCGATGTTGACCAGCGAACGTGCACGACTCGCATTCGATATTTCTAAGGAGTCGCCGAAGTTCGCGGAACAGTTTGGCGCCGATCCCTTCGAACAAAGCTGCTTGCTCGCCATTCGCCTGATCGAGTCGGGCGTTCGGTTCGTTTCGCTTTCCATCGGCGGTTGGGATAATCACACCGATATCTTCAATAACCTCAGCAAGAAACTCCTTCCCAAACTGGACGGCGGTGTGTCCGCGTTGCTAAACGGACTAGAACAAAAAGGGCTGCTCCACTCCACCGCTGTCATGGTCACGGGTGAATTTGGTCGTACTCCCAAGATCAATACGCGAGCCACACTCGGTGGTCGCGACCACTACCCCCGGTGCATGTTCATGCTTATGGCGGGTGGTAATGTGAAGGGAGGGCAAGTGATCGGAGAAAGCGATGACACCGGCGCGGGGCCTTTGCATGAAGGAATGAGGCCCGACGATGTCGCTGCGTCGTTCTACCACAATTTAGGTATCGATCACAAACAAGAATTCCAAACCGACACCGGTCGCCCTATCACCTTGGTTCGGGACGGATCGGTTATCCCACAGTTGTTCTCCTAAGAACGCGTTGAATCAATACACGTCGAATTTCCACCCGAATACACGTTTCGTTTTCCTTTCCCTACTCTGAGGTTTTTCTATGAAGTCCCTAGTACTTGCAGCATGCTCCTTGTTCGTTTTGGCACTCTCTCCCGTCGCGGCCTTCGCACAGGAAAAAGGTAAAAAGGCCGGACCTGCCCAACAAATGGTCAATCAGTTCATGAAGCAGTTGGAAAAAGCGGAGTTGACCGCTGAGCAATCGACCAAGGTCAAAGAGCTGATGATGAAAACGGCAAAAGACGTCGTCAAAATGCGGGCCGACGCAGAGATCACTCCCGAAATGATGAAGAAACGAACGGACGCGGGCAAAGCGGCTCGCGAAGCAGGCAAGAAAGGAAAGGAAGTCCAAGAAGCGGTAAAAGCAGCCGTTGCACTGAGCGATGCACAAACCAAAGTCTTGGCAGACGCCGAAGCTGCCGTGGCTAAGACAAAGCTGGAGGTAGGCAAGCTCCTCAAGCCTGAGCAAATCGAGAAGCTCCCGCCAATGGTCCAAGGAAGCTTGAAGGAAAAAGCACCCAAGAAGGGAAAGAAGTAGTTCCACTCGGAGCTGATTTCGCGAGATCGAAACGCGACACAGGACTCTGGTATCAAACCGGATCTCGCTAGCCTCTGCTTTGTCATCGATCCAACGCCGCGCACGACTCGCTGTTCGAAGTGGCACCCCCGGGCTAGCGTACAATCGCTAGCGGACGGGAACCAAAGGATGCAAAACCGATCTCATCCAAGTAGACTAGGAACGCGCCTACGTTCCGAAACCGTTTCTAGGATGAGTATCGAATCCGATGAGATCTTTGATTTGTTCCACTTGGTTGATGGTCTTCTTGTCGGTTATGACCACGCCGGCATCCGTCATGGGGCAAGATTTTCAACCCGATTCCCCTCAAGAACGAGGGCGCGGAGGCCGCGACGGGGGTCGCGTCTACAAGCAGCGAGTTACCCCGAATTGGATCGGCAACTCGGATCGGTTTTGGTATCGAAACGATCTCCCTCAAGGTGAACGCGAGTTCATTTTGGTGGATCCACAGGCAGGAACGCGAACCTTCGCGTTTGATCATGGTGCGGTCGCCAAAGCCATGGGCGAAAATGCTACGCCGAACAAACTGCCGATCGATCGACTGGAATTCAACGATGGCGATCGAACAATTCTCCTCATCGGCCCGTCGAACGGAAAGTCCTATCGATGGAACCCTGAGACGAACACGCTTGCTGATGCACCCCCTCCCGTTGCTCCGCCAGAAAGCACGAGAGGAAATGGACTCCGCCCCCGCGGTCGTGCAACCGGTCAGGACAGTTCGATCACCTTTGACAATCGTTCCGAAGGCCCCGTTGAAATCTTTTGGGTCAGCGGTGACAACGAAAAGCAAAGCTACGGCAAGATCGAGAAAGGGGCGACTCGAGATCAACACACCTTTGGCGGACACCGTTGGCAAATTGTCAACGCAAAGGGAGACGTTCTTGGCGAGGTCGCCGCCGAGGATGAACCGATTCGCATCACGATCGATGGTCGCCCGATTCCCGCCCGCCCACGCACAGGCTCTGGTCGGCCATCTCCTCGCGAAGCTCGATCTCGCGAATTCACTTCACCGGATGGCAAATGGAAGGGGACGATCGAAAATCAAAACGTCGTCGTCGTGAATAACGATTCCGGGGAGCGAGTTACTCTAAGCGAAGATGGGAGCGAGCTAGAGACCTACGGCCAACTCCAATGGTCTCCAGACTCCAGCACGCTCATCGCATTTCGAGAAAAGAAAATCGAGAAGCTCCCCGTGCATTGGATACGATCTTCACCGCCCGGCGGCGGTCGAGCCCTATTGGAAACCCGTCCTTATAGCTTGCCCGGCGACCCATTTCCCACCTACGAGTTGAACCTCTTTCGCATTGTCGAGCGAAAGCAGATTAAACCGATGGTCGATCGCTTTGAGCACGAATGGTTGAGGCCTCGCATTCGATTCACCCAAGATGGTGCATCATTTAGTTATGAACAAACGGATCGCGGGCACGGTCGGTTCCGGTTGATCGAAGTCAATGTGGTTGACGGTTCTATTCGCAATATCATCGACGAAAAGTCCGATACCTTCATTTGGACTGCCCACACGGAAAATCAACAATTGCAACCGGTACAGTGGCTGGAGAATGGTACCGAGTTGATATATGTCACCGAAAAGTACGGTTGGCGACAAGCCATCTTGGTCGATGCTCGAACCGGCGAAGAAAAAAGGAGATTGACTCCCGAAGGCATCGTGCTTCGAGGCATCGATTCGATCGACGAAAAGAATCGAAAACTTTGGTTTCAAGCCAGCGGGCGCGATGGGCAAGATCCGTACTTGATTCACTACGGATGCGTCTCCCTGGATGACGGAAAGCTCGTGTGGCTCACGGAGGGTAACGGGAACCATTCCATTCAGTATTCACCGAGCAAGCAGTACGTTATTGACACCTACTCGCGCGTCGATCTAGCGCCGGTGAACGAACTCCGTCGTGTCTCCGACGGTGGCTTGGTATGCACGCTCGAAACCAGCGATATGACCGAGCTTGAGGCAAGTGGATGGAAGGCACCTGAGGTCTTCGCGGCGAAAGGACGAGATGGCAAGACCGATATCTGGGGCATCATCTGCCGCCCTAAAAATTTCGATCCGAAGAAACGCTACCCCGTTATCGAAGATATCTATGCTGGCCCTCAAGGTTCCTTTGTTCCGAAAACATTCAGTCCTGCATTTCGGTACGAGTCTCTGACGCAGCTTGGGTTCATCGTTGTGAAAATCGATGGAATGGGAACAGCCAATCGCTCGAAAGCATTTCATGATGTGTGCTGGAAGAACCTCAAGGATGGAGGATTCGAGGACCGTATCCTTTGGATGAAAGAGGCAGCGAAGTCGCGTCCGGAGATGGATCTCGATCGAGTTGGTATCTACGGGACGTCCGCAGGAGGACAGAATGCGGCGGGTGCTGTGCTGTTCCATCCAGAGTTCTACAAAGTGGCTGTGGCCGCTTGCGGGTGCCACGACAATCGAATGGACAAAGCCTCGTGGAACGAGCAGTGGATGGGGTATCCGGTCGGTCCCCATTACGCCGAATGCTCGAACGTGGATAACGCCTTTCGTTTGCAGGGCAAACTCTTCCTGATCGTCGGCGAAATGGATACCAACGTTCCGCCCGAGTCGACGATGCGAGTCGCCGATGCCCTCATTCGTGCCAACAAAGATTTCGATCTGCTCGTCGTCCCGAATGGTGGACACGGGATGGGAGGGGCTTATGGGCAACGGCGTATGCACGAATTCTTCGTGCGACACCTTCTCGAGAATTCACCCCCCGCATCCCCCTTGCAAACACTTTCTTCGCAATCGAAGGACCAAGTGGCCCCGGTTGCAACGACGAAGCCGCAAGAAAAGAAAGTGACCAAGGCCTCGATTCCTGAAAATCGACCGGATGTCGAGAAGGAACTCCAGGTCAGCCTCCCCCCCAATTCTTTTTTTGAATTGGTACGTGAACGATATCGCGATAGAGCGAGGAGCTTTTACAAGAAGTATCTCGATGTCGATGGACTACCCGTTGTCGCCGCGGAAGAAGTCACGGACGAGGCTTTGCACCGAACACACAACATCGTAAGCCATATGTTGGCTGGACGGCCCGATGTTTTGCAATCCATGCAACGCAATGGAATGTACCTCATCATCATTGGAAAAGAACAGCTCTACACCGATATGCCCGAGTACAGCGATCATCCGAATCCAACATTTCAGAATGAACGCGTGCGCGGCACTGGCGGCAAGCCGACCAGCTTCGGCGAAGAGAACTTGATTGGTTTTGCGCTCGATCGATACGACGACGAGAGCATTGGCGTCCATGAGTTCTGTCATACGATCGACGGAGCGCTTCGGAGTATGGATCGAACTTGGAGCGATCGGCTGAAAGCTACCTATCAATCCGCCATTGACCAAGGTCTGTACAAGTATGCCTATGCGAGCACGAACCCAGGCGAATATTGGGCTGAGATCTGCCAAGCTTACTTCGATTGCAATCGCGTGAACAACTGGAACCACGGTCCGATCGGTACGCGCGAGCAACTGAAAACCTATGACCCAAAGGGTTATGATTTAGTTCGCGAAACGTTTCGACTCTCCGAGTCCCAAGACTGGCGGTACTCCTTCCCGCGAACCTTGCCTCAGATCGAGGCACCGCCGGCTAAACTCCCCATCGATGGCTACTACACAAAATTCTGTTGGGCCCGCGAGATGCCGGTCGTTGGCAGAAATGCTTCGGACAAAGCGATGCTGATCGCGAATGACATCGTTCGCAAAATGTTTGCCTATCGCCATGACGTGTTGAAGGCGCTCCTCGCTGCGGAGGTTCAAATCGTTGTGCTCGGGAAAGAAGAAACGTTGAGCCAGCTTCCCGAGGTTCAAAACGGGGTAGCGAAGGGAGTTTCGGTTGATCTGCTCTGCCGATTTCTCCCCTATAGCCCTGAGATCAAGCGGATCGTCGTGAGCGAAGAGAATTTGTTCGCGTCGCGAGAGGCCGGATCTTCTGCGAATAGCCATCTGATGGAGTTGTTGGCAGATGCCGTCTACAAGATCGCCATCGACCGACCGCTGGATCCAGACTGGGAATCGCGACCGCGAGGAATATGGCAGCAGTACGAACTCCGACTGGAAAGATTCGACAATCGAATGCGTTCGACGCTCGAATCGCTTCACTCCAAGCACGTGCAACAGAAGAAGTGGCTTGGGACACAGGCTTGCCATGGCCCTCGCGAGCTATGGATCTATGGGGTGTTGGCGTATTTCCATGCCGTTGGCCAATCCCCTTGCCCAACCGATTCCAAGCAACAGATTAGAAGCCGCGAGGACCTGGCGGCATACGATCCAGAACTATATGCATTGATCGCCAAAGCGATGGCCTACGAAGAGCATGTCGACTGGCGATTCAGGTAGTCACTTTCGCACATTCGATCGTCTTGCTGGGTCACGGGTAGATAGTCTATCCGAATCGAATGATGCAGACTCTCGATGGGATCACCAAATCGATAGGAGAATTCCACATCGATTTCTTGCCCAGCCAGAACCGGTGAAGGCTCATGGAGAGGAAGGATGAGGAATTGGTTGGACCATGTGGGTGAGTCGCCACGGCTTTCGACCGAAAGGAAGTTTTGGGTGACAAAGCGAAGTGCTGACACAAACCCGCTAGCCGAAACACGTAACCTGCCGCGCCATCGAACGGTATCGGGGATCGGCTCGTCGTAGAAAATATGTGCGTAGTCGACGAGTGGGCTTAACTCAATCAAGCCATCGTTGGCAGTCTTATCGGGGGCTTGAAAGATCGGCAATGGAGCGTAGTAGCCGTCGAAGTCGAAGGGATGGTGGATCATCTGAACCATCAATCTTGACGCCTCAGGCATGAAGCGAGGTAGTTCTTCGTTCCAATGGCGCAAGTAGTTTTCTTTGAAGGCCTCCAAGACACTTGTCTGTTTTTCGCGAAGCAAAGCGACATGGAGCATCTCGCATACCACAACGTCGACAGGCTGCGAGGGGATAAACTCGGTCGCATCCCCCTCCACCACTGTGACTTGCTGATCCAAGCCGTTTGCCTGCAAGGTACGACGAGCGAACGACACCAATTCAGGATTCCGTTCGACGCAGGTCACCGTCGCACCGCAACGGGCAGCAAAACTGGAGAGAATTCCTGTACCACCACCAAGCTCCAGCACGTGCATCCCAGGTCGGACATGCAATTCCAACGCGCGGCGAAAGCCTTCCAAACGTTGCTTATCCTGCAGCATTTGAAAATGGTAGTGCAACGGTATGTATTGGCCCAAAACGCTTTGTTCCGCATTCTGATTCGTTTCGAACACGCAAGCTGCACGGATTTCAGCGTCGAGCATACTGGCAGAGGAGACTGGAGTGGCCACTTGATTTGATTTTGGCTAGCGAATCGGAGACGAAGCAGTCCTCCCAAAGCAGGACCCTGTCTGGAACTGTAGCCTTTTCCAGCACGCTGCGACAAGGGCATCCTAGAACTCGACTGCCCCGCCGTAGGATGCCATCCACCACGACTTGCTTCGCCTCCATCCCTTCGAATTCCATGGAGCTGGCTGCAAATCCGCCTGTTGGTCCCTTTCTCAAGTAGAATAGATCGGTCCTTTCCATCTCTCATTTCGCTGGAATTCTGCCATGAAGTGCTTTGGCCTCATTCTTTTGTCGATGACCTCGATCACGGTCTCGTCCGTCGTATTTCTCGGGACAGTCGTGTTGCTTGGGACAACGGTGTTGGGGCAGGACGATTCCGAGGTTGTCCATCGTCAAGCATCCGCTGCGCTGAGTGAAGCTCCGGGGAAGGAGTTTGTTTACAAGCAATCGGGAGGTAAGGAGAAGGTCATGGAGATCTATTTCCCCAAGGATCATGACCCGTCAGCGAAGCGAGTTCCTGCAATTCTGATGTTCCATGGGGGTGGCTGGTCAAGTGGCTCTCTGAAGCAGTTCCGGGCTGCATGCCAATACTTTGCGAGCCGGGGGATTGTGGCAGCGACCGCCAATTACCGAATGCTCGATAAGGGGGAAGCAGCCAAACTGAATCGATCGACTTCGAAGAAGCGGGTATGTGTGACCGATGCGAAGAGCGCGATTCGCTGGATGAAACAGAATGCAGAGAAGTTGGGAATCCATCCTGAGAAGCTCGTTGTAGGAGGGGGCTCAGCGGGCGGTCATGTAGGCCTTCTTGCTACTACCAATCCGGATTTGAACGACCCCAACGACCCGCTCGAAATATCCACACGCGTCGCTGGCTATGTTCTGTTCAATCCTGCCTTCACCGAGGAGGATTCGGTGGATGCTGAAATCGATGGCCAGAAGCATATAGGTGCCGTGGACGCCCCCGCAGTTGTTTTCTTTGGGACCAACGATCCATGGAAAAAAGGCTGGGATGGTGTCGAAGCAAAGTGGAGGAACGTCGAACGAAGCCAATTGCAAGTCTTCTTGGCTCCGCAACAACCGCACGGCTTTTTTAATCGCGGAGCATGGCAAATCGCCACCTTGCGCGAAGCGGACGTATTCTTGGCATCCATTGGAATTCTCAGCGGGGAGCCGACTTTAGCCCCCGCCGAATCGGCAAGGCTGGAAAAACAAAATTCGGTTAGATAATTCTCTTGGGGCGAAACATCTACGATTCTACGATGTGCGAAGATTCCCTTTCCAATCAGATCCGCCAGTATGCCGAACGAATGTCGGAGGATGCTCCGTCGGCATTGGCTGGCCTATTCGATTTGACCGCACAGCGTTTGGTCCGTTTCTCCATCACCATCACTCGAAATCAGCACGATGCCGAGGATGCCGTTCAAGCGGCGTTGATGTCTGCCGTGGCACGCCCGGCAATGCTGACGAATGCACAAGAACCTTGGCACTATCTTTTGCGGATGGTTCGCAATGAATCGTTGATTGTCCTTAGAAAGAAGCGCCGCTGGACACTGGGGTTGGGGATCGGGGATTTGCTCGCGTACCGCACCACGGATGGTCTCGAGCAAGAAGACATGCATCGTGAGGTTCTCAAGGCTCTTCGCTCCATACCGCTCGAGCAGAGACAGGTTGTCGTTCTCAAGATTTGGGAAGAGCTGACGTTTCAAGAAATCGCGGAGGTACTGGAGTGCTCGCTTCAGACCGCAGCAAGTCGTTTTCGCTATGCCATTCAGAAGTTAGCTCCCAAGTTGGTTTCGTTACGAGGGGAGTCCGTCCGAGATGGCTAGACAGACTCAGGACCCCAATTCTTTCGGAAATGATGACGAGCGTGTGATCGAGTGGATCCGCGGAGCAAAGGATTACATCGTCCCCACCGATGACTTGCGCCCGCGACTATTGGAAGCAGCCAAAGATTGGTCGGATGCGAAAGAAGGCGAGCGGCGCATCGGTTACGCAATCATCGGTGTTGCAGTGATCGCGTGGTGTAGTTCACTCTGCTGGCCTTGGTTGGCCTCGATTCAGGCTCGTCAAACACCTCGCACCTACGAAGCGATAAAACAGCGGACGTTGGAAATTCACGATACCACGACTACCGATATTCATGACGCTACCTTGCAAGCCTACGAAGAGTGGCGAGCCGAATCGCAGCGAAGGCTGCCGATCGCCAATCAAATCCTCTCCAAGTAACTAAATAAATCCCTGCGTGCACTGCATCTGTTGGGTAACCCCCCCGACCGACCGCGTGGAGCACCGAGCATGGGAACACTTCTAGAACAGCAAGCCAGCCTGAGCGACTTCCTCGAATTTCAGAGGGAGCTACAAGATCTGCTCATAGCCAGCAACCTTTCGAGCCGATCGCCCTGGGGGAATCCCCAGCGCCTCGCACGGCAAATCGAAACCTATTCGAATGAGTTCGCAATGCAGGTCGGGCGGGGAAAAAGCTTTGAAGATGCGTTGGATGCGAGATCGGATTTCTCCTTTCCAGTACGTTTATCTTGGAACGCGTGGTTAGCGACCCAGCGATCGCCCGAATCGTTTGAACTTTTGCAGCCTCCTTTCGCGAAGATTCCTGGGACAAGACGGACATGGTTCTTGCCCTTGCAGTTGGCCATACTTCTTGTCCTGGCATTTCTCATACTCATTGTTTGGAGCGCATGGGGAGCGAGAGCACTGCTGTTTGTTTATCGCGATTCGCATCTGCAGCCTGGCATTCTCGTCCGTTGGATGAAACAGATTTCCGACCTGCCGTTTGGGCTGTGGATTGGAATCTTGGCTCTTGCGTTTCTCGCGATCTTTTCTCTCTATCGATGGATTCAGCGACGGGAGGGGGCGAGGTGGAACGAACGCTCTTCCGAGGTGATCGCCATCACCAAATGGCAAAAAGGAAAGTTCATCGAGCTCCTTACTTCTCGGAACCACACGATCGAATCGGCGACCGATCTATTAAGGTCCATTGAGAAAGCCCCTTCGGCAGCAGAGACCGTGAGCGAAGAACCAGTCTCCAGCGGTTTGATCCACAAGAATTGGCTAGCTGTTTGGGGAGCCGATTGGGCATTCGAAAAGCGGATGACATTCAAAGTCTCTTCAGCCCCCTACATGGTATTCCTGGCCATGAGTGGCTTGATCGTTTTCGGCGTAGGCCTCGCTGTGTTCGGTCCTATGATCGAACTGCTTTACGCATTACTGCCTGCGGGAGCATTCTAAATGAGCACCGAACGACCTGCTTACTTGATCAAGATCGACGAAGCCCTCGAGAGCCGTCAGCCCTTAGCGGAGTTCTTAGAGACTGGGCTTAGCGAGGTTTATTCCAAGGCTGACCCACGCACGAGGAGGTGGATGACTAAACTTCGAGATTCCGCAACCGCAGAGGAGTTGCTCGGCTCCAACGGGGCATCTGCTTTGCTTCCTGTCCTGTTGCGGTATTCCGAACAAGATATGGCGGGCCTTCGGCGTGACTCGAAAATACTTCTTCGAACTCCCTCGCTTCCAACACGAGCGTGGAGTGCGTTCGTGAACTACCCTGCGATCGTGTTGGCTGTCACGATGACTCTGTTCCTGATGCAAGCGTACTGGATCTCTCCCGTCTTCGAGCAGATGTTTCGGGAGTTCCAATTGAGGCTTCCATCCATCACCCGATTGGTCTTTACCGTCAATGCTTGGACACGGGACTACATCCTTGCTTTCTCCATCATGGTGATTGCCGGATATCTTCTGTGGGGGAGTCTCAAGGTCTTTGGGGCTAGTATCGTCGATCGGCTGCAATCGTTTCGACCCATTGGATTGCTGGTTTCAGGGAGCCGACGAAACTTACTTGCCATGTCGCGATTCCTTCAAACCCTTGCCGAGCTGAAAGAGCTAGGGGCGATGGATCGTGACGCCATCAGCGTTGCAGCGAAGACAAGCCAGAGCCATTGGCTGCAGTGCAATGCAAAGAGCTTAGTCGACACACTGGAGCGAGACTCGGTAAAACGTGGCGTGAAGAAATGGGAAGCGACGGGCGATGTCGCACAGCCTGCCGGCGTGGATCTCCCGTATCCTCCGCTGTTAATTCAAACATTGCAAGAAACCAGCGACCCGCATGCTCCAGCGTTTCTTCGTGCTCTAGCCGATTCCTATCGCACACGAGCAGAGATTTTTCTTGAGAAAACTGAACAAACCGCTTCACCTTGGGCGGTCTTTCTAACGGGAATATTGGTTCTGATGTTGATTCTGGCGCTCCTCCTGCCACTTGTCTCCTTGGTCACTGCGCTCTCGTAAGGAGTAGCCATACGATGTCAGCAACTCAATCTTTTCGACTGGTTCATCGGCAGGGCGTTCCTTGGCGGTCCGTCTCATTCACCCATCGAGACGACTTCGAAGCGATACAGCTTGGTTTTTTGCAAGTCCTTCGAGCCGCCATCGTCACACATCGCCCGATGGCGCCGACCATGCGTGCGCTCGCAGAAGAGCTTCGAGGGGGAGCGCAGCGAGATGTTCGAAGGCTTGCTGGGCAACTTGAGGCGGGCGTTTCTCTCCCGAACGCATGCGAGCAGTTTCCTTCGTTGTTGGATGAAGAAACAATTCTCACGATTCGCATTGGATCTCATTCTGGTTTGCTGATCCCTGGACTGGACAAACTGATTGAAATGCAGCGAGACCGACTTCGGGGGAGAGCCAGTCGTCCGCGATTCGATCGGCTCTACTGGATCAGCATGACCATTGTGACGCTGATTTGTTGGAGCTTTTTGATGCTCCGGATCTATCCGACGCTGATCAAGATCTTTGACGAATTCGCGATGCAATTGCCGGCCAAAATTCAAATCGTCGGTTATCTATGGAACGCATTTGTCCGACTTTGGCCCTTGATACTCCTAGGGTTGGTATTCCTCAGCACGATTAGTATCGCGAAGCGTTGGGAACGCTGGCTATGGCGAAAATGGAGCCGCATATTTGGTGATGGATTCGGCCCTCAAATCCCGCCGATAACAATGGAATGGATTGCTTTAGCCCTGCGATTCGACAGGCCGCTGTCAACCATCCTATCCACTCTGGCGAAATACCACTTTCATCGGGAGACGAGAGGCCGATTGCTCGAAGCGCGAAACGATATCGAGTTGGGGACGCCTGCCTGGGAGGCACTAAGCGCTTCCAAAATGATTTCTCCTTCCGAATTCCAATTTCTGACGTCGCACGAGAAGGCCAATCTGCAAGCTTACTTTTTGGAATCGCAAGCGCGTCAGAGTCGTTCGCAGCAAGAGCGTTGGTCGGCGTTGAAGGTCCTGTTGTCCCATCCATTGTTAGCGATCGTGTTTGGGCTTTTTGTTGGCCTGATCTGCATCTCGTTCTTCGAACTCCTCGTGTCGCTCATCACAAGCCTTTCCTAAGGGGAAACGAGCCGTGCTCAACCCAAAAATGATTTCTCCCTTCAAGACCAAAATACGAGCAGGGATCGCCTCGATTGAGATCGTTGTCGCTTGCACGCTCCTCGTTGCAGTCATCGGTACATCGGCCGCTTTGATGGTTCGCATCCGAGCGATTGGGGTCGATGCTGAGTATCGATCGATCGCCTTGCAAGAAATCGCTAACGAATTGGAGTCTCGGCTGGCGCAGAACGCCGACGAGCTCTCCAAACTTCCTGTGGAGTGGAAACCTAGTGACTCCCTCCTGCATCGCTGGCCCGATTCCGTCCTCCGCTACAAAGAAATCCACGATGAGATTGGAATACGTGGGACCGTGACCTTTCTTCGAACGACCTCCCCAGCCAGCGAGCCGATCGAACTATCGGGATGGATCGCATTTAAACAAGGAGATGCACCTTGAGAAATAAACGACGCGGATCCATGTTGATTCAGCAATTGATCCTAATCGGTCTTTCGGGGGTGGTGACGTTGGTCGCCGTGCAACTTATTCACCGATCGCTATCTTTTGCGAACGGATTTCAAAGCCAATTCAACCTTGGTCGCTCCCACACGTTGTTGGTAAGGCAGTTTCGAGAGGACGCGCATCATGCCATCTCGATCTCCAGTCCGGATAGTGGTGTGCTCGTGATGAAGATTCTGGGGGGCAATGAAATCGCTTATCGGATCCAAGAGCTCTATCTCGAACGGAAGGAAATCGGCTTCGAGAGGGAGAGAGTGACAACGGAGCGATTTCATTTAGGTCCGCATACGGTGGCATCGTTCGATGCGAACCGTCAGAACGTTCGGCTTTCTTTGGTTCGGCACGCGCCCGACGACCGTGAGAAATTGCTACCGCACAAAACAATGATCGTCGAGGTTCCATGGTTGCTGGGCGATGACATGGATGCGACCGAGCCGTCGCGACCGGGTACAGAATCAGGAGTCCGCAATGAAGAATAGTTATTGGAAGCTGCATCGGGGAACCTTGCACACTCGTGGTAGACGCGGGATAGCCATCATCGTTGCCGTCGCAGCGCTCACTATTGTCACGGGAATGATCGTCCCCCTCGTCCCCCCTGCGCTGCGTGCGCGGAGGCAATGTGAGGTGGAAGAAGTGGCTCTGCAGGCGGAAATGCTTCGATATGCGGCACTTCAATTTGGAGTTCTACATTGGTCTGCGGAAGCGGAATCCGTGGAGAAGCGAGGGAGTATTCGACTTGATGAGAATGCAGCCACTTCGGGGGAGTGGAGTGTGAAAGTCGTCCGCTTGGACGAAACCGAGCGTTACCGAATGGAGATCGCGGCAATTGTTCATGCAGCGGGGGCGAATGAAAACGCGGCATCATCGATTGACCAAGTTAAATCGCGTTACGAGATCGAATTGGATCGCTCGGTCTTGGAGTCGCTGCAAGAGCGATTGGTGACAGAGCGTGAACAAAGGGGTCGGACTGGATCCCCTAGCAGTATCCGCATCGGTATCAACTCAATCAATAACAACTAACGGCACCTTTTAGTCCAGGAGACATTTTATGCGTATTTATGCCAGATCGAATTGGAAGCGGGGTTTCACACTTGTGGAACTGTTGGTGGTCATTGCAATCATCGGCATTCTCGTGGGACTTCTTTTGCCAGCCGTGCAGGCAGCCCGGGAGGCCGCACGTCGGATGCAATGCACGAACAACTTAGCGCAACTTGGGCTGGCGAGCCATAACTTTGAGTTCAACTACGGCACTCTTCCTGCGGGAGTTTCGAATCCGGATGGTCCCATTCGATACGAACCGCTTGGAAACCACACCAGCTGGACCGTCCAGCTCTTACCCTATTTGGAACAATCGGCTGCTTACAAATTGTTCAATCAAGAGTTAGGAGTCTACGCATCGGAAAACCTCCCGGTGCGCAATGCTGTGATCCCAACGTTCATTTGCCCATCGAGTCCTGACCAGTACATGCGACGCTCGGACGTAGAGGATGCAACGGTCCGGATCTCCAGCTACGTTGGGATCCACCATGCAACGGAATCGCCGATTGACAAGACAAACAACGGCGTTCTTTTTCTGAACAGTGTCATTCGATTCAACGAGATCACAGATGGCTTAACCAATACCTTCTTGGTCTCAGAGAAACGAGGGAGTGGCGACCGATTCGGTTGGACCTCGGGAACCCGCGATACACTTCGCAATACAAGCTCCATCAATGGTGCAAAGCTCGCTTTGTCGGAAGAGGAACTTAGTAAAAAGGAGAAGGAACCATTGCCGCTCGGCTCTCTCGAAGTCGGTGGATTGGGTAGCTACCACACGGGCGGAGTCAATGTGGTGATTTGCGATGGGGCGGTTCGTTTTGTGTCGCAATCCACCGATACAACAGTTCTGCAAAACTTAGGGAATCGAGCCGATGGACAACTGGTTTCCATGGGTGATTACTAGTCCATTTGGGGAGGAAACGAGGGTACTCAAGTCCCTATTCTCGATCGGTTCCCAGGGATTCGATGAAAAAGAGAGCACGAGAACGGACAAAACTCAAGCGGCTATCTAAGATGATGGGATTGGCGGTCTCGAAGATCGCGAAGGTCGAGATCCGTGATCGTTATCTAGAGAATGCAGAGATAGTTTGAGCATGAACCCAAAGAAGAACGCTACCTGGAATTCGGGTAAGGCATTGGTTATCGGTACGCTTTTGGCCACTTTACCAGGGGTAGCGGTAGCCGCCCCCCCTACGATGAAGCAGGTGATTCAATCCAGCCAGGGCCTCCCCAATGCGACCGTCTACATTGATGCAGAGTTGCTCAGATCGACCGCGGGGGATTCCTCCATCGCCTCCGAATTGTCTCCTCAGGTAAAGGAAGTGCGGATTGCCAGCGCCCTTGATTTCTCCACCTTGCAAGCGAAATGGGAAATCGGGTACGCCACTTTAAAGATGACTCCCCCGAACGAGACGATTGCATCTCTCTACAGTGGATACATCGACGAAGTTGCAGGAAAGAAAATCGTCTGGACCCCAAAACAGACATATTTGATTCCTTTGCCGGATGATGTCATGGCGATTGTGCGTCCAACAGACCGGAAGCTGGTCGGCCAATGGCTTCGCAAAGATCGACCCGTCAACCCGACGGGCGTGCTACTGGATTTTGCGGAACAGCCGACAGTGGATTGCGCACTGATGATCAGCATCGATGTCGCTGACGTGCTTTCGCCATCTGCTCTCGAAGAACGACTGTTCACTTTCGAATCGATAAGTGAAAAGGACCGAAAGTCTCTTTCCAAAGAGATTGCCAAATTGGTTGGTATCCAGATGGTTTTTGATGGTGATGCAAAGTTCACCGCGAAATTCCGTTTCGAAAATAGCCCGGTCAAGCTTTTTTCAGCGGCAAAGCCAATCCTCAAGGAGATACTTATTCGCAATGGGATTTTCTTCAAAGAGTTCGACCAATGGGAGATCTCCGTCGAAGGCAAGGACTTGATCGCCTCGGGCAAAATCGCGATGTCGGCGCTCGACGATCTTGTCGGCCTGTTTTCGGTGCATCGCATGGTTTCGAATGCATCTGGTAAGACTGTCGATGTGAAAGAAACGAGCAATAGCGACGTAGCGGAAATATCGAAGGCGTATCTCTCGAAAGTCACCAACATTGTTGCCCGTGTTCGAGATCATTCCGCGTCGAATACCGGAGAGCGAGCCCAATGGAACGGCAATATGGCAAGAAAGATCGACGAGCTACCCACTCTCAATGTCGACCCTGAACTGGTTTCGTTCGGCACCGAGGTGTCCAAGTGTCTTCGAAACAATATGGTTACCATGCAAATGGTGAACATCAAGACGGGTGCCGCATCGGTTGTGAACAACGCAGCGGGGGGCGCTCAAGCCTATGGATACGAAAACAGTTATGGTTACGGATACGGGTACTATTATGACCCCAATGCGTCCGCTAAATATTCGACGGTCAGTCAATCCGCGGGGAATGCCAATTTCAAGCAAACCATTGCCGTGCTTGAGCAGAGCCTTGCAGAAATGCGAAAGAAGATGACCGACAAGTACAAGATTCAGTTCTGAAACTTGATGAATGCGTTTTGGGGATTGCTTGCGCATTCAGACGTGTACGCCTACGGAGACTGTTAAACGAAGTGAACGCTTACGCTTACGGCTGACTGTGAAACGAGGTGAACGCGTAAGTGTTCTGCCGGAGGGATAGAAGCTTGTAGCCGGTGATGGAGCGCAAGCAACATCACTGGGTTATTTCGATGAAGCCGTGTCGGTGCAACGAGGCGCAATGAGCATGCTTTTCCATCCTCCGTTCACGGGAATGGTTTGGCCATTGACGAAGCGAAAAGCCGGGCTGCAAAGGGCGACGATCACTTCGGCTACATCGTCGGGTGTTCCCCAGCGAGCAAGTTGCGATTCACCGATGGCCCGGTCGCTCCAGCCACCTTCGGCTTGAGATCCCCACTCGGTTTGTATCCAGCCTGGGGATACACAGTTCACGCGGACGCGAGGGGCCAGGGTGAGGGCTAGGGACTTCGAAAAGGCTTCCACGGCCGCTTTGGTAGCGCAAAAGTACTGGCCACTGTCTCCTTCAAATCCCTTGGACGACTGATCCCAACCGATATGGATCATGGCCGGGGTAGAGGGTCTTTGTGTTTGGGTTGCCATCCGACTGCCGACCAGTCGACTGAGATGGATAGTCGCTTCGACATCCGTTTTCCAAAGTTGCTCCAGCTTTTGAGCAAACCCTTTCTCTCGGGCTTGTCCCGTGAGAACATCGGCGCCGGCGCAGTGAATCCAGGCATCGACATAGCCATGCCAAGCGAAGGCTGCATCGACGAACGCTCGCCGCGAGGGCTCGACGCATAGGTCCGCCATCACGACCTTGCAGTTCGACCTAGGTTGGCATTGAATCGTGCTGGCCGTTCGCTGGGCTCCCTGCCAATGCGAGCGGCCGTGAACAACAATCTGAGCCGATGTTTTGGAGAGCGCGATCGCCGTTGCTTGTCCGATACCTGACGAAGAGCCGGTAACGACGACGACAGAGGGGGCGTCGATCGGGTATTCACCCGGTGACAGGGGGCTGCCAAGCCCCTTCTGGCTGGGATTGGGGACGTCGCTCAATCGTCACCTTCGATAGCCGGCGATTCGTAGTTGAATTCTTGCCACTTCACCGCTTGGTCCATCGGTTCGATGCGTAGTACCAGCGCTCCGTTTTGGAAGACACGTACGGTCCCGCTTGATTGACTTACCACGATGGCAATTGCTTTTGTCCGTTGGGAGATAGCCGCACCAGCCCAATGGCGAGACCCAAGCCCTTTGGAGAGCTGCAGGTTTTCGTGTAGCACCTCAACGATTTGGCGAGAGCGTTCCACCACAGCGTCGGGGGAGACAACGAACGCGCCATCCATCTGTGCGATCTCTTTGATGTCTTCACGCACACGGGGATCGTGGAGGTTGCGGGATTTTCGGCTGTAACCCTTGAGCGGGTCGAATCCGCTGTCCTTGCAGTGTTGCAGCACTTTTCGCGTGTCGCCCACAATGAACATTGTCCCAACTTTATTTCCTTCTCGACCTTCTCGTCCGATAGCGACGGCAAGGTCGATCACGATTTTGAGATTGTTGAGAGGAACGGAGCTTTCAAGGCGTTGCAAGTCGCGGCTGGTAAAGCGGCGCATCCGTTCGTCGAGGCGGATGATAGAGATGGAATCGACTCGGTTGACTTCAAAGGCGCAGTAAACCGCGATCACGTCACAGTGGCTGGCGAGCAGTTCATCGGCGACGGCTTCGATGAGGGCATGTTGGAGTCGTTCGAGAAGCGGGGAGTCTTCTTTGTTCAGGACCAATGGGATCAGGCCGAATTTATCGGCACCTGCCAAGTCCTCTTCGCGATCGGTCGCGACTAAGACCCGTTTGATCTCCGTCGGGACCAGTTCCCGCAGGCGTTCCCAGTCGGTCGCGGCATCGAGTAGGAAAAGAATCGCGTCCGCCTTGACCGCACACGCCAAGTTGCCGGCAGCTTCCGTGACACTTGCAAATTCCCGTGTAAACTTTTGGAGGGTCATGCCAATCCTGGGGCGCAGAAGAAGATAAGTCCGTCGAAAGACCGCTCCGTGCGACCCCATCCGACCGGCCTACCAGTGTAATTTCCCAGCGTTTTTTCATCAATCGGGGCTAGGGCTTCCAAATTTGACATTGCCACCCGGGGCGACCTCGATATACTCCGCTTCCCCTGTGGATGGACCGATCCCTTTGCCGATAATGCTTTGGAACCCTCGGTTCGAACCTTTTTGTATTTTTCGCTGAATTTTAGGTGGATCATGTCCAAGGCCTGTGAGGTTTGCGGCAAGTCAGCTTCGGTTGGCAACCAAGTAGAAACACGCGGTAAAGCAAAGTACTTGGGCGGTGTCGGTACCAAGATCACCGGGATCACCAAGCGCCGCTTCACCCCCAACCTTCAAAACGTCAAGGCTTCGCTTCCGAGCGGGGAAGTTCGCAGTATGCGTGTATGCGTTCAGTGCATCCGCAGCGGCCGTATCCGCAAAGCGGTTCGCAATAAGCCCTTCTCGCTGCCTAGCTAAGTACCTCCGTCTGGGTTTGCCTCCATCTGGGTTTGCCTCCGTTTGGGGCTGATCTGACCAATCTGCGGCGTTCCGCTTCGCGTTTTGGCTCGAACGCCCCAGCCGTTGCCCTCACCTCGGGTCATGAATCCCAAGGCGTCAACTCTGGGGTAATTGCGAGTCCGGCAGTCACGTGACGACGAATAGCTGGCAAAGAATCGAATCAAAACCTGCTCCGCCGATGCGTTAGCAGGTTTTTTTATGGTGTTAGGTGGTATCGTGTATACTATCCAACCCGCAAACCCTCCCCATCTGGGCAAGATTCGAAGCAAGGTGACAGATGTCTCTCACAATCGATGATGTACGCCGAGTCGCCAATCTGGCACGTCTGGAATTCAACGAAGCCGAATTGGCTGAAATCACGGAACAACTTTCCAAAGTCGTCACCTTGGTGGACGAGCTCGCTGCCGCAAATACCGATGGCGTCGATCCCATGGTCCACGCGATCGAGCTAGCGAATATCCTCGCTGTGGATAGCCCGAGGCCCTCGGTGACGCGAGCCGAAGCGCTTCAGAATGCCCCTTCCGCCGACGAAGAATGTTTCCGCGTTCCGGCAGTTTTGGGGTGATTTGTGTGGTCGATTAGGGCGTTTCTCAATACAGACACTCCCGTTTTAGCCAAACTTTGGGGGCTGCATCACGCCTCCATCCACTCGATGGCAGCATGTCCCGTTCACATTTGGGACACTTGCGTCCTCTCGAAGCCCTTTTTCAAGGCGGATGAGCTCATCCTCGCCATCGACCCTTTGAACAATCCGGTCGGATTCGCGCACTTTGGATTTGTTGGCAATCGTGATCTTCAAGGCCAAAGCCGCGATCATGCGGCCATACATCGTATCTGCGTTTCGCCGGGGCCGGGCGAGGACGCAATCGCTGCCAAATTATTGTCTCACGCCGATTCTCAACTGCAATTGCTCGGTGCAAAGAGTTGTTCGGCGCTCGGCGGAGGAGATCGAAGCGGGTTCTATCTGGGCATTGCCGACGGCGATAACTTGATGGGACTGTTTGCCAACGACTTCAAAACGCAGCGATGGCTCACGGACGCGGGATTCATTCCCGTTCGTCCGACCGAGTGTTGGGAGCTGGACCTTTCCGTGTTCCGGCCCCCGATGGACCGTATGCAAATCCAAGCGCGCAGAACGTGCACCATCGGTCGCATGCTCGACGAGGACTACGACCACTGGTGGACCAGCTCCGTGCTGGGGCATTGCGAGCAGACCCGTTTTCACTTGATGATCAAATCCCCACCCGCATTGGCTGGTATCGTTTCGTACTGGTACCCGGACCCAAGTATCGTCGGCTTGGATTCTAGCGTGGTGCGCATGGTCCTCTCGGACCTTCCAGAAACCGATGAAGCGCAAGAGCAATACACCTATTTACTTGCCGAGTCGCTGCGCCAACTCCAGCAAGAACGAAAACGAATCGTGCGGATCGTTGCCTCCGCCGATCAACAACGGATTGTGACACTACTCCATCGTCTTGGTTTTCGATCAATGGAGCACGGATTGTTGTTTGAGAAATCCTATGCGACTGGCGTTTCTGCGTTCGGATAACGTGGCGAATGCTGCTGAATTGGACAAGATCATACGAGCAAGGCTTGCACTACGTTGCCATGGACATCGGTGAGCCGATAGTCGCGTCCCTGAAATCGATAAGTTAGCTTGGTGTGATCGAATCCAAGCAGATGGAGCCAGGTGGCTTGCATGTCGTGAACATGAACTGGGTTTTCAATGACGCCGAAGCCAAGCTCATCCGTCGCGCCGTATTCAAAGCCACCTTTGGTACCGCCGCCCGCCATGAACATGGTAAAACAGTCAGGATAGTGATCGCGGCCTAGGATATCCCCCTTCGCCGTTCTCCCCTCGCGAAATGGCGTGCGGCCAAACTCGCCACCCCAAATGATCAACGTCTCATCGAGAAGGCCTCGCTGTTTGAGGTCGCGAATCAAGGCGGCAACGGGACGGTCCATCGTCTCGCATTTCTTCGTCAAACCGTCTCGAATATCCTCCGCAGGGCCAGTCCCGTGAAAGTCCCAACCCCAGTCGAACAACTGGACGTAACGAACACCCGATTCGACCAGCCGCCGCGCGAGCAAGCAATTGTTGGCCAAACTGGATCCACCTACCTTCGCTCCGTAATCATCGAGCGTCGATTGCGTCTCGCGAGAGATGTCCATGACTTCAGGGACGCTAGTCTGCATACGAAACGCCAGTTCGTACTGTGAAATCCGGGTTTGTGTTTCCGGGTGCCCCATCTCCTCCATTTGGATTTGATTCAGCTGATTCAATGCGTCGAGCGTTTTCCGGCGAAGCGCACGACTCATCCCGGCGGGATCGGACGCGAACAACACTGGATCTCCCTGCGATCGACATTGAACGCCCTGATAGACGCTCGGCAAGAAACCACTGCCGAACGAGCTTTTTCCACCATTGGGCTGCACACCGCTACTGATCAACACCACAAAGGCAGGCAGATTTTCGTTCTCGCTCCCCAATCCGTAGGTAACCCAGGAGCCAAACGATGGTCGTCCACTGCGCGGTGACCCCGTGTAGACCAATAGTTCCGCGGGGGCATGATTGAATTGATCCGTATGCATGCTGTGCACCATGCACAATTCATCCGCGACCCCCTGCAGATGCGGTAAGCAATCGCTGAGGAGCAGCCCGCTCTTTCCGGATGGAACAAATTTGTGCCTTGTTCCTAAGAGCTTCGGCGTCCCTTTGGTGAACGCAAACTCCTTTCCTGCCAAGACCGACTCAGGTGCATCCTGCCCATCCAGTTCGATCAATTTGGGTTTGTAGTCGAACAAATCCAAGTTCGGAGGTGAACCCGTCATGTGCAGGTAAATTACATGTTTAGCTTTCGCCGGAAAATGGGGCGGACGAAAGGGAGCGTTCGTCGAATCTCCAGACGCTTGATTCCCTAAGAGCCCCTGCAACGCAACGGCTCCTATTCCACCGGAGGCCGCTCCGAGGAAATAACGCCGAGTCTGTTGAGATAGTGGGTGATGAAAGGGTGAGGTCATGGCTTCATCAAAAATTCGTCAAGGTTCAAAACGACATTGCACAGGGCAGTCCAAGCACCGAGTTCACTGGGGGATGCCCCTTCCGGGAGAGCCCCTAACGGCTCGGTAGCGAGCTTCGTCGCCAACTCCGGTGCAGACTCCAGTTCCGACATTGCTTCTTCCCAAAGGGTACGCAGTGTTGCAACCTCCGTATCACGAGGCCTTCTCGCCAACGTCCATTCGAAGATCTTTTCCACACGACTCTCAAATGACTTACCGCCTCCATCAACCAACACCGCGCGTCTTGCCAATCCCTGCGCTGCCTCTACAAACACGGGATCGTTAAGTGTCACCAGCGCTTGCAACGGAGTGTTCGTGCGATCCCGCTTCAACACACAAACCTCTCGGTTTGGTGCATCGAAGGTCGCCATAGAGGGATAGGGATTCGAGCGGCGCCACTGTGTGTACAACGCTCTTCGATAGCGGTTCTCCCCTTTGCTCGTCTCCCAGTCCGTTTTGCTACCGAATGCAGCATTCAGTCCCATACTTGGCTGCATCGGTCGGACAGGAGGACCAAACATGCGATGGGACAACAGTCCAGCAGCTTCGAGGGCCATGTCGCGAATCTGCTCGGCGCTAGCGCGGAACCGTGGCCCTCGTGAAAACAGCACATTCTCTGGATCTTGCTCGAATCGCTCCGCAGAAACCGAGGATGTCTGCTGATACGTCTGGGACAGAACAAGGTATCGGAGAAATTTCTTGGTGTCCCATTCCAATCGAATCAATTCGGTCGCCAAATGGTCCAGCAATTCCGGATGGCTAGGCAAATCTCCTTGCGAACCAAATTCTTCGCTGGTTCGGACAATGCCCGTTCCAAACAGATACTCCCAATAACGATTCGCGATCACGCGGGGTGTGAGCGGATTGTCCGATTGCACCAGCCACTTCGCTAATTCCAGTCGGGTCAAACCCGTTGGTTTGCTCTCCTTCGATTTGGCATACGAATGAAATGCAACGGGCAATCCTGGTTCGACCTGCTCGCCGTGAACACGGTAATTACCACGCAACTGGACATGCGTTTCACGCCGCTTCTCGGTGTCCAACTCTTTCATTACCGGGACCGTGGTTTCTGGATTGGTTTCGGCAAGCTTTTGTTCTATCGCAGCCAATTCCGTTCGCAGTGCCTCTCGCTCCGGCGCAATCGCGCGAACATAATAGCGATGCAGGAAAACCTCTTCCTCGCTACTCCTGTCGGCACGGGGTTTCTGAACAATGGAGTGCACCTTGGCAGGCAATTTCAGCCAATCCAGCAATCGCGGGTCATTGCTGGTCAAAACACCCATGAAGCCGGATGCGGATTGCTTTTTCGAGGACTGGATCTGCAACCGAAGCGTCAATGTTGCAGGATAGGTCAACGACTCCGATGTCGAGGCAAATTTGCTCGAATCGATTGCCAATACCAATCGGTTTGCTTCCAGCTCCTCTCTCCCGACGGTCCAACCGGTTTGGGGTTTGCCATCGATCGCTTTCGCTCCCTCGACACTTCCAATCTCCCCAGCGGAGCTAGCGAAGGACCAGGGAATCACGACCGAAGGAACGATTTGGAACTCGTAGGAAGGGGCTCCTTTTTCGATGCGGAACTCGCTGATCAATTCTCGGTCGGCTCCAAGAACGCGAACGATCGCGCCGCTCAATCGTTCCTCCAATTTGTTGTCGGTGCGATTCCAGATACGGATCTGATCCAAGGGCTGTTGCTCTGCGAGTTCGATTTCCCACCAGGGCGACGACGACTTTTCAGTGTGGGTCACTGAGTTCTTGTTATAGTCTCCCTCGGTTTTGCCATCGATGGCCCGCGAAGCGACTCCGCCAAATCCTTCGCTCGACTGCGTCGCCTTTCCCTGGGGGGCAACATTGTCGGATCCGCAGAATATCTGTACCTCTGCAAGCGATAGGATTTTGTCCTCGCCCGGCAATTCGATGCGAATAAAGCGCGCGGGTAGCGACGACGATTGGAGCGATCGCAATGTTCCGCTGACTTCATGGATCTTGAGACCCTCTAACTCTCGACTATTCAATGCGATGCCATGGAGCTGTTGGAGATCATTCAGGCTCGCGATCGTCCATTCCATTTCGAGCGAGTTTGCCTGAGAAGCTGGCTTCACCTCAAAAAAACCGTCTTCTTGTCGTAGATCTCCTGGTGCCTGATCTTGCGTTATGCGGGTGGGGTGAACCTGGCCCCAAGCGATAGGATCTGCAAGAAGTGCTTCCCAATTGCGCTGTGCATCCGCCCATAAAGGTTCAGGTGCGTCCAACTCGCGATGCAACGACTCCATCCGCTTTTTCCAACTTTCGATTTGTTGGCGCTGTTCAGGCGTGAACCATGCGAGAGTGGGGCTTTCGTCGGTTCGGTCGGCGTCTTGCGATTGATTGAAGATCGCGAAGACCTCGAAGTATTCTTTTTGCGAGATAGGATCGTATTTGTGACTGTGGCATTGGGCGCAGGCCATCGTAATCCCCATCCACACTGACATGGTCGTGTTGACCCGATCGACGACGGCGACGTTTCGAAACTCCTCGTCATTCGTGCCACCTTCATTGTTGGTCAAGGTGTTTCGATGAAAGGCTGTCGCGACGAGTTGATCCTCGGTGGGGTTTTCGATCAAGTCGCCAGCCAATTGTTCGATGGTGAATTGATCAAAAGGCATCCCGCGATTGAAAGCACGGATCACCCAGTCTCGATAACCCCAAATGGTTCGCTGCGGGTCATCGGCGTAGCCTGCCGAGTCCGCGTACCTCGCTAAATCGAGCCATTTGCGTCCCCAATGCTCGCCATACGCGGGAGATGCGAGTAGCGCATCGATTCGTTTCTCGATTGCATCGGGCTCGTTGTCGGCCAAGAACTCATCGAGTTCTTCCAGGCTAGGTGGAAGGCCGATCAAGTCCAGGTAGATGCGGCGGAGTAGAACCGCGCGATCCGCTTGGGCAGAAGGGGACCATTGGCGCTCCAACAGTGGTTTCAGCACGTAAGAGTCGATCGGCGATATTGGCCAATCTCGCCACTCGTTCGGTGCATCTCGCAGATGAGGAGGTTCGGTCTCCTGTACTTGGTCAAAGGACCAATGTTTCTCGTAGTTCGCGCCCGCATCGATCCATGCTTGCAATGCGGCGACTTCCGCGTCCGTCAGTGCAGCACCGAACTCCGGAGGGGGCATCCTCTCGCTCGGGTCTTGGCTCATGACCCTTCGGATCATTTCCGATTCGGATCCCTTCCCAGGAATGATTGCTGGCGAGCCAGAGTCGGCTGGACTCGTCGCATTTGCGAGGGAATCCAGGCGCAGGCCCGACTCAATCTTCTCCTCGTCCGGGCCATGGCAAGCGAAGCAGCGATTGGAAAGTATGGGCCGGACCTCTCGTTTGAAGTCGACGGATGGCTCCGCTGCAGGAGAATACTCACGTAGCAAGCAATTCGAAAACCAAAACGCAAGGAGTGCGTACCGAATCATCATGGTGACGGAAGGCGGGGTTGGATGAGGGCAAACGGGCCTTTTCATTTTATCCCACGGCGATGATTCGGTTCCAGGCAATGAACCAAATGTTGCCAAATTCCTTCCGGTTCCCTCCCTATGGGTTGCGACTAAACATCCGTGTTTTCTCGCAAATCCAAAAACCTAGTGCTGTTCAGTCCGGCACTCGAAGGTAAAGTACGACCGCGTCCCCAACCCCAACCACTATGACTGTCGATATCCAACGCATTCGAGATACGATCATCCCATTTAGCGAGGACTTGGAACGGGTACGCTCCGAGGTCCGTAAAGCGCTAGTGGGGCAGGACGCCATGCTTTCCCGATTGCTCATCGCCTTGCTCACCGGCGGTCATGTGCTGCTCGAGGGATTGCCAGGGCTTGCAAAGACGACCGCGATCAAGGCATTGGCAGGTGCCATCCATTGTGAATTCCAACGCATCCAATTCACTCCGGATCTCCTCCCCGCTGACTTGATCGGGACGATGATCTACAACCCCAAAGAGGGGACGTTTGGAACTCGCAAAGGACCGATTTTCGCGAATCTCATACTCGCGGATGAAATCAACAGGGCTCCCTCCAAAGTGCAATCTGCCTTGCTCGAAGCGATGCAAGAGCGACAGGTAACCATCGGCGATACGACCTACCCCCTCGAAGAGCCCTTTCTGGTCCTCGCTACGCAGAACCCGATCGAGCAGGAGGGGACCTATCCACTGCCGGAGGCTCAAGTCGATCGATTCATGCTCAAGGTCGTGGTGGGCTATCCAACTAAAGAAGACGAACGGAAAGTAATCCAAGCAGCCATGGATGCCTCACAACCTCGCGTCCTCCCGGTTCTCGAGCCAAGTCGTTTGCTAGAGATGAAATCCGCTGTCCATCTCGTCTATTTGAATGACAAGATCCAGGACTATGTGTTGGACTTGGTAGCCGCGACACGCGAACCAGAGAAGTTCAAGCTTCCCAAATTAAAAGCATTGATTCAGTGCGGAGCTTCCCCCCGCGCGTCGATCAGTCTCTGTGTCGCCGCGCGCGCCAACGCATTCTTGGCAGGACGCCCATTCGTCACACCGCAAGACGTGAAAGAGATCGCGCTCGAAGTCATGCGGCACCGCATTTTATTGACATACGAAGCGGAAGCGGAAGAGATGTCGGCCGACGACATCGTTCGCCAAGTCCTCGACGCAGTCCCCGTTCCCTGAGAGCCATCATGGCAGCACGCGAACTCGACGACATCCTGCGAGAAGTTCGCCGCGTGCAAATCCAAGCGCGACGGCAAGTCAACGATCTATTGTCCGGCGAGTATGCCAGCGCGTTCAAAGGCCGGGGAATGGAGTTCGAGTCGGTCCGGGAGTATGTTCCCGGAGACGATATTCGAACCATCGATTGGAATGTGACCGCCCGTTCGAGCACCCCCTTCATCAAAACCTTTCGCGAGGAACGAGAGTCGACGATCGTTCTCGCCGTCGATATTTCCGCGTCGGGTGCCTTCGGAACCTTCGCAAGGTCCAAGCTGGATCTTGCCATCGAAGTCGCCGCGGTGTTGATGTTCACCGCGATTCGAAATAATGACAAAGTCGGATTGCTCCTTTTCGCCGATGAGATCGTTCGGTACGTTCCCCCTCGAAAGGGACGCGGGAGCGTGCTTCGGCTCATCCGTGAACTCCTCACCGTTGAACCTGTCCAACGGACGACGGACATTGGTCGAGCGTTGCAATATCTCGGACGGGTGCACCATCGGCGTTGTATTCTATTCGTCTTGAGCGACTTCATCAGCCAGGAATTTTCTCGCGATCTCGCCATCGCCAACCAACGGCATGATTGCATCGCGTTCCTGTTGCGAGACCCGCGAGAAGAATCGCTCCCCAATGTGGGTTGGGTCGCCTTCCAAGACGCCGAGACGGGCGAAATCGTTGAGATGGATTCATCCAGCTCCTCGGTGCGAAAATGGTATGAAGCACAGTGCAAGGAGCGAGATGAACGACTGTTCGAGATGTTGCGGCGCGCCCAAGTCGAAAGCTTGACGCTCCGCACCGATCGCCCTTACTCCCATGACTTGCAACGATTCTTTCTCGCGAGGGAGCGTGCACGTTGATGAACCCAGTCTATCTGCGCATCCTGTTTTTTATCCTGATGCCTCTCTGCGTCTGCAGTTCCAATCCTTCCTATGCACAGCAAACGAATGCGTTGGATACCAGCGATGTTGCCAGCGATGTTGCAAGCCAGCCCGGCTGGAGTATCCGAGTGAAGGTGTCCCCGAGCGAACCCAGCCTGGTGGATAGGCTTTCACTGCAGTTCATTGTCGAGGCCGATCCGGGCCTAGAACTTGGTGAACCGGAACTACTCGTTGCACCAGAAGACTTTTCCATCCATCAGGACTTGGAATCCACAGAATGGAGCGATGGTAAGACACGTGTCTTTCGGGCAATCGTGACTCCGAACAAACCAGGGAAGGTGAGCTTGCCTCGATTGGCGATCCCCTTCGTCAAGAGGGAACGATCCAGTAACGAGCAATCGGGCACCGAACGAGGGATCATGGCAAGCCCCTTGATCGACATAGAAATCGTTGGCGATCCCAAAGCCAACGATCTCAACGCAATTCGAGGAGCGGATTTAGAAGGTCCCGCCGAAGAGGGGCATTCCAGATGGACGTGGCTCGTCGCGTTCGGGGCGATAGCGATAGCACTCCTCGCGTCGATAGCATGGTTATCCGTTTCTATCTGGAGGCGATATCACAAGAAGGAAGAGTTGCCGGAGAGATATGCAAGACGCATGTTGGAAGATCTTTTGTCGGAGAAACTACTCGAACATGATCGATTTCAAGATTTTTACATTCGATTGACCGGAATCGTCAGGCAATTCATTGAAAAGAAAACAGGGCTGCATGCGCCGGAGCTAACGACGGAAGAGTTTTGGATCGCAACCCGACAAACACCTTACCTTTCGGGTGAATGGAGCCAGTCCCTCCATGCTTTCTTATCCTCTGCGGACCTCGTGAAGTTTGGCGGTCAAAGACCGGATCCTGACGCGATCGCGACCGCTGTCCGAACAGCCCGGGATGTGATCGACCGCTTCGCAATAGGCGGGAAAGAGGGAGGAGGAAACGCTTGATGTTTGACTCCTTTCGGTTCCTGCATTGGGGATGGCTGTTCGCGATCCCGTTCGTTTGGCTCGGAATTTGGCATTTCCAGAAACGAAGACATCGCCCCGTTGTCCTTTTTTCAGCGGTAAGTGGTTTACAGCGCCCTCCACGCTCGGCATGGACTTGGGTGCAGAGGTTGGTTCCGTTCATGGAGGGTGTGGCGCTTAGTTGCCTTTTGATTGGAATGGCACGCCCTCAATGGGGGGAAAGCGAATCTCGAGTGAGCGGAGAGGGGATTGCGATCGAGCTTATTCTCGACATCTCCGGTTCGATGGAGGCGATCGACTTTGAGTTGGACGAAAGGCAAGTCAATCGTCTTGCCGCGGTCAAACACGTGGTGAAGGCGTTTGTTCAAGGTGACAAGGGGTTGGGATTGCGAGGGAGACCCAACGATCCAATCGGCGTCGTCGCCTTCGGAGGTTTTGCTGAAAGCCGTTGCCCCCTCACGTTGGATCACCGGGCGATGGTAAGCGTTGTCGATTCACTCCAGATTCCTCGACCCATCCGTGATGCGCGTGGGCGAATTCTGAACGAGCAAAGTTTGGAGGAAGAATTGGCGACCGCGATCGGGGACGGCTTGGCGCTCGGCATAGATCGACTCAAAAACGCTCGATCAAAAAGCCGCATCGCCGTTCTACTTACCGATGGAGATAGCAACGCAGGAGCCATCGATCCTCGCGACGCCATGAAATTGGCGAAACAGCTTGGGATCAAAGTCTACACCATCGGGATTGGTCAAAACGGAGTGGTACCGGTCCCACGCGAGGACGAGTTTGGGACCCGGATGCTTGTTCCTGCACGCTTTTCGATGGATGAGACATTGCTGAAAGAGATCGCAGCGGAAACGGGGGGCAGTTACTTTCACGCGTCGGATACCCAAGGCTTGGCGGATGTCTATTCTCAAATCGATCAGTTGGAAAAGAGCGAAGTGGAGGAAATGCAGTTCGCTCGTTACACAGAGGCCTATTCGTGGGTGGTGCTCCCCGGAATCATTCTATTGTGGTTGTCATATGGTTTGAAACGCACAAGGCTTCAATGGCTCGCATAAAACCAAATCGCGGCAGGAGGTAATTCGATGGAATGGCGCAACCCTATTTATTGGACTGCAGGTTGGATCGCCGCGTTGGTTTGGCTGGCGTTGGTCTGGTGGAGTGTTGTTCGCAGTGATCGAAAGAGAGAGCGATTCGCCCCCGGTCCAATGCAATCGCAAATCCTTTCGCCCCGCAACTATTGGGGGGCATGGTCGAGCGGTCTGTTGCACGCGATCGCTATTCTTTTGGCATTCCTTTCACTCGCAGGTCCTCAATTCGGCGAGTCGGAGCAAAGGGTCGAGAGTCGGAGCAACGACCTCTACGTTCTCCTCGACGTATCGCGTTCGATGACCGCAACCGATGTGCTGCCATCCCGTCTGGATCGCGCTAAAGCAGATATTGCGAGTCTTGTGAATCAATTGCAGGGAGAGAGGATCGGATTGATCGCCTTTGCCGGTCAAGCCGTCATTCAATCCCCACTCACCGTCGACTACGAAAATTTCAAACGCATCCTTGCCAGCGTCGATCCCTTTACCGCGCCGCGAGGTGGGACAGCTATCGGAGATGCCATTCGCAAAAGCACCGAAATCCTTGCCCAAACTACGTCGGGAAGAAGATCGATTCTCTTGGTTTCCGATGGAGGAGATTTGGAATCGAGTCCGGTAGAAGCGGCCGAGTTCGCAGCCCAGGAAAACATCCCGATCTACGCGATAGGGCTCGGAGATTCCAAACGAGGAGCCCGCATTCCTGCTGGGGATACAGGCGGTTTCATCGAATACAAAGGGGAACCGGTTTGGAGCAAACTCGAGCCCGCATTGCTCGAAGATATCGCTGAGAGGACGAAGGGAAGATTCTTTCCAGTGGAGACCCGTTCGATGGATATGGCCGCTTTCCACAGCGAGTTTCTATCCGACAACGGCATTGGCTCAGGAGAAACACAATCCGAAGTGGTCAAAGCGGAGCAGTACCAGTGGTTTCTGGGTGCCTCCCTCGGATGCCTTCTACTGGTACCGTTTCTGTCCCAACGCAATCCCTTTCCTTTACGTCGTCCAAATTCTATCAGCTCACTGAGGCACGTGGCTTCGGTGCTCGCACTGGTTTGTTTCCTTCCGTCGACGTCGGCTCTTTTGTTTGCCGATGGCGGAGCGACCGTCGCACCGAACGAGGCATTCGAGCGAGCTTACATGGAACAGACGAAGGGTAATTTGGAGGAAGCGATTGAATGGTATGAGCAAGCGTCGCGTTCGAGCGATCCCCGTCTCGTGTCTGCGGTCCAGTTCAATCTTGGGAAGCTTTATCTGAATCAGATTCCTCCTGGGCTCAAGCCTGGCGAGACCCCGATCGCCGATAAAGAGCGTCAACGCCTGGAGAACTTGGCGACCTTAGCTATCGACTCCTTTTCGAATAGCCTCGAGCTTGCACCAGGAAAGCAATCTGCGAGACAGGCGTTGCTCGCGACGAAGCAATGGTTTGCGAAGGCAAAGGATGCTTGGCGATTGGAGGATCTGCAGGCTAAGGTTGCGAAATCGGGGGGATTTGCTGCGGTCCAAGAGCTCGCAAAATCTCAAATCGAATTGCTTCATAAAACGCAACAGGCTCGGGAAAGCTTTCAGCCGGCTACCTACGCTGAATTAGAGAGAAGACAACGCGGATTGATCGATGAATTGACCATCGTTCAGCAGCAGTTTCAGATGGAACTCGAAAGAGATGAACAAGGCGATGCGCCGAACAGTAATCTCGAAGGAGTGAAACAAACCTTGGAGATTATTGATGGCTTCTTCGCCGAAGCTCGCAATGCCATGGTCCAGTCGAACGAGGCGTTGAATTCCTTTTCGGCTGAAAAGGCTGAACAAGAGGAGTTGCGGGGGATTCAATCCTTGGAAAGCCTTTGGAACTGGCTCGCCCCTTACGAAGCCTTGCTCGAACGATCCATCCAGGAACAAGAGGGACTTGTTCAAGAATTCGAGACATCCGATACAATCTCCGGCGACTTGCTTCGCGAAAGATGGTTACAACGCCAGACTTGGAACCGGAAACGCACGGCGCTTTTGGCAGAGAAGGCATCGCAGTCTCTCGCGGCCCAAAAACCATCGGACCAGGCCGAAGCGACTGTCGACAATACCAGCTATTTGGAGAAAGCGGTTTCCGTCGGCCCCCAAGCGACCGAGGCGATGCGGGCGGCTTTGAATCATGTATTGTCTCGAGAAGCGCGCAATGGAAGGGAACAGGCAGAGGAGGCATTGCGGCTGTTGAAGGAACTTGTACCGCCACAGGATCCATCCTCGTCCGACGACGGCGATTCGAAGAATAAAGACTCGAAGGAAGATGAGGACTCCTCCAAAAAGGAAGACTCCTCATCGAAGAGCGATTCCTCCGACGATCGCCAATCGTCCAAGAAGGAGGAGCCCTCGTCGAAGGACAATCCATCGCAAAACCAGAGTGAGAATTCGCAAGACAGAGAAGAGAAAGGCAAGAAGGACGGGGAACAGAAGCAGGATCCTGCACCTGGGGACAAGCCAGATGCAGAGAAGAAGAAGGAAGATAAGGAACAGGAAGCTGCAGACTCAAAACAGGAACCAACCCAAAGCAAACCCGATGAGAAGCGTGGAGAAGCAGCTAGCTCGACAGAAGGAGGTGCTTCCGCGGAGGGAGAACCATGGATGATCAGCCCGGAACGCCTTGAAGAACTCCTTCGCAAAGTGCGCGAAAGGGAAGTCGAGAAGCGAGTCCGAGACAAGCGTTGGAGAGAACGGATTTACGGACGAAAACCAGTTGAAAAGGATTGGTAGGAATGTTTCGAATCCCGATTTCAATACTGGCCTGCTTGTTCGTGACCTTCTGCGTCGGAACGGTTCCCGCTCAAGAGCAACCGAGTATCTATGTCGACACCGATGCCGATGAGGTCTTCGTGGGCGAGTCCCTCACGCTGCGAGTTTCTCTCAACAATATGGAGGGAGCAGTCGCCCCGAAATTGGATTCCCTCCAAGAAGACTTTGCGACGGAATTGATTGCAGAGCGACCGTTGAATCAATCGTCGACAACCATCATCAATGGTCGGGTGATGCAGCGCAATCTTACCCGAGTCGACTTCGACTACCAACTTACCCCAAAGCGAAAGGGGACTCTCACGATCCCGTCGATCGCTGTCGAATTCTCGGGGAAGCAATACCGCAGCGAGCCGATAACAATTCGCGTTTTGGAGCCGACTCCGCAGGATTATGTATTCCTGGAAACGAAGGTATCCAAGACACGTGTCTACCCGACGGAGAAGTTCGATGTAACGCTTCGAATTCTGGTGCGTGGTATTCCCGATTGGGAAGGAGATCCGGTTCGCCCTCTCGCGAGGCGTCCTCCTCGTTTGAGCATCCCATGGGTGGAGACACCCGAGGGGCTGAAGGGACCGGATCAAAGCCAATGGTTACAGACGTTACTATCGGACCGAAACTATGGGTTCACGATCAATGGGGTCCGGACATCGGGAACGTTTCCATTCGACGGCCCACAACCAGCTCTGTTCGATTTGTTGACAGGCAAGACCAAGAAGAAGCTTGAGACTGGTGAAGAGCACGAGTTTTTTGTTTATGAAATCACGAAGTCGATGCAGGCCGACACACCTGGTCGTTACACCTTTGGACCCGCGATGGTGAAGGGTACTTTTGCCGTAGGGCGTGAAGAAGAAAGGTTGCTTGCCAAACAAATTGCAGCGAACGCTTCTGCGGAGCAACTCGAGGTAGTAGAAGTTCCATCGCCGCGGCCCAAGAATTACTTCGGCGGCATCGGCGAGTACAACGTCAACACCGTTTTGGCACCGAGCAACTGTCGAGTGGGAGACCCCATCACTCTAACGCTGACCATCGAATCGGAGGAGAGCAGCCTGGAACCAGTGTTTGCACCGAAGTTGACGAATATTCCCTTCATGGCCGATTCGTTTGAGATCATCGACGATGCTCCGATTGGACAAACGGACGGGAATAAAAAGGTATTCGTGTACTCACTTCGTCCGAAGAAGAAGATGGATGCCGTTCCGCCGTTTGTCTTCCAAACATTCGATCCGGGTAGCGAAACATTTAAGGATGTACCTGGCAACCCTATGACCCTTGAAGTGGAAGAGGGAGCCGCGATGAGTATTGCTACCGCCTCCTCGGAAGAAGCTGACACTTTGCAAGAGGCCAAATCGGACTCGATTGATATCACCGTCGGAACGTTTCAGACGCATCCTGTGGTTGGGAGCTTTCTGCGGAGCGAGCACTGGATTGCAGCGGTTGCGATCAGTTGGCTTGGATCGCTTAGTGTATTTGCTGCATCCCTATTCCGTCGATCGACTCGAGCGAGCGCGGAGAGGCGGCGCACGGCGATGGAACCTCGCATTCAGAACCAGATGCGAGAGGTTGTGGAGGCTTTTCAGAGGGGTGAAGCCGATTTGGCGTGCAAACGGCTGCATCAGTGTTTCGCAGAGATCATTGCCAATCCAGTGAATCGATCGGTAGAAGGAATGACGACGCGCGACATTGTGGAGTGTGCGGAGAGGCGTGCGATGGAGGGAGAGCTTTTGGACGCCTTGCGAGATATTCTTGTGAAACTCGATGCACGTCGATTCAGTGCCTCGGTCGACATCGACGAACCCCAACTTCTCTCCATGGCGGTCGACGTTCAAAAATCTATCTTGGAACATGAATCACGGAGGAGTTCAGCGAAGAAAAGGCGAATCCAGTTCGGAAAATTTGCGCTGATTTGGGGGGTGTGCTTAGCCTTGGGGGGACCTTCTGAGGTGGCAAGTGCGATGGCTAGCACCTTGGAATCCACCTGGAATTCCGTCATCGAGCGGTTTGCTCAAGCGACGACAGAGGAAGAGTTTCGCAGGGTGGCGACGGAGATGGAGACGTTGTGTCGCGACGGTGAGCCCAACGCGAATGCCTACTTTCATCAGGGGAATGCCTGGTTCAGAGCCGGTGAGTATGGGCGAGCGATTCATGCGTATCGGATCGCCAATTGCATTGCCCCTGGCGACGAAGGCATCCTGCGCAACCTGAGGATAGCGCGTGAAACTGCACCTTCGAAAGGCATTGCCATCGAGTCCTCGCCCATCATCGAGAGTCGGTTTCGCAGCCCCGTCACCTGGTATTGGGAACGTAACATTGCAGCTATAGCATGGATCCTGTCAGGTCCGATCTTTGTTTGGAGTTGTTTAAGGTCGAGAAGGGGGCCGTTGCTAGCCAGTATCGGATCGATGATTTTCGGTTTCTGTTTAGGAGTGCACACGTGGATCGAATCTCCCGATCGTTATGCACGGACCCATGGGGTCGTCGTTCGCGAGACTAAACTTTTTGAAGGAATGAGTGAGCGGTCAAAAGAAACGGTAAGTCTTCCCCTTCGCGAGGGAATGGAATTGGAGGTGTTGACGCGCACACCGAGTTGGGTCTTGGGACGACTCTCGGGGCAAGAAGACGGATGGGTCAGAAGCCAGGCTATCCGCACAGGTCGGTAGAGATCCGCTACCCACCCGAGGTGGCGCGTGCGTACCCCGGGCTAATAGATGATGTCCTACCAGGACAAACTAAAGTCAAGTCGGTGACCATAAAGCCGCAGTGGATGTATTGGAACGCCTATGCGTTCTTTTGGGTTTACGCGAGTAAATCGCTTAACCGTCTCCGCAGGCGTACACGAACTGTCGAAGGTGGCTTCTAGCAGCCAGACCGCGCTTGTTGTTACAGAAGAATTCTCGGACAGTTCGGTGCAGCGGATTGCTTATACATAGCGATCTTGCGAATACTCTGCGATCCATTAGGTGTTGGGCGCACTGAGAGTGCCGACTGGGTGATGTGTTGACTATGGATCGATGAAGGTGGTTTTGGAATTGCGGGCGAAATGTAGACGTCGTCGCCTGCGGAGACTGTTAAACGATTTATTCGGCGGGAGCTTTCGAGTTCGATCCATTTACAACCACTTGTTTTTTATGAAAACCGGATTGACTCCAGATTGTCGTGAAAGGATTTCAGCTATTCACCCGGGGTAAGCGTGCGCCACCCCGGGTTGTTTGCAAACGTCGCTAAGCTTCCCGGAGGGATACAAGCCATCCAGTAGGCAGCTAGCATCCATTTCAGGATGCATCATCCTCTAATGATAGACCGGTGATGTCGCTCACCCTCCATCACCGTCTACAAGCTGCTATGCCTTCGGCATGCAGCACGCAGACTCATTTCAAGGCTCTCGACGGAGTCAGCTTTTGTATTCCATGTCACAACCGGTCGAGATCGAACCGGCAAGTTCGCAAATAGATTGCCCTGCGATGTGGTACCGAAGAGGCGGAACCAACGCCTTTGGTCTTGGCATTTTCGCAACTCCTGAAATAATCGCTCACCGCGAGAGTGTGCTGCCCAGCTAGGACAGTTTTCCGGTATGAACTTCGACTTTACAGGGTCGCTCGGGAAAATCCCGGTACGCCACAGGTGGCGTCCGACCAACAAAAACATTGACAAAACTGACAGTACCCCCGGCAAGGTTCGAACTTGCGACCTCAGCTTTAGGAAAATGACCTTATTGAATCTTTGAAAGCTCAAAAACGCTGTAAATCCTGCGTTTTACATGCTAGCAAACTGCAACGCCGGTTGCAAGTAAAGCATCGAATTGGTGTAGTTGCGGTGTATTTCGCGGTAAGCCATTAACAAACCCGCTGCACCCGAGAACCACACCTTTGGAAACTCCCTCTTTAGCCGCTGCTCGATGTAGAGACGGGAATTGCCCATAGCTCTCGGACTGGAAGTGTTTACATTGTTAACGGTTTCTGGGTTTGATTTTGGTCGTCCGTTCTTCCTAGCAGGCCTGTTGTCTTTCAACAGCTTGCAAAGGGTGGGGCGACCAAACAATTCCGCCACCTCTGCAACGCTGCTTGGTTGTGGTCCGCAATGTTGCGGACCAGATTTCTGCGTGTTGAAGTGACCCTTTTTCAACGTCGCCATCTCCGCAGCAACTATGGTGACACGTCTGGTCACGCGCTCCGCATGGCTTCTCTGAACCGATTCTCTCGAAGCAGGGGATCGGTGGCGTCCTGTGGATGGAATAGCTGTTCGCCTCTCGATGCTCGTTCCCGCATGACTTGCACCTTCTCGAACGATCCAGGTCTTGCTCCCGTCGGTGTCGCTGGTTCGGGTGGTTCGCCTGTGTAGTCGTGTGCGAACGTTTCGATTGTGACCTCTATCACGATGCCACCTTCAAGCCTTGGGACGCCTCCAGCTTCTCTATCCTCGCTCGCAACTCCCCGAACTCGGACAACGGCACCAAAGCCGCCAAAATCGCTTTAGACGCATTCAAGCGGTCCTTTGCGTCGTTCTTCTCGTCCAGCAACTCAACTAGCGTATCGACCGCCAATGTGGCGGCTGATGATAGTCTGCCAACGGCACCCGCTATTGCTTCGGTCCGCAGCTCGGAAACGCGCTTTCGAAACTCCGGCGTTTGCGAAGTGTGATAGGCGGCCGACTCCGACAACCCGATGGTAACTGCCGCCTGGCGTATGCTCATGCCACCTGCAACAGCAACCGCTAGCCGTTCTGTGGTTCTGCCTTTCTTGTCCATCACAACCCCACTGGAACAGGGATAAACACTTCGTAAGGGTCCAGCGGCTCGGAGGATTCCAACGCATCACGCTCCGCTAGAAACGCTTTGTCATAGGTCGCTTGGTGGGTGGATGATGCTTCGATCAAAGTAACATCGGGTGACTTTGATTCCACCTCTCCAACGCCACGATACCAAAGCCCTTTTCGTGAATCGCATCGCACCTCGATTGCCCCCTCGATCAACAGCGGGAAAATCACTTCGGTGAACGGTATCGCCTGGTCGGTGGAATACTCGCCCTCAAAACCAAGTAGCTCCCGCTCGTGCGTCCAGCTTCTCGGAAAGCCCTCTGCAATGACAGCAACGCTCGATGCCGACTCCAACCCTATCAATCCCCTCGCAATTGCTTCGCCTTTTGCCGTGAGAAGTAAACTGGTCACCTGTCCACCCGATGACAGCGGCTCAACCAAGCCTGCTTCAATCAACGCCTTTCGATGATGGTGTGCCGACTTCCAATTTGCTCTGCCATCTGCTCGAGCTGCGATGCCAAGCGACTTTTCCCGATACGCTCTCTGGCGCTGCAGGAGAATCAACGCAAGGTTTGGTGATCTTGCTGGCCAGAACAACGCATCCCGTCTAGCGAGAATCGCAACCAGCAACGGCAATGCGTCTGTTGGCAATGCGTCGCCTGTGTGCGTCTCAAGCTTCGCTAGTCGGTCGGAAAGTTTTGGCATTGGGAAGGTAGGATCCAGGTTTGTGTATGAAATCTGCGAGCTTTTGCTACCGCATTCCTTTGGGACCGCTCGGAAGTACCTTGAAGCCCCCCCCGGTACCCGCCCCTCGCAAAAAGAAAAAGGGAAGGGGGACCGCGCAACCAGTAGCCGCTGCTCGCGAACGGTCCCCCAATCCCCGATGGAATCAACGTGCGTTTACTGCCGCAACGTATCGCTGTCTCAACCCTGGATGGTTCGCCTCAATCCAACTCGCTCGCTCACCTGGCCGAATGCCTGCCTTGCGTGCACTTTCAACCGCTGCTTCGAATTGTTCCTTGAGTGACTTTGCATTGCTTGTCGCTTTGCTTCGCGCCGATGCCACCGCTTTAGCGAACGCTGGCACCCTTGCCGCTATTCGTGCGACGTGATGATCGAAACTTCGTTTGGTCGGCTGTTCGATAGCATCGATGAATCCGTGATCCATTGCTTCCTCTGCATCAAGAAAAGCTTCCGCCTCCATAAGCTCCTCAACGTCCTCGATGTCCAGTCCAGTTCGCAAAGAGTAGATGTCACGCAACTTGCGATGCAGCTTCTCAAGTAGCGACTCATCCGATTCGCTTAGGTCCTCTCCCTCCATGTGTGGAGAGTGTGCCATGATTAAAGCGTTTGGCGTCGCTCTCACTTCGTCTGCCGCGAGCATAATGGCAGATGCCATCGACAACGCTGCGGATTCAACGATTGCGGTCGTCTTGCCTGCATAGGCTGCGATCGCATCGTAAACAGCCAAGCCTTCAAGAACCGAACCTCCCTCGCTATTGATGCGGATAGTGACGGGTCGTCCTCCCGCTGATCGCAATGCGGCTTTGACCTCAGCCGCTAGCCCTGGCTCGATAGGTCCGTTGATGTGAATTTCCATTTATTAACCTCCGATGTAGTAGTTGAGTCCGTCCAAAATCGCTTCTTCTTCCGCTCGGATCTGTGCATCGAGTTGTTCATACTCGGCTTTCAATTCGACCACCTTTGCAGCAGATAGTTCTGCGATGCGATCCATTGCTCCTGGCAGGACGGCGCGTCGTCCGTAATGGTCCAGCCCAATTTCATTGGGAAAGCGAACCCGGACGGTATCGACTAACAGATTCGGGTGAATCGAATCCCGTCTTGCAAAACCTTCATAGGCTCGGATCTCCGATTCCAATTCAAGACGTCGTCGATTTTCGCCTTGGCTGTGCAAACGGCTGATCTCTCGATTGACGGATGCTTGAACGTGACTAGGTGCAAGCTCACGCAATTTCGCTCGTGCAATCTCCGCATCGGAAACCGACTTTTCGGCGTCATGCTCTGACTTGTCCAGTTCTGCAATCTCGCTTCGCAAGGATGCAATCTTTTCTTCCAGCTTCGAACGCTTGGCGGCATTGGACTTTTTCAATCCATCGGCAAGTTCGACGCGCCGTGAAAACTCATCGTCGCTGCATGCGGTCGCTTCGTATTTCAAAACGCCAAGCATCCTTTGCAACTCTTCTCGCTGGCGTCGCTCATTCCATCCCAACGCATTGGCAACCACCGAAAAGCTCGGGTCGTCTTTCTCGAGCTGTCCCGATGCGATCTGCCGTAGCAGGTCCTCCGATGCCTCTTGCAACTCCAACGTTTGTTGAGACAGCTTATTCAAAAATCCTAAATCAACCGCCATCGCTAATTCCCTCCCGTGAATAAACCTCGACTGTGTGAATTATCCCGAGGGTCTCGACTGTGTGAAAAAACTCCGTACTAGATTTCCGAATTTCGACAAAAGTTTTCTTGGTCGTCCAGCCGCATGTATGGCACTTGCGATACTGAGTCCTGAATCGACCGATGCGTCGGGTGGTATAGACCAACAACCGACCTCCACAATGGCAACGCTTCATCGTCGGCAAACCTTGCGAACAAAATCCTGCACCTGTTCGGCGGTCGCTTCTCGTTCCCGATTTGCTGCGACCAACAGCCGCCGCAACTCCTCCAGCTCGTTCAACGCCTCGTGTCGCTGCTCGATGGTGTCAGACTCGTTGAACCGCTGGACGGTGGTTTGCACCTGACCGCCTAACACGTCGATGGAATCGATGGAAACCGCCAACGCTGCAATAATCCCGCGTCCCGCTGCTCGATCGTCTGGTTCGGTCAAGTCTCGAACGAATAACCGGAAGGATTTCAAAATCTCAATTTCGTGGGTTAGATTGAATCTCACTCGTCCGACTCCTTTCGTCGAATCGAAACGCATTTCAACCCGTAGACTCGCAGCAACGCTTTCAGCAACCGCCGCAGCCGCTGGAACGGGTCTGGTCCGTCTGGATAGTGTTTCGCCTCCAATGTCATTTCGATAAGCAACGCAAACTCCTTTCGATGTCGTAGGCTCTCAAAATCTCTTCCCGTGTCGTCGTCCCGTCCTCGAGCGATCCGAGGATGTAAACCAGTCCCGCCTTGTGGTGACGAATCACGTCGACCAACTCCCCAAATACCTTGCTGGCGTCGGCGTCGAACCGAATCGAATCGCCATCCGCTGCTAGATGAACGCCTATTGCCCAACAGAAAACCAAGAAATTCAACGGCGTCCCCATCAAATCCACCCCGTAACGCGTCCATCGGCGGAAATGATCGTTTCAATGTTTGGATGGTTTGTATGGTTTGATTTCCCCGACTCGCTACACGGGGGAAATAAATCAACCGTGGGTGTATATGTGTCTATAGGCTCGCTTAATTTATTTTCCACGCGTAGGGGGTGAGGGTTCCGAAACCCTCCAAACCCTCCATACCCTTCCCGAACCAGCCATCGCTTAACCGTTCCGTGGGTCGTTTCCGACTCAATTCGCTTTCCCTGCCATGTTCTATTCTTGAACGACAAAAGCTTTTTGCCGAACCGCCTAGCGTTCCACCGATCGCCGCATATGGTCCCAACGGCTTCCAGTAACGTCGGACAACTTGGGTTCGACATGTCTTGCGAACTAACAACGCGTTCAATCTCCGATGTCGTTAAGCCGCTGTTGTCTGGATCGGCTTCGATCAACCCGACAATCAACATTGCCAGTAGCGACTTCGTTTCATCGGATTCGGTCGCACTCTTTCGTGTCGGCAAAGGATCCGCCGCACCTGACCAAACCAACGCACCACGAACTATCCGCGTCCAGTCCTCGAAGGATCCCCAAACCCCGCCGGATTGCTCAGGACAACCAGCAACGTAATAGCTTCGGAGAACGGTTAACGCTGCCACCGCCAATCGGGGACGATTCGCAGCAACCCAACCCAACAGGTTTTCGTGGACGAATCCCGAACGGTCCTCTGGCGATTCCAACGGACTCTCCAACCGGATCGGCAAAACGCGTCTTGCTACGTCCGAACCGTATGCGATGTTGTTCCCGGTCGCTGCCCAAACGGTTCGCATTGGCAATTCCCCGGTCGTCCTGCTCGCACCTAGAACGCGATCGTTCCAAGTTCTTGCAGTTAACGCCGCGTCGATATTCGCACCACCTAGTTGAACGTCGAGATTATCGAAAAGAACGCATGGCGTCCCTTCAATCGCGATCGATGTTACAAGCTTCCTTTGCTCCTCCTCGTCACGCGTGAAAGTCTTGCGTGATGCCGGTCGACCATAGGCAATTAAACTTGCCGCATCGGCAAGCAACGACTTCCCAGCGCCGCGAATGTTCGCACCGATGGTAAACATGGGAACGCAACCTTCAATCGCTGCGCGTCCAATCATCGAAAGAACCATTGCCAGCCATCCCGAACGGTCCGCCGGATCCACAAACGGGAAATCAACAACAACGTGCTCCAGCTCTGCAATAGCGGCTTTCGCGTCCTCGACCGTAGGCGATTCGGGAACCGCCGGAAAGTGTGTATTGGGTCGATATATCAAACCGGAAGGGTTGTCGTATCCGGCTTGCTGTAGGATCGTTCCATCTGGACGGAGTGTCGGCGCTTGCACTATTCCGTTTAGCGGTCGCACCAACCCGTTGTAAAATCCTCGAAGGTGAACCGCATCGATTAGCCATCTTGGGGGACGCGTCGGGACAATCTCAACGTCGTCTTTCGTCTTTTGTTCTATTAACAATTGGCAACACTGAGAAATCCTCTCCCGAATTAACGCCGCTGGTAAAGGTCGAATCTGCAAAACGCCTTTCGTGGCTGCGTCCTCCGACTCAATCGGATGGACCAACGAACCACCGCGAACGAAAACCTTAACCGATTCGCGAATCTTCTCAGGGATCCATTCGCTATTCCAACCCAACGCTCCGAGGTGTTTAACAACCTGGTCGGCAACGTACCCTTCGTTCAATGTAACCAAAACCTCTGGACGGTCCGAACGATCCTCGCCTTCCTCTGGTTCCCAGTGTTTCGCTTGGTCGATTGCTTCGCGGATTGAAGATTCCCCGCTTGGCTTTCGAAGGATGTCGCGAACGTCCTCACCTTGGCTTGCTTTAATCTCTCCCGGTAGTCTCGCAATACGAACGCTTGCCGCGATGCCGGTTAACACTCCGCCGGATGTCTGCGCCCCTCGTTGTCCTGGTTGATCCAAGTCGGGAACTAGAACAACGTGAACGCCGCGAAAGAGATTCGCATATATCGGGGACAACTTACAAGTCGGCAACCCTGCCGCGATAAATCCCAAACCAGTTAATGCACTCGCATCCTTAACGCCTTCGGTTAATAACCACGTTTCGCCAGCTTGTGGAAGTCTGCCTGGGAAAAACATTCCCGAAGAACCTTTACCGCGTGCAAACTTCCCTTTGTCGCCTTGCCACAAATCAAAGGTTGAATGCTTCTCACCTTTGCTGTCCCAAACTGGAACGCGAACGACTTCGCGATTGCCCCTCTTTGCTAACGTCGGTTCAAATAGCCTGAACGCATCCAGCGGCATTCGCTTTTCAATACAAACCGCTTCGATTAAATCTCGCTTCGGCGCGTCGGTCGTTTCGGCGGAGACTCCCAGTTCGCTCGCTAGCTGCTTGATTGCTTCTTTGTTCTCGATGCAGCTAAGCCATGCGAATGTTCCAATTCCGTCGCCGGAACCTTTCGGTAGGCAATGCCGACAAAAGACCTTTCCGTTATCGTCGAACTCTGGGTCGATGTGGAATCGATCCGTTCCGTTACACTTCGGACATGGCTGCCCGCCGCTATCATCGCGATGCAATGGCAATGTAAGAATCGAACGCCATCTACCATGCGCGGCTTGTTTGATCTGTTGGACCAAATAGCTCATTCGTCCACCTCGCTTTCGGTGAACGCTTCTTCTCGTGCCGCCTGGCACTCATCGCAATCGCATAGTTGCGGTAGCCCTGTGCATAGATCGCACTGGCAATCCGAATTGTCTGAATCGGCTTCATGCGCCATAATGAAATGACTCCTTACGTTTCGATGTTCGAAATGAGAAAAACCCCTGGAACTCAGCCCCCAGGGGTTTTTCGTTTTCAAGAGACAAGCGATCGGTCGGTAGATGCGACGATGAACCGATTCAAAGCTTCCATGCTTGTCACCCAGTTCGGGCCGACTTTAACCGCTTCCAGCTTGATACCCTTGATGCCTCGAAGTACCCAACGCGATAGAGTCGCCTTGTCGGGTCTTGAACCGCTTATGTTCTGAAGCTCGACGCGTGCCTGAGAGAAAGTGAGAACCGACTCACTGAGAATTCGACTCACCGTCTCGGCGGTGTTTACTTTCGGCGGTGCAACGTGTTTGGGCGTTTCAACATTCTTGGGTTGTTGGTGTGCAGAACTGGCGTCTGCTTTTGGTTTGCGTGATGGCATAAAAAAACCTCCGTTTGTGATTAAACGCAACGGAGGTCAACTTAGATAAAGGCGGGGTACGTTTCAGGGTACCCTTTCACGCGAACTCAAGATATTTTTCTTCTTTATTCGCTCCTGTCTTTCCATGTTACATGCCGATGTGCGCCAGAAATGATAAAGTCGTACCCTATCGTCCTGACTTTTTTTCTGAGTCCTTTCAAAACCTTCTTGATCGCATCGTCCGTGACTTGTGATGGCCATTCGCGATGGAGTAATTCAAATTCGGTTGTTGTGTGATTGCACACTACTGAATAGGCGATTCGTTCATTCGGACTGAGTGAGGCAACAAAAGACGATTCTTGTTGTGCGTCCATTCGGTCAAAGAGAGAGGTGTATCCCTGCCATTCTTCGATTATCTCTCGCAACTCTTCTGCGTATGGGCATTGGTAGGTTCCATTCTCTATCATTCCAAGAATGATCTTTCCGGCCATTTTCGTATTCATTGTCAGATACCTTATGTGTTTAGAAGTCGCTGCCAGCCCGACCACCAACGCATAAGGCAACGTTGATGATCGGACCGACGCGGGGTTAATTACTCCCCTGGCGACGCGAATCGATTTTACAAGCTTGGCATTACCTTGGAAGCTTCGATAGCTTGGCGAACGGTCGCCTTGCTATATCGCTGCGTCGTCGCAAGGTCGGAATGACCAAGCAACGCTTTTGCGTTTTCCAGCTTCAACGTTTCAGCAACCATAGTTCCAACCAAATGCCGGACCTCGTAAGGCGTCCAGACTGGAACGCCTGCGTCCTTTGCTGCCCGCTGTAGTGCTCTCCTGTACGAATCCTTCGTGTAGCACTCTCCCGGCTTTCGCTGTGCGTCCTGTTTGGATCGGTCCCTCTGGCTCGGCTGCACCTTAGTCTTGCGGGTCGCTCGCTTCTGGGCGTTTTGCCAAGCCACGCTTTCTTTGGGTGAGAACAGGAAGCTTTCTGGGTGACGGTTGATGTAGTCTTCGACCGCTGACCTCGCATCTCCGACCAACGGGACAATCCGTTCCTTGTCCTTGTTGGTGTTCTTGTGGGTCGATGGAATGTAGAGCCACTCGGGACCGGAACGATCGATGTCGCAAGGTCGCATGGAGCAAAGTTCCGATGGACGCATCCCGGTAGCCACCTGAACTCGCAGCATAGCACGAAGGACGGGTGAAAGCTTTTCCGCTGTGGCGCGAACGTGCTGGATGTCCACCGGCTTTACGGTGCGTCCCTCCTTTGCGGTTGTCCTCCCTTTGCGTAGCGGCTCGATGGTCTTTAGTCGCTGATGGACCTCGACCCCAACCAACTCCTGACCGACAGCCCACTTGAAAGCTCGAATGACCAAATTGGTGAGGCTGTTGGCATATCGTCGGGACACCCCCGTTTTGATCCATTTTTCCCGGACCTCCCGCAGCAAAACCGGACCGAACCTTTCTGCATCCACTTCCCCCGCATGGCTTCGGATGTCCTCGCAAACTCGCTTTGCTTTGCGGATAGCTTCCGGGTCGTTCCGGTAGTACCCCTCGCAATGCTGGATGTATGCGGCTGCTAGGTGCTTCACCAGAATCGGCTCATCGGACTGGTCAACCTTTTCGGGGGTGTCGCTAGGCTGCATTCCCAACCCGACAGCCAATTGGCGAACGGATTGCGGTGTAAGTTCCGCCGGGAGTTTGTAACCGTTTGCCTGGTACGCCTGCAAAATGTACGCAAACTTGGTGTGGACCTCGGGTGTATTGTGTTTCCCGAGGTAGAAAGTGACCCCATCGAACTTGGCGATCGACTGACCGCTGATGTGGAACGAGATAGCCGGTGCTTCGGCTTTTGGTCTTGGCATGAAAGCAACTCCTGTGCATTGTCGCTTATCCACCGGTGTACCATCTTGCTAGGACGGTTTTGGTGTATAAACTTCAGGTTTACAGGGTCGCTCGGGAAAATCCCGGTACGCCACAGGTGGCGTCCGACCAACAAAAACATTGACAAAACTGACAGTACCCCCGGCAAGGTTCGAACTTGCGACCTCAGCTTTAGGAAAGCCGCGCTCTATCCAACTGAGCTACGAGGGCTTCGGGTTGTCCGGCCCCTTTCCAGGTCCCGGATGACCAACTGCGAAAATTCATGATAGCAGCATCCGACGGTTCCCAAAAGTCTCCCCCTTCTACGAACATGGCGTAAGCCAAAAACACCGGAGCTATGACGTCCCAACCTCGGAACCCCCACTCGGAATCTTGCTCCATCGGCGACGCTCTTTTCGGCCACCGCATCGGTGATGCCAATCTCAATCGCGCTCACGAAGCCCTCCGCACCCTCGAAGATCTCGCTCGCTTTCGCAACTTGCCCCTCCTCCAACAGGCGTACAAAGAAACACGCCATCTCCTCCAATCTTCCATCCAATCTTGGGATGCGAACGCGCTCCTCATCGCACGCGACGCTCAAGGCGATGTCGGCAGAACCTTTAAAACTCCTACCGAACTTCAAAGACCCAGCGCTTTTTTCGATGTCGCTGCCGCCGCCTCCCAACGCTTGCAACAATCCCTTCGCGCGCTCGAAGAAGTTGCCAAAGTCCTTTACCCTGCCTCGGCACCCTCCATCGAAGCGATCCGATACCGCGCCTACGATCTGAATGCCTCCCTTCAGCTCTCGCTCCAACGCGATCGCGACTTCCTTGGCAACGCAAAACTTTATGTGCTCGCTGATTGCACTCCTTCCTTAAAAGACTTCCAATCAAGAATCGAAGCGATCGCCCGTTCAGGTGCTGATCTCATCCAACTCCGCGAGAAAGAAAAGGACGCCGCGGAGATCTTGACCTACGCCCATGCCGCCATCGAAGCGATCGCCCCTCACACCACTCGCTTGATCATGAACGATCGAGCCGACTTGGCAGTTCTCGCCAATTCCTTCGGCCTCCATGTCGGGCAAACCGATCTACGATTAGACCAAGCCCGCAAGATTGTTTCCGCAAGCTCCATCATTGGGCTTTCCACCCATTCCCTCGAACAGATTCAATCCGCGATCGAGCAAGGGGCCGATTATATCGGATGCGGCCCAACCTTCCCCTCAACCACGAAACACTTCGATGCGTTTGCAGGAATCCCCTTCCTCCGCGCAGCTGCACCCCTCGCTACCGAAGCTCAATTGCCTGCCTTTGCCATAGGCGGCATTCGCGAAGAGAACTTGGATCAAGTCCTCGAGACAGGATTCCAACGCGTCGTCGTCGGCAGCGCGATTTGGAATGCCGCCGAACCCGATCGAGCAACGGATCGATTCCGTTCGCGGTTGGATCGCGATTAAGCTTGCACGGCGGCGATCATGTTCCGCATACTCGACTCTAGAATGGTTTCCACACCCGGGGAGTAATCGAACACTTCAACGCTGACCCAGCCTTGATAGTCGATGTCCCGGAGCGCTTGGAAGATCGGCCGCTGATCCACATCCCCCATGCCGGGCCCAAGTCGATTGGGGTCGTTGGCATGAAAGTGAATCATCAGATCAGCGTTGTCGCGAATGATCTTGTCAATCGGTTCCCCTTCGCTGCTCATCGCTTTGACATCCAGGTGCAGCTGAATGGAATCGCTATCCAAACGAGCGATCAATTCTCGCGCCTGCTTCGCATGATTGAGGAAATTCCCTTCTTGGGGACCAAGGGGTTCAATCGCGATTCGGACGCCATGTCGCTCCAGCGCCGGCAAGACCTTTTCCAATACCGATGCGGCATTCTCCATCGCGCGATCATGCCCCATTTCGGGCGGGAAGTTGCGTTGAAGCGGCGATCCCAACACCATGATCTTTCCCTCCAAGTCCGCACAAAGCTGGACGAGCTCGTTCAGGTATGCCGAGGTACGTGCTCGAATGTCGGCATCGTCGGTGGTCAGGTGATAACCTTCGGTCTTGGCCAATAGCCAATGAAGTCCGATGATTTCCAACCCAAACGACTTCGCCGATCGGAGGTAATCCGATCGCTGCTGCGCGGTGATCCGATCGGCTCGAGTACCGAGGGTAAATGGTGCGACTTCGATGCCCGTGTAGCCATGCTTCCTGGCCATCTCGAAGCCTTCTTCAATAGGCCAATCGCCGAACGTCTCGTTGCAAATCGCGAACTTCATTGCTGTTCCTGGTGCTGGATGGGGAGAGGACAGTGGTGGGAGGAAGGAGTTGAAAGAAAACAAAAGAGAAATCAAGTCGAGGGTTTGGACTGCAGTGCGCAGAACGCTTTTGCATACGTTTCCACGCCGAGTTGCAGCTGATCCAAGCTGATCCATTCGTCGCTTCGGTGTGCCTGCTGGATATCCCCGGGACCGCAGATCATCATCGCTTGCAGCCGCTGCAAGACACCCGCGTCGGTAGCGTAGCAAACACTTTGCGATTCTTTACGGCCGACCACGGAGAGCATCTGCTGGATCCATGCCGCCTCTGGGGGAACATTCCAGGGTTCGACGCGATCACACCGAACCAGTTCGAGTCGATGCTGATCGCATATCGCTTGGACCTCCGCCATCAAAGGCTCTACATCAATCCCCGGCATCAAGCGAAGGAAGTTGTTCAACTGGGCAAGGGAAGTCGTGACATTGACCGCTTCGGGTTCGTTGGTGATGGTCATGTTCCAAGAGAGGTTCGGTGGATCGAACATCGCGTTTTGAAAGCGTGGGTCTCTTTCGGTCGCATGGCGCAATTGAAGCAATGGTTCGAGAGCGGGGATCAGCGCATAGTTGGCGTTCATCCCGTTCAACGTACTGGTATGGGCACTCTTTCCGCGAGCCAAAACATGGAAGCGAAGCCCCCCTTTGTGGGCATGTACGACCTCCAGCTTCGTCGGCTCTCCCACAATGCCGATGGTTTTGGACGCGACCATTTCTTCGAACAAGTGCGAACGTCGGTCGACAAGTCGAGCGCCGTGCATTCCGACCTCTTCGTCGCTGGTGACAACGAAGTAGATTGGGAAAGCGTCGTCGGGGGGAACGATCGATGCGGCGACGAGCGCGCACGCCAGCGAACCTTTCATATCGCACGCTCCCCGTCCATAGAGCCGTCCGTCTCGAACCACTGGATCAAAGGGGCCACAGAAATCGAGCGACCAGTCTTCGGCGGGCACGACATCCGTGTGGGCTAGGTAAGCCACCCCGCCGGTCCCTTTCCCTCGTTTGGCCACCAAGCTGACTTTCGTTTTTCCTTCTCCATCTCGATACGAAAGCCACTCGACCTCGAACCCAATTCGGAACAGCTCGTCGGCGACCGCTTGGCTCACGTCCTCGTTGCTTTCGTGGCTTACGGACGGAAAACGGACCAGTTTCGTCACCAAATCTATCGCGGATTCCCAAGCAACGTTCATAAACTCTCTCTGTGGACAGCGTCGGATCAGGCCAACATCGCTCCGATCCCGATGGACGAATCGCTCCGATTTTATCGTTTGGGATCTCTGCTGTCCCCTCCCAATCAATTACGGTATCTTAAAGCGCTATAGGCGTACCATTCCGACGGTTTTGAAGAGGTTTTGCAATGAACAACATGAGGCAGGTGATTTCGTTGATTCTCGGTGGTGGAAGAGGAACCCGCCTTTATCCCCTTACAAAAATCCGAGCGAAACCTGCCGTTCCCTTGGCTGGCAAGTATCGATTGATCGACATTCCGATCAGCAACTGCCTTCACAGCGGCATCAATCAAATCTACGTCGTCACGCAGTTCCTCAGCGTCTCGCTCCACCAGCACATTCGCCAAACCTATCGTTTCGATAACTTCAACGGCGGCTTTGTCGAACTCCTCGCTGCCCAACAAACGATGGAGGGAGGAACGGAGTGGTACGAAGGAACCGCCGACGCAGTCCGCAAAAACCTGCGGTACTTCGACGAAAAGGATTGCAAGTATGTTCTGATCCTTAGCGGCGATCAGCTCTATCACATGGATTATTCCAAGATGCTGGAGACGCACATCCAGACCAACGCCGATGTGACCATTGCGACCAAACCGGTACCTCGATCGGCCGCCCACGCTCTCGGTGTAATGCGGTGCGATGACACCGGACGAGTCACTGGCTTTTTGGAGAAACCCAAGACCGAAGAGGAGATCAATATGGTCTCCACCAACCCCGCGTGGATCGACGCGCAAGGCATCCCGTCGCAAGGCCGCGATTGCTTGGCCAGCATGGGGCTCTATATCTTCAACAAAGAGCTGTTGTTCGATGTTCTTAACAAGACCAACTACAGCGACTTTGGAAAAGAAGTCTTCCCAGCTGCGATTCGATCGCGCAAAGTGCAAGTCCATTTGTTCGACGATTACTGGGAAGACATCGGAACCATTCGCGCTTTCTACGATGCGAACTTGGCCTTAAGCAATCCCAATCCCCAGTTCAATCTCTTTGATGCGGCCCACCCGGTCTACAGCCGCGCGCGATTCCTTCCCCCTTCGGTGGTCGATGGCGCGACCATCTCGAGTTCGTTGATCGCTGACGGATGCCGGATTGGAAAAGGAACTCGCATTGAGAATAGCGTGATCGGTCTGCGATGCGTCATCGGCGAAGGGGTTACGATTCGGAACAGTATCATCATGGGGGCCGATTTCTCGGAAACCGACCAAGACCTAGCAAACAACACCGCCGCGGGTCATGTTCCGGTTGGTATCGGCTCGGGCAGCTTGATCGACGGCGCTATCCTCGACAAGAACGTACGCATTGGCCGACATGTACAAGTCATCAATCGCCTGCAAGTCAACGAATCGGATCAATACGATCCATGCTTCATACGCGACGCCATCCCGATCGTCACGAAGGATGCCACGCTCCCCGATAGCTGGACGATGCAGTAAGCGATTGCTTGGCAATTTGGTAAAAATCCCAGGGCTAGTAGCCGCAGCGCGCTAGCTACCGGTTCATGGCGTGGCCGACGGCTCTCTCGCGCCCATGCTGATAATACGCTTATACCGATTCCCCGCCCGCACCAAACCCTGCCCGCACCAAACCCCGTGCGTCTGTTCCGTTCACGAGCTGAGGGCCCCCTTCATGTTGAATCTCACCCGCATTCGGTTTGCCCTTTGTTCCTGCGCGAGCCTGTATTCCTGTGCGAGCTTGTTATCGATTGCCTGCATGGAAATGAGAACCAACCACTGCACCTGGGCTGCTGAGCCCAAGGTGATGGTGGAGGGATGGAAACTGGAGTCGGTTCGGACGGAGCCAGATTTGGTAACACCCATCGGTTGTCGGTTCGATAGCCAAGGTGGTTTGTTTGTGGTGGAGTGCCATACGCATTTCCCTCCGGATGGTTATTCGGGGCCGAAGGTGGATCGTATCTATCGCTTCGACGATAGCGATGGGAATGGCTCGCTCGATCGACAGGTGCTGTTCCATGAAGGTGGTGTGGCGACCATGGGCGTGGCGACTTCTAGGGAGGGATGGCTTTATGTCGTTACACGGTCGCGCATCGATCGGATGCGAGATGCCGATGGGGATGGTCGAGCAGATCAGCAGGAGACACTGATTCGGCTCGAGACCACGGCCGATTATCCGCACAATGGACTTTCGTCGATTGCCTTCGGTCCGGATGGCTGGATCTATTTTGGGCAGGGAGAGAATTTTGGCCAGCCTTATCGATTGATCGGCCCCGATGGCGCGAAGCAATCTGGGGGAGGAGAGGGTGGCAATCTTTTCCGTTGTCGACCTGACGGCCGAGACTGCCAGCGCGTGGCCACCGGTTTTTGGAATCCCTTTGGGACCTGCTTTGATGCAGCAGGTCGGTTATGGACGGTGGACAACGACCCCGACTCCCGTCCGCCATGCCGACTGATCCACGTTGTCGAAGGTGCAGACTATGGGTTTCAATTCCGCTTCGGACGGGCCGGCACCCACCCGCTGTTAGCTTGGAACGGTGAGTTGCCGGGAACACTTCCCATGGCATCGGGGACGGGAGAAGCCCCCTGTGCGGTGATTCCGATTGGGGATTCCCTTTGGGTAAGCAGTTGGGGTGATAATCGTATCGAAGCGTATCGTCCCGTCCCCCACGGTGCGTCTTGGAAGGCGGAGTTCACGACGATTGTGCAGGGAGACGTGAATTTCCGCCCTGTCGACTTCGCCGTCGCCCCAGATGGTTCGGTTTACTTTACCGATTGGGTGGATCGCAGTTACCCGGTCCACCAAAAGGGCCGACTTTGGCGATTGGTTCCTGACGACGCCCGTGATTCCGCCACCTCCGAGGGAAGCGTGCTCGCCGCCTGGTCACCGAAAGAGCAGGCAGCACGAAGGCTCACATCGGATCCGGTCGTAGCTGTCGAAGAACGGTGGCAAGCTAGTCGCTCGAACGACCCGTTCCTCGCGCAAGCGGCCATTACGGGATTGGTGCGTCACCAAAATATCGACCTGCATCAACCACCTGCTGACCCAAAGTACTTGTTGTCATGGTTGCAAGCCGTGCGGTGGATGGAGTTGTGCGATCCCGCCAAGTTGCCTGAGGAATGGAAGCGGACCTATTTCCCCATCGGGATGAAGTCCTCAGATTCGCAGGTGCATCGCTTTGTTGCGCGATGGGCAGCGGAATCGGGTAATCGCGAATGGTTGGGATTGCTGAAAGAGTCGCTCGATAGCAACCGACTGCCGCTCCATGAGTTCGCCGAGGCTACGGCCGCCATGGCTTATTTAGAGAGTGGTTCTGCAAGCCAGAAAGGGCGGGACCCCAAACGGGAGGCGTTGCTTTTGGAAGTGTTGCGCGATCCGCAGCGCACCACCGCATTACGGACCGCAGCCCTTCGGTGGCTTCCCTCCGAATCCGAAGCACCGAGCTTGCCCGAGTTGGAGCGATTGGTCATCGAGATCGCGACTCCCGAATTTCAGCGGCAAGCGGTCGATTTCGTGGCTTGGTCGAAACACGTCGATGCACCTAAGTTTTTGAGACAATGGGTATTGGACTCGAATTGGGATTTCGATGCACGTCTCGATGCACTTTCAGCATTGTCTCGTGTGATAGACAAGGCCTCAGGGGATCGAGAGGGGTTTGAGGCCAAACTGGCATCGGAGCCACGGCTTGTGGAGGAGTGGAAAACGTTGACACGGAAGGAGTCGAGCCAGGAGTCGTTGCCATCGCCAGATGACGAAGATGCTTGGAAGGGGATACTCGCCGAGCCCGCGGACGCAGAGAAAGGGCGACGCGTTTTGATGCGGAGTGTTTGCGTGCAGTGCCATGGAATGGGTGGTCGAGGCCCCAGCGTTGGGCCCGATCTCGCCACCTTAGCAGGAACCGCGACGCGAGAGCGAATCTTGGAGTCGATTTTGCATCCAAGCCGTGAGGTGGGACCCATTTACGTCGCTTGGAAGGTTCGGCGATTGGATGGCAGTACGTTAGAGGGAGCGAAGCTTAACAGCGGATCGGGTACCCACATGAAGTATCTGCTCAAGGACGGAAGCGTGGTCGACGTACCGATGGCGGAGATCGAAGAGCAGGTTCCGAGTCGGCTATCGATCATGCCCGCCGACGCCTACCAAACGCTCACGGCGTCGGAAATCCGAGATCTGGTCGCCTTTTTGAGCCAGGGGACGGAATAATTTTGGCAAATAATCCTATCGGGTTTCAACGAAAGAATGCCCGCATGTCTGCCGTTACAACAGACCTGGGGTGCAACGAGGCCCATAGCGGAAAGCGATAAGGATTTTCAGGTAGCGGGCTGCAGATTCGCGACGATTTACATGGGAACGGGCGGTATTTAGGATGCGTCTAATATCCTCCCCGTCCTGTGGAAATCGGTCATCTATTCGCTTGGCCAAATTCCAAGGGATGTTAAACTGGCTTGAAGCCCATTAGTTTTTTTTCTATTTGATTCGGTTGGGAGTGATTCTATGAAGAAGTATCGACGCGGTTTTACGCTGGTCGAGTTGTTGGTCGTCATCGCGATCATCGGGATTCTGGTGGGGCTCTTGCTCCCCGCCGTGCAAGCAGCCCGCGAAGCAGCGAGACGCATGCAGTGCCAGAATTTCATCCGGCAAATGGGTCTATCCGCCCACAATTTTGAAAGTGCGATGAAGTACTTTCCACCGCGAAGGCACTCAAAGGTCTTGCCAAATTCAGGTGGTGTTCCAACGACCTACTACTCGGATGCCTCTCCGCAAGTGGTTCTGCTTGCCTACATAGAACAGGGCAGTAAGCTGAACCAGTGGAATTTGGATTACAACGTCAATTCGGATGTAGCGATTGGGCCCGGAATTCCTGCGTTGACGGGAGCGAACGCAGCTGCTCGCGTCGGCGATATCCCTATGTACTTGTGCCCTTCCGACCCATCCACCATGTTTCAATCGAACGCAGGGCGATCGAACTATATGGTTTCGACAGGGGCTAATGCGGACTATCGTGGTGGATTGCCTGGCGACGGCATTTTCGCGATGCCCAACCCAGGGACAGGTCAAATGCTGAAAGGCCCAACCCATGGGTCGATTTCGGATGGAACCAGCAATACCGCGATGTTCGCAGAGGTGAAGCGAGGGAACTTCAACAGCACGCAAACCGGTCAGTACGATCACACGACCTCCTTTATCATCTCGACTGCCTACACCGGGGCTCAGCTAACGGACGGCAGAAATCTGCCAGAATGCGGACCTACGGGGCCAAGCGTCGCACCAACCTATTTCCGTTATGGTGGTCTTCAGTACTACCGTGGTTCGGTGAACCAACTGTTCTCCTACGCACACACCTTGCCACCAAACTGGAACAAGAGGACGCAGAATACCGCACAGCAACGCTACGGTTGCGGGAACTCTTCCTACGCACAAGCACACATCCCCACATCCAGCTACCACACTGGCGGTGCAAACGTTTGTTATGCGGACGGATCAACCCGGTTGATATCTGACTCGATCGACTTCGTAACCTGGCAAGCACTTGGCAGTCGAGCAGGTGGTGAAGTTATTTCCTCGAACGAATAGAAATCAACACGGAATGATTCGCAATTTTTTCATGATGATCGGGCTTTCCCTTCTCGTTGGTTGTGGAGGCTCGGCGCCAACTGGTCCTGCCCTTCCAGCGGATGCTGGAGAAGCAATCACCGAAGCTCACGGTCTGATTTTGGAATCCACCTACGGAGGTGGGCTATTGAAGAGCGCAAAGGATCTCGACGCTTTCGAGTCCCGATTCCCTAAAGCAGTCGCTGCAATCAAAAGCGGCGAAGTGAAGGTGATTTGGGGGAAGGCTGTCAAAGACAACTCTCCCTCGCCTGAAGTGATCGCTTACGAGAAAGCTGCAGAGAGTGGAGAAGGCTGGGCCATCAAAGACAATGGTAAGCTGGAAAAGGTCACCTCGGCAGACCTTCCCAAAGGAAAGTAATGCTCGCTGATTTGTCGACGCGTTGAGCGTGGACGAAATCCAAAGCACAAACGCTTTAAAGAGGTGGTCGGGTTCGCTCGGCCACCTTCTTTCGTTTGGGTTCTCTTTCCGAGAAGAGCCTGTGCACGTTCTCGAATGAGAGATTCCTTGCTTAGGCTACGCGCGGTGCCGCTGCACGTATCGTGGGCTACAATCTCCATCCCGAGAGCGCGTTCCCTCTCCTCCCATCCACCCGCGTCCTTCCTCCCCTCCATCCCTTCACGAGGCATCACCGTGACCCTTGTCGCGACTTGGGACGATATCGTCGCAGCCGAACATCGCATCCGTCCCTTCCTCTCTCCTGCCCCATTGATCCGCTCCTACGCACTGGAACGTGCGTTGGGCCTTCCTACCCATCGACGGGTTTGGATCAAAGACTACGGGTGGACGCCGGTCGGGTCCTTTAAAGTTCTCGGGGCGCTGAACTGGACGGCTTGCCATCTCCACGATTTGACGAATCGTCCAATCACGGCCCATTCCTCCGGCAACTTCGCATCGGGGCTATCCTTTGCCTCCCAGCAGTTTGGCAAACGAGCGATCATCGTCATGCCCGAAACGGCGCCTCGGGTGAAGTTCGATTTGACCCAACGGTTCGGCGCGGAGATTCGAACTTATGACATCACTACCGACCACTTGACGGGTACTCGCGACCGAATGGCCAAGGAGATCGCTGAACAAGAAGATGCACTTCAGGCCTCCCCATATGACGACAACCACGTCATCGCTGGAAATGGAGTCGGCGGACTGGAAATCGCGCGATCCCTGATGCAGGAGGGCCGATCGCCTTCCCACTTTATTTGTGCCGTGAGCGGCGGAGGGCTTATGGCCGGTCACGCCTTGGCGATGAAGCATGAGTTTCCGGGCGTGCAAGTCATCGCGGTGGAGCCCTCGGGTGCAAACGATTTCCTGCAATCTATGAGCGAGGGGAAACGCGTTCGTGTTGCGGCTCCGCAGAGCATTTGCGATGGCCTTCTTTCTTACGATGTCGGCATGCACAACTGGCCGATACTCCATCGCCATGTCGATCGATGTGTCGCAATCTCGGACGACGAAACCAAACGGGCTATGAAATGGTTGTGGGACTTTCACGGTCTGCGGACAGAACCTTCCGGAGCGATCACGACAGCCGCACTCCTGCACGCTTCGCTCGACTGGAGTGGCGACGGGGATATTGTCGTGGTCTTGAGCGGACGCAATGTGGATGACGCCGCATTCGAACGATTTTGTCAGGAGGGGTCCCAATGATGGCGAATTCCTCTCCCCAAGTAATCGAGACTTTGTCTCGTCTGATCGAGATCAACAGCGTCAACACCTCGTACGAGGGGGGGCCGGGGGAATTCGAGTTGGCTTGTTGGATCGAGGGATTCTTGCGAGCACGAGGGGTGCAGTGCGAACGGCAGCCGGTTATTCCAGCAAGCGAGTTGCATCGAGAACGATTCAACGTTTTGGCACGTTTGCCTGGTATTCGATCGGACGCATGTTTCATCCTGGAAGCCCACATGGACACGGTCTCCGTCGCGGGGATGGAGATCCCACCGTTTGTACCGAACGAACGTGACGGTCGCCTTTTTGGTCGCGGTGCGTGCGATACGAAGGGTGGATTGGCGGCGATGCTCTGCGCCTTTGCAGATTTTGCAACACTGAAATCGCCCCCTCCCATCGATATCGTGTTGGCTTGTGTGGTGGACGAAGAGTATTCCTTTCAAGGAATCTCGCGGTTCTGCGAAGGGTTGCAATCATCAGGAGTAAGGGGAATCGGAGCCATTGTGGCGGAGCCGACCGAGTTGAGAATTGTCACGGCGAGCAAAGGTGTATTGCGTTGGAAAGTGGTGACCCATGGTGTCGCCGCCCATAGCGCCAAATGCCACTTGGGTATCAATGCGATCTATCCCATGGCCAAGATCCTTCGCTTCTTTGAAGAGGAACAGCAGCGTCTGAGCAAGGGTGAGGCACATCCACTGCTGGGCCCTGCATCCATCAACGTGGGATGCATCCATGGGGGCGTGCAAGTCAACTTTGTTCCGGATCGATGCGAGATCGAAATCGATCGCCGATTGCTTCCGGGTGAGGACCCGCACGAGGTGTGGAAGGAGACGGCGCAGAGACTAAGAGAGCATCTGCGCGACCGTACTGAGATTCAGCTGGAGATCATGCCACCCTATTTGGTCGATGCCGCGTGGTCGGTACCGCAGCACGAGGGCTTTGTCGAGCAATGTCAGCGAGCGGCTCAGAGCTTGGGATGGATCGAAACCCCACTGGGCGTTCCCTTTGGGAGCGATGCGAGCAAGTTAGGCCGTGCGGGTGTACCGACTATCGTCTTCGGACCTGGCTCGATCGATCAAGCGCACTCGGCGGTTGAGTTCGTCGAAGTATCGCAGGTCGAACTGGCTTATCAATTCTATTTGCAGGTGATGCGGCAGGTTCATGCCGGAAGCTGAACTGGTTGCTAGCGTCGGTTCCCACTAAACTCAGGTGCGATGGGCTGGTTCGGTATCCATGTCCACCAGATCGTATTCGGCGTGGTCGACATCCTTTCTTAGGATCAGATAGAGGGCCGCTTGCGAGCACCAGAAGAAGCTAACGCTAAAAGAGGTCAGTAGCAGGGGTACCACGGCGTGAAACATCCAGGTGGTACCTCCGTCGCTGGGTCGGAACGTTGGTCCGGCGGACGCCTCCAGGGCGTTATTGACCAGCGAGTGCCCTGTCGTCAAGAGCATCGTGAAGAGACCGCCCCCACCATAATGAATGAGTTCGAACAAGGCCACGATCAATATCAATAGGACAGGGCGTTGGAATACGTAGGCCGCGGATCGTGAAACACCATCGAACGCGTCCGCTTTCCTTTCCGTCACAATAGCCGCCAATGCCAGCGGAAAGCCGAGCAAGGAAATAGCGCAGATCCATCCGATGGCAAGCGACAGGAGCGAAACAGGAAACATCAAGATGCCAACGATCCAAGGCCCTATGGTTGGGATATTCGCAATCCATCCGAGGATCCAGGGTATCACCATAAGCATGAGGGCGGCGGTGAAAGGCATCGTAACGGCCCAGACCATGGACTGCCAACGTCTGCGAACCAATCGCAGCGTGTCTTTCCAAGGGGCGGGGATGCGTACCCCTGCCTCAACGATCGATCGTCGCAGCAAACAGCCTCCGATGAGGGACCAGATCAAGGCGATTCCCAAAAGCATTGCAGCGGCATAAGCGGTTCCTCGCAGCGTCGGAGCCGCGATCCACGTCGCGAGGGGCATTAAATAGCCCGACCAAACATCGATGTAACGCATATGGGGGCCCAGCGCGACAAAGCCCTCGGCAGCGGTGTCACGCCACGGGAGCTTGCCGATGATCCATTTCTCACCAGCGATTTGTTCCGGCGCAAACAGGAAATAGGCCGCAACCGCGTAGGCCTGGGTTGCCAACAAGCCGGCCATACAAATCAGCAAGTGCGATAAACGCCAAGACATCGTGAGGGTGGCGGTCAGTGGACGCCACCAAGGGGCGGTACGATACCAATCGATCCCGACGTTGGGGACTCGAATATGCTCGGAAGCATTGGGGTCGTTGGATTGTGGGCTCGAAGTCATGATGGTAGGGGCAATCCAGTTGCAGGGCACAGCATTAAAAACGACTCAATCGAAACGCCACTCCCGTGGCGAACTGGGAGGGGATGGTGCCTCTTCCTCTTGATCCTCGGGCTCTGAACTCCCGTGTGGGATACCGATGTCTTCCGACATCCAGCGGTGCAAGTCGGCCAGTTTGCAGCGTTCCGAGCAAAAGGGCATCACCATGGATTGAGGATCGGGGACAAAGGGTTTGTCGCATGTGGGGCAGCGAGCATTTTTATTGCGCGGTTTCATAATCCTAGAGAATACCCGAATTTCGCAATCCTCCAAACGCCCGATCACTCACGAACCCGGCGGAATTGCAGTTCGTGAAACCATAGGTCGTCATTGGGGACATCGAGCTTCAATTCCACCAACTCGCCCGACGCATCGGGGATGAAGAGGATCGATCCATCGTCGTACCAAGCGAACTTGTTTCGCCAACGTATGCGAAATGTGTCGTATTGGATGGGCTCCAGATCAGCAACCATGTTTGGATTGGCTTGAATCCGGAGGACCAAGCGATCGGATTCCCTGGCGGCTTCTTCCGCGGCGACTTTTTCTGCCGCGACTTTTTCTGCCGCGACTTTTTCTACTGCGACTTTTTCTACTGCGACTGTCGCATCCCCCAGGAGTGGGCAGCGAAATACTCCCGCGTAGGAAGCGAGAGGGTGGCTCGGTTTCGTATGGGGGACTTTTGGGGTAACCACTTCGCGAATTCGATCGTAGAACTCTTTGCGAGAGTCCTTATATCTCTTCAGATTCTCCTCGCTCCAGTCCCGGTCCGGAGCACCGAGAGCCATATCGACCGCGCGATAGGCTAACGAGTCCGGGAGTGATGTCATGCTATTGGTTAGCACGATCACACCGAACTTTTCTTCAGGGATCAGGATCTGGTGAGAATACATCCCATCGTATCCCCCTCCATGGCTGACTAATTGCCGTCCCCGATAGTCAGCGAGTCCCCATCCCAAGGCGTAGGAACGGAAATGGGTTTGCGGAATTCGCTTCTTCGAAGCGGCTGATAGGGGAATGATGGTTCTCGATTGCCACATGGCATGAGACGATTCCTTCGAAAATAGAGGTTTCCCTTTCCACTCCCCTTCTTGCAATTGCAGGAGCATCCATTGCGACATGTCTCGGGCGATCGAAATGATCCCTCCCGCAGCCGCCATCGAGTCCCAGTTCATCCAGGGAAGCTCGTCGATGCCAGTCTCTGTATTCTTATGCGGGGAGGCGACGTTGGTCATCGAATCGAGCTTCGTAGTCGACGTAACGCTCCGTTGCATTTGAAGCGGTTCGAGAATGCGTTCTTGCACAAATTCACTCCAAGGCTTCTGTCCGACCTTTTCGACAATCAAACCTGCGGCCAAGTACATAACATTCGAGTAGCCATAGTGCGAACGAAAGGGCCCCGCCTGAGGAAGATGGCGGCACCGAGCAAGGATTTCTTCTGGTGTGTAAGGTGTACCGTACCAGAGCAGATCACCGCTAAAGGTCCCGAGTCCACTGCGATGGCAAAGCAGATCCGCCACCCGCATATCGCTGCTGACATAGGGATCGAATAGACGGAACGAAGGCAAATGATCTTGAACGCGGTCCTCCCAATTCAGCTTCTTTTCCTCGACGAGCATTGCCAAAGCGGTGGCAGTGAACGCTTTGGAATTCGACGCGATCGCGAAGAGGGTATCGCCATCCACCGCTTCAGGATTCGATTGAGAGCGTACTCCGAAGCCTTCGGCGAAGAGTACTTGTCCGTCTTGAACGATCCCGATCGAGAATCCGGGGACCGGCCAAACTTCGAGCGCTTCGTCTGCATAGGCGCGGAATCGCTGGATTCGCGATCTCCTCTCCTCCTCATTGCATTGCAATAACGTTTTGATTGACCGTCCTTGTTCGACAGTTGCAATCGCCTGGGGAGTCTCCTGAGCAACGATGGGTTCAATCCCGCTTGCCAGGAATAGCCATCCGCTCAACCAAGTCAGAGTCAGATGGAAAGAGAGAAAAAAGAATCGCCGGTCGACAGCAATCTTCATCGGATACGCGCTCATGGAGGTTGATTCATTAGATAACACGAAGTGCAACGCAAACGGATTGCACGGCAGAGTAATTGCACCGCAGACTACTAGCATAACCTGAATGAAACCGTTCGGTATTCGGGCCGGTTGCATTGGGGTGTGTCGAAGGCTTTGCAAATGCGGTTACAATGGCGGAATGTTCTTTGAAGCTTGCTGCATGTGTTCGGTACCGCATGGTGAAGAATGAGTTTGTTGTCCCGGTTTCCTTTTCCCCTTTCGATCTCTCAACGCGTTGCGATAAGATCGCTATTGATTGGGGCGTTCCTTGTTTTCGGGTCGATCCTCGCTGGATGCCAGAAGAAAACCACCGACTCGGTCCAAACGATCGCCGTGGTGCAACGCTCCATCGCCTTGCTCGAAAACGGAGCAGAGACCGATAAGGAGGGGAAACTGCTTGGCGAATCACTGGACGGATTCCGAACGATCGCGACTCAATTCCCGACCGATCCGCTCGGTCACCAGAACTTGGCCGTCGCCTTGCTGGTTCGACTGAGACTGTTGGATGAAGCGGAGGCGCCCAAGGAGTTTGCGGCGCTCTCGCAAGAGTTCGAAAAAACCATATTGAAACTTGAGTCACTCGTTCCAGACGAACCGGATGGCGCGACTCTGTTGGGGCGTTTTTATCAACTGCGAGGGAATGCGTCGGGAACGCGAGATGCGTTTCAACGTGCGATCGCGAAGAAGAACGCCCGTCCTGATACCTTCTATCAATTGATCCAGCATTTGCAGACGGAAAGCGATGGGAATCCCATTCCACAACTCCCCGAGCTCTATGAGTCTGCACTCAAGCTGGCACCGACCAATCTCGTTCTGCAAATCGGGTCCTTGGACGCATTGGTCAAGAATCAGAAGGCATCCGCGGCTGCTCATCTCGAGTCGGTTCGAGAAGCGTTGCAACCCGTGATAGCGCGCACCAATTCACCGATCCCCAAACTGCTGGAACGGGCAACCGCAGCGCTTGCGAAGGATGATTGGCGAACCGCGCAGACGCAAGCGACATTTCTTCGCAATGTCCTTCTGGCTGAACTCGCCTATCAAAACGACCTCCATCTCCTTGAGCCCCACGATCTGGAATTTGTCGTTCTCCGATTGAATCAATCGAATCCCCCCGTCTCGGCTCCACCGACAGAACGCAAACAATCCTTTGCACCGAAGTCTTCCTTTTCGTTTCCAGCAGGGGACGCCGTGCAAGCCATGGCCGTAGAGGATTTGGATTTAGATGGGAATCTGGATTTGGTGGTGGTGACGGATAAAGAGTTGAAGGTCTGGAATTCGTCAAACGATCCGCAGGGAAAGACGTTGATGATGGCATCGTTACGCGTTCCGGCGGATGGTGTACGGCTCGGGGACTTGGATCATGATTTTCAATTTCGAAAGGATGTATTGCCTAATTCGGCATTACCCAGCACGGCTCCACCGGATGCCCCTGCGAATCCTTATGCGCAGTGGGTGGACACCGATTTGGATTTGGTCGTCTTCGGGAAAGAGGGACTCCAGCTGTTTCGCAACGACTTGCTCGCCGAGGGAGGAAAGCGGGAACTCGTTGCAGTAGCACTTGGGGATGGGCTAGAGGATCTTCGCAACGTTTCCGACGTCCACTTGATCGATCTCGACCACGATTCCGATTTGGACTTGGCCATCGTCTCCGACGCGGGTGTGACTCTCTGGTCGAATCGAGGCGATTGGACGTTCGCTCCTTTCTCACCCTATTCCACGCTTCCGGGAGCGGAGTCGGGAGCTCGGACGATCCTCGGTATGGATTTTGATCGAAACGTTCTCAATGATTTCTTGGTTGGGATGAATGCAGGGGAACCCATGTTTCTGGGGAACAATCTGCACGGACGCTACTTTCCCCGCAGTTTGAATTGGCCCGATCTTGTTGCAGGTCGCTGCACCTATGTAGAAGCCATCGACGTCGATTCAGACGCTTGTTGGGACTTGGTGATGGGGGGGCTCAACGGAGCTGTATTGGTTCGCATGAAGTCCCTTGGGCGTCAGGCGTGGACACCAGCATCGGCTGAATCCTTGTCAACCGATTCGGTTCACGGTTTGATCACAGGAGATTGGGACAATGATGGTTACCAAGACATCGTTTTGCTCACCACGGGTGGCATGCAATTCTTCTATGGGTCGGTTGATGGAAAACTGACGAAGAACGAACAATCGGCTGCACCGAAAGAAGCCGTTCGACAGACTGTCGCTTGGGACATCGACACCGACGGGGATGACGATCTTGTTTTGTTGACCGCCAACGGCCAGCTGCTGCTTTTGGAGAACAAGGATGGCAATCGGAATCGTCGTATTGAGGTCGTCATCCGGGCCGACGAGGATGGCAAGCAACGGCCTCGAGAGCGTTGCAATATGCACGGGGTCGGGAGTTTGATCGAGCTCAAAACGGGAGGTAAGTATCAATCGAGGATCGTCCGAGGGACCCGCACGACCTTCGGGCTTGGGGATGCGAAATCGGCGGACATCGCTCGCATTCTTTGGACCAATGGGATCCCTAACAATGTGATTGGAATCGGCGAGAGATCCACGATCTTCGATCAACAGAACTTGGGCGGTTCCTGTCCCTACCTCTACACTTGGAATGGAGAGCGATTTGAATTCTGTACCGATTGTTTATGGGCAGCTCCGATCGGTCTGCAGTTTGCGCAAGGGGTAGCGGCACCGACACGGGATTGGGAGTATCTCAAGATCGACGGTTCCTTATTAAAACCCAAGGATGGGGAATATGTCTTGCAGTTGACTGAGGAACTTTGGGAAGCCGCTTACTTCGATTCGGTTCAGTTGATGGCGATCGACCATCCCGCCGACGTCGAGATCTACACCAACGAAAAAGTTGGGCCTGCCGAGTTAGCTCAGTTCAAGATTCATGCGGTCCGAGAACGACGTGTTCCGCATTCGGTGGTAGACCAAAGCGGGAAGGATTGGAGTGCCACGATCCAAAAGCGAGACGGCAGTTACACCCGCAGTTGGACAGAAGGAGTGAATCAGGGATTGGTCGAAACCCACTCGTTGGAAATCGATCTCCATCATGAGGCTTGGAAGGATCGCGGGCTAACACTTTATCTGACCGGATGGGTATTCCCGACTTCGACCTCGCTCAATATCGGAATGACCGAGAACCCGAACAAGCCGAAGTTGAAACCGCCCGCGATCGAAGTTTTGAATGAGGAGGGAGAATGGGTCGAGGTTATTCCCTATGCGGGATTCCCGGGAGGGAAGACCAAAACCATTGCGATCGATCTGTCTGATGCGTTTCTCACCGACGATCGACGAGTCCGATTGGTCACCAACATGGAGCTTTGCTGGGATGAAATCTTCTTTAGTGTTGCCGCTCAAGTAGGCGAGAAAGAACATCAATTAACTCCACTGCCCCTCAAGTCCGCGGATCTCCATTACCGTGGCTTCTCCGCGCTCATCCCGCAACCAGGCAATGCCCCGAAGCGGTACGCTTACGATCAAGTCAGCGAGGAATCCATCTGGCCTCCGATGCTTGGTCGATTCACGCGCTACGGCGAAGTGTCGGAGTTAGTGCGGGATCCCGATGATTTGCAAGTCGTCATGGGGGCGGGGGACGAGATGACCGTTCGGTTTGATGCGGTGGCTGGCGAAGTTCCTGATGGCTGGGTCCGCGACTTCATCCTGTACAACGTCGGATGGGATAAAGATGCCGATTTGAACACGCTTCACGGCCAGAGCGTTGAGCCCCTTCCGTTTCGAGCGATGGAGCGATATCCCTACTCCCCCGAACAATCGTATCCCGATACCCCTCGGCACCGGGAATTCCTGGAGAAATATCAGACCCGCGAGCAGGAATCCCGGCTATTTTGGGATCAGATACGAGACGCCACGAGTGCAAACTAGGGTCCTCACCTTGAAGGACCGCGACAAACTGCTCGCTTCAATTTCTATGGAACGAGTCGTTGTTTTCGAGTCTAATTGTCGGTTAATCTCCGTTAAGCACTCATTGCGGTTCGCAAGACACCTTACGAATCGTCTCTTCTGACCATCCGCTGGAAAAAACGAGAATGAATCAACCGAAGAAACGAAAGTACGTGCCGGCGATCGGTCCGCAGTTGAAGCGGTTGCTGTACGTGTTGTTCGCGATCCTTTCTTTGCTGGGTGCCAACTCCCTTTACTTGGCGACAATCACGTATCTTGAATGGCAGAGCGGGCACACCTATCAGAATCAGTTCTATCTTTACATGTTCCTGGGGCACGTGGTCCTCGGGATCATCTTCCTACTGCCATTCTTGATCTTCGGAATCGTTCACCTTGTCACAGCTCGCAAGCGGAAGAACAAGCGAGCGATTCGAGTCGGTTATGCGTTGTTTGCGATCAGTCTCGTGGTGTTGGTGACAGGGCTGCTGTTGGTACGCATCGGCGACGTCTTCGACCTGAAGCATCCAGCGACGCGAGCCGTCGTCTATTGGTTGCACGTACTGAGCCCGTTGGTTGCTATTTGGCTGTATTGGCTCCATCGATTGGTTGGGCAAAGGATCAAGTGGAAGATCGGGGTTGCATACGGGGCCGCCGCCGTTTCGTTTGTTGCTGTGATGGTTTCCATGCACGCGCAGGATCCCCGTGAATGGAACAAGGTCGGGTCGATCGAAGGTGTTAAATATTTCCAACCTTCTCTATCCCGCACATCCAACGGAGCCTTTATCTCGGCTAAGGTGTTGGACAACGACGAGTACTGCCTCTCCTGCCATGCGGATGCTTACAAGCATTGGGAGCATAGCGCGCACCGATTCAGTTCCTTCAACAATCCTCCCTATTTGGTGAGCGTTCGCGAGACCCGTGAGGTTTCGATGAAGCGGGATGGGAATGTGAAAGCCGCGCGTTGGTGTGCTGGTTGTCACGATCCCGTTCCGTTCTTTAGCGGAGCGTTCGATGACCCTCACTTTGACGATGTGAATCACCCCACCTCGCAAGCCGGAATCACTTGCACGGTTTGCCATGCGATCACCAATGTCAACTCAACACGTGGCAACGCCGACTACACGATTGAAGAGCCGTTGCAGTACCCTTTTACGTTCAGCGAAAACCCATTCCTTCAATGGGTCAATCACCAGTTGATCAAAGCCAAGCCCGAGTTTCACAAGAAAACCTTCCTGAAGGACTTTCATAAATCGTCCGAGTTCTGTTCGACTTGCCACAAGGTGCATCTGCCTTACGAACTGAACCACTACAAAGAATTCTTGCGAGGACAGAATCATTACGATTCGTGGTTGTTGAGCGGTGTCTCCGGGCATGGAGTACGAAGTTTTTATTATCCGCCCAAAGCGGAGAAAGCCTGTGCGAATTGCCATATGGGACTGGTTGAGTCAAGCGACTTTGGTGCAAAGGACTTCGTAGGAGATGGAAAACTATCGATCCACGACCATACGTTTGCGTCCGGAAACTCAGGTCTCCCGTTCATGCGCGGGTATTGGGACAAAGTCGAAGCGCAGCACAAGAAGTTCTTGGATGGAGTCGTGCGTGTCGATATTTTCGGGGTGAAGGAAGAAGGGAAAATCGATGGCAAGTTGCATGCCCCGATTCGACCGGAGATTCCTACGTTGAAGCGAGGAGAAAACTATCTCCTCGAATCGATCATTCGGACTTTGAAAGTAGGCCATGAGTTCACACAGGGGACCGTAGACTCAAACGAAGTGTGGCTTGAAGTCACGCTGGAGAGCAACGGTACTGTTATCGGTCAGAGCGGCGAGATGGATTCGAAGGGAGAGGTGAACCCTCGCTCTCACTTCGTGAATGTCTTCATGCTCGATCGACATGGCAATCGCATCAATCGCCGCAATCCGCAAGATATCTTCACCCCCCTCTACAACCACCAGATCCCACCGGGAGCAGGCCAAGTCGTCCATTACAGTTTCCACGTGCCCGAGGATGTGCAGGGGTCGATCAAAGCGACGGTGAAACTGCAGTATCGCAAGTTCGATCACGAGTACATGGAGATTGTGCACAAGCGGTTGGCGGAGTCGACCAAACCGGAGGATCGAGAGCGCAACGCGGGGGTCAACGTGTCAAATTCGGGCTTGGATGCCGAAGGAAACTACACCAATAATTTGCCAATCCTCACGCTGGCCCAAGACACAGTCACCTTCCCCGTCGAGGGCTTAGAGCCTGTTTCGATGGAGCAAAAATCAGCCATCCCTGTTTGGCAACGTTGGAACGATTACGGCATCGGATTGTTCTTGGAGGGGAAATCGGAATTGAAGCAGGCGGAGGAGGCTTTTAAGGAAGTCGAGAAGCTTGGCCGTTTCGATGGACCGGTGAACTTGGCGCGCGTTTACTTGCGAGAGGGAAGAATCGACGAATCGGCAGATGCCATCCGCAGAGCGGTCGCCTTCGAGGATCCCAAAGCACCGGAATGGACGATCGCTTGGTTCAGCGGTTTGATCAATCGCGAGCAAGGACGATTGGTCGAGGCCGAGGCGAACTTCCGAGCCATCGTTGACCAGACGACAGAAGAACGGAAATCGCGTGGTTTCGATTTCAGCAAGGATATCGAAGCGCTCAACGTGTTGGGACGGACCCTCTTCGATCGCGCGGAGCAATTGCGATCGGAAACCGAGGAACCGAATCGCAAGGCGATGCTTCACGATGCCGCCAAGCAATTCCTACGAACTATCGCCATCGATTCGGAAAACGTAAACGCCCATTACAATCTGGGTTTGATTTATGCGCAGCTCGGTAACAAAGAACTGGAGCGCAAACATAAAGATTTGCATCTCCGTTTCAAACCCGATGACAACGCGCAGGGAATCGCAGTCGGGTTGGCTCGCGAAAAATATCCTGCCGCCAACGAAGCAGCAGAGTCCCTGGTCATTTACCCATTGCAAAAAGAATCTGAGTGATCCGTGATGGCTTCGTCGAATAGCAACAACGAGTTGGAGAATCAAGAATCGGAGCAGGACGACGCTGTGATCGCGAGGGCCTTTAAAGGCTCTGCGATCGTCTTCGCGCTCCTTGCGATCATCGGGGGAGGTGCTTATTTCTATCTTTCCCAAAAGCCCAAGCCCAAGGAGGAGATCGTTCAAGAGACGTCGCTTCCTGATCGACGCGAAATGCCGAAAGTCACGGTTCCAAACGTGAAGTGGACGGATGTCACCGAAGCCAGTCAGTTGGTGGCGTTCGAACACACGAGTGGCGCGACCGGTGAAAAACTCTTACCCGAAACGATGGGGAGCGGCTGCGCGTTCTTCGATTACGATTCCGATGGCGACCAAGACATTCTGTTGATCAACTCTTGCGCTTGGCCACAGGACAAAAAGCCAGACTCCCCAGCGGCCACTCTGAAGCTGTTTGCCAACGATGGAAAAGGGGTATTCACCGATGTCACCTCCGGCTCTGGATTGGAGGTTGAAGTCTACGGCATGGGCTGTGCAATGGGAGATTACAACAATGACGGTCGTGTCGATTTGTTCGTCTCCTGTCTTGGTAAAGATCTTTTGTTTCGAAACGACGGCTCGAAGTTCACCGATGTCACCGATTCAGCAGGCGTAGGTGGCGAGCCAAATGCTTGGAGCGTTTCCAGCGGGTGGTTTGACTACGATAAGGACGGCGATATCGATTTGCTGGTCACTCACTACGTGCAATGGAGCCGCGAACTGGATCTGGCTCAAGAGTTCCGGTTGGTAGGCGGTTCGGAGCGAGCCTATGGGCGTCCCCAGCCGTTCGGTGGCACGTTCCCTTCTCTCTTTCAGAACAATGGAGACGGAACCTTCCGAGACGTATCGAAGGAAGCAGGGCTGCAGGTCCTCAATCCCTCGACCCAAGTTCCGATGGCTAAGTCGCTGGGGTTGGTATTTGAGGATTTCGACGCCGACGGCAATTTGGACTTCATCATCGCCAATGACACAGTTCAAAACTTTCTCATGCACAACACAGGGGATGGAACGTTCGAAGAGATCGGTGCTTTGGCGGGTGTCGCCTTTGACGCCTCCGGCGCCGCACGCGGTGCGATGGGAATCGATGCAGCTGCATTTCGAAACGATGCGTCCATCGGCGTGGCTATCGGTAATTTTGCGAACGAGATGTCGGCCCTTTATGTCTCCCGATCTCGGAATCTCCAATTTTACGATGCGGCAGTTGCCAATGGGTTTGGGCCCGCGACCCGTCTAGAGCTCACGTTTGGAGTTCTGTTTCTGGATTTTGATCTCGATGGTCGACTCGATATTTTTCAAGCCAACGGGCACTTGGAAGAGGACATTGCACGCGTTCAGGCCAGCCAGCATTACGAGCAGCCACCGCAGCTGTTTTGGAATGCTGGTGCACAATTCAGCACGGAGTTCATCAAGTGCCGTGAAAGCGAAACAGGTCCTGATCTTCACAAGCCGATGGTTGGACGCGGGACTGCCTATGCCGATATCGATGGCGACGGCGATCTCGATCTTCTCGTTTCAAGTTGCGGTCAAAAAGCACGATTGCTTCGAAACGATCAAAAGGTGGGGAATCATTGGCTTCGAGTGAAGCTTGTGGGGAAGAAATCGAATCGCGATGGAATTGGAGCCACCGTGGAAATCCGAATGGGGGATGAACGACAAATGCGTCGTGTCAGTCCCACCCGAAGCTACTTATCGCAAGTCGAGTTGCCTGTGACTTTCGGCTTGGGAGCCAAGACCGAAATCGATCGACTCACCGTCACATGGCCTGACGGCTCGGTCCAGGAAGTCCTTCGACCAATCATTGACCAACTTCTTACGATCGAACAGAACGTTCCCTAGATCGAACAGAACGTTCCCTGGTACGCACGCACGCACATACCACTGCCAGCTCCTCACGCACTCCGTGGGTGCCCCCAATTCGTCTAAAGGGTGCCCTCATTTTGTCTACATCGCACTTCATGGGTGCACTTCAATACATCGCACTTCATGGGTGCCCCCAATGCGTTTAGTGGGCGCACTTCATGGGTGCCCCCGATGCGTTTAGCAGTCAGCCGTAGGCGTACACGCCCCTTCCACCATCTCCCCCCATCCTGGGAATCCCTCCCATCCTGGGCACCCCACTTTCGCCCCCTTATCCTCCTTTGCACCTTCGCGACTTTGCGAGAATCCCCCCCAACTCCCCCCAATGCGTGGGTGCCTTCGATTAGCCTTCTTTTGCGCCTCGGCGCCGTTGCGAGAAACGTCCCCCCCAGTAGATCGCTCCCCAAAAGATGGGTGCCTTCTATTCATTGCGTGCCTCCCCAAAAGGTGGGTGCCACCTATTCGTTGTAGCGCCTTGGCGAGAAACCTCCTCGCACCAATCCTCTCTCCTACATGGGTGCCACAATCTCTCCAGAATGCTCGCATTCCCGCAATCCAAAACGCTCCCCAAAAGATGGGTGCCTTCTATTCATTGCGTGCCTCCCCAAAAGGTGGGTGCCACCTATTCGTTGTAGCGCCTTGGCGAGAAACCTCCTCGCACCAATCCTCTCTCCTACATGGGTGCCACAATCTCTCCAGAATGCTCGCATTCCCACAATCCAAAATGTCCTTCCATTTGGTTGCGCAAAAACGTGGGTGCCTTCTATTTGCTCTCCATTGAGCCTCTGCGCGTTTACAAAAACCTCCCCCGGCGCCGCTCCCCCTCGATAGATGGGTGCCTCCTATCCGTTCGCGCTTTCGCGACTTTGCGAGAATCCCCCCAATGCGTGGGTGCCTTCAATCTTCCTCCTCCCCCAAAAGATGGGTGCCTTCTATTCGTTCTCTTCTATTCGTTCTCTTCTATTCGTTCTATTCGCTCGTTGCCACCTATTCGCTCGGCTGAGTGCCTTCGATTAGCTCGCATTCCCCCACTCCAAAATGTTCTTCTATTTGGTTGCAACCCGCTCCCCCATCCCATAACGTAATAGGATCTACACCCCGAACCTCTGGAGAGATCCATCATGTCCAGCACGCTCCGTTCTGAGCAATTCGTTAGCAACGAAATCTGCCTTGTCCATTGCTACAACCGTTGTGTCCGTCGCGCCTTTCTGGCTGGTTTCGATGAGCTCACCAGCACAGACTACTCCCACCGAAGAGAATGGATTCGCCAAAGACTCGAATCCCTTGCCTCCGTCTTTGGTATCGACGTTCTCGAATATGCCGTCCTATCCAATCACCTCCATGTCGTCCTCCGCAATCGTCCCGACGTCGTGGCTACTTGGTCTGACCAAGAAGTTGCCACACGTTGGCTGCGACTCTTTCCTGGTACCCGGATCCTCGATGTCTTGGCCGAGGCCAACGAAGAAGATGTCCGAAGCGCCGTAGCCGATCCAGAAAAGATCAAAGAGTATCGAAGCCGACTCTCCGATATCTCTTGGTTCATGCGCTCTCTCGCCGAAGTCATCGCCAGGCGAGCCAATGCAGAAGACAAATGCACCGGTTGCTTCTGGGAAGGCCGATTCAAAGCCAATCGGCTTCTCGATGAAGCCGGTTTGCTCGCATGCGCCATGTATGTCGATCTCAATGTCCTCCGCGCGAATCTAGCCGAAACGATCGAACTCTCCATCCACACCTCCGTGTACGATCGTCTCCAAGCTGCCAACGGTGCAATGATCGAATCGACGGCTCTGGATCGCGTTCCTTTATCGAAAGAGGAATCGATCAAACGGAGGACCAAGATGACGGTGGAGGAGCAGAAGAAGGCTCGTCAGAACCGTGGCCCCCGTCCTCTGGTCCCCAGAGACGCTTGGCTGGCCCCCTTCACGCTCGACCCCAAGGTGAACTCGTTGGATCCAGAGCCCTGCACCAACGGCCTGCGAGCCAGCAACAAAGGGTTCTTGAACATGAACCTGGAAGACTACGTGAAGCTATTGCGTTGGACAGCGGAGCAGAAGGGTCATCCTCCTGGGAAATTGCATCCGGTCCCCGAATCCTTGAAGCCCTTATTCTCTGGGCTGGGAGTCGAACCCAGCATGTGGTGCGACTTGGTATGGAACTACACGAAGTACTTTGGCACCAGCCGCTGTAGTGGAAGTCCCAAGTCGATGGTAGCCGACGCGGAGCGGACCAACAATCGCTGGAGTCGCGGCCAGCGGCTCGTCGCCGCTTGCTTCGCTTAGCGGCCCTCGGTTAGCAGAAGCTTGCTTGGCCTAGTAGCTGCTCTACCGCCTAGCCGCTCGCTCTGTTACCCCCCCTCGCGGTGCCCACTCCGCCATGGCGCCATGGCGAGAGCCCCGCCTCTCACCTCGCCCGAACTCCAGCACTGGGCCATGTTCGCTGCTGCGCACTTCCTGGCCAAGTCGACTGCAACTCTGTCCAAGTTGCCCCCAATCCCGCGTCCACAGCCCCATTCTTCCCCCCGATCGCCCGTGCCCCCCGCGCCGATCGCCCCGGGTAGATGGGTGCCTTCCACTAGCTACGATTAGGATAGATGGGTGCCTACGATTAAGAACGCTGTCCAAATGATCCCCATAGATTATGGTGAATAGGTGGGTGCCTTCTTTGGTCGGTCCAAATTGGCCCCAAATCCCGCATCCGCAGCCCCATTCTTCCCCCCGATCGCCCGTGCCCCCCGCGCCGATCGCCCCGGGTAGATGGGTGCCTTCCACTAGCTACGATTAGGATAGATGGGTGCCTACGATTAAGAACGCTGTCCAAATGATCCCCATAGATTATGGTGAATAGGTGGGTGCCTTCTTTGGTCGCTAATAGATGGGTGCCACCTATGGTGCTGCCATAGGTGGGTGCCTTCTATGGTGCCTTCTATGGTGTTCTATGTTGAATAAGAACTATCCATCGACGGAGCGGGCTTCGACGGTGCAATGATTCGCAAACTCGAGTCGCCAGATGGACCGGCCATGACTGTTTTTACGCCGCGCAAGAAGCCACGCGAAGATGTAGCGATTCCTGCAGATCAATTCGAAGTAGTCACGAACGCGAACGGAGAAACATGCGTGCGCTGCCCTGCAGCGCAGCTTTCGCATTACAAACAGGTAGAGCCCAGCGGTACGACCTATCGATTTGCCAAAGCCACATGCGCTGGCTGCCCTCTTGCTTCCCAATGTCATCGATCGAAAGAGAATTCTCCGTTCGGTCGTTCGGTGATGAAAAGTGAGTATGAAGCCGAACATCAGCGGATACGAGATCGCAGCCGGACGGATCGCTTTGCCGAGGTGCGCAAGGCTCATCCGGCCATCGAGCGCAAGCTCAACGCGTTGGTCAATCACCATGGTGCGCGTCGGTCTCGTTATCGAGGCAAAGACAAAGTTCCGATCCAGATGTTTGGAACGGCCATGGTTTTCAACATGAAGCGATTGATCAAACTAATCGCATCAGCAAGGGACATTCCGTCTGCACAACCCGCCGGAGCGTAAGTGGAGGAGAAGTAGTTCGATTAAGGGCGAGAAACCCCACAATAGACGCAATTCCGAGCATCTGTAATCCATTAATCGATCGCACAAAACGACCGACCAACAATAAACAGCTGCGATCGAAAGTTCAGAACACCTTCGACCCAAATAGAACTGCGTGAAATGCTACTATCGCAACAGTCTCTATCGGCTGACTGTTAAACAATATTTCGCAACTACGTTTTCGAAGAGCGCTAGCGGCTGACGGAAAAACAATTTTCGGTGTATCGCTGTCTATTTCAACGTCATGCGCCGCGCGATCTCACCTTTTTTGAATTGATACGAAACCTTTTCCATCGGTGACCATTGGACAGCGAGCGAGTTTTCTTGCTTGTCCACGACATCGATCAAGATCTTATTGACAATCCAAAGCTCAGGATTCTCTCGATCCAATTTGGGCGGAGTTAATTCAAAATGAAGCCAAAGCCATCCTTTCTCCGTCTCCTTCCCAATCCACTGCATGCTAGAAACGAAGGGATTGGCTTCCTTGGATTCCATTCTCGCTTTGGCGTCGCTGGACTTCGAATCTTTGGGTAGTGCGAGAAAAAAGAATTCACCCTGCAGGAACTCCGAAATGGTTTTCTCAAATTCCGGGTCCTCAGCGCTACAGCCCTTCTGAAGTTCCGCGAGCTGATTATCCGATAGCGGCCGCGTGACGCCAGCAAGCCGCCAATGCTTCATGGCTCGCTCCAGATCCTGCGGGTGGAGCCGAAGCGATACCTCCCAAACCTTGGATTGGGAGTTCCAAGCCATTTGACCGACGCAGATATGGTAGGGGTGCGCAACTGCTTGATCGGTACCGATCAAGCAGGCGAGTCCTATCATTAACGCGGCTAGTAGCCAACGACGCGTGTTACAATCCTTCAGGCGCCAAGCGATCACTTGTCGGCCCCCACTGCAGCTGCTTCCTTCTTTTTCTTCTTCTTTCGCTCTTCCCTTAGCTCTTTCTTTTTCTTCTTTGCGGCTTCATCGTCGTTCTTCACCGTCGGCTCAGGCTTCTTCGCCTCCTTTCCATCGATAGTGGGCGAAGCATCCTCTTTCACTTCAGGCTTCTTCGGCGAATCCTCCGCTTCTTTCGCTTCGGACTTGGCTTTCTCCGCTTTCGCTTTCGCTTCTTCCAATCGCTTTGCTCGTTGCATTGGATTTTCCTCGCCGCCCGCCGCTCCTCCGCGTCCAACACGTCCGCCTTTGAAAAGTTGGAATCGAGTCGGTTCGAATCGAGCTGGGAAGTAGTTGTTGGAACGGTCGATATCTGCCGTCTCGCGATACGGATCCAACTCGATTTCTTTGATTGCTTTCTCCGCGACGAAGAACGTGTCGCATTGCAAGTTATTCACTCGCCAGATCTCGGCGGGAATACGAATCTCCTTAGTGGTATCGTCTGTGTAGGTCACCAGGAGGATGATCGGCATGATCAAACCACCTTCGTTCTTCAGTGCGACACGGCAATAGCGATCAGTGCTTTCGAAGACTGCTCGCTCCTTATCGCTCAATTCCGACTTGAACTTCTCAAACGCCTTGCGCTGCTCGTCGGTCACTTCGTTCGGGTTGTAGGTGTTGTAGAAATCCTTGAGCTCTGGAAATTCGTCGACTCGACGTTTCATGCCTTCGTTTCGCTGTTCGGAAAGCGACTTGCGGCGGCTTTCTTTTTTCTGCTTAGCAATCTCGGCATTTTCGTCGGGTGAGTTGGTGTCGAGCTCAAAAATCTCGACCTTGTCCATTGCGATATCGCAATGCTCAGTGGTATAGAACCATCCTCGCCAAAACCAATCCAAGTCAACTCCAGACGCATCCTCCATGGTTCGGAAGAAGTCAGCGGGCATTGGTCGTTTGAATTTCCATCGGACCGAGTACTCGCGAAAAGCGAAATCAAAAAGTTCGCGCCCCAGCACCGTTTCTCTCAATACGTTCAGAGCCGTGGCAGGTTTGGTGTAGGCATTCGGGCCAAACTGCATGATCGAATCGCTATTGGTCATGATCGGAACTTGCTCGGTGCTTTGCATGTAGGGGACGATGAACTCGGGTTCCCCACGTTGCGACGGATACTTGTCCTCCCACTCTTGTTCAGCAAGGTACTGCAGGAACGTGTTGATTCCCTCGTCCATCCACGACCACTGTCTTTCATCGCTATTGACGATCATGGGAAAGTAGTTGTGCCCGACTTCATGGATCACGACCGAGATCAATCCATACTTGGTGGCCGATGAATAGGTACCGTCTTCTCGTGGACGAGGTCCATTGAAGCAAATCATCGGGTATTCCATTCCCCCGATAGGTCCATTGACGCTGATGGCAATGGGATAGGGATAGTCGAAGCTGTATCGGCTGTAGACGTTCAGAGTGTGGATGATGGCATGCGTGCTGTATTTGCTCCAAAGCGGTTCCCCTTCATTGGGGTAGTAGCTCATTGCCAAGGTCTCGTTTCCGTTAACGTCATGTCCCTGCGCATCCCAAATAAATTTCCGGCTCGAGGCGAATGCAAAGTCTCGAACGTTTTCGGCATGGTAAACCCAAGTCTTTGTTTCCTTGGCCTTCTCCTTTTCATTTTCTTTGGCTTCTTCGGGAGTGACGACGAAGATCGGTTTAGGCGACTTCTTTGCCTCTTCCAGTCGATTGCGTTGTTTCTCTGTCAAAACCTCATTCGCATTTTGAAGGACGCCCGTTGAGGCGACGATATGATCTGCGGGTGCGGTGATGCGAACGATGTAATCACCGAATTCGAGGGTGAACTCTCCTTGCCCCAGGTACTGTTTGTGTTGCCATCCGTTCACATCGGTGAAAGCGGCCAAGCGAGGGAACCACTGTGCGATTTCGTAGAGATAATTCCCGTCCTTTTCGAAGTACTCGTAGCCAGCTCTTCCTCCTAAAAGCCTTGCATTGTTGATCTTGTAGTTCCATTTCACTTTGAACTGAAAGACCTCTCCCGAGGGCAACGGCGACTTGAGATCGATTCGCATCATCGTATCCACGACCTTGTGGGGGATCGCGTTGCCTTGCATGTCCGTGACCGTCTCGATGTTGCAGCCACCTTCAAACGACTGCCTCAGTTTGATCGCTTCGATCTCGCCCGTTGAGACTCGGCCTTGCGAGCCTCCGAAGCGCCCCGAACGGGTTTTGTTGGCATCGCTATCCGGTTTAAAGATATTGGGATCGAGCTGCAACCAGAGATACTTCAAACCATGAGGAGATTGGTTGTGGTAGCGGATCGATTCCAAGCCAAAGATGGTTTGCTTTTCATCATCGAGCGTCACATCGATGTTGTAATCGACCTTCTGCTGCCAATAGTCTGGGCCAGGTTCCCCTGTAGCAGCACGGTACGAGTTGGGGGTGGGAAGAATCTCTTCCAACTGACGGAACTTGTCTTCCTGTCCGTATTTTTTATTTGCAAATGGCTGCGCCCACAGCGTGCTACCGCTCACGGCCAACCATCCAACGACGAAGCAACAAAGAATCTTCGAATAGGTATTCATGGGGACTCGATCAACGAGGAAAAGGGGAGAATGCTAAGCAGTTGGGAGGAATCTGGACCCGGAGAGAGAGGGCAAAAGCCGATCCAGATGGGAGTTTAGTATAGTTCCCCGGCTAGCGTATTTCCTAGCGCTGGCGGAAAAGGAAATTGCCTACGAAAAAACCCTGCAATTCGCGAGGAAATGCAGGGTTTTTAGCAATCGGGCCGGGGAGATTCGAACTCCCGACCTCTACCACCCCAAGGTAGCGCGCTAATCCAGGCTGCGCTACGGCCCGATTTTTCCCAGCTCGACCAAGGCTGACTACGATTTGCGTTGCAAATCGCGGATTGACTCCCGGCTTTACTGGAACGGAGAAGTGTAATCCAAGATCCTGCTACCGCCAAGAGCATCGGCTCCCTGAAAGCATCCTAAGCATGCCAGCCCCTCGATCCGCTACCCTGGTTTTCCCACACCAACTCTTCCACAACCTGACGGAGAAATTCCCAGCGACCGATACCTTCTGGATCGAAGACCCTTTGTATTTCTCCCAATATCCCTTCCATCGCCAGAAACTCATGCTTCATCGGGCGTCCATGCGATGGCACTTCGATCATGCTGCGGTTCCCAAAGGTGGACGGAAACATTATGTCGAAGCCCACACCCTCCCCTCGACTCAGGATCTGGCCCAAGCATTGGTAGAGCAGCAGATCTCCGAGGCGCATATGATCGACCCCGAGGATGATTTTCTGTCCCGCCGCATTGGATCTGCTCTTCACACTGCTGGAATTCGATTGACCATCCATCCATCCCCCAATTTCATTACCCCAATCGCCGAAATCGAACGCTGGACCGAGGGAAAGAAAAAGTACTTCTTTACAAACTTCTACATCGAGCAACGGAATCGATTGCGATTGCTTCTCGACGAGGATGGAAAGCCGGTCGGTGGCAAATGGAGTTTCGATACCGACAACCGTAAAAAGCTTCCCAAAGAGATTAACCTTCCTGCTATCGAGAACCCCGCGCCCAGCCCCTACTCCAAGGAGGCGAGCGAGTACATCCGCCATCGTTTTCCCCATGCGATCGGCGATGACCTTGCATTGATGTATCCGTTTCATGAAACGGACGCCCATCGTTGGCTCCTCCGCTTTCTCGATGAACGCCTAGCCCAATTCGGCGACTTCGAAGACGCAATCGATCGCGAGGCTTCCGTCCTGTTTCACTCGGTACTCACCCCAATGCTCAACATCGGATTGATCGGTCCCGAGACGATTATCGAAGAGGCCATGAAGCGTCGAGCCGATGTGCCATTGAATTCCCTCGAAGGATTTCTTCGGCAAGTGATCGGATGGCGAGAGTACATGCGGCTCGTCTATCGAAAACTAGGTCGGCTCCAACGGACTTGTAACTACTGGGGGCATCACCGACCGATGCCCCAATCATTCTACAACGGTACCACGGGGATCGAGCCGGTGGATGTGGTCATTCGGCGAACACTCCGGACAGGCTACTGCCATCACATCGAGAGGCTGATGATACTCGGTAATTTCATGTTGCTTTGCGAAATCGATCCGGATGCCATTTACCAATGGTTCATGGAGTTATTCGTCGATTCTTACGATTGGGTGATGGTACCGAATGTCTATGGCATGAGTCAGCACGCTGATGGTGGGATGATCACAACCAAACCCTATATCAGCGGCTCCTCCTATGTGCTCAAGATGAGCAACTTCAAGAAAGGAGACTGGTGTGAAGTCTGGGATGGACTTTATTGGCGATTCATGCATCTACATCGTTCGTACTTTGAACGCAATCCACGGATGAGCGTTATGACCAAGCAGCTTGATAAAATGGGACCTAAATTCGATCGTCACCTCGAAGTTTCCGAAGGTTTCCTGCAGAGATTGCAATAGTCGCACTTCGCGGTGCAGGTGTCGATCCGCCAAAGTGGTATCGCTACAGGCCGATAGGGTTGTTCGTACTATTTCTCTTCTTGTTCGATGGCTTGTTACCCTCCGCCATGAACATCTTACCGTTGGATATATCGCGGGGTCAGGTAGGTGTCCTCATCGAACACCTCTTGATCGCATCGATCTTAGCATCCCTTCTGTTTCCAAGCTGGATACTGGGGACGCTCGTTGCATCTCTCTTTCTTGCAATTGCTCCGGTCGAAGATAACAATCTTGGTAGGCAAGAGCGTTCGGAGCTACCGATAACAAGGGGACTGACCAATCAAATCCCCCATCACCTCGAAGTATCGCGGGAAGGTCTTGTTCGTGCACCGAGGATCCAAAATCGTGATGCCTGGCGTTCGCATGCCGATCAAAGCGAAGCTCATCGCCATACGGTGGTCATGGTAGGTTTCCAACACGGCTGGGTGGTAGGCTCCTGGTTGGATCGTCAGTCCGTCCTCGTGCTCGGTTACTTGAGCTCCGACTTTGCGAAGCTCTTTCGCCAGGTCGCCGATCCGATCGGTTTCTTTATGGCGATTGTGGGCCACCCCGCGTATACGCGTTGGTCCTTCTGCAAACATAGCAATCGGAGCCAAGGTTTGAACGGTATCGCTGATGGCATTCATATCAATATCGATTCCTCGCAACGGCTTGCCAATGACTTCGATAAAGTCCTCGCCGTAGATAGCTTCGCATCCCATCTTCTCAAGGACTTCCACGAAACCGACATCCCCTTGCAAAGCCCCTCGCGAAAGCCCTTGCACCCGCACTTTTCCACCGGTGATCGCAGCAGCCCCCCAAAAGTAACTTGCGGCCGAAGCGTCTGGCTCGATCGCATATTCGCAGCCACGATAGAACATCGGTGCATTGATTTGGTAATGCAGTTTAGCGGAGTTTTCAGATGGATGGCTCTCTACCGAGACGCCGAATGATTGCATGACGGCTGCTGTCATCTCCACATAAGGCTTGGAAACAAGCTCCCCGGTTACTTGTATCGTGATGGGTGCTCGCGCATAGGGGGATGCCATCATCATTCCGCTCAGGAACTGACTTGAGACGTTCCCTGCGACATGTGCGTCTCCCCCTTCAAGTCCCAAGCCGTGCACGCGTACAGGGGGGCAATTTGGATTGGATTCATTTTCGCTGCAAACATCTGCACCTAGCTCTCGCAACCCGTCGATGAGATCGGCGATGGGCCTCTCTCGCATACGGGGGACGCCGTCAAGTCGGTACTCGCCTTGCGTCGCGGCCAAGGCTGCGGTCAGGAATCGGATCGATGTTCCGCTATTCGCGATGTACAAGTCCCCGTGCGGCTTAGGTGGCTTGCCACCGCAGCCTTCGATTCTTACGACTTCCGATTGTTTGTCCCAATGCAGGGAGAGACCGAGGCTTTTCCAAGCCTCGATCATCACCTCGGTATCCTCGCTTTCGAGGACCCCCGACAGGATCGACGGCCCTTGAGCCATTGCAGCGCAGATCAACGCTCGGTTCGTGATGCTTTTGGAACCAGGGACATGCGCGTTCCCTCGAACAGGTGCAGCGACTGGTTCAAACTGAACAGATTGAGGTTTCACCGAAGATGTATCTGAAGTGAGAGTGGTGGGCAGCGGAATCTACTCTGCGATTTTCCATAGCGAGGAAACACTGCGCACAAACATTGCGTTACCGGATATGGCTGGCGAGCCGAGCACTTCTTCTCCCAGCGGATTGGCAGCCAGTTTCTCCCCACCATCTGCTCCCAGTTTCACCACCGAGCAAACGCCGTCTTGGGAGAATAGATAGAGCCGATCTCCAGCAATGACAGGCGAGGACCAAATGCTTCCCTCCGCGATGCGGAGTTGCCACAAGACCATACCGGTGTAGATATCGCTACAGACGAGCACCGTTCGATTGACGGTGTACATTCGACCGTCTTTGACGAGGGGTGAGCAAGCGTTCGAGTTGGCTTTGTTCGATGCCCAAAGTTTGCTGGGTGTTCCGGAACTGGAAAGATCGAAAGCGGTGATCCCGCCGGCGGGAACATAGAGTTTGTTTTCAAACACCAACGAAGATGGTACGGTCGAGCATCCCGTTTCCAATCGCCAGGCGATCGAGCCATCTTTCGGTTTCACGGCCAAGACATCCTCGCCTGAATGCATCACCACGAGCTTCTGACCATCCGCGTCGGTCATGGACGTCGGAGAGGACCAATTCGCCTTGGCGGGGCGATCGATCTTCCACAGCATCGCCCCCGTTGCGGCATCGAGTCCCGCGGCGAACGAGTCCCCTTGGCACTCGATTTGGATCACGCACACGCCATCGATGAGCAAAGGAGAGGAACTCATGCCCGTGTCGTTCGCAGCCTTAGGGAACTCCGAAGTCAGGGAGCGATACCACAGCAAATCCCCTTGGAGCGACACGCATGCCAAGTCATTGGAGCTGAAGAATGCGTAAACGTTTTTGCCGTCGGAGGCAGGGGTCGGCGCAGCGTTGGCGCTGGTCGGGTGCGAATAGGGGCGACCTCGCGCGATCAACTCTTGCTCCCAAAGCTTCTTGCCATCCTTCGCGTCAAAGCTGAGCACGAAGAGACGCCGTTGGTCCATCCCGCCGCTGCTGGTCGTGATGACTTGATCTCCAACGACAATCGCCCCCCCGACCGATCGGCCCGGGATATCTATTTTCCAAGCGACGTTCTTTTTCGTTTCCCCTCCGAACTCGACCGGCAGACTTACACCGGACAGAACCGGATTCGCTGTTTCGCCACGAAACTGAGGCCAATCGGCCAACGCATCGGGAAGCGGCAACACCAGGGGAACGACCGTCGCGGCCGAGCCCAAAAGAAACTGGAGGAAGGCTCGTTGGATTCGAAATGATTTCAAGGAAGACATGTCAGACGGTCCGGATGATAGGAATCGCGCGTTGGGTTGGAAGCGATGAAGTAGTTACGTAGATCCATTCGCATGCCGCAGATCAGTTCTTTGCGAGCGGCTGGATGGCCTTGCCTGTGGAGTCGGTGATGCGGACCATGAATTGGTAATTTTGTGCCCACGACTCTTTTTGCTCGTTTTGACAGAGCTTGATCAGAATTCGATTGAGCCCCTTTTTCAATTGAATCGGTTCGATGTATTGGTCGATCTGCGAAGCGGAGTGATAGACTTCGTTGGCCATCACCTGTTTGCCGTTCACCCAAGCCTTCTGACCGATGATAGAGCCAAGTCTCAGTTCTGCGGGTCCGTCGATCGGGGAATTGAATTCAGCCGTGGCGTAGACAATGCACCCCTTTTCGTTGTTGTAGAGTTTGGCCAGATCGACACTGCCGTCTTTGTCATCCGTTGTGTGTTCCATCCAACGGACTTCGCCGTGCTTCCCTTCATAAGTATCGGCGGTCTTGCCAGCGATCCAATCTGTTTCGACAGGAAATGCTTTGTTGAAGTTTTTGGTGCCGACGTGATCGAACGGCCCGATCAAACGAAAGGACTGGAGGAAGCCGAAGTGTTTGGCTTGATCAATCTCCTTTCCTGCATCCGCCAGCGATTTGATGATCGTCGAGACTTGATTGGGATGTCGTGCATTCTCGAGCAACCGGAGGAGGGGTTCGACTTCCTTCGTAGTCGGAAGGGCTGCGTCGATCGCTGCGAAGCGAAGCTCGGGGCTCGGGTCGTCTTGCATCCGCGCGAGCCAAGTCTTGCGTGATTCTGGATTCGATTGCGTGAGCCACTCGAATACCGTCGCTCGGGCTTCCCCGTCTTGGGATCGGTCTGCAAGGAAGCGTTCCAACGCGGCGTTCAGTTCCTGGGGAGGCTTCGACGCCAGCTCTTTTTTGTAGGCTTGGTTGGCGAACCCCATGAGCCAGTTCTTTCCGATCGGGGTGGCGCCTCGCATCGCTTCCAGAGTCTGGAGAAGCGTAAAAGTGCCCGAGGAGCGGAGCTGGGCGGCAAGTTTGCCCGCTTTCAATGTGTCGGAGTCCCCGACATCCATTTTGGCCAACTCCGCGAGCGAGGCAGGAACCGACGACTTCGATTCTTGTGCTGTCCCGGGTTGGAACAAAAGAGTCGAGCAAACCGCTGCACCGAAAAGGACTTGGATGCCCTGGAAAGAAGGGGCGGGAAAACGCATGAAACTCATCGAGGAAACCGCTTATGGAAGATGGAAACTCAGACTGCCATAGAGTATCAGATTTTGGAGGAAAAACCGAATCGGAATCGAGAAGGTCCGAGCGAATCGAACCAGTGCAATCGCCGCAGTGTGAGTCTACTTAACTTTTAAGGGGATTTTGGTATCCTGTAAGTCTCTTCGTCGAGACATTCTGTCGTGTTATCAGGTATCTTTATAGAGATACGGGGCCGCGATAGCGGTTCGATGGGGAACCTTTTCCAAAGGCTGCGCCTGCTGGCGATAGCGAGCACTCCTTCTGCAAGAAAGTTGAAATCAGGATCATGCGGTACGCATTCCGATTAGCAGAACTGTTAGGACATACCCCCGATCGAAGGAAGCGACCGGGAACGATCAAGGCGATAGTCGAATACACGGGATTGGACCGTCACCAAGTCGCTGCGTTGCTGAAGAACGAGGCTAAGTACATACCGATCGAAGCGTTGTCGCGCCTCTGTGATTACTTGATCGAACATGGGTATGCTCGCGCGGAAGAGCTCCCTGGCGCGCTGTTCGCCGTGACCCCCGAGAACTTTTGGGAGATGCTCGCCCGACGCAGCCGATTGGAGATTTGCGTTGGAGTCCGCAAGCCGCCCGACGATGAAAATGCCGACACCGCTTGGATCGTCGCTTCCGACAGTGTATTGGCGGGCGAAGTCCTCAATGGTGTCTCCACGTTGGGGGGAACGGCCAAGGCGGTTTCGGGCAAGAAGACGGCGGGCAAGGACGTTCCGCACATCGAGCACTTGCGACAAACGCTGGTTTGGAGTCCGGGGACCATGTCGACGGAGCAAGTCCACGCTCGGTCTCAGAATGTTTACGATGACTTTTCGGAGATGAATGGCGATAAGGCCATGGTCTGTTTGGGGTCGGTAAAAAGCAATCCGACTGTCGAGTTGGTGTTGGCGAATGCTTTTGGCTGCGATCCTTTCGTTTCCCAGGACGACGTGGAGAAGGCATCCGATCGCGCTTGCCCGTTCTTTCTCCGATATCGGGATCACGATCCCCATCCGCCAGCTTGCTCGGCCGGACGTCAGCTCAGCAAGTCGGAGAAGTCGACGGAGCCGGGACTTTATTACGAGAAAGCTGACGGAACTTGGGAGTTCGCAGGAGGAGCGACACCAGGTAAAGATGCAGCGCTGGTCTTTTATATCTTCCGAGAGTCTTTGGGGCGGCTAGAGATGGTCTTGAGCGGATTCTCTGGACGAGCCACGCGGTTGCTTGCAAGAACCTTGGCGCACCGCGCTGAGGACTTTTGGCCACCCACATTCCACGAGAATTATTTGCAGGTGGGCGCCTACCTCGTCCAGTACGAGGCGGAAGATACTGCGGACGCTTCGCTCGACGTCCTCGCGACCGACACGATGGCCAATGCGACGATCATTCCATTGCCCACCGAAGCGATTGCCAAACGATTAGGTAAAGGCCAGCCAGGTTGATGAATCCTACGGTTCCATCCTCGCACACTGCTGATTCGGGCCTAGCTAATTCGGGTACGTCTGAGTCGGGCAAATCCATGGATTTCGCTGGAGCGGAGTCGCCAGTCGACTTGTCGGTTCAGCTTGGTCGCCTGACGCTGGCTAACCCGGTGTTGGTCGCATCGGGAACGTTCGGATACGCGAAAGAGCTTGCTGGAGTGGTTCCGTTTGAACGTCTGGGTGGGGTGCTCCCCAAGACGATCACGCAGAATCCTCGACCGGGCAATGCCCCGTGGCGGACCGTCGAAACCAGTGCGGGGTTGCTCAACGCCATCGGTTTGGACAACGATGGCATCGATTATTTTCTAGCCAATCATTGGCCCTATCTCCGCTCTTGCGGCGCGACGGTGATTGTCAGCATTGCCGGCAAGAGCCTTGAGGACTTCATCGCACTTGCGGAACGATTGAACGAGGCGGAGGGACTTCAAGCCGTCGAGCTCAACGTATCGTGTCCTAATGTCGCCGGCGGAGTCGATTTCGGGACCGATCCAGTTCTATGCCGGAAAGTGGTCGAGGGGGTGCGAGGCGTGCTTGCATGCCCGATCATCACCAAACTGACCCCCAATGTGACGCGTATCGTCGATATCGCCAAAGCGGCCAAGGAAGGCGGGACCGATGCTGTTTCCTGCATCAACACCGTCCTTGGAATGGCTGTCGATTGGCGAAAATCTCGGCCATTGCTCGCCAACAACGTTGGAGGCCTCAGCGGTCCGGCGATCAAACCGATCGCGTTGCGTTGCGTGCACCAGGTTGCCAGTCAAGTCGATGTGCCGATCATTGGAGTCGGAGGCATCGCGAACCTTGACGACTGCATGGAGTTCATGGTCACAGGAGCCAGCGCCATCCAAGTCGGAACGGCCAACTACTACGATCCATTGGCCAGCATCCGGATCCTAGAGGGCTTGCCCGCGGCCATTGAGTCCCTTGGTAAGACTCGGGTGCAAGATATTGTTCGAACATTGCAGTTGAATCGATAACCCGTTTCTATCTTGGAACGGGTTCGGAACATTCCAAAAAACGAAACAAGGAATTCATGCGGGTACTAAGCGGAATACAACCGACGGGTCGGTTTCATTGGGGCAATTACTTCGGCGCGATCAAGCAGTACATCGAGTTGCAGCACGAGCACGAAGGTTATTACTTTATCGCCGATCTTCATGCGCTGACGACTGTTCGCGATGCAGCGGTGTTGCAAGGCTTCGTACGTGATGCCGCCTTGGATCTGTTGGCTCTCGGATTGGATCCTGCGAAAGCGACGTTGTTTGTGCAGTCGGATATTCCCGAGGTGTCGGAACTCTGTTGGCTGCTCATGACCGGGACTCCCCTAGGATTGCTGGAGCGTTGCCACGCCTATAAGGACAAAAAGGAGAAAGGTCTAAAAGCAGATGCGGGATTGTTCACCTATCCCGTTCTCATGGCGGCGGACATTTTGGCTTATGACGCGAACTGGGTTCCCGTTGGAGAGGATCAAGTCCAGCATATCGAGGTATGCCGCGATTTGGCCCGAAGCTTCAATGCCCATTACGGCGAAGTCTTCACGATGCCTGAAGCGAGGATCGTGGCAGATGCTGCCAAGGTGCCTGGAACCGATGGTGAGAAGATGAGCAAGAGCTACAACAATACCTTGGGGCTCTTCGAACCGGCCAAGGACCTGCGGAAGAAGATCATGCGGATCAGCACCGATTCGCGTCCGATGGAGGATCCCAAGGATCCAGAAACCGACCATCTGTTTCAGCTTTATCGACTCTTCGCGACGCCCGAACAGACCGAGGAAGTCCGCGCGATTTATTTGCGAGGTGGATTCGGCTACGGGGATATCAAAAAGCGACTTGCCGACGCTGCCGACGCCTATCTCGATCCTGCGCGTGCACGTCGAGCGGAATTAGAAGGGAACCCGGACCGAGTCGATCAAATCCTTCGCGAGGGGGCCGAGAGAGCCAGAGCGAGAGCCAGGGCGGTACTGGATCGAGCGCAGCGCGCCTGCGGGCTTGCCAGATAACGATTCAGCCAAACACCGGCGTTCCTCACCAACACCCTTACCGACACGAAAATCAAAATGCCAGACTACACCTACGCCGACCTTTCCAAGATGATCGACCACTCGCTGCTCAACCCAACGTTGACGGTGGAGCAATTGGAGTCGGGAATTGATTTGGCGATCGCGTACGATGTCGCGAGCATCTGCATTATGCCCTATTACCATCGACGTTGCGTCGAGCGGTTGCAGGGGACGACGGTTGCTCCGAGCAGCACGGTTGGGTTTCCGCATGGCGGGCACACGACGCGCACGAAGTTGATCGAAGCGGAGCAGCTGATCGAGGATGGATGTTTGGAGTTGGATATGGTCAGCAATATCAGCGCCGTGCTCAGCAGCAACTGGCGGCTGGTGAGTGAAGAGATCGGCGCCATAACCCGGTTAGCGCACGATGCCAATCGGAAGGTCAAAGTGATCTTCGAAAACTGCTACTTGAGCGATGCCCAGAAGATCGAACTCTGCAAGATTTGCTGCGAACACGGTGCCGACTGGGTCAAGACGAGCACGGGCTACGGTACGGGCGGTGCAACCCTTGAAGACCTGCGTTTGATGCTGGATCACGTTTCGGGGGGAGTGCAGGTGAAAGCAGCTGGTGGGGTTCGGGACTGCGATGCTCTCGTTCATGTACGGAGCATGGGAGTCACGCGTGTCGGAGCTTCGCGCACGGCAGAGATTCTCGGCGAGGCACGACAGCGACTGGGACTCGCTCCGATCAGCGTAGCCCCGTCCGCTTCAACTACCCCCGGCTACTAGCAACCGTTTCGTCACCAGTAACGTTTCGCTGCTAGTAATGCTTGCTGTGCCGCGTTCGCAACGTAACGACTGCAGATTTACCGCAGTTCCTTAATGCGAATATTTCGGAACTCGGTCCACATGGGCTTCCCGGCGTGCAATTGAAGGGCGATTACCCCTTCCGAGAGAGCCAACGCAGGATCATTGTCTGTGAAGTCGAGCACCAGCTTTCCATTCATGAAATGCTGGACGTTGTTGCCTTTGGCTCGAATGGTCACTTCATTCCAGTCGTTCAACTTGAACAGCTTTTCGTAGGCAGCGGCATCCATCAATGTCTCTTGGACCTTTTTGCCATCCTTCTCCCAGGATGCTTTTTCGCCGGTCAAACAGATACGGCCCCGTTTCCCACCTTCGTCGTAGATGAAGCCCGACACGTTGGGGAACTTCACCTCGTTGCGCAGTTCGTGTTGGTATCCCCGGACCACCCATTTGTTCTTCGCCGAGTTATCGGTGATGTGTTTGGAGCGGTATTGGATGCCCGAGTTGTTATCGGCGGTGCATCGGAATTCAAGTTTGAGCTCAAAATCCTTCGGCTTTCCTTCGGTCCAGATCAGGAACGTATTCCCTTTGGCTGGATTCTCGGCTGTGGTTTCGCCGTGAATGATTCCATCCTTAACCGACCAGTACGCCGGATCGCCGTTCCAGCCCGTGAGATCTTTGCCGTTGAAGAGCTGCCGATAATCGTCTCCGGAAGCCGCGGGGGTCGACGATTGTGCGTACAGAGGTTGGCAAAGTGCAGCGAATGCCAATGCGAGTAGTGTTCTACGAATCATAGTAAATCCTGCTGGAGAGTTCAGGTGGTGAAGGGTGAATACAGCGGGCGTGTATTGTAGTTGACAAAATCGTGGGCGGTTCGCCGAAAGTGGGCGCGAAGTTCAAACGGATAAACCGTGGGAATGAAATCGAGGAATCGCCAATCACTTGGATTGGGGTATGATCCAAAGTTCCGATTCACCTCGCAACAAGAGTTGATCTTGAGTTGGAACCAGGGTGGACCGAACCGTGAGATCGGTTTCGATGGTTGCCAATTGCTCGAACTCTCGGCTCGCTCGCAGGACTTGGACCGATCCGGTGTGGGAGACGTTTACCAGCAAGTCACCGAGGATGATCGGCGATCCGGAGTAGTCTCCACCAATGCGTTTGTTCCACAGGACCTTGCCATCCGTCGCATCGACACACGAAACAATTCCAGCATCGCTCCATAGATAGAGCGTATCGCCGGTAGCGAGCGGGGAAGGAACATAGGGGGCCGATCGAGTCACGCGGAATCGTTCTTTTTTCTGAGCCAGATCGAACGCGACGAGACGATTGTCGCGTCCTCCGCCCGAACCATGCGTTCCGAGCAGCAGATCCCCTGCGATGACCGAAGAGGAGCAAACGCGCTGCGTAAAGCAATCATGATTCCATAGAATTTCCCCCGTCGCGGGATGGACTCCAAACATTCCTTGCAAAGTCGTGCTGCATACAAGCTCCTTTTTCCCGTCGTGTTCCCAGACCGCAGGGACTCCGTAGCAAACGCGCGATGTAGGAAGTTTGGTCTCCCATCGGGTTTCACCTGTGCGAAAGTCGACCGCGGTGATGCGATCAAAACCGGGAGCCACTCCAGCGGGCAACTCCTCGGAGTCTTGGCTATTGAGGAGAATGATTACGTCATCCACCCGAATGGGAGATGTTCCAAAACCATGTTGCGAAACATACCTTCCGAAGTCCCTGCTCCAGACCTCTTCTCCGGTGTGAGTGAACGCTTTGAGAAACGTATGTTCTGGGTCGGCCCAAGCAAAGTAGGCATGGTCCGCGTCGACGCAAGGGGTGGACGAGGCGTACGAACTGAACTTGTGCAACGCGTGAACCTGCGACTCGAATGACTTGCTCCAAGCCACTGCACCCTTACTCAAATCGACGGCCATTGCATAGCGGGCAGCCGATTTCGGGTCCGCGGACATCAAAAATGCGCGATCTCCCCAAACGGCAGGTGAACCGTGCCCGCTTCCTGGCAAAGGAACCTTTTTGACCGATTCGTTTTTCCAAGGCATCGAAACGCCGTTCGCGGGCGCTACACCTTGCCCGTTCGGCCCTCGAAAGCGAGACCATGTTTCGAATTTTTCCTCTGCATAACAAACTGGTGCACCCAAGACCGAACCAGCAGCGATGGCGAACAACCACGACGCGCTAGTCGACTTCAGCCGGGTTAAATGACCGTAGAGTCCTGCGATGGCCAGTGCTAAGAAAATCAATCCGAGTCCATACCACACGGGAGCGGGGACTCCCATCAGTAGGATTTGCGAGAACCATTGATAGGCAAACGCGCAGAGCCCGATAAATCCACCATACAGGGTGGTGAAGATCGCGAGGAGGAGCATCGACCAGCGGCGTCTCGCTTGTGCGACCTCCAAGGTTTCGGTTTCTGCGTTGCTGGTATTCTCGTGAAACATCGTACGGCACTGGTGGGTAGGGGGGAGCGGGGAGGGAACTGTCGCTGGGAGTGTCAGTTCGCTTGCATGGCGCGGCGCAGGAGTTGTGCGATGGAGCGAACGCCATCGGTGCGAAGCAATCCAACGCGGTAGATCCTGCCGGCCAGAACGACCATCCCCATTGTACTCGCAATCATGAGGATGGCGGCGGCGATCGGTTGCCAAACGGGAATCGCGACCCCGGTTGCCAATCGAAGGACCATGGTCAATGGACAGCTCGGGGGGAAGAAACTCAGGGCGGTAGCGACCGTACCGTTTGGATCCCGGACCGCGATGAACCAAACCATGACCGGAGCCATCAACACCATCCAGACCGGCAGCAGCAGGGCCTGGGCTTCTTTCAATTCATTGACCGAGGCGCCGACCACTAGAAAGATCGAACTGAAGAAGAGGACCCCGAGAATTTGAAAGAGCAAAAACCAAGGGATCAGGGGGAGGGAGACCGAGGACAACATATCTTGTTGATTGAGGACAAAGATGCCGCCGGCCCCGTACAGAACAAAGATCACCAAGGAGCCCGCGACATTCCCAAGGAGTTTTCCTCCCATCAATTGGGTGGGAGTCACCGCTCCGATGAGGACTTCGGAGATGCGAAGTGATTTCTCTTCCATCGCGCTTTCCAGCATCGGCTGCGCAGCCATGAGAATCACCATGAACATGAGCATCATGACCCCAAAGGGCAAGAACATCGACTTGAGTGCGTCGATGGGAGACTGTGGTTTGCCTTCGCTCGACTTGTCGATGGGTTTACTCGCGGCGATATCAACTCGGGATTCCAACAGTTTTAGAACGGCGGGGTCGATCGAATCGAGTTGGAATTGCTGAATCCTCTCGGCCCGTACGACTTGGCTTAACAACTGCGAGCACCAAAGTCGCGCCTCGCTCATCATCGCATCGTTCGCATAAAAGACCGGTTGCTCAGCGGATGCCGTTGATCCCGGTGATACCGGTGGCTGCAGCAAAGTCTCGGGGATCTCCAACAGCGCGTACACGTCTCCTTGACGGATTTGATTGGAGTAAGCAAGTCGAGATTCAGCGTCGAGTTGAGGTTGATCCGAGGCAGAGAAAATCCATTTATCCGCGTTGCCACCGAAAGGGGACTGCATGGCCCCCTCTTCTTGTCCTGGGTTGGAATCGAGGTGTGTTGCGCGGGCCGCTGCAGCGTCTTCCAGCACTTTCAAAATCCGACCGGTGCCATCGGCGACGACGATCTTCAGTTCTCGACCACCTCCTATTTTTTGAAGAAGGGGCATGAGGAAGAGGCTGCCAAACATGAGTACTGGCATCATCACCATGCTGAACAAGAAAGCTTTTGTTCCAACCATCGCGACATATTCGCGATAGGCGATGATCCAGAGCTTGGTCATGGTTAACCTAGTGGGTTTAATCTTGGTGCACGAGTTTGTTTAGCTCCTTGCGCATCGACTCTTTCATAAACTCGTCGAGGGCAGCTAGACCGGGATCTTTATCTGCCAAGCTCGAGCGCGAGATGATGAGTCGCGCCGAAACAGCGACTACGTCCCCTTTGGTACCAGCCGCCTTGATCGTCACAGTTCCGTCGTCGCTTTTGAGAATCTCAGCTTGAATCTCAAGCGACTGCCCTGGTTCCATGAAGTCCGCGAATTTGACGTTGCGAGCTTCTTTGAGAGTGAGCAGGGAATGGCGAAACTGATCCGACGATCGGATCAACCAGCAGGAGGCTTGGAAGAGAGCTTCCAACATCAGCACCCCGGGCATCACTTTGAAAAGGGGAAAGTGGTCGCGCAGGTAGTCTTCGTTGCCATGGACGGTCAAGGTGGCTCGAATGCTCTTTCCCGGTTGGATTTCGAGAATGCGATCAAGCTGCCGAAAGCGCATTTGGGTTTCTGTGGCCATGGCGAGAAAAATTCGTGGTGTGGTATTCGCGGAAACTGCCGGAGGCGGAAACTGCCGGAGGACGGAGCGTCAGTTTACGGGACCCGAGCCATTTCGTGAATCCGTCGATCGCATCCGTTTCATGCGACGGTGGATAAGCCATGATGTTCCGAGCAATGCTAGGCTCCCGCCACCGAAGGAACGCAGGAATTGCCAGCTCGATCGATCTTGCTGGATCGGGAGCTTGGTTCGCGAAACGAATACATCGCGATTTTCCAAGTTTCCGTTGAGGTTTTTCCGGTGCAGTAGCTTGCCTGGATCAACCAATCCCTTCGCCAGCGATTCCTTGACGGTATTCCCGGCCGATTGCTCGGAGCGAACCCATCGCGTGGCTGCGTCGGACTTTCCGGTGTAGCGACCGCATCGCGTGTCGAACTCAGGGAGTTGGCAATAGAGGGTGTGATCAAACTCCTCCAATTCATGAACCTCTCCGTCGTGAATATGCACAGTCGGAAAGAAGAGCTCTTCGCGGTGCCGCGAGTCAAACTCGAATGCCATCGGGTGCGGACGGCCGGACCGGCTTTTCAACTGAAAAACAACAAAGCTGTAATCCGAATAGATTGGAATTTTGCCCCAAGTCTCGGGTGCGATGGAGAACTGAGGATCAAGTCGTCGAAAATCCTCGGCTCGCGGGACCACGGAGGCCACGAAGGCACCGACTTCCTGAACTGCCAGTTTCGGTGCAGCACCTGCAGGGGCCGGGAGCATGGCTCGCGAGGAAGTGCTGTACTCGTTCCTAGCAGGAAAGGCGCGATTCAGGTCGCGAAAAAACTGGGGGTAGCCGCTGAAGTCGACGAAGCGTACCGATTTTTCACCAGCTCCTGCGACGGTTGGAATAGGCAGGATCATGGCATTGTCCACCGCCGACTCGTACTGCATTTCGTAGACGATGGCTTGCTTCTGATCCGAGAGAAACCGGGCGAAGATTTGGGTGTTGCCGACGAACTGGACGGGTTGAGCAAAGCAGCACATGCTGAAGGGACTCCTGAGACGAGGGGTGCGAAATGAGAACGTTCGGACCGTTCTGCGTTCGAACTGCCGGACTTTCCATACGATGGACGGAGCAATGTCGATACTCGTTCCCAAAAACGGATCGCGACTCGCAGATCGTGGCTTGTTGTGACTGCCGAAATCCCTAGGCTCGTTGAATCTTTTCGGCCGCGAAGCGAACGCGACGACGGCTGCGCGGCTCTGTATGGCTAATCCGTATGGCTAAACAGTCCTGATACGATTCGAAACCTGTTCAACAACCAAGAGCACATTTTGTCCCAGCAACGAAACTTGTCCGAGCGACGAAACGAACCCGTTTGGAAACGAGCACAGACGGTGAGTTCATCTTGAAGAATCCCACTACGATTCCTTGGACGCCAGCAGCCCGATGGAATTCGACCATCCGTTGGAATCCTGCGGACAGCTTTCTCCTGCTGACGGCATTGCTTTGGGGGATCAACATCCCGGTGGTGAAGTTTGCGACCCAGCACATGGATGCGATGACATTCAATGCATTGCGGATGATCCTGTCGACCCTCACCCTCGGCCTTTGCTGGCGATGCGAGGTTTGGTGGTCCCGACGACACCCAATCCCGACTCAGGTAGTCGGTTCGAAGGCATCGGCCAAGCCAGCGGAGCATGAGAAAGAGTCGGAGAAGCCACGTTTTATCGGATGGCGGATCCTCGGATTCGCGATGCTGAGCGGGTTCCTTTATCCGTTGGCGTTCATGGAAGGGATCGATCGCACCACGGCGGGGAACACAGCCCTCCTTCTCGCAAGCATGCCGATGTGGACCGCTCTCCTTTCCAGGCTGGTGTATGCCGAGCGTCTGAGCCGCCTGACTTGGATCGGGCTTCTCGTCACGTTTGTCGGCACGTTACTGATCATTCAAGCCCGTGGCGGGGTCGATCTTTCTCGAGAGCACTTGGTTGGAAATTGTTTTATGTTGGCGGGGGCGATGACATGGGCGAGTGCGACGGTGGTGAGCATGCCGCTGCTCAAGTGGATTAGCCCCCTTCAGCTAGCATTCTTGAGCGCCCTATTTACCACACCGATTCATGTGGGGCTCCATTTCCGGTCGATCGTGGATTGGTTACCCAGACTGGGGGAACCGAGCCTCCTTTCCAGCGTTTTGTACTCAGGGGTTTTGTCGACCGGAATTGCCTATGCGACTTGGAATATTGGGGTCCGCAAGCTTGGAGGCTCGCATGCCGCCGTTTACCAGAACTTGGTCACGATCGTTGCCGTTTTGATCAGCTGGTGTGTTTTGGGGGAGCCCGTGCTAGTATTGCAAGTGGTCGGTGGAGTGGTGGCGATTGGAGGGTTGGTGCTGATCCGGAGGGGTCGAGCCTGAAAAATTGCCCGAAATGAAAAAGGTTTGAAACGCCCTAGACCGAAAGAGACGAGGAAGTTATAGTTCTCGATTCTCGGTTTCGGCCGAGAAAAAGCGGCGAGTTCGCCTCGTTGAGAGACTTGATTGTTCTGAATTCACATAGTTCCTTTCGATGCTTGCCATTCGAAACGTAGTATTGTCGGAGAGAGTGCATGGTTAAGTTGTTGGTCCGCGACCGCGAAACGATCCAGGAAGCAGTGCGACGTTTTCGCAAATTGGTCGAGCGCAGCGGACTCAAGAAAGAGATGCGTCGCCGCGAGTTTTACGAAAAGCCCAGCGAAATCAAGCGACGCAGCAAGCAGCGAGCCGAGCGACGATCGCGACGCATGCGATTGCTTGGCCTGTAAACAAAAGAACATCGGGCGAATAGCTCAGTTGGTTAGAGCGCCACTCTTACAAAGTGGATGTCGGGGGTTCGAGTCCCTCTTCGCCCATTTTCAGATCACAAAAGCTTCTTGAGGTCCGCTTGAATCGCAGGCCGTAAGAGGTGTCCAGATAGTTACCTTTCCTGTAAATACATTGAGAGTTCCATTCCGGGACTGTTAAGAAGGTTGTTGTAGAGCCATGAAAGACGGAATTCATCCGAACTACCAAGAGGTTACGGTAACGTGCGGTTGCGGAAACAGTTTTGTTACCCGCAGCACCCGTAAGGAATTGAAAGTGGACATTTGCAATGTCTGCCACCCGTTCTACACCGGCAAGCTGAAGTTCGTCGATACGGCGGGTCGGATCGAGAAGTTCCAAACCAAATTCGCTGCTGGCACGTACGCATCGCTCCAGTCCCCGAAGAAGGCTGCCAAGAAGAAATAGCTGCTTGAGCCTCGCGCGGCTCGGTTCACCCGAGCGTCTTTATTGGCTCTGGCAATCCAAATTCAAAAACCGTCGCAGATTGCCGTGTGAGGCCTGCGGCGGTTTTTGCTTTTAGGTCTTTAACTTTATGAATATCCGCGAACAACTTGATCAAAACCTCGCTCGCTTCGAAGAGCTTGAGCAAATGATGTCCGACCCCGAAGTACTCGGAGGGGACTCTAGCAAAATGGCTGGGATCCTTCGTGAACACGGCGGATTGCTCAAAGCGGCGACCAAGTACCGACGCTACAAGAAGTTGGGCGACGAGCTGAAAGAGCTCGATGCGATGCTTCAATCCGGCGACTCCGATGAACGCGAAATGGCGCAGGAAGAGATCGCCAAACTTCGCAATGAACGGGAGACGATCTGGAACGAGCTTCTCGACATGAGCATCGGGGGCGAGGACGCGAACCGCACGCGATGCGTGATGGAAATCCGAGCGGGGACCGGTGGTGAAGAGGCCGCCCTCTTCGCGCGGGACCTGTACGAAATGTACAAACGGCACGCCGACCTTCGCCACTGGAAGGTCGAGATCATGGACAGCTCCATCAGCGAACGGGGTGGATTCAAAGAAATCATTCTCGGACTCGAAGGGGATGGTGTCTTTCGCGAGTTGCAGTTCGAGAGTGGCGGCCACCGCGTGCAACGCGTACCCGAAACCGAAGCGCAAGGCCGAATCCACACTTCCGCTGCGACCGTCGCTGTGATGGCGGAGCCGGAGGACATCGAAGTGGAACTCAAACCAGAGGACTACCGCGTCGATAAATTCTGCGCTTCCGGCCCCGGAGGCCAGCACGTCAACAAGACCGAATCCGCCATTCGGCTCACCCACATGGAGACCGGCATCGTTGTGCAGTGCCAGGACGAGAAGAGCCAACATAAGAACTTGGCCCGCGCCATCCGCGTTTTGAAGTCACGACTGTACGAAGTCAAGCGGGAGCAGGAGCTCAAGCGACAATCCGATCAACGCATGTCATTGATCGGCTCCGGAGATCGAAGCGAACGGATCCGGACTTATAACTTTCCCCAAAACCGATTGACCGATCACCGCATCAATTTGACTTTGTACAAGCTGGATCAAATTATGGCGGGGAACATGCAACCAGTGACCGACGCGTTGCTGGAATACGAACGCTCGACGCTTCGCGACGACACCGACACCTAATTGCACGGAAGGCTGCTGGATATGAGCGATGGAAAGGGAGCTGCGCCCGAGCCGTGGACCATCCTGCGACTGCTTCAATGGACAACGGAGCATCTTCGAAAAAGTGGTTCGTCTTCCCCACGTCTCGACGCGGAAGTCTTGCTCGCCGAAGCGCGACAATGCCAACGTATCGAGCTCTACACCGCGTTTTCGGAAGAGCCACCCGAGGAGGTGAAAGCGAGATTCCGCGAGTTCGTCAAAAGACGAGCAAGCGGTGAACCGGTCGCTTACTTGGTCGGCAAAAAAGAGTTTTACTCCCTTCCCTTCGCCGTCAGTCCAGCGTGCTTGATCCCGCGCGGCGAGACCGAACACTTGGTCATCGCATGCTTGGACCGGATCAAAACGATGCGGAACGTCGAACCCGATCGCCCGCTCGCCATCGCGGACGTTTGCACCGGTAGCGGATGTGTAGCGGTCAGCCTGGCTAAGAATCTGCAAAACGTTTCCATCCGAGCCATCGACATCTCGGAGGAAGCTCTCGCCGTCGCGCGACGCAACGTCGACGATCATGGCGTGACGAGCACGGTCGAGGTTACGCAAGGGGATTTGCTTGAAGGGGTAGCTCCCGAGTCTCTCGACTTTGTCGTTTCCAATCCACCCTACGTGAGCGAGAACGAATTCCAACAACTTGATCGATCCGTACGCGAGTTTGAGCCGAAGATCGCGCTCGTGAGCGGAGATGCCGGAACGGAAATCATTACCAAGCTAGCAGATCAATCTTTCCAGTGCTTGCGAACTGCAGGCTGGTTTCTGTGCGAGTTCTCCCCGATGATCGCCGACCAAGTGGAGTCGAATCTGCAACAACAAGGCCGATGGGGAAACGTCACCGTCCTCAAAGATTTAGCCGGCCACAAACGATTGATCGCGGCTCAGAAGCTGTAAACTACACCCTTTCGTTCCTTTCCTTTAACACCAGAGACGTCATCAGCCATGCAAATGGAAAAACTCGTATCGCTCTGCAAGCGACGCGGATTCATGTTTCAGTCGAGCGAAATCTACGGCGGTTTGAATGGCTTCTGGGATTACGGTCCGCTCGGGGTGGAACTCAAACGGAACATCAAGGACGCATGGTGGCACGATATGTGCCAGGGCCATAACGAATTGATCCAGCCCCAGGGGGCTCCCACCCCCTATGAGATGGTGGGACTCGATTGCACCATTTTGATGCACCCCCAAGTCTGGAAGTGCTCCGGTCACTACGATCTGTTCCACGACTTCATGGTCGATTGCCGTTTGAGCAAGAAGCGCTATCGCTTTGATCAAGTTCGCGGGAAATGGGTTTCGCGAGGCGAGCAAAAGGTGTTCGTCACCGTTGTCGCCGATCCCGAGAATGAAAACGAAGAAGTGACACGTCGCGCGTTGAAGTTCTTCAATCTTCGCAGCAAGAACGCAGAGGAACTGACTCTGGCAGACTCGTTCCAGTCTTTGGATAAGTTAACGGCTGAAGAACGAACACTCGTCTTGGCACCCGATGCCAACGAAATCAATACGCTGACAGACCCGCGCGAATTCAACTTGATGTTCAAGACCTACGTCGGTGCATTGAGTGGTGAAGAAGGAGCGGCGTTCCTGCGACCGGAAACGGCCCAAGGAATCTTTGTGAACTTTAAGAATGTCCTCGACAGCACACGCGTGCGTGTTCCGTTTGGAGTCGCTCAAGTCGGCAAGAGTTTCCGAAACGAAATCACGCCTCGCAACTTCACCTTCCGGTCGCGCGAGTTCGAACAGATGGAGATCGAGTTCTTCTGCCATCCTCAGCAATCACCCGAGTGGTATGCCTATTGGCGGAACCGTCGCATGAAGTGGTACACCGAGCTCGGCCTTTCTGGCGATCGATTGCGAATGCGCGAGCATGATCATGACGAACTGAGCCATTACTCCTGCGGCACGGCCGATATCGAGTACGCGTTCCCGTTCCTACCCGAAGGGGAGTATGGAGAGCTGGAGGGGATTGCTCACCGAGGGGATTTCGATTTGCGATCGCACTCCGAAGGGAAGCTGGATCCGCGCGAACGGCCTCTCAAACTGGAATTGAACGAGCACGGTCAACCGAAGCATCGCGGCAGTGGCAAAGACCTTTCGTATCGCGATGATCTCACGAATGAGCGCTATATCCCCCACGTCATCGAGCCTTCAGCAGGTGCCGATCGCGCGACCTTGGCGTTCTTGTGCGAGGCATATCGAGAAGACGAAGCGCCCGATGAGGATGGCAAGATGCAATCGCGAGTGGTGATGAAGCTTCATCCCCGCATCGCCCCTTACAAAGCAGCCGTATTCCCCCTCGTCAAGAAAGATGGCATGCCGGAGATTGCAAAAGACATCTACGGAGCGCTCAAGAAGAAGTTCAATGTCTTCTACGACGAGAAGGCCGCAGTGGGGAGACGTTACCGCCGTCAGGACGAAGTAGGTACCCCCTATTGTATCACCGTCGATTCGCAAACGTTGCAGGATCAGACCGTCACGATTCGCGACCGCGACACGCTCGAGCAATGGCGGGTGAAGGTGGATGACGTCGTCGCCGATATCGAAGGTCGCGTTTCCTAGCGCGCAAACCCATGGAGTTGTACCAAGGGGAACTGTTTCCGGATGATCGAGCGCCGTGGGAGATTGATGCCGCCAACGAAACTCCATCCGCGTCGGTCGTCTTTCCGGAGGCCCCCTATGGTCCTTACGATTACCGGATCCCCGACGAGCTAGCGGGGATTGTCCAGCCGTCGATGCGGGTCGTCGTCCCACTCGGAAAAGGGAATCGAGAGATCGTCGGCTACGTTCTCTCGATTCAGATGGCTATGGTCCCGCAGAGCAGTCTCAAGCCGATTCTGCGAGCGGTGGATCACGAGCCACTGTGCAACGGTTCCTTGCTCCAACTCATTCAGTGGATGAGCCGGTATTACTTAGTCCCGTTGGGGCAAGTCTTCGAGGCGGTGATTCCTGCCGGTGTACGTGCCGGAGCGGGGACTCGCAATCAAACCCTTCTCCGCCCCTCGGAATTAGCGAGCGAAGAGCGGACCGTTTCGTCGCTGCCAACCAAACAGCGTCAAACGCTCCAGCAGTTGATCCTCGCCGATGAGCCCCTCTCGATCGAACAGCTGAAACATCTCGCTCAATGTTCCGATGGGGTCATCAAGAAGCTGCGCGATGCAGGTTTGATCGAGTCCTATACGGAGCGAGTCATGACCTTCGATGCATCGACGGTACCGGGATCTTTCGAACGAATCCCTGCACCGGCGTTATCCGCCGATCAGCGGCTGGCGTTGCAGACCATCTTTCAGTCGATCGAATCGGGAGAGCATTCGACGATTCTGTTGCACGGTGTAACCGGAAGTGGCAAAACAGAAGTCTACATGCAGGCTATCGAGCAAGTCGTTTCCTACGGCAGGCAAGCCATCGTACTGGTTCCAGAAATCAGTCTTACTCCGCAAACGCGAAGCCGTTTTCAACATCGCTTTCAATCCGTTGCCGTGCTTCATTCCAGCATGAGCGGTCCCGAGCGACATTATCAATGGCGCCGAATCGCCGATGGACATGCGCAAGTCATCATTGGCCCTCGGAGCGCGATCTTTGCACCAGCCCCGTATTTGGGATTGGTGATCTTGGACGAGGAGCACGAGAATACTTTTAAACAAGAGACTGTACCGAGGTACCATGCCAGGGACGTCGCGATTCACCGAACGGCTCTTGAAAAAATCCCGCTGGTTTTGGGATCGGCAACCCCGTCGCTCGAAACCTTTCATCGCGCCCGGCGAGGGCAGTTCAAAATGGTGTCCCTTCCAAGGCGCATTCTGAATCGCCCGTTGCCGGAAGTGACAACGATCGATTTGCGATCGACGCGGATCGATGTCAACCGGGGGTCGTTATCGAGACCTCTGTTGCAAGCCATCGATAGGACGTTGGCCGAAAAGGGACAGACCATTCTACTTCTCAATCGGCGGGGCTATGCCACCTCGATTCAATGTCCATCCTGCGGGCATGTCGTGAGCTGTCCCGATTGCGACCTCCCCTTGACCCACCATCGCGATGGTAGCAAGGCAACTTGCCATTACTGCGACTACACGATTGCCGCGCCGAATGTTTGTCCCAAATGCGGATTCGATGCCATCCGTTTTGCAGGATTGGGAACGCAGAAATTGGAGATGGAGGTTCAAGCTCGCTTTCCCGACGCGGTCATTGCGCGGATGGACTCCGACACGATGAAAAAACCGGGGAGTCATGAACGGGTACTCGCCGAATTTCGGGGTGGGAAAGTTCAGATCTTGCTCGGCACCCAGATGATCGCCAAGGGATTGGACTTCCCAAATGTGTTGCTCGTCGGGGTAATCAATGCGGACACCACATTGCACTTCCCGGACTTCCGAGCCTCGGAGAAGACGTTTCAATTGGTGACGCAGGTCGCGGGCCGGACAGGGCGCGGAGACCGAGCCGGTGAAGTGTTGGTGCAGACCTATTCGCCAGACCATCCCGCCATCGTGGCCGCTTGCAAACACGATTACGAGATGTTCTCCAGCCAAGAACTGAAGCAGCGAGAGGAGTTTGGGTACCCGCCATTCTCTTCGTTAGCAAGAATCATCTTTCGGGGGCCCGATCAAGTCGAAGCCAACGAGTTCGCCGAAGGAGTGGTGAAGAAGATTCAGTTGGAGATCGCGCGCGTCAGTGCCAAGATTCGAGTTCTCGGCCCTGCACCTCCTCCGATCGCCAAATTGCGGGGGCACTACCGATTCCATGCGATGCTGATTTCTCAAGACGCCGCTGCACTCAATGCGTTGCTGTCGCGCATCCAGTCGTCCACCAAACCGCCGGGTGAGAATCTCTACCTCATCGACATCGATCCCCAGGACATGCTCTAGGTTTCCGACTGCTGACTATCCCCCATTGGATGAGCAGTCAGACGCAGGCGTGCACTGCGAAATACGCGCATCACCTCTAACTCTCCATCATCCCAGCGAAGGCCTTTTCCCCGCGCCCCCTCTTTTGGTTGCAAAAATAATTCCTAAAGTAGCATTTCAAAGGACTTTTAACCATCACTAAGAGGCGTTTAAAGAGCACTTACTTACCCTGCCATTGCTTTAGTATCGAATTCTTTAAATTGGTGCATGATTTTCTCTCAACAGGCCTGCAAAGCGCTTTATTTACTCCTAATGCATTTGCTAAGATCGAAGTTCAACCTCCGACTGCGAGCCGGAGGGAGGTCTTCTAATCTTTGTTTTCGGAGATTTTGAAATGCGGCGCTCATGGAATCATTCACGACGAGGTTTTACGTTGGTGGAATTGCTGGTGGTCATCGCCATCATCGGCATTCTGGTCGGGCTTTTGCTGCCGGCCGTTCAAGCGGCACGGGAGGCGGCGAGACGGATGCAGTGCGGAAACAATCTGAAACAGTTGGGATTGGCGCTTCATAACTACGAATCCGCCTTCAAACGATTCCCCGCGATGCAGTTGGGAACAGGTGGGGCGCACCCTGGGGGAACGCATGGTGGAGCACAGCGATTGTGTATGTCGGGCCATTACGCATTGCTCCCTTTCCTTGAACAAAACAATCTGTACCAAAACCTGACAAATCTGAACTTGGAACCATGGAACGGCAATGCTCTCTATCTGACACGAGTTCCTTTTTTAGAGTGCCCGAGCAGCAGTGGCCAGCAAGAACCGACCAGCGCAGGACGAACTCGAGGGATGTCGAACTACGGGTTTTCTGCAGGGGACAACTATGCCATGTCCCAGATTGTGCAAGGGGGGACGGAGGAGCGAAACAGTGCCTCCCTGTCCAGCCAAAAGCTTCCCATCAACAACCGTGGAATTTTCGGTCGTCTGAATTTCCCCAAGATCGGTGAGATCTCGGACGGGACGAGCAATACGGTAGCGGTGGCGGAGTACCGTCGCCCCAATTCGCAGCAGTCGATCGGAATGGTTCTTTTGATCGCCAGCGACCCGGCAACCTACGCTCCCCTCAGTTGCAAAGCGCAGTGGAACGGCCGCACCTTTGTGAACCAATCGCTCGTCTTCACCGGAGATACCGCGCGGGGCTATCGAGCTTGGGCAGGCAATGTCTTCTTCAACGGTGTCACCACCATCCTACCGCCAAACTCTCCATCTTGCATGGTGAGCAGCGGGTCGGTTTCCCCCCACTGGTTTGGTGGTATCTATAGCGCAGGTAGCGAACATACCGGAGGCGCTCAAATCGCCATGGCCGACGGGAGCGTTCGATTCGTTTCTCAGAACATCGATTCTGGAAATGCGGCTGCCATTGCACCCGCAGCAGGTGGTGGCGGGATCAGCCCCTTCGGTGTCTGGGGAGCGATGGGGACCAAGGCTGCGGGGGACGTCTTCTCCAACGAACTCTAAGATCAAGCCTGTTCGCAATTCGAGCCGAAGCCTGCGGGCTTCGGCTTTTTTGAGCGGCTTCGGTGAAGTCGCTCGTTCTGAAACTACATCTTCCCTTACTAAACGATCCAACTTATGAGTCAGTCATTTCTATCGCGCTCGATGTTCTGTCTCGGTACCTTGAGCCTTATCGCTTGGGTCGGTTGCGGCCCCAAAAGCGATCTTCCGAAAACGGTCAAAGCGCAAGGCGTCGTGACGCTAGACGGAACCCCCGTCGATCTTGCCACTATCGTTCTGATTCCCAATGCAGGCACCTATAGCGCAGCCGGAGTCAGCGACAAAGACGGCAAGTTCACCTTGAAGGCCTTCGACGAAAAAACGGGGGCCGTTCCAGGCTCTTACAAAGTCGAAGTCACCAAAACGGTTGTTCAAGATAAAGGTGAAAAAGGGGGCGAAGCCGTCGTGAATGTAGCGTACGGACTACCCAAAAAGTACTCCACCTTTACCACCTCGGGTTTGACGCTCACGATTCCCGATCAAGACACGACGGATATCAAGTTCGAGCTTACCTCAAAATAGTGATGAACCGCATCGTGCTAGCGTCCGGTTTCGCTAGCGTCCGGTTTTCTACATTCCATCAACCGGACCGCGCGAGCGTTCGGTTGATGGAATGCTCGATACTCCGTCAACTATCGCAGAATAGCCAGATTCGACGGCTTGCCATATTCATCATCCTGGGGCACATCATCGGGTCGCTCCAGGCTAAGTTCTCCCGTTCGAAAGTCCGTGGTCCATAGATAGGCCGCCCCCTCCTCTACTTCGTAACCGAACCGCCCCCCTTCCACGAGTTGCACGTCAGCCGGCCCCAATCCGACTTCTTTTAGTTCGGAGAGGCTCGTCGGCCACTGTTGGTTACGAAGTTGATACAGCCGAATCGCAACCGCCACGCGCGCCCATTGTCGAGTGTCTTCGGTTCGAACAAATGCGGCGGCCACCGATTCCACGGCAGGGAAAACAATCCCCAAATACACGGCCGAACCATCGAAACTGGGCCCTGACAGGTGATCTCGGATTCGTTCGTTTAGTTCCCTACCTGCCTTTTTCAGCGACGCGAGAGGGACCCGATGCAGCTCCGCTAGTTCATCCATCCAGATTAGATGCTTCAGTCGACCGCTAGGGGTCAACGGAAAGAGGGTAAGGGCCATTTGCTCGCCAACTCGCAAATCGCGAGAAGTGAATGTCCCACTCCACGCGCGCTCCCCGTGGATGCAGTTCTTCCATCGTTCCGGCGTGTAATGGGGTGGCTTCAAATCAGAAAGTAGCTTCTCCAGATCCGCTTCGCTCCACTGATTGTGGGTTAGCGAACGCAGGATAGACTCGGTGTACATACCTCTCATTGCAGCTGTTATCAGCTCCGAGATCAGAAAACCCGGAGCATCGATAACCTTAGAAACTTCTTGCATCGCATCCAGGTCCTCCATTGCCCGACGCGTGTCACCTTTGTAGTAGGCGTATTCGAAATCAAGCTGCAGCAGCCTTGGAATCGACCTTGCTTCCTGCAAATGAACCAAAAGCGTATCCACGCCGCGAAACTCGATGGGAAAGTACACGGGCTTCGGAAACTTCAGTGCCTCCAAGATTTGTTCTCGAACAGGACTCATCAGCGAAAGGAATCCATCAATATTCTCAGCGTCCCCCCACTCCGAGCCCGAACGAAGCTCGCTGGGCAATGGTTGGTCGCTCCCGAGGATAGGCAGATCCTCTGCGATGTTGGAAATCTGCATCGCAGAGATGATGTCGAGCCATGCCTGCGTTCCCTCTTTATGGGTGCCCGCCTGATACCATGCGTCGAGCGATGCATCGTCGTAGGGTTCACCCGCTTGTTCGTACGCCGCGATTTTTGTCTGGAACTCGGATGAGGCCCGCCACTCGTAGAGCCCCAACGCGACGGCAGCTACGAGCGCGATCACGAGAGGAGTCGCCGCGATACCGACCCAAATCTTCCACGACAGGAATCCACTTCGTTGGTTGCGTCTCATGGCAATGTCTCCTGTAGATCTTTTGCAAGGGCCTCGGCCGTGTTTTCCCAATCGCCAAACCAAAGAGAGCCAACCGATCCTCGCGATACTTGAATCGGCTCGTAATAGGAACGGTCGGAAGTATCTCCGATGCTCCAGAAATCCTGGTAAGCCTTGAAATCGGAGTTGGAAGCGGAGCGGTTCCCTGATTTTAAGAATCGATAGAGAGTTTCGACTGCGAGTCCGACCCGTCGTTTTCGAACCAACTCTGCCGACAAAAGCGCCGTTGCTGGCATTTGTGGTATCTCAATCCCACCCACTTGGGAAAAGTCGTTGATTGTCCATCCCAGCTCGTCTCGTCTCGGCTTGATCGGATTCACCATCGATTGATTCCAAGACACCGCCAATGCCTTCAGTCGAGCCTCTTGCCTCCCTGCGTTGTCCCCGAGTTGCCGAAGGATCGATGCAAGCAACGCGTTGTCGAGCAATGATCGGTTCGCGGGATCCGCGATCTCGCGAATCATGGCGCGCTCGACTTGGTCTGCCACTTCTTGACTCATAAGTTCCGTTTGCTGCCGATGACTCGTAGCAATATGCAGGAGTAAAGTCATCACCCGTTGGTAGCGTTCGGTTTCCACTCGGACCCGTTCTTCCGATGGCTTGCCCGCCAACGTGAGAGAAGTACGTCTCAGCGTCGCAATCCAACTCTGGATCAAGTGGTGCGGAATCTGAGGATGGAGATTGGGTGTGGCATAAAGAGACAACAAGTTCTCCACGCTCGAGTCGATACGCTCATCCCAGTCGATAGGAGCGGGTTTCGTCGGTGGCGGCTCCAGTTCACCTGCTGATCCATCTCCCCCTAAGGCATCTCCTCCCGCAACAGTTCCCCCCATTTCAGACACGGACTCCGGCATGGAAACCTGTCCAAATGAATTCAACCGGATCGAACTATTGGCGCGTATCACAGGCGTTCGCCTCGCAAGATCGGTAAGTTCTCGATAGGCCTCATTCGAGATAGAAGGGTAAGTCAACACTGTTGTGATAAACGGAATGGCAGGAAAAACGCATGCCAACAAACCAAAGCCCGCATGCTGCAGATACGTACGTTTGGTGTAACGAGCATCCATCCAAGGTCGCATCATCGCGCGGCTGGCAAAGAACATGATGAGCACGGAAGGGATTAACCATAGATATCCCGTCCCTAATGTGCTGAAAGCGAAGGCCAAAGCGGCCATGGTCCCCACACCGACCGCTGGGGCAACACACATGTTCAAGAGCGAGCTACGAAAAATCTGCGACACCCACTGGGTCGCGCTATAAATCGCGAACATCCCCCCCAGAAAGACAAACACAGGAAAGGGAGCTAAGCCTCTTGCACTCCGGCCATTGGGACCGGTTAGCAACACCCAAGCTAGCAGCAAGGAACCGAACCCGAGGACCACAATACACAAAGGAAAGAATTGCCGCGTCCACCATATCACTCCAGGTGTAACGCCTCGGTCAGCCAGAAACTGAATCCGTTTGTTGTTCCCATCGCTACCGAAGGTCGAGGCCCCCAACCATGTGAAGACGATAAAGTTCGGGACAACGAGTATCCCCGCCAATCCACCGTCCTTCTCCCAGGCCAGAATAAATGCCGAGAAGAAAGACAGGGCGATGAATACAACACTCACCCAGAGCATTCGGTTCTGCCAACCGATCTGCCAAAGCAAGCTGGGAGCTACAGGCAGCGGACGCCAATCATCCATGATGGTTCGCATCCGCATTCGAGAGGGTGCGCGGTACGAGAATTGCCCGAACCATCTGGTCGGGGCCGAAACAAAAGAGTTCCGGCCCCAAACTCTTCCGAGCAGGATCAGGACGATAGCGGATCCTAGATAAACCAAACCAGCGCCTAGGGGTGACTGCATCCAGATTTCACTTGTACGGGAGGTGACAACCATCGCAATGACGAAAACCGGTAGGATTGCAAAGGGAATCATCATCACGAGAGCGACCCATGCCGTCTTGAAGATCCATCCGCTCACCATGCTCGCAACCAGTAGGAAGAGCGAATTCACAAAGTACTTCACTCCCAGGTTTCCGATGCTTTCATAGAGCCCTGTATGGATTCGATTGTCGAAAACATCCGGGCTAGCGATCGCAGCACTGAGAAGACAACCCATCCAGCACAGGAGCAGCCCTACCAAGCCGCTGACAAACTTTGTCATCACGATGCGCGGAGCCGAGATCGGCAACGAACTGAGCCAAGAAAGGGTGCGAAGCTCCTTTTCTTGACTCACCAGCATCGCCCCGGCACCGACTGCAAAGAGAGAAGGCATCAGCACCAAAGCCGCTTGATGGAGCGAGGCATTCGACAGGCCTGGATTCAGCGCAGTGTGGATCGCTCCAATCATCTGGAGCATCGCGCCGATAGCGATCAACGCCCAAAGGAGAGGCAGTATCTGCCGGAACTCCTTCCAAAAGAGACGCCACGCCATGGATGACCATGTCTGAGGGCTCCATCGCATGGAAGCGGAAAGATCACTTGATCGCCCCACCTTTGCATCCGCACCCGAGTAGGTATTCATGATTGACCTCATTGTTTGGTGTGATGGTTACGATGCGTGGCGATCGGATTGATCCGAATCGATACCCGAGTTCGAGTCCTCGGTGGCGCCCACTGGACTCGTCCTCGCCAGATCATTCGCAGAACGCTTTGCTCCATCCAAACCGCGCGTGCAAGCCACGAAGACTTCTTCGAGTGTCGCAGGACGCGATCGAACGCTGAGCACTCCCGGCCAGCCTGCGACTGCTTGCTGCAACGTATCGTTCCAGCCACGGACGACCCATCGAATTTGTCGACCTGTCTTTTGTTCGCTCAATACCTCGGCAGGCTCGGAAAGAAGGGGAAGAGTCGTGAGAGGGTCGTTGACCGAGAGCGTAACCTCACTGACATTCTCCCGAAGAGACGCCAGATCGCTGACCAAGCGAACCCTTCCTTGATGCAAAATTGCAATGTAATCCGCCACCCGCTCCACCTCACTGATTTGGTGACTGGATAGAAGAACGGTTTTGCCGCTCGCGGCGCGCTCGACCATGCTCTCCATGAACTCTCGTCGCACGAGAGGATCCAATCCAGAGGTGGGTTCGTCCAGGATGAGCAACTCCGGGTCGTGAGCGACTGCAAGAGATAGAGCCACCTTCGCTCGCTGGCCTTTGCTCAAGTGTTTGATTTTGCGATCCGACGGAAGCTCGTAACGGACGATGGACTCTCGAAAGCGATCCAGGAATCCCTCAGAATAAAACGACGAGGCAAACCAGCCGATCTCGTCGATCCGCATCCAATCGTACAAGGCCGGTGCATCGGACACATAGCCGATGCGACGGCGAATCTCCAACGCGTCCTTTACCGGATTGAGCCCAAGAATCGTACAGCGTCCGCCGCTGGGGATCTGGTACCCCGTGAGAATCCGAATGAATGTTGTCTTTCCCGCTCCATTTTCCCCCAGCAGGGCAAAGACGGAGCCATGCGGGACATTCAAATCGACGCCACGGAGGGCATCGCAACCGCGGAAGTGCATCTCCAACCCTTCGGCAACAATACAGTCGGTCATCGTCCTGTTCCTCATCTGAGAGTGATGGGCCATTGAATAGATGTGATTAGAAAAGCCACCCCCCGAAGGGCTAGGAGGCCGTCTCGCTCGCCGACAGGGAAGCGATGGTTTGAACCGTAGGCACCAACTGCTTGAGTTGCTTTCGAACGATCTCTTCGATCTCTTCTCCCGACAACCCACCGTGCAACGCCTCGGTCAACACGGTTCGAAGTCGATCCGCGATGATCGTTTTGCGATCGCTGCGACAAATCTTCGGAGCTCCCTGGCAAACGACCAACCCTCGCCCCCGCAAGGACTCGAGAATCCCCTCACCTTGTAGCTGCTGGTATGCCCGGGCAATCGTGTTGGGATTGAGAGCCAACTCCACACTCAAACTTCGCACGCTGGGCAAAAGCTGACCAGGACGAAGCGATTCTTCGGCGACAGCAAACTTGACCTGCCGCACTATCTGCTCATAGATCGCCACGCCATTGTTGGCATCGATCGAGAAAAACATCATTCGACTCCTGCGTGAAATGCAGAACTAGTGAACTAGTTCAATAGTACACCAAAGCAAACATTCGAGTCAAGCAGTTTGCAATAACTTTTTTGGCGGTCGTCCGTGCGGCTCAACAAGTTCGGAAAAAACAGACCGGTCGTGATAGCTGCCGAACGACACGTACCACCCAAGCTTCTTTTTGGGAGTCGGAATGTCCGGAGAGAAATTCCAGGATTCGGAACGATCCGAATAATCCCGCGAGCAAGAGATCGAAATAGGGCGTGTGAGAATGGGCGCTGCGCGCTCGATCCGGCATAATGCCCGGGTTGCCATTATGCAGCTTCGATCCTTTTGAGTTCATCCATGAGTCCAACTTTATTGCTTGTCGTCGTCTTCGGGTACTTTGGCGTCCTTCTAGCGATCGCTTGGTATACCTCGCGTGGAGCAGGGGAACACGCCTTCTACAGCGGTGAGCGGAAGAGCCTTTGGTGGGTCGTCGCCTTTGGGATGGTAGGGACGTCCCTGAGTGGGGTAACGTTTGTCAGCGTGCCGGGTAGCGTCGCCAAAGAAAGCTGGAACTACCTACAGATGATCTTTGGATTTGTCATCGGGTATTGGATCATCGCCGGTGTCCTGCTGCCGCTCTATTACCGTCTGGAACTGACGAGCATCTATGGCTATCTCCGAGAGCGATTGGGGAGCGTCAGCTATCGGACCGGCAGCGCGATCTTCATCCTGAGTCGATTGCTGGGAGCGACGGTTCGGATCTATGTCGTGCTGAACGTCATCCATGTCTTCGTGCTCGAATCGATGGGGGTACCGTTCATGGTAACCGCCTTCGCAGTCCTGTTGATGATATTTCTGTACACGCTGCAGGGAGGGGTTAAAACCATCGTCTGGACCGACACGTTGCAGACCTTGTTTATGCTCGGTGCCTTGGTAGGGACGATCCTTTACATTCTTTATGATCCCAAGATGAGCGACTGGTCGACGCGTCTGAGCGAGAGTGGGATGGCTACTATTTTCAACTGGGACTACAAGGATCGATTGTTCTTTTTCAAGCAAGTCATCAGTGGGATCTTTGTGACGATTGTGATGACGGGGCTTGATCAAGAAATGATGCAAAAGAACTTGAGCGTGCGTACGCTCTCCGACGCCCAAAAGAACATGCGCGTCTTCAGTATTGTGTTGGTCATCACCAATTTGCTGTTCTTGTTTCTGGGGGCGTTGCTCTATCTCAAGGCGGAGCAGATGGGGATCAAACTCCCCGCGAAGAGCGATGACTTGTATCCGACTCTCGCGTTGCAGTATTTCCCTGCGTGGTTAGGGTTGGTGTTCATTATCGGATTGATCAGCGCGCTTTTCCCAAGTGCCGATGGAGCGTTGACAGCGTTGACCGCAAGCACCTGTATCGATTTGATCGGGATCCGAGAGCGTGGCTGGAGCGAAGAGAAGCAAGCGCGGGTGCGCAAATGGGTGCACGCTTCGATTGCAGTCCTCTTTTTCGGGTTGGTGATGTGGTTCTATTCCCAGCAGAACGATTCCATCATCACCTTGCTCTACCGTCTTGCCGCGATCACGTATGGTCCATTGCTAGGACTCTTCGCCTTTGGGTTAATGACCCGCAGAATGGTTTACGAGCCGCTCGTTCCGTGGATATGCATTGGAGCGGCAGTGTGTGCGTATCTGCTAAGCGTTTATAGCAAGACGTTGTTTGGGGGCTACGAAATAGGGTTTGAAACGCTCCCGATCAATGGCCTGTTCACCTTCCTCGGCCTCTTAGCGATCAGTCGCCGGCCATCGTGACGAGAGTCGCCGGCCATCGTGACGAGAGTCGCCGGCCATCGTGACGAGAGTCGCCGGCCATCGTGACGAGAGTCGCCGGCCATCGTGACGAGAGTCACCGGCCATCGTGGCGTCTGCTCAACGAGGACTAGGCTTCGATGAGTTGCAACGGAGACTTGCTCAGCTGGAAGCTGCGCAACTCCCCATTTTCAAACGAGACGCGCGCCATGCGGCGAGCACCATGGCCATCGACCGAGGCGATTTGCCCGATTCCGTAGTCAGGATGTCGGACGATGGAGCCTTGCTCGAACAACCCCACCTCGACCCCTTCCTTGGTGGTAATGGTTTGAAAATGGGAACCGGATTTCAGATTCGGTAGTCCTAGCTTTCCACGTAACTTTTGCAGAACTGCGTTTCCGGTTTCCGATGGTTCCGGGCTGGGGTCTTCCGAGGGAGTAGCATCCGCGACGAACTCACTCCCCCCGTCGTCTTGATTCCATTCGTCGCGGGAGAGGAGGACCGTCTTTTTTCCCATCGGTTTCGAGGGTTTCTTCGTTGGCTTTTCAGAAGGTTCGAATTCATCGATCCAGGGGTCTTCTTCGTAGCGTTGATCGATTTCGTCCATGAAGGAAATATTGAAGGCATCGACATCGGTGCGGTCGATCATTTCCAGTTCCGCTCGGGGCAGTTCCATAGCGAATTGGCTAGCGGAGCCAACGCGCGTGTTGCTGAACCCGCGCTGCTTGGCCATGCTGAGTTGCAACCAGCGTTTGGCCCGCGTAATCCCGACGAACAGCAGTCTTCGCTCCTCTTCCAATTGTGCAGGATCATCCATCGCGCGAATATGGGGAAGAATCCCATGCTCGACCGCGATCACGAAGACATTTTCAAACTCCAGTCCTTTGGCTGCATGGAGGGTCATCAACGTGACTTTGTTGTCGGAGTCGTCGAGACCATCCGCATCCGCGATCAACGTGACTTGTTCCAGAAATCGTTCCATCGTATTGCCGTCCTCCGATTCGCTATCCGCTTGCGCGGCATCCGCTCGGAGTTCGTTGATGTTGCCGATGATACTCTCGTCAGGAGTTTCCGATTTCCTGGTCGTGAGGTATTGGATGTAGTCGGTTTCCTGAAGCATGCAATCGATCACGGCCACGAGCGGCCCAGAGGATAGGTGCACCATTTTGTCATAAGTCTTCAGAAACTTGTCCGCTCCCGAGGCAGCCTTCTTGCTCAGTACCCCCCGTTCGATCGTGGCACGCAGGGCAACCAACATGGGGATCTCTCGTTGACGAGCGAGATCTCGGACTTTTTCTAGCGATTTATCCCCGAGTCCGCGAGTCGGGACGTTCACGATCCGATCGAACGCGACATCGTCTGTCGGATTATGGACCAAGCGGAGGTAGGCGAGGATATCTTTGATTTCTTCGCGATGGTAGAAACGAAATCCGCCGATGAGCTGGTAATTCAACTTGCAACGCAAAAGGGCTTGCTCGATGAGCCGCGACTGTGCGTTGGTTCGGTAGAGGATAGCGAAGTCTTTCGCTTTCGCTCCGTTCTCCAAAATCTCCATCGCAATGTGCTTCGCGATGTCGTCCGCCTCCTCGCGATCGCTGCGATACGTACAGAAACGCACCGATGCACCCGAGTCGCAAGTCGGTTTCAATACTTTGGCTTTGCGCCGCGTATTGCACGAGATCAAGCTATCCGCGACGGAAAGGATTTGGGGTGTGCTGCGATAGTTGTGCTCCAGCCTGACAGTAACCGATTGAGGGTAATCCTTTTCAAAGCTCAAGATATTGGAGATATCGGCACCGCGCCAGCTGTAGATCGATTGGTCGGGATCGCCTGTTACGTTTAAATTCGGGTGATCGATGGAGAGGCCGCGAACGATCAGATACTGTGCCAAGTTGGTGTCTTGGTATTCATCCACTAGGACATATCGGTGTTTTGCGTCCAAGTCCGATCGAAGGTCGGGATTGGATCGGAGGATGTTGGCGGTGTGCATCAACAGATCGTCAAAGTCGACGGCGTTGAACTGGCGAAGGAGTTTCTGGTAGATCGGGTAAACTTTGCTGATAATTCGGTCATGGTCCCCGCGCACCGTTCCTTCGAAGATCTCCGGTGAGATGGCTTTGTTCTTTAGCGCGCCGATGCGCCGCCCGATGTCTCCTTGGTTTAAGTGCGTGAGAGACACGTTGGCTTGTTCGATCGCTTTCTTGAGAGCGCTCTTCGCGTCGTCGGTGTCGAAGATGGTAAAGTTCGGTGCGATGCCCACCATTTCACCAAAGCGGCGGAGGAATCGGGCGCAGTAGCCGTGGAACGTCCCCATCCAGACGGGGCAATCATCGACCATTCGATCGATGCGAGCTTTCATCTCGCGAGCCGCTTTGTTGGTGAAGGTCAATGCCAGGATCGAGTAAGGCGAGACACCTTGATCGAGCATGTACGCGATACGATGCGTGACGACGCGTGTTTTCCCGCTACCGGGGCCGGCGAGAGTCAGGAGCGGTCCTTCGATGTGCGTAACCGCCTGTCGCTGCGGTTCGTTCAGTGAGTCGATGATTTGGGAGGTCGTGAGGGCCATAACGTTGCAATCCCTTACTCAGTCTAGAGAGCGGCGTCGGACAGATGGTGCCGGGACGCGTTCGGCTGAAAAGCATCGCATCCGACTGCGGGATATTATCCGGCATTCCATCGGACCGAGCCAGCCTTCTTGTCCGTGCGCTATAATCGGGGCAGATAAAACCATTTCGACCTGACACCCGACTCCTTCAACTGCGATTGCTATGGAAATCACATCCCTGCCGAAGAACCTTGCTGAGCTCCGCGCGGGCGGTTGGACGAGCCGCAGCGTCAAAGAGGAGATCCGCAGCAATTTTTTGCGCATGCTTTCTTCTGGTGAAGCCCTGTATCCTGGCATTGTCGGGTACGACGATACGGTTGTTCCCGAGCTCAATATTGCGTTGCTTGCTGGGCACGATTTGCTCTTTTTAGGAGAGAAAGGGCAGGCAAAAAGTCGGCTCATGCGAACTCTCGTGCGATTTCTCGACGAGTTCATTCCTTACATCGATTTGCCCAATCTGCCGCTTCACGAGGACCCGTACCATCCCATCACGGCAGCAGGGAAACGGGCAATAGAAACATTGCCCGATCACGAAGTACCGATCGGATGGTGGCATCGGTCGGAGCGGTACGTGGAGCGATTGGCTCCCGGGACCAAGTTCGCGGATGTGATCGGTGAGATCGATCCCTCCAAATTGACGGGCGGGGTCAGCATGAGTTCCGAAGATGCCTTGTACTTTGGACTCATTCCGAGGATGCATCGCGGGATTTTCGCCATGAACGAATTGCCGGAGCTCGACGATTTGGTTCAAGTTGGGTTGTTCAATATCCTTGAGGAGCGCGACGTCCAGATTCGGGGTTACCCGATTCGATTCGATCTGGATATTTTCATCCTTTTTTCTGCCAACCCGAGCACCTACAACCGCAGCGGCAAAGTCATTCCTCAATTGAAGGACCGGATCGGGTCGATCATCCAGACTCATTATCCTGCTGAGCGAGAACAGGGGATTGAGATCTTGAAGCAGGAGGCGGGGATCCCGCTCGATGGCGATTACCCCGTCCAAATCCCCTACTTCATGATGGAGATCATTGAGGAAATCACCACGCAGGCGCGGAAATCGAAGTATGTCGACCAAGCCTCCGGGGTTTCGGCCCGTTTTTCTCTGGCGAATTACCGCACAATGATTGCGTCATCGCGACACCGAGCCGTGTTGCTCGGTGAGGAACTAGCCGTCCCACGCATCAGCGATTTGGGGCACCTCTATACGTCTGCCTTGGGGAAACTAGAAGTGGACTTGATGGGTTCTCATCAAATGAGTGAACGGAAGATATTGGACGCCCTCATCGCCAGCGCCATCCGGACCGTGTTCGAGCAGTATGTCGACCAACACGGCATGGAACCGATTGCGGAGATCTTCAATAAAGGAGTTCGTATCGAGGTGGGAGACCTACTCCCCAGCGAGCATTACGCAGAGCGGCTGAAGCATGTGCCACCCGTGTGGGAAGCCGCCTTTGAGGTAAATGCCTCCTCACACCCGGCAATACGGGCATCTTGCATCGAATTCGTTTTGGCAGGACTCTACAGTTTGGATCGCATTAGCCGGGCGAGCAAGCATGGCAAAGTGAGTTACGAGGTTTGAGAGACTTCTTTAGGCTACCAAAGAACTGGGAGGCATGCTAAGTTCTGTGGGATTTTGGTCACCGCAGAACTTCGGACCGTTGGCAGATTAGAACCGCGACAGAATGCTGGAGTTTTCTAGGCAGGTGGCCTCTTTTGAGCCATTTCCCCTTGAAAATTTTCAGGTTTTGCTGTGCCGAAACGGACTGACATCAAGAAAATCCTTCTCATCGGTTCCGGCCCTATCGTCATCGGGCAAGCGTGCGAATTCGATTACTCTGGCACTCAGGCTTGCAAAGCCTTGCGCGAAGAGGGGTTCGAGGTCGTTCTCGTGAACAGCAACCCTGCGACGATCATGACCGATCCGGCGACGGCTGAGCGAACCTATATCGAGCCGTTGACTTGGGAAATCGTCGAAAAAGTCATCGAACGCGAACGTCCCGACGCCATCCTCCCAACATTGGGAGGTCAAACGGCGCTGAATATTGCCATGGAACTGGCTCGCGAAGGGGTACTCGAAAAGTACAACTGCGAAATGATCGGGGCCAACCCTGAGGTGATTCACAAGGCCGAGGCCCGCGATGCCTTCAAATTGGCCATGGAAAAGATCGGCCAAGAAGTCTGCAAAGGGTCCGTTGTTCACTCGCTCGAGGAAGCCCGAAAGGTTCTTCAAGAAGTGGGGCTCCCCTGCGTCGTTCGCCCTAGCTTCACCATGGGAGGTAGCGGTTCGGCCATCGCCTACAACCGAGATGACTTCGAAGGTCTCGTCCAAAATGGCTTGACCCTATCCCCGATCACCGAGGTTCTCATTGAAGAATCGATCATTGGGTGGAAAGAATACGAGATGGAAGTCATGCGCGATGTCGACGATAACGTTGTCATCATCTGCTCCATCGAGAACTTCGACCCGATGGGGGTTCATACCGGGGATTCGATCACCGTCGCCCCTGCCCAAACGTTGACCGACAAAGAGTACCAGCGGATGCGCGATGCGAGTCTCGCCATTATTCGCGAGATCGGCGTGGAGACAGGGGGTTCTAATATCCAGTTTGCCATCCATCCCACCAACGGGAGGATGATCGTCATCGAGATGAATCCTCGCGTCAGCCGCTCCAGCGCGCTGGCCAGCAAGGCAACGGGGTTCCCGATCGCGAAGATTGCAGCCAAGCTGGCTGTCGGCTTCCGATTGTGGGAGCTTCAAAACGACATCACGCGCAAAACGCAGGCTTGCTTTGAACCGACCATCGACTACGTCGTGACCAAGATACCTCGTTTTGCATTTGAGAAGTTCCCGGAGGCGGACTCTACATTGACGACGCAGATGAAGAGCGTCGGAGAAACGATGGCGATCGGGCGCACATTCAAGGAGTCCTTCCAAAAAGCATTGCGAGGGCTCGAAGTAGGAGCCTTCGGATTTGGTTCCGACAGCAAGGACCTTTGGTATACCGATCGGCGACCGGACGACGAGGAGATCAACAACAAGCTTTCAAAACCGAATGCCGATCGCGTTTGGTATATCCGCTATGCCCTGCTAAGCGGGATGTCGATCGATGAGATCCATAACATCACTGCAATCGATCGATGGTTCTTGGACCAGCTCTCGGAAATTGTGGAGATGGAAAAGTATCTTCGCACGCTAGGAAGCGTCGGTGCCGTGGATCGCGCCACGCTGAGGCAGGCCAAGCAGATGGGATTCTCGGATCGGCAGCTAGCCAATATTCTCGGCAGCGATGAGATGGAGATTCGGGATTGGAGAAAATCGCAACAAGTCATCGCAACCTTCAAATCAGTCGACACCTGTGCTGCTGAATTCGAAGCCTACACCCCTTACTACTACAGCACTTACGAGGAAGAGAACGAAGCTCCCTCCAAGGGGCAGAAGAAACGGGTCATGATTCTCGGCGGTGGCCCCAATCGGATCGGCCAAGGGATCGAGTTCGATTACTGCTGCTGCCATGCCAGCTACGCCCTTCGCGAGTTGGGAATCGAGTCGATCATGGTCAACAGCAATCCAGAGACCGTGAGTACTGATTACGACACCAGCGATTTGCTCTTCTTTGAACCCTTGACCACCGAAGATGTTCTCAACATCTACGACACGGTGGAGCCAGACGGTGTCATTGTTCAATTCGGCGGGCAGACGCCATTGAATTTGGCTAGGGCGCTCGCCGATGCGGGGGTTCCCATCGTCGGTACGAGTGTCGAGACGATCGAAGACGCGGAGGATCGCGAGAAATTTCAAGCGTTGTTGCACGAGCTTAAACTCAAGCAGCCAGCGAACGGAATTGCTCGCACGATGTTGCAGGCTCGTTCGGAAGTTCAGAAAATCGGCTTCCCATGCTTGGTCCGCCCCAGCTTTGTGCTCGGCGGTCGCGCCATGGAGATTTGCTACGACCATTCGCAATTCGATCGATTCATTGCCGAAGCCTTCGTCGTCGCGCAAGGACAACCGGTTTTGATCGACCGATTCCTCGAGGATGCAACCGAGGTCGATGTGGACGCCGTCTCGGATGGCGACGATGTCGTCATCATGGGAGTCATGGAGCACATCGAGGAGGCTGGCGTTCACTCTGGCGACTCCGCATGCGTTATCCCTCCATTCTCGCTGAGCAAAGCGGTCCTCGACGAAATCCGCTATGCGACCGTCTCGATGGCCAAGCGGCTGCGTGTGATCGGATTGATGAACGTTCAGTTTGCGATCAAGGAAGAAGAGGGACGCCCGGTTGTTTATGTCTTAGAAGTCAATCCGCGTGCGAGCCGCACAGTTCCGTTCGTCGCCAAGGCGACGGGCACTGCAGTCGCTAACATCGCTGCCAAGGTGATGGTCGGTTGCAAACTGAAGGATTTGGGAATCACTTCCGAACCCATTCCACGCAGCGTCTCGGTCAAGGAATCGGTCTTCCCCTTCCGCAAATTTGCGGGAGTCGACATTGTTTTGGGACCCGAGATGCGCAGCACCGGCGAAGTGATGGGGGTCAGCGACGATTTCGCACTGGCCTTTAACAAGAGCCAAATCGCTGCCGGCGTTGTCCTTCCCAAGTCGGGCAATGTTTTCTTGAGCATCTCTTCGCGCCATCGGGCTGGCATTATCGATATGGCTCGCCAACTGCACGAGATGGGATACAAACTGTTGGCTACCTCCGGTACCGCAGCGGAACTGCAGCGAGGCCATATCCCCGTTGTCACGATTAAGAAACTCGCGGAGGGCAATCCGAACTTGATCGATTACTTGAAAAACGGCGAAGTCTCCCTCATTCTCAATACCCCGAGCGGCAAAGGAGCGAGAACCGACGAAGGACGCATCCGAGCAGCAGCGGTCCAGTTCGGAGTCCCCTGCATCACGACGGTGGCGGCAGGTCGCATTGCGATCGAAGCGATGTCCGTGATGCGTGAGAAGCCCATGACGGTTCTTTCGCTTCAAGAACGATTCTCCAGCTAGCGATGACTCACATCCGATGGACACCCAGCGCATCCGTCAGCGCGCTCCATGCCGCTGATTTCGCGGTCCGTTTCCCCGATCAGTATGTGGATCGTTCCGTCCTATCGGCCTTCCAGCGCGACGCGAATGAACTCAACCGACTCATTGAGGGAGCTGCGGGTTCGCAAGCCCCCTCGGTTTGGTCCACCTTGATCGCAACGGCAGCGGATATCGAATCCAATCACGAACTGGTTTCGGCTGTATTGCGAAAAGGTGTTGGAGAATGCGGTCCTCATGTGGTAACGTCGATCTCCGGGAAGGTGACCGAGATCGAAGCGGCCTTCAAACAGTTGTATCCCAAGTTCTCCGATCAGATCTTGTTTCGAAGCAGGCCCTTGCAGGAGCAATGGCTTGGGTTTGGAAACGGGCTTCTCGCGCATGTAGGAAGATTGACCGAGAAGGAGCTTTTGCCCGATGAAGTGCGAATCGTTCCGGTGCAGCCTGTTGTTGGGGGCGCAGGTGTCGCACACTTCAACGCCAACTTGGTTCGGATGGAGGCAATCTTAACCAATCCCATGGCAGAGCTTCCCGAGACCGTTCGATTGGCTTGGCTGGTGTCTCAACTCCAATTGGATCTACCTCGGTTCAGCGAGATGTTAGGGTCGAACACGCTGGCGAAGATCGCACCGCTTGCCATGCTGCCGCCGGTATTGGCCGCCTCGCAAGTGCTCGAATTGAGTCGATGTACCAAAGAGATGGCAGCCCTCGCAATCGAGCATTGGCACATCCCTGTTCCCGCGGGTGCCGATGTGCACGACCATGTCGCACCGAGTCTCATGGATTGGTGGGAGACCTATCTTCAGACCCGTCCTGCTTGGCATGTTGCGATGCAGGCGCTCGCAAAGATGCTTGGAGACTAAACGAATATGTCCGTCACGAAGCTTGGTTATTCCCATCGCGTACTCGAAACACCGTATGGCCCTGTTTTGGGATGCAGTTATCGATGGCCGACGGGCCAATACTGCGCCATTCATACCGATCAAGGGATCCTCGGATGCGGACTGTATGATTGCAACGTTGCGACCAAGTTCTCGATGCCGGTCGCGATTGCAAGAGGTACACCAGACAAACCGCTTCGCGAACCAGAGGACCTTTTGGACGCGAAGGTGGCAGAGGTCAGTGAGGCGGCCAAGCAGGCTGGGGTCGTGCCAGGCATGACCGGTCTGGAAGCGATCGCTTGCCTACTCAGGCGTCCTTAATTCGCACTTCCTCGCGAGGATTCGATTCTTCCATATACCCGGAACGGGGCGCGGGTGTGGTACAACGATACGAGATTCTCTCCCTTCGCCACACGGCCGTGTGGCGTTAACTTGCTAAGGAAAGGTGTCGTGGAAATGAAGCGAGCGTTGCTGGTCATCGATGTTCAGATGGAGTATTTCACCGGTGCGTTGCCCATCAGCCATCCTGCTGGACACTTGTCGAAAATCTTGGAAGCGTTTGACGCGGCGCGCGAGGCGAATATTCCGATCGCCGTGATCCGCCACCACCAACCGAGCGCCGACTCCCCCATCTTTCGCAAGGGGTCGCCGGAATGGGAGTTGCATCCAGAAATCCAAGCCCGTTCCTACGACATCTTGATCGATAAAACCTTGCCCGGTTCCTTTACGGAAACCCCGCTCTCGGAATGGCTGGAATTGCACGCGGTGAAAACCATTTCCATTGCAGGGTACATGACCCACATGTGCTGCGACACGACAGCCAGGCAAGGGATGCATCGCGGATTCCAAGTGGAGTTTTTGTCCGACGCGACCGGGACGTTGAATTTGGAGAATGCGGCAGGAAAGGTGTCGGCGGAGGAACTGCACCGCAGCATCCTGTGCGCCCAGCAGCAAATGATTTCCCAGGTTTTGACGACAGCTGAATGGATCGGCCGTATTCGCGGAACTGGCCACTAGAGTTTCGCGATTCGCTGAGTTCTAATGCACGCTCCTCTCGAGCCCCCGATCCTCCTTTCTTTATCTCTTCAGAGCGTCTATGGAAATTGATATCCATACCGTGAGTCGTTGGCTGGATAGCAGCCACGACAATGCCGGGAAACCAATCGTTTTGGTCGATTGTCGCGAGCCCCATGAATTCGATATCGCCAGGATTGATGGCGCGATCTTAATGCCGATGAGCCAATGGCCTCCCGCGGCGGAAAAACTGGCGGAACTCGACAACAAAACCGTCGTGGTCCATTGCCACCATGGTGGGCGTTCTCTCCGCGTCGCGAATTGGTTTCGACACAACGGCCACCCCGAAGCGCTCAGCATGGCGGGGGGCATCGATAAGTGGAGCGTGGACATCGATCCATCCATTCCTCGCTACTAACCAGCGCCAAGGAGAATTCCGATGCAACATAGATCATTTCGAATGCTGACCAGCGCCCTTTTCGGGTTGCTAATATCCAGCGTGGGTTGGGCCCAATCGAGTACCAATAATCAAGAAAAGCGAGCGACGGTGAACGAGAAGAAAGGTTGGTCGATTGCGATCCATGGCGGGGCAGGTGGCGATCCGGCCAAACTGACTCCCTCCATCATCGAGAACAAATCGAAGGGACTCGAAGCGGCGCTCAGCAAAGGGGTCGCGTTGCTGAAACAAGGAGGAAAGGCTGTCGATGTGGTGCAAGCGGTCGTTGAGATTTTGGAAGACGATCCTCACTTCAATGCGGGACGTGGCGCTGTATTCAACGACATCGGAGATGTATCCCTGGATGCGAGTCTGATGGATGGCAAAGATTTGTCCTGCGGTGCCGTTGCCAATGCCACCAAGGCTCGCAATCCCATTCGATTGGCACGCGCGATTCGCGATCTCACTCCTCATGTTTTGTTAGCGGGTCCCCCCGCAGACTTGTTCGCGGAGCAGGCCGGCATTCCACTCGAATCGCAAGACTACTTCAAAACCGACGAGCAGCGAACTAATTGGGAAAAGTGGAAAGAGCGTCAAGCGAACAAGAAAGGTGCAACGAGTCGTTATGACTACGACAGCCCCGAAGAGCGACTATTCCATTTCAGTACCGTCGGGTGCGTCGTTCGCGATACAGACGGAAATCTAGCTGCCGCAACCAGTACAGGTGGTCTTCTGGGAAAGAAGTTTGGACGGGTGGGTGATTCCCCGATCATCGGGGCCGGTACCTACGCGAAGAACGCGACGTGCGCAGTCAGTTGCACAGGCGAAGGAGAGCTCTTTATCAAACACCACATCGCTTCAGCGATTTCCACTCGCATGGAGTTTTTGGGAGAGTCGCTAGCCGATGCGGCAAAGCATGAAATTGAAAAAACGCTCCCTTATGATTCGGGAGGAATCATTGCGGTGGATGGAAAAGGAAATATCGAGATCCATTTCAACACCCCGATGATGGCCCGAGGCCGAGCCTCGAGCGAAGGACTTTTTCAAATCGGGCTCGTCGATTGGATAGAAAAGAAGTAGCGAACGCGGATTTGGCGGTAGACTAAGCGTTCCTTTCCACTCTTTTAGAGGAATGCACGATGAACGCTTGGCGACAGCTTTCCGAATGTCTCACTACCTCGGCCCAAGTCCCGCGCAGGATGCTCGCTGCGATAGCGACGCTGATCACGATTTTTTCGACCAACGTCACGATGGCGTTGGAAGATACCCCGCTCGAGTCCCGCACTCGTCCAAATGTTGTCATCATGCTGGCCGACGACGCGGGCTGGGGAGACTTCACGTCGTCTGGAAATCTATCGGTATCCACACCCAATATCGATTCGATAGCAACCTCTGGGGCGAAACTGGATCGGTTCTTTGTCTGTCCTGTCTGCTCTCCCACGCGCGCCGAACTGCTGACGGGCAGGTACCATCCACGAGGGGGAGTTCGGGGCGTCTCGGAGGGAGCCGAACGACTCAATCTCGATGAAACCACGCTAGCCCAGATCTTTCAATCCAACGGCTACGCGACAGGTTGCTTTGGGAAATGGCACAATGGATCGCAAGGGCCTTACCATCCACGCGCTAGAGGGTTCGATGAGTTCTTCGGGTATACCGAGGGCCACTGGGGCGAGTACTTCAACCCGCCTCTTGAGAACCAAGAAGGTCGGATGGTGGAGACGAAGGGTTACATTGTCGATCTTCTTACCGATCGCGCGTTGGATTTTATCGATCGGAAGAAGCAGCAGCCATTCTTCTGTTATATCCCGTTCACCACCCCCCATTCCCCTTGGGGTGTTTCGAAACCAGATTGGGAACGATTCCGCGAGAAGAGTATCGCCCAACCCGCTCGCAATCGCGCGCAGGAAAAGGTAGACGAGACCCGCTGTGCACTGGCAATGATTGAGAATCAAGATCGCAATGTCGGTCGAGTATTGAACAAGCTTGAATCGCTCGGCCTGACCCAAGACACAATCGTCATCTATTTCTCGGATAACGGCCCCAACACCGAGCGATGGAACGGCGGAATGAAGGGGCGTAAGGGGAGTGTGGACGAAGGGGGTGTTCGATCGATTTGTTATTGCCGATGGCCGAGCAAGATTCCTGCAGGGAATGACGTGCGGCCCATCTCCTCGGCGATCGATTGGTTACCGACACTTTTGGCTTTGACTCAAATAACAACGAAGCCTCCGTATCCCCTCGATGGCATCGACCTGACTCCCTGGCTATTGCAATCCGATCACAAGTCTTCACCGTTCCCGGATCGCATTCTTTATTCCACATGGAATGGCAAGGTGAGTGCTCGGATGCAGAGCTATCGCATGGACTCGGATGGAAAGCTGTTTGATATGGAGCAGGATCCAAACCAAACCAAGGCTTGCGCACTGGATACCGATAGCGAACGCGTCGCGGCAGAGCGATTGCGATCAGGCATAGCAGCGTGGAAAAATGAGGTCCTTTTAGGTGGCAAGCTACCGATGGACGATCGCCCCATCCCCGTCGGACACCTCGCCCTTCCGATCACCCATTTGCCAGCCCGCGACGGTATCGCGCAAGGTGCCATTCGACGAAGTGCCCCTGCACCGAACAGTTCCTACTTTGTGAACTGGCAATCAGCCGACGACTACATCGAGTGGAATGTTCACGTGGAAACCGAGGGGGTTTATCGAGTTGCAATCGACTACACTTGCCCGGAAACCAGTTTGGGCACAGTGCTTCAGCTTCAATTCGGCGATGCTCGCTTGGAAAAGAAGATCGACGTGGTATGGGATCCTCCTCTCTACGACGATCAAGATACGATTGAGCGTCCCAAGGCAGAGAGTCGCATGAAGCCCTTCCGGCATTGGGAGATTGGCGAGATACGTTTGCCTCGAGGAGAGGGGCGACTGCAACTGAGGGCTTCGATGGTCCCGATGGGTACGGTGATCGATCTAAGGAGACTGAGCTTGGAATTAGTTCCCGACCTGCGCACCGAGTGACGAGGACCTGCAGTGTTGGAATCTTGAACGAGGAGGGATCGATGGTATTTGGCAGGAAGATCAAAAAGATAGAGCCCCTGGAGACCGAATTGGCCGAGGCAGGGGAAAGTGAGGAGCAGCCTGATGTTGGATTGTCCCTCGAAGATTTGGGGAATGCATATGCGAGAGCGATGGAGGAGCGTTCGAGCGTCGAAGGCTCTGAGGAAGCAGGAGCTGAGGAAGATTCGGCGCTGATCCCATTTCCCGCAGCGGCAAGTTCCGTTCTCGAAGAGACACTCGCTGCACCTGAGGTCGGCGAGACCGATCATGTTCCGGTCACAACCGAGACCGTGTTGGAGTCCATACTATTTTTGGGGACTCCCGATAGCCGGCCGATCGATGTGGAGCGACTTCAAAGTTTATTCCGCAATATGCCTCGCGAGGAGATCGACGAAGCGGTTGGGAAACTCAATCAGAAGTATCGGCAGCAAGGACGTGCGTTTGAAATCGTCTTCGAACGAGGTGGTTACCGAATGCAACTTGCAGAATCGTTGACGAGTGTCCGCGAGCGTTTTTACGGAAAAGTGAAAGAGGTTCAGTTACCTCAATCGGCGATCGATTGTCTTGCCTTGGTAGCGTATCAACCGGGGGTAAGCCGTGAGCAGATCGAGAGTTTGTGGGGACAGCCACCCCATAGCACGCTCAATATGCTCGTCCGCAAGGGACTTCTTCGCGTGGAGAAGGAAGGAAACGCGATGACCTACTACACGACCGATCGTTTCTTAGAGGTGGTCGGTGTCGATTCGATCGACGATCTCCCCCGCGAGGAACTGTGATCGAGATCGCAGAAGCAACCAACCCAATCCCCCAGCACCACTGGTTGTACTTGAACGAACTCACGAGCGCTGGCCAGACAAATCGTTTAACAGTCTCCAGAGGCGTACGTGGTTGAAACATGCTTGCCCGGTTGCGAGCAAATTTCGGCCACCTTAATTAGGTTGGTAAACTCGTCTCGCTTCCGGTCAGCGTCACCTAAGCTTCAAGGCTGTGGAAAGGAGACTTCCGGAAGGTTGGAGGCAAGATCCATGCTGCCGTGTAGTACTCGACCGATTTCAATTTGGCCTTCAGCATTGGTACGAAGCAACAGGAAATGTCTTAGTGTGCCAACCTTACCAACCGATTTAGCTATCCGTTGTCGACTGTGCCATAAGTGGTAGGTACGAGTACCAGCAGCCAGTTCCTCTCGTGGTACACTTCCAACTCTTTCGGGATCTTCCGCTATGTCGACAATTGCTTGGGTCAACAATGCTTCATAGCGCAACCTAGCTTGTTCACCAAAGTGCTCGTGGCTCCAGGCTAAGATTCTGACAATGTCCTCCTCAGCGGCCGGGGCAAGTCCTACACGTGGCATTTATATCAACCACTCTTTCGGCTTTTGGCGAGCTTCTCAGCGTGGCGGCCCAATTTGGAAATATGGGCAGACACCTGACTATTGGTGTTTAGAACAACTCCTTCACCTTGATCGAGTTGTCGAAATCCTTCGTCAGCCAGTTGCTGCAACAATTCGATTCGCCTCTCATCTTCCGACGTTCGTTGTTCAAGTAAACGCAATCCTTCTCGAACCACTTCGCTCGCATTCTTGTACTTACCCGAACTCACAAGCGAGTCAACCAACTCCGAGTAGTGTTCCGTGAGGCTAATGTTCTTCGTTGCCATTTCTTCTCTCGCTGATGGCTATGTATTCCTGAACTCAGTCATGGATCCAGTTTAACACAATTGGCAAAATTTGCCAATTACGGTCGCGGTTCAACGCCCTCCCCGGACCGACCCTGATAAGGAACCTTCTCGGAGAAATCGATTTCGCAACTGCTTGAAAAACAGGGGCTTACGGAGTTCGAGACCGAATCGATTGGTCTTTCTGAGTGTGCCGAGTTACGGAAAATCTGCTTAATAGAAACGCAGTTCGAAACCGGCCAGGGCCAGTCGAAGAGTCGCGGAATGGACCTTTAACCTGCATCCCTCTTGCTCGTCATTGCCGGGTCAACGGACAGAGAACTTGCCCGCCAGGTCAACTACCTCAAGGCGGAGAGCCAATTCCTCCGCAGTCGGCTTCCTGGTCGGATCAGTCTAACTGAACGCGAGAAGAACGGCTCGGTGGACAGCTCAAGAGCTACAGCCGCTAAGCGGCGTAGCTCAAATCATCGTTCCACTTTACTCGATACGTTCACTTCAGGTTTGAGCTTACTGCTGCGCACAACGCGAACATCCATCTGCACCGCAGCCATCTGCACCGCAGCCATCTGCGTCAAGAAATATTCAACTTGCGATCACGAATCTGATTCCAGCTGCTCTCGATCCCTCAGCTTTTTCGTTCGGAAAATCACCTTGCTCGATGCAATCTAGTTTTTGCATAGGGCGCAGACAAGTTGTTTAACAGACAGCCGCAGGCGACTACGCACCGCCGGAGGGCGGGGGTGAAACTGACTATAGATGGTGATTAGGCAGAGAGCCTCGAAAGGCGGTTAGGTTCTGTATGCCGAAGGCATGGAAGCTTGTAGCCGGTGATTGAGCGCAAGCGACATCACCGGTCTATCGCGACGGGACTTCGCATCCTGACAGGGATGCCAGCTCCGCCCTGAACCGCTTTCATCCCTCCCGGGATACATGACTTATTTTGCAACCAACCCGGGGTGGCGCTAGCTTACCCCGGGCTAATAGCTGAAGTCCTTTCAGGACATGTCGGAGCCAAACGGGTACCGATTAAAAATCCAGCAGGTACCAGTGTTGAAACGCAGGGCGATTCTAGGCCCTCCCTACCGGGACTAAGACCTCGACGGGACAGCCCCATATGCCAAGGAACCATCTTCGCTCGCTCCGTTCATTCGATTGGCGGACCTGCTACATGAATTGGTCACAATTGTTCACCTTGGGACCAACCGACGCTGGATTCGCAAAGCCAAAGCCCAATTCAAGGCGGCCGCCGCATATCGCTTCGCGAGGGAAGCAGTTATTACCAGGGGCCACGAACCGGATAGACACCGAACTGATCGGTATGGCTAGGCCAGTAGGGGGTCGCTTTGAACACCCCCCCGCCACCACCGTTCGATGCTTTTCCGCTGAACTGATGGTAGATCGGGGTCATCGTGTTCTGGGATACACCCCACGAGTAATTCGATTGCATCGTCACGGTCGGTGGAACGATGAGCGCGGTGGGTTGACCGGTTCGGAGCCAGTAGTATTCACCATGCCAAGGTTGGTTCATCGATTGGTTATAGGCCCAGTAGTCGCCCCACGTGGAGGGCCGAACCCAAGCGGCTCGGTATCCGACACCTGGCCCACCGCTTACATCGACGGTGCGTGCTGCGGACAATCGGGAACCGAATTGAGCTTCGGCGGAAGAAGACTGAGCGACGACCGCGGTGAGAGCAGTCGCTGCGACGAGGGAAAAACGAATCATGGACAGAGGTCCTGTTTGGAAGTACCAGTGAATAACCTACCCGACCACTCCATGATCGGGCACGGCTGCCAAATTGAATTCGACTGGTCTCCGACTCAGCCCTGCCTAGTTCGAGATCAGCGAGGGATCTCGAGCATTTTGTAGACTCGTTTGCCGGCAGTTCGAACTGGCGGCGAGTAGTATTTTGCATGCGTGCGGTTCAGTCCCTTACCATTGTCGTAGTAGGAGTGATACCGATCGCTATGGGCGTATAGAAATTGGTGCGGTTGAAGGGGCTGATACGTGTTGTACGTATGCCCTACCCAACCGGGTACTCCGATCGGGGAAATGTACATCCCCGCTTCGGCTTGGTTGGCGTAGCCTCGGGTGAAGTAATTATCGAACAGCGGTTGGGTTCCTCGCCCGGCCATCTGTCCGAAGCTGTCCACGTACCCGCCGCTGAGAGGCGAGTAGCCGACAACCGCTCCACCGCAGGAACCATCGTTGCACTGCGCGTGAACCATGCCAGCTTGCGCTACGGCAATTCCGAGCGCCACCCCTAGTGTAGTTGTAACCTTCCGTAGCATTCGCATCTCTCCTGAGCGATCTGGCGACCTTGACCGGGCGTCATGAATGGGAAATTCCACCCTGGTCTTCGTCGGCGAGCCGGGGAGGTAGGATCGACCGTTTTGATAGCAAGGCGCCGAAAAAGGAGAAACGGCGGTCGAGACGTAGAGAAAAAACGAATCGTGACGAGAATTCTAGCGTAGACCTCCCAACCGGCATCGTTTAACTTTTTCGAAAGTCTTCAGGGCTCTGGTTCGAAGGAGTTCCGAGGATGTCCATGACGCGGCAACGTGATGTTAGAGAATTAGTGAGGAAGGGAAAAGGATGGCGAAACGCGGTACTTCGGGCGTTCCCGACGGCAGGGGTCAGGACGACGAGAACCAGGAGGCCTCCCCCGTAAAGAAAACTCGACGCAAAGGGGGAGCCGAGCCTAATCTGTTCGATGAGCTTTCCGAGGATGGTATCCAGCCGATTGCCCTGCGGGACGCGGCACAGGCTCGGTATTTGAACTATTCCCTCTCGGTTATCACCAGCCGGGCGCTCCCCGATGTCCGCGACGGCCTCAAACCGGTGCAACGGCGCATCCTGTACCAGATGGACCAGGAGGGGATGCGGTTTGGAACGAAGCACCGAAAGTGCGCCAAGGTGGTCGGGGAGGTGATGGGTAACTTTCACCCTCACGGCGACTCGGCCATCTACGATGCGCTCGTTCGCATGGCACAATCCTTTTCGCTCCGCGTCCCTTTGGTCGATGGAAGCGGGAACTTTGGCTCCATCGACGGGGACAACGCCGCCGCCATGCGGTACACCGAATGCCGCATGTCGGCAATCGCCTCGGAGCTGCTCGCCGATTTAGGAAATGGCACTGTCCCCTTCAAACCCAACTACGACGGCTCGCGACTCGAGCCGGTCGTGCTACCCAGCCGTGTCCCTAATTTGCTCCTCAACGGCGCGACCGGGATTGCAGTCGGAATGGCGACGAATATCCCACCCCATAATTTGGGTGAAATCTGCCGCGCCCTCCTCAAGCTTCTCGCAGACCCGGAGATCAAAGACTACCAACTGGTCGCCAACGACGCCGTGCAAGGTCCCGACTTTCCCACCGGCGGGATCGTGATCAACACCAAAGAAGAATTGCGCGAAATCTATCGAACAGGCCAAGGCTCCGTGCGGCTTCGAGGCAAGACCGAATCGGGAGGTGACTACAAAGGGAGCAAGCTGCTGCACATCACCGCGATTCCCTACGGCGTCAACAAATCGGTCCTGGTCGAGCGCATTGCCGATATCGTTTTGAGTGGAAAGATGCCTCTCATTGAAGACGTCCGGGATGTTTCTACGCGCGACATCCGAATCGACTTGCAACTTCGCAAGGATGCAGACGAACAAAAAGTCTTGGCGTACCTCTACAAGCATACCCCGCTGCAAACCAACTTCGCAGTCAATATGACTTGCTTGATTCCCACCGAGAATCCGGAGCTCGGTGCACCAAATCGTTTGGGATTGAAGGAGATACTCTGGTTCTTTCTTCGATTTCGTTTGGAGGTCGTCACCAAGCGACTCGAGAACGAACTGGCGGCATTGCTCAAACGCATGCACATCCTCGAAGGGTTTGTACTGATCTTCGATGCGCTGGATGAGATCATTCGAATCATCCGAAAATCGGAGGGGAAAGCCGATGCGGCGCAAAAGATCATGGCGAGATTTCCTGCCGCCAAAGGAGGACTCGATGCCGAACAGACCGATGCGATCCTCGAACTCAAGCTCTACCGACTGGCTAGATTAGAAATCAACTTGATCCAAGACGAACTAAAGGACAAACAAAAGCGCGACAAGGAAATCCAGCGACTGCTCAAAGAGAAGACCGACGACACCAACAACTCCGGCCGATGGGGGATTGTCCGACAGGAGATTGAAAGCCTCATCGGTGATTACGGTAAGCTGAAGGAAAACCTTCGCAAGACGGAGCTTCTCACCGTCGATGCGGAGCCGGAATACAACGAAGAAGATTTCATCGTCGCGGAAGACTGCCACGTTCTGCTCACTCGCGATGGTTGGGTGAAGAGGCAGAAATCGATCGCAGATCCATCCAAGAGTCGGCTGCGAGAAGGAGATACTGTTCTCGCGATCGTCGCTGGATCGACCCGCTCCACCGTTGCATTCTTCTCGTCGTTCGGTGTTTGCTATACAACGCGATTCATCGATATCCCCGCATCAACGGGGCATGGCGAACCGGTGCAAAAGTTGTTCAAGATGAAAGATGGGGAACGCATTGTTTCGATGTTGTCTCTTGATCCACGCGCCATCGGAAATATCGCAGAGGATCCAAAGCATCCGGATTATTGTCCCGAGGTTCACGGCTTTGCAGCCACCTCGAGCGGCTTTGCACTTCGATTCGGGTTGCAACAATTCGTCGAGCCATCCACAAGGAGCGGACGCAGGTTTGCACGCGTCGCACCCGAACACGGCGTCATCGGTGTCGAGGCAACGCATGGCACGGAAACCGTGCTGGCGATCACCGAAGAATGCCGGGCCATGGTTTGCTCTAGCGAGGAAGTGAACTATCTGTCGGGAGCGGGCAAGGGTGTGATGCTCATCAAACTCTCCAAGACCGATCGATTGCTCGGATTCAAACTTTCCACCGCCGACCGCGATCTTCTCGTCGTCGAGACGAATCGAGGTGCCCAAAAGACCATTTCCACCGCGAAATACAACACCACTTCGCGAGGTGGCCGGGGCATCGAAATCCAGAAGAATGGCAAGATCTCCTTGATTGTCGTAGCCCCCATCACCTCAGCACCCACGTTGGAGAACTCATGAGCTCGACATCAGCATCCTACACAGCAGCGGATATTGTTGCCCTCGAGGGATTAGAACCGGTCCGCAAGCGTCCGGCCATGTACATCGGTGGAGTAGGGAGCGCCGGGCTCCACCACTTGATCTGGGAAATCCTGGATAACTCGGTGGACGAGGCGATGAACGGGCATGCCTCGGAAATCATCGTCCAATTGCATAAGAACGGGAAAACGATCACGGTCTCCGACAACGGCCGTGGTATTCCTGTCGACAAACATGCGAAGACGGGCAAGAGCGCGCTGGAGATCGTCCTTACGGTCCTTCACGCGGGGGGCAAGTTCGAAGGAAAAAACTACAAGACGTCGGGAGGGCTTCACGGGGTGGGTGCCTCGGTCGTCAACGCGCTCTCCAAAGAATTGATCGCCCTCGTGAAACGGGATGGCGTTCAATACAAGATGGAGTTTTCGCAGGGGAAGCCGACGACCAAACTGCAGAAGGCCTCCGGTGCATCGCGTGGTTCAGGAACATCGATTACCTTCACCCCTGACGCAACCATTTTCCCAAAGACCGAATTCGATCCCGAACTGATCCGTCAGCGGCTTGAGATCGTCAGTTTCCTGCATCGCGGCGTCAAGGTTCATTTCCATAACGAAGTCGATGGGGCAAAGACCACATTCTTCCACGAACAAGGTATCGTGGATTACCTAGGCAAAGTGTTGGAACAACGCGTCGCGAGCCCCATTCACGAACAGGCGTTTACCTTTCGTAAAGATGGCGACGAACGAGTTGAGGTCGCTATGCAGTGGACAGAGTCGACCGACGAACATGTCCGTTCGTATTGCAACGGTATTCCCACACCGGTCGGAGGCACCCACGAGAATGGTTTCCGCGCTGGGGTGGGCAAGGCGATTCGCAACTACATCGACACCCACAATCTGACTCCCCGTGGCGTGAAGATCGGCCAAGAAGACATTCGCGAAGGCATGGTCGCCGTCCTCTCTGTCTTCATCAGCGAACCACAATTCCAAGGTCAAACGAAGGATCGTTTGAATAACCCCGAAGTGCAGACGTCCGTCGACAATGCGATCCGGCCGGTGCTGGAACAATGGCTGAACAACAACCGTTCGACAGCAGAAGCTATCGTGGCGCGGATCATCGCCGCAGCGCGCGCACGGGCCGCCTCGAGAGCCGCTTCCGAAGCCGTATCGCGAAAAACAGCCACGAGCCGCGCAATGCTGCCCGGTAAACTGAGCGATTGCCTTTCCACCGGACGCGGCAAATCGGAACTGTTTATCGTCGAAGGGGACTCTGCAGGTGGTAGCGCCAAACAGGGACGCGACCGCAACCATCAAGCCATCCTGCCGCTGCGAGGAAAGGTCCTCAATACCGAGTCGGTATCCCTTTCGAAGGTGCTGGAAAACAAAGAAGTCCAGGACATGGTGACGGCACTCGGTTGCGGTATCGGAAAATCGTTCGACATCTCCAAAATGCGATACGACCGGCTCATCCTTCTCGCCGATGCCGACTCCGACGGTCATCACATTACGACTTTGCTGCTCACGTTTCTGTACCGACACATGCCAGGCTTGATCGCAGATGGCCGTGTCTTTATCGCGGTACCACCCCTTTACCGCATCGACATTGGCAAAGAAACCTATTGGGCTGCGGACGAAGAAGACCGCGAACGCATCCTAGCCAAAAGCGATAAGAGATCCAAACCGGAGATCACACGCTTCAAGGGGCTCGGTGAGATGATGCCAGAGGTGCTCTGGGATACAACGCTAAACCCCGCCACGCGCCGGCTGCTTCGGGTGGATATCGACGATCATCTCGAAACCGATCGAATCATGAGCGATTTGATGGGACGAGACGCTTCGGCTCGGTTCCGCTTCATCATGGAACGGGCAGAAGAGGCAAGCGATATCGACGTGTAAGGATCGTTATGCGCTGAAGAAAACCTTTGCGGCCGTATTCCTCAGAAGATTGCTTTTATCTTCGGAGGTGAGAAAGGAAAGGCGATTGCGAATCAAATCGATAGACGCCCCATATGTATGGCCGTTTTCTATTTGAAAGGGACAATCGGAGGCCCACATCAATCGATCCGACCCGAATGAAGTCACCAATTTCTGGATCATCGGTCCCAAATCATCGTAGGGTGGTTTTTTGTTGCCCAGCGCGTAGAAAGCAGACGTTTTGACATAGGTCTCGTCTCGATCCACAAAGCTCATGAGATGGCCGAGGTCAGAATCTCGAATGGTTCCGTCAATGCCAATGCGTGCAAAGTGGTCGATCACGACGCGCGTCTTCGGAAACGTGTTGGCGAATGCGAGGATCTCGGGTAACGCATCCGAGTTAGCCAGACAACACATGGCCAAGTCGAGATCGGCTGCCGCACTCCACATCCGGCGCATCGCCTGTGAGGTTTTCCACTTCGATACATTCGACCGGTCTGCGTAGAGTCGAAACCCCCGAACTCCTTTTTCTCGTAGTGCAGCCATTTGTTTGGGAACATCATCGCTGGATTCATCGATGATCGCTACCCCTGAAAAGATACCCGGATGCTTCTCCATCGCATCGAGCATGTAGCGATTGTCAAATGTGTAGAAGTTCATTTGAATCAAAACAACCTTCGACACGCCTTGAGGCCTGCAATGGCTGAAAAGATCATCTGGAGTGAAGCTTGCTGGCAGCATCTGCTCCTTGGTAAATCCATCAGCCAGCGGATAAGTGCTGGTATCGCCGGTCCATACGTGAACATGGGCATCGATCCATCCCAGATCGGCGGTCCTCTCGTCGCTGTGAGCCTCCAAGGAGAGAGTGGAAAGGGCCGAGCAAGCAGCGGCACCGATACCGCCCTGCAAAAGACTTCGTCGATCGAGAGCCATAGGAGTTAGGTTTCTATCAAGCTGCGTAGCGGTTGGGAGATAGTCGGTCCGCAACACCAGGGATGGAAGTCGCTTCGCCGGAAACAAGCTGCGTGGTGAGTTTTCCAGTGATGGGTCCCAAACTCAATCCCATCATGGCATGGCCCGCCGCGACGGTCAGATTATTCCATCCGGATGGCTTACCGATATAAGGGAGACCATCCGGCGTGACAGGGCGGAGACCGACCCATGGCGAGATGCCATCGAAATGCTGAGGCTTGAAACGGGGCATGTAACGTTGAACACTCTTGATCATGCCTCGAATCTTCTCAGGTGCAATGACATGATCAGGATTCCCAATGGTCATCGTCCCACCGAAGCGTAGCTTGTCCCCCATCGGAGTTACAGCTACCTTGGCCTCGCAGAGGATCGAGCAGACTGATGGGAGTTCGATCGGAGTGGGTACGGTAAGCGAGTATCCTTTGCCGGCTAGCAGGGGAATGCGAATGTTGAGCGAGCGAACCAATTCCTCCGACCATACACCACCGCAGACGACGAACTCATCGGCTGCGAACTCTCCATGGTTCGTGACAAGGGCTCGAATCCGTGTCGCATCGGTCTTCCAACCGGTAACGTGTGTCTGCCACAGGAATCGCCCCCCTCGCTTTTCGATTTCTGATTGCAAGGACCGATTGAGAAGCTCTGGATCCAAGTGGCAGTCTTTGGGGTAATAGACCCCTCCTTTGACTTGCAATGTCACGTTCGGGTCGAGGGCCTCTACATCGTTAGCGGTTAGTACCTGCGCTGGGACCCCCAAGTCCCGCGATTGCTGGGAAAGAGTCACTTCCTCCTCCAACATCGCATCGGTATTGCAGAGCATGAGCAGCCCTTTTTTCACCAAACCGGATTGGATGCCCTGCTCCGCCCATTGAATGTACAGGTCGCGCGACGCCAAATTCAAATCGCGAAGAAGCGGAGCCGCCTGCTCGACTTGCGCCTTCGTCGACGCGAGATAGAACCGTAGCCCCCACTTGAGCATGTTTAAACTGAGGGAAGGGCGGATAGAAAAAGGAGACTCGGGATCTTTAAGCCACCGAATCGCCTGCCCCATCACGCCAGGTGCTGCCAGAGGAACGAAGTGGCTCGGGACGACCATTCCCGAATTCCCGTGAGAGCAATTATCACCCTGGGATGCAATGCGATCGATGACGGTGACGTTCCAACCCTTTTCCAACGCAAAATAAGCGGTGGAAAGTCCAATGATGCCACCGCCGACGACAACCAAATCCTTTTTTGAGCCCGTAACCATTGCAACCGATTTCTATGATGAAAGATCAAGACGATTCAAACGAGACTGCTTGCCCTCCGGAAATGCCTTCCACGGATGGCGTCGCCGATGGATCGCAAACTGCGGCCGAACGGCTTCTGCATGTTGTATCACTTCGACGTCTCATTTTCCATCGATCGACGAGGTTCCTCCTCGAATGATCCGTTGGGGCTAGCGGCTGCCGCGAGGGCGGAAGCGGGTGAGATTGCTGAGCAACTGGTGGGAGCGAGCGGTCAATTGGGTAATAATCGTAGACCCAGTAAGCGAGTGGCCATGGAGCTCGCTAGCGATCTCCGTAAAGACCGAGTCCGACTGGGTTTCCCTCATCTTCTCAATCTTTTCGTCGAGCTCTCGAAGTTTCGCTTTCGCTCTCTCGATGGCAGCATCGGTCTGTTCGAGCCCCCCGTTGGCGTCGAGCATACACTGCTCCATCGAGACTGCTGCCCCGCCCATCGCATCGTTTGACATCTGCTTTTCCTCGCTTATATCCCAAGCACTTGTATTGGGGTGGAAACGAACTTTTGAAGCGGGGGTTCGGAAAGATGACTCACAAACCATGTCAGTCAAACGAAAAATCTTGCCCAAGGCGAAAAATCAATCGAACGTTTCGCTTGCTACGTCAATCTGTCGGCAGGTGAGCCCCATCATTACGGAATTCAGGCCAGACCCAATTCCCAGCAGGGCGATGCGGGTATCCCCGTTCACGAACCCTTCTTCGACTCCCAATCCCAGGGCGGTGGGGAGCGCAACCGAGCCCGTATTTCCCAACCTCTCGAACGTACTGAAATCTCTTTCCAAAGGGAGGGCGAGCCTCTCAAGCATCTTTCGGCGATGCGCGGTCCCTACTTGATGACACACGGTTCTTCCAATGCTCTCTCGATCCCATCGCAATTCTTCGAGAAGTGCATCAAACGCTTGCGAGCCGGTCTCAATGCCCGCTTCCAATAGCAATTCAGAATCGGTCTGCATGGTCGGAGCCATCGACGCCCCAGCTTGATCGGTATCGCTCTGACACAAGTCATGAAACTCTGTCTTCGCAACGGCTACGGCACCATGCACCGACGCCCCTCGATCACCGAACAAAGAGGTGCGCCCGAGCAACCAGGCGCAGCTGCCTGACCCAATGGTCAACGATGCGAATGCAGGCTTGATCGATTGCCTCGTCAGTTTTTCATCTCCGAGGAGTTGGGCGATGGTTGCCTCGAGCAGGCCGCGACTGTCCTCGGTACCGACGACGATGCCGGCATCGATCACGCGCGCCTCAATGAGACTCGCGATCTGAACGGCCCCATTCATGACACCGAGGCAAGCGTTCGAGAGATCGTAAACCCACGCCTTCGAGGGCAAACCTGCCAGATGATGGACGCGGCAAGCCGTTGCGGGCTCCAGAAATTCACGGCAGACGCTGGCGTGAATCAACGCCCCGATCCGAGCCGGTAAAATGTGGGCAGCTCGCATCGATAGCTGTACGCTGCGGGCGCTAACATCGCTCAAACGCGTTCCTTTTTCCCAAAGGCGCCGGGCCTGAATGCCGCTCATCCCCTCTAAACGTCCCTGCGGAAGCCTCAATCGCTCGTAAACAGGAGCCAAGCGATTCTCGATCTCCTCGGAGGTGATGATCTCAGGAGGGAGTACGAATCCGACGGACAGGAGTGAAACGTCTTGAAACAGCACCTTGGTCGTTAACTCCTGCTTCGGCGATCCGTCATTTCATGCACCATATCAACCAACGCAATCACGTGGTCGACGGGCGTTCCCGGTAGAATTCCATGCCCAAGATTGAAAATATGCCCCGGACGACCTGCAGCACGGTCCAGCACATCTTTTACCGCCGCGCGGATCGCATCCAATCCCGCGAACAACACCGTGGGATCCAAGTTTCCTTGGACCGCTCGATCGGATCCAACCATATCCCACCCAACATCGAGCGATACTCGCCAGTCCAACCCAACAACGGTGCGTGCATCACCGCGCAGCATGGACAGGAGCATTGGATTCCCCGTGGCAAAATTCACAACCGGAACCGTCGGCGAGATCGATTCCAATAGCTTGGTCATAAACGGAAGAACATGTGTTCGATAGTCGTTCGTCGACAAACATCCCGCCCAGGAATCGAACAATTGCACGCACTGCGCACCGGCCGCAATCTGTGAATTGAGATACAGTGCAATCGAGTCGACGAGTTTGTCCATCAGAACACGCCACGCGGACGGATCGCCCAGCATCAACTTCTTCGTGTGGACGTAGTTTCGAGACCCTCCCCCTTCGATCATGTAACTGGCCAAGGTGAAGGGAGAACCTGCAAATCCAATAACCGGGATCTTGGGGGGCAACGCCGCACGCGTCAGTCGAACCGTGTCGGCAACGAACTGAAGCGGCGCCATCTGCTCAAGTACTCGGACGCGGTCGATATCGGAAGGCTCTCGGATGGGATTATGAATCACAGGCCCGTCCCCAGCCGCAAACTCCAAATCAAAACCCATCGGCTCCAAGATCGGGAGCAAGTCGGAGAAGATAATCGCGGCATCGACTCCGATTTTCTCCACCGCCGTCACCATCACCTCGGCGCACAAAGCTGGATTCTTGCAAAGTTCCAAGAACGAATGCTTCTCTCGCACCGCGCGATACTCCGCCATGTAGCGGCCTGCCTGCCTCATCAACCAAACCGGGGTCACATCGGTGGGCTGTCGATAACAGGCCTTGATAAAATCGCTCGCTTCCATCGCTTCTTTCATATTGTCATCGCCTGCTAGGTGCGCGTCTTGGGAACGAACTGTTGCACCGGAGCTACCCAAGAACCGCTTGGCTTTTAAGATCCGCTCTGTTTTCTCTGCTGCCGCCTGCACCAAATGCCCCATTTTGGAGTGTTCGGGCTCCAAATCCACCGGCAACTCCAAGTGCTGCAGCATCTCGGTCGTGGTTGGCCCGATCGATGCGACCACGGTCTCTCGCAACGCGAGCCGAAGCTCTCTCTCGCAGCCCATCGAGTCGGCCATGCGTAGCATATTGACGGCTTGGTGGGCACTGGTGAACATCAAACAATCCCGTTCACCACGGCAGATCGCCCCGATGTTTTCTCGCAAGGGATTGGTGTCTTCCGGGAACTCCCATTGGTAAACGCGAACGTGCACGACGTTAGCGCCGCGCGCTTCAAGACCTGCAACCAACGAGTGATTGGTAACGCCGTACTCCTGCAAACCGACCGTTTGACTGGCAACGGGTACGTGCTGATCCATCAACTGCAGCACTTCACGCCACGTATTCGGCTCCGGGGCCCGATGCGTCGGCTGAAGACCGACCTCGCGCATGGCGACGACCGGCTTGGGACCGCGGGCAATGGTGACAATGTCGGAAAGGGAATCGAGAAAACGCTGCTTGTCGACATGGGGCTCGATGGCGGCGATCAATTGCCGAAACCCGACTCCGGTCAAAAAGATGACGATCCCAATTTCGCCGGTCATGACGCGGTACGCGAAGTCGACCACTTCTTTGTTTTTCTCGATGGCGACCTCGCGCATCGAAGGACTCACGAAGGGCTTTCCACCAAATCGCTCAATCAGTCGAGACAAATCGTCTCGTCTGCGGCTCTCGAGCGCAGCGACGCGAAGGCCTCCAAAGGATGGGGTACGGATCGAACCTTCCGATGGAGAAGGTTGCGTTGCATCGGACATAGCGGCTCGCTTAGTGCTTGAAGTGACGCTGACCGGTGAAGATCATTGGGATGCGATACTCATTGCAAGCGGCAATGACATCCTCGTCCTTCTTGGAACCACCCGGTTGTATGATCGCAATGATCCCAGCTTTCGCAGCGCGATGAATTGAATCAGGAAATGGGAAAAACGCATCGGAAGCCAAGATGCTCCCTGCCGATCGCTCGCCCGCCTTCTCAATGGCGATTTCCACCGAATCGACTCGGCTCATCTGCCCGGCTCCGACCCCGACCAACGCAGCGTCCCTCGCCAGAACAATGGCATTGCTCTTCACATGCCTGACCATCTCCCAACCAAATGCAATGTCGTCCCAAAGCTCATCCGCCACGGCAACGTTCGTCACAGTCTTCCAGTTGAGACTTGTCGGGGGCTGATTGTCGGCTTCCTGTACCAACACGCCGCCGCTGATCAGACGATAGTTCAATTCGCGTGGTTGATTGACCAAAGGACCCGTCGCCATGAGCCGCACATTATCACGCCACTTTGGTTTGGTCTTTAAGATAGCCAAAGCTTCGTCGGTAAACTCGGGTGCAACGATCGCTTCGACAAACAATCCAGGTGTGCTAAGCACCTCCGCCGTCTCGGCATCGACCGTGCAGTTAAACCCAAGGATTCCACCAAACGCGCTGAGCGGGTCCCCGTCGAGCGCTTTGCGGCAGGCAAAGGAGGCTTTGTGAGCCGAAGCTGCCCCGCATGGATTGTTGTGCTTGATCACGACCGCCGAAGGCTTCGCGAAGCAACGCACGATCTGCAGGGCGGCGTCCAGATCGAGCAAATTGTTGTACGAGAGCTCTTTTCCATTGAGCTGCTGAGCGTTCACCAACGAGGCTTCGTGTTTCCCAGGTAACCGATAGAGCGCGGCCGATTGATGGGGATTCTCGCCGTACCGAAGGGTCGCCTTGAGCTGCATCGGGATCGTGATATTGGCCGCCATCTCAAGCGGTTCGCTCTCGCGCGGCGGCTGGGTTTGTTGATGCATGTAGTCTGCGATGCACGCGTCGTAACGAGCTGTCTGTGCAAAACATTCAGCAGCAAGCCTGCGTCGCAACGCCAGTGACGTCCCCCCTTTGGTTGCGAGATCTTCCAAGATCTCGTCGTATTGCATCGGACTGGTCGCGACCACGGTGAACGCGTGATTCTTCGCCGCTGCTCGGATCAAGCTCGGGCCGCCGATATCGATTTGCTCGATCGCCTCTTCGATGACAACCCCTTCGCGCTGGATCGTGCTCTCGAAAGGATACAAATTCACGACCACCAAATCGAATTCGAGGATCTCATGGTCCCGCAACGCATGTTGATCCTCCGCCAATGTTCGACGAGCCAGAATTCCTCCAAAGATCTTCGGATGTAGTGTTTTCACACGACCATCCATCACCTCCGGAAAGCCCGTGTAAACTGACACATCGTGGACCTGAATCCCCAGTCCGAGCAAGTAACTGCGGGTGCCACCCGTGCTGTAAATCTCGACCCCTTGCGAGACGAGCCCCTTCGCAAAGTGCTCCAGTCCGGATTTGTCGCTAACACTGACGAGGGCTCGGCGAACGGACGCAATATCGGGAGTCGGAATGTTCTTGGGAGAAGAGGAGGCTGTCACGGTACGATGATTCTGGGAGAGCAGTCCGCCGGGGATTCTGGGAGAGAAGTCCATCGGGCAGACTTAAGGGAATTCGCTGGTCTTCAGGCAACCTGGATGAAACGAAGCCCTTCGGGTCCGACGAACGTTCCCAGAACGGCCTCTCAAGACGCTTTTGTACTCCCCCCAATCGTCCCAGATGGGCTTAAGACTCGCAAGCCTTGATCCCTTCGGCCTGAAGCAAACTTTCAATCTCGTTATTGAGCACGTCGAGCTCTTGAATGACGCGATCGTAGCGTTCCACCAACAACTTCAAGGTGGCCACTTCCTCGGGCGCCAAAGCGATATTTCCTAACTCCAACGACGGTTCTTCGGTGGGGGACATGCTCATTCCTCGATCGGCAAAGACAGAACGCTCGACCCATGCGGTGCTCGCGATGCCCTCCTCTTCGTCCCATTGCCGAGCCTCGGCCGAGCCTTCTTGGCGCAGGTCGTGTTATCGGGCTTGGGCAAATAAATCGCGTCGGCCAAATTGGGCAGATTGGCAAAGATGCGACGCCCCCCTGGCGCCGCCGGCAAATCAGAACGGCAAACCGCACTGGGAATCCGCAATGGGAATCCACCGTGCCAGTCCGACGTTTTGCTATCGTCCCAATCGCTCGATGGCTTCTTCCGCCCAAGGACTTTGGGGAGCAAGCTGCAGAAAACGGAGCCAATGTCGAGCTGCTAGTTCGGTTTGCTCTTCCTCATCCAAACACCGAGCCAAATGATAGTGGACGTCGGGGTAGCCATCGTCCTTGACCAAGGCCCCTTGAAAGGCCGCGATGGCCAGCGTAATCGCCCCCGTCTCTGCAAGGACGCAGCCCAAATTCACTCTCGCCTCCAAGAAATCTTCATCCAGTTCGATGGCGTTGTAGTACCGCTCTCTCGCAGCCGTGACGTCTCCCAGCCGGTACAACAACTCGGCCAACTGAAAACAAACTTCGGCATTCAACCCATATCGTCCGAGAATGACCCGGTACCACTCGATCGCGTCCTCAAACTGGCCCGCGTCTTCGAGCTCTTCCGCAATTCTGAGAAGATCATCCCGCTTCCAATTCTCGAGGTCGCCAGGCACGTCCCGACGACCACCTTGCTCTTCCTCGTCGCGACCATAAGCAGGCTGGGCAGCAAACACAATCGGCAACGAATCATCGCTCGCTGCCACCGTTTCCTCTTGGTCAAAGTCGAGATGGAGCTGCCCATTGGCCCCAAGCAATTTCCCTCCCTGCCGCAACAACAAGCGCCGACCATCGACGACCAAATCGAGATCGAGGAGCGATTTCTTTTCCACCCATGGCTTAAAATTGGCAAGTTGTTTCGCGATGTCGACCGGGCGCGCTCCCTTGGCGATCCAGTTGGATAGCTGCCTCGCATTTTGCACTTGCTCGAAATCGAAATAGGGAAGGCGATGCGCGACCTTGAACGACGTGAGCAATCCCATTCGGTGCCAGCGACGTATGTTGCGGACAGGTGTTTTGAGGAGCCCTGCCATCATTGCAGGTGTGTAGAGCTGCTTCGGACTCTGCTCGACCAGCCCAAGCCGCTGCCAGAGCTCGTGTTCGTGAATGAGATGCGCACTCCCATCGCGCAATCGCCTGCGCACCGCATCGGTCAAACACTCCGAGATGTCTTCGCCGGGGAGTTCATCCGCTCCGATGACGATCCAATCCACGTCAGCACCGATCCGCTCCAGCACATCGACGCCCATCTCCCGAAGGATCTGCAGGGCTTCCTTTTTCGAGAATGCCCCTAGCTTGCCGAAGAAAGCGATCCGCTGACCCTCGATCCACGCCTGGCTTTCCGCGACCACGTTCGATATTCCTTGCTGATTGAAAAATGTCCTGATTGGATCGGAACTCGCGACAAGACGGACTAGAGCCGGATTTTCCAACTCTGCATCTCACCTAACAATTCCTGCTTCGTCATGTCGAATTGGAGCGGGGTGATCGTCACATGCCCGTTGGCCAACGCGGTGAGATCGGTTTCGTGATCCGTAGGTCGTGGAGGCGGATCATTGGTGGACCAATAGTAATTTCGCCCTTTGGGATCCTGCCTCTTGATGTAATGCTCGCCGTAACGTTCGACTCCCATCGGAACGCACCGGACATCGGGTACACCCCCTCGTCGATAGAGCTGCGCCGCAGCGGTTGGGATATTGATGTTGTAAAGATCTTTGCGGTCTCCCTGGGATTCCAGGACCTGACGAATTAGTGCGACGGCGATCTCTGCGGCCGCTTCAAAATCGGCATGCGGATCATGCTCCAACGACACGGCAATGCTGGGGAGCCGGAAAAACGCACCCTCGATCGCAGCAGCCACCGTCCCAGAGTAAAGGACATTGATTCCTGCATTCAGCCCGCCATTGATCCCGCTCACGATCAAATCGATGGGCTTGCTAGCCAGTTCCGCGATTCCCAATTTGACGCAATCCGCTGGCGAGCCTTCGACAGCCCATCCGCGAAAAAAATCTCCTTCAAAAATCTCTTTGCAAGTAAGTGGGGTGAGATAAGTGATCGAGTGACCGACACCGCTTTGCTCGGTAGCCGGAGCAACGACCAACACATCCCCCAGTCGCTCGAGCGCATGCCGCAAAGCATGTAGACCAGGCGCATAGATACCATCATCGTTTGCCAGAAGAATGTTCACGCACTCAAATCCCCGACGCAAGGAAAAAACAAAAAGCAGCTGGCACCTACCAACTGCTTCGATGAGTTTGAACCAAATCGGTTTCTAGGGCAATGGCTGCTCGCCTCTACTTCGTCGCGGCGCCAACATCCAGCTTGGTCCACTTCTTCGCGCTGAGCTTCTTCAATGCTTCGGCGGAAACAGAACCATTTTCCTTGAATACCAACGATTGGAGCTTGGGCATCGCCAAAATTTTCTCAATGGCTGCGTCGGTCACTCCGGTCGAACGGATGGAGAGTTCTTTCAAATTGGGGAGCTTCGCGATGACGTCAAGCGTTGCGTCCGACATCTGCGGAACACTCCAAATATCGAGAAGCTCCAGGGCCTTCAATCCCTCTAAATTTATGAGTCCACTATCGGAGATGCTGCTCAATTCGTGCAGATAAAGGCGCTTCAGCTTCGGAAGATCTGTAAAGACCTCGAGGGCTCGATCGCCGACAACTGGCAAATCGCGAAGGGTCAAGCGTTGCAGCCCCATTCCCTTGAGGGCGAGCACGCCGTCATCCGCAAACCCTTGGCAACGGAAGATCTCCAACTGGGAAAGCTTGCCGAGCTTTGCCAAGTGCTGTCCGGATTGATCGGTAATGCCAAAGTCTTGAATGAGCATATTCTCAAGCGTTTGGTTTCTCGAAAGAAGCTCCATGCCGTAGTCGGTGACCGCCGTGCTGCGGTGCTTGAGCGCTTTGAGTTTGGGCAAGTCGCCGAGGACATCCATGGTCATGTCCCCCGCTTCCATGTTGCCACGCAAATCGAGAACCTTCAGATCTTGCAGTTTGTTCAATCGAAGGGTGCTGATGTCATTGAGACGATTTTGCAAGAGCGACAACTGCTGCAGCTTCGTTAACTCCGAGATCGATTTGAGCACTCCGCTGGACATATTCGAGTTGGAGGAGAGATCGAGCTCGACCAAATCTGGATACGCCTTCACGATCGCTTCGACCCCCGTGTCATCGAGTACCGTATTGGTCAACGACAGGGACTTGAGATTCTTCAGTCCGAGAATCTTGGAGACGGATTCGTTGTTAAGAACTCGGCAATTGAGGATCTGAAGCTTGCGAAGATCGCTGAGTTTGTTGAACAGCGTCAAGTCGTCGTCGGTGATCTTCGATCCGTCGGTGATGACGATCTCGGCGAGTTTGTCACCGTCCATCGTCATCTTGGCAACCGACCCGAGCTCTGACAGCCTCTTTTTGGCCGCAGCGACATCCTTTGCGTCGGCGGGATGCGCGGCGACCGTGGCCGCACAAACAGTCGTGACCGTCGAAAACGGAAGAACCGAGGAGGAGACGATGCCGGAGAGGCAGGCCACTTGGAAGAACTTGTTCACGGATACCTCAAAATGGGCGTCGAGTTCACGGAGGAAGGGAATGCGGGTCGTTTTGAGAAGCAGGACTTACCAAAACAACGACGGGAGCCAACTGACTCCCGTCGATAACCGTTTTATCTGGCATGAGTTCATACCAGAGTACCTAAAGGACCGGATTAATCCAGTCGATAGCCGTCTCGGTAGGTCGGCTTGATCAAGTCCGCGACGCGCGGAGTCTTGAGCGATGCCAAGTTGGTGACCTTGAGATTCTTCGCATCCCATTCCACCTTCTCGCCCCACTCGCCCATCTCGCCGTCCTTTCCACCGTTCGCAGCGGCCCAAACGGCCAAGTTTCCGAGGAGGATGGTTTCGGTGAGAGGACCAGCTCGCTCGATGAAGTTCGACTTGCAAATCATCGGATTGCCGGCCATCTTCGCTCGGAAGAGCTCGTACATGTTGTTCACGTCGAAGCCCCCTTTGTCTTCGGCTTTCTCGTAGTCGATGGAGGCCTTCGAGACTCCCTTGAGCTCGTACTTGCCGCAGTAGTCATCGGAGCTGTAGAAGGCACCCTTTTCGCCAACGATGAGAACACCGCTATCGGAAACATTGTTGATGCCCCACTTGGTGAAGACTTCCATCGGGGGCTTGTTCCCCTTGCGGTCGTACCACCAGAATGGAATCGCAGGTCGCTCTGCTGTTTCAGGAAACTCGAACTTGATGATCGAGCTGGCGGGGAAGCTATCGAAGTCGTGTCCTGTCGTCTTGGCTTGAACCGAGATCGGATCCCGAAGACCGCAAGCAGCGAATGGAACGGTGAGCTGGTGGCAAGCCATATCGCCAAGAGCGCCGGTGCCGAAATCCCACCAACCGCGGTGCTGGAAGCTGTGGTAGAGACCGGGCCAGAATTCTCGGTCTGGAGCCACGCCGATCCAAGCCTTCCAGTCGAGCTTTTCCATCGCTCGCGCGATTTCCTTCTTCTTGGCCTCGATCAGCTTGGGTGCCGATTCTGGATCTTCCTTCATCGCTTGTGCGGTGAACTTTTCCATGTTGTTGCGGCGGCCAGGACCTTGTGCCCAAACAGGGCGGTTCGACCAAGCGTAGACTTCTTTGAGAGTGCCCAAGACACCCGACTTCAATTGAGCAATGGCCTCGCGAGACGAATCGAGAGCCGTCCCTTGATTCCCCATCTGGGTGCAAACGCCGGTGTCCTTAGCGACTTGAGCGAGCAGACGAGCTTCGTAGATCGTTCGAGTCAAAGGCTTTTGGGTGTAGCAGCTGATCCCAAGACGCATTGCCTCGAGGGTGATCGCAGCGTGCATGTGGTCGGGAGTACTGACCGTTACGATGTCGATATTCTTGCCGTGCTTTGCGAAAAGCTCGCGGTAATCGGTGAACTTTTCTGCGGATTGGAAGCCTTCCGATTTGGCCTTCCCGTCCAACGTTCCTCGGTCGACATCGCAAATGGCAACGACATTGCCGAACTGAGCCGCGTTGCTGGAGTCACTGCCCCCTTTGCCACCGACGCCGATACAAGCGACATTGAGCTTTTCGATAGCAGAATTGCTGAACGCTTGCTGCGTTCCAGCAGCGACGAAGTAGCCAGCGCCGACGGCTGACGTCGTCTTCATAAACCCGCGGCGAGATGTTTTCGACATGGAGTGCTTCCCGTAAGTCTTGGAGTGATTCAATCAGCTACCCGCACCATGCCCCTCCGAATCCAGCGAGTTCGTTCGCTCGGTCACTTGGGAAACATGATTCGCGCAGCCGCGAAATGGAGCGATTTTCTTCGCCCTTAATCTGCCGCCTATCTTAACGAGGAGGATTGGCAGTCGCAACAGTTTGGCGGAGTCTAACCGAGGTAAAGAATCAACCCCTCCGCGGGTTGCGAGGCTGCACAGTCGGCGTTTGCGGTGGAAACCCTACGCCGGGCATGATCGGGGCATCCGGAATCCCTTCAAAAACATGATGCGATCCGCTGCCAAATGTCCGATGGACCCTTTTGATAGCGTTTGGACCCCCCTTTTCCTACTCTCTGGATCGAGCGAGGTATTCGATGATTCGTCCAGCTACCCTCTGGCGAGCTTTTTTCTGCGCAGTTGGTATCGTGTTGATCATCGGTGGAATCGAGTGTTTGCTGATCGACAGCGCGGTGCTCGTCGCGGGAGTCTTGGACGACCCCGTGCGTCAACAGGCCAGCGGGGGGCTCTTTTCAGCCCCGCCGCCCCCTACCAACCGAGTGTTCAAGCCCTCGGAATGGTTTCCTTGGTCGCTCCTCGCCTTCGGCACGATCGTCATGCTCTACTCCCTGTCGCTTCGCCGCGACGGCGGTCCAGCCTAGCCTGGACCGCGAGGGAACAAGGAGCAGCGCTAGTAAAGAAGCTCCAATCCCCCCGAGCCGACGTGCAATACCTGCTGGCTGTTGTACTGGGCATCGTAACCTGCGAAGAGCCTGGCACCACGCCCTGCGCCAAGGCTGAACCCAGCGCCGGTGGATGCCCAATCTCTTCCCAGGTCGACCCCTCGCACGGCAAAACCAGACCCTGGCAATCCGCTCCACTGAGCCCCGATGAGATAGTTTGTATCGAGGAACTCGTGAAACCAGGCAGTCCGGAACTCGGGGGTCAGGAAAAGGCCTCGGCCCGTGATCACACTCTTGGAGAAACGGCCACCTAGTGAACTGCGTAGGGAATGGGCATCAATCCCGGTCGTCGCTAGGTTGAAGACTCCTCCGCCGCTCTCTTTCGCGCCAGCTTGCCGGAGATACGCATACTGCAATCCGGTGTAAGGCTGAAAGACCCAACCTCCTACATCCAGCGATAACCCCCGTTCGAAGTACGAGTTCGCTTGCCATCCATCCAGTGTGCTGCGGGGTGAGCCGCTGACATTCCCGATCTGAACATGTCGTTGCACCTCCGCATGGTCATACCCGATACCTCCCAGAACAAGATAGTAGTGTGCATCATCTCGTCCGCTGAGGTAGGTGCCAAAGTGGTAGTTCTCGACGTTCGCGGATTCGTTGAGCTGACGACCTCGCAAATTGCTCCATGCCATGTTGCTCCATAGCCCCCAAGCATGCCCGGGCTGCCACATGCGTTGCACCCCAATCTGAGTTCCTCCAATTCCATAGCGGAATCCATCGGCGTTGCCATCGCTATCGGCTTGACCTCCCAAACCATATCCGCTGATCCATCCGTCCGTTCGAAGCTCATCGACGGGACCTCGCATCGAATACGAACCATCTGAGGAGCCCGAGGGTGCCATCAAGTTCTTGATATGAGAGGACAACTGCGAGATGTAGTAAGTCGTATGCTGGAGATTTGCTGTAGGCAACGTAGCATAGATCGAACCACCCATCTGGTCCAAGCTCTGTTGGACTTGCTGATTCGTCATCGGCGTCATGGCATCGATGATCGACTGCAGGTCGGATGGAGGGGATGAACTGTTCGCATCGATAAACTGCGCAACGGAAAGTTGGTTTTCCGTCGCAGCAACCGTCGAAAAATCACTCATGTTCGCGATGAGCTCAAAGGAAACTGAGTTCAATCCGTAGATCAACGATGCATCAAAGAATGCCAAATCATCGACGATCGAGTCAAAGCTTCCGGTGACGCTGTTCCCGGTGAGAAACGTGTAAACACTGCCGTTGGTATAGTTGCCTGGAGCGCTGACAACGTTAACCGTTCCACCTTGAATATTGACGTTACCGTTGACGACGATCGAGTCATTGTTCACGCCGGAAACGGTCCCCGCGTCGTTGATCTCGATCGTGGTGGTGCTGCCAGCACTGAACGTTGCATTGCCGTTCACGTTCAAGGTTCCGATGGAGTTGCCTGGTGCGAGGGTCCCATTGAGGAGCAACTCGCCGATGATCGTTCCACTTCCCCCCAACGTTCCATTGGAGTTCACGGTTACATTGGTGGTGGTGTTCGAGTTGACTCGGAAAGTACCCGAGTTGACGGTGACTCCATGCTGGACGGTGATATCTCCCGTCGTCTCGACGGTTCCGTCTCCGTCGAGACTCAATTGATCGAACGTGAAGTCTTGTCCGTCGAGTTGCAGGTTGGTGTTGCCAGACATGGCGAAGTTCACCGATGCGCCTTCCATGGCATAGACACTCGACGAAGCAGCCGTTCCGTCACTGCCAATGGTGTTGTACCCCATGCCTCCAGAGCCAGCTTCGACCGATCCGTCGGTGAAAAGAACATTCTCAAAGGTGATGGTCCCCCCTTGGCGAACAAACACCGCGCCCCCTAATCCGTCCCCTCCATCGCCACCCTCCTGTTCGTCGCCACCATCTCCGCCGCCAAAGCCTCCCTGCCCCGTAATTTGAGAGTAGTGCCCAGCGCCACCACCACCACCACCGAATCCGCCATTCCCACCCTTTTCAAATCTCCCTCCCCCACCGCCACCGCCAAAATCGCCGCCGTCTCCCCCTTCCTCGTAGTCTCCACCTCCACCACCTCCTCCAAACGTTTGACCAGAACTTCCAACGGAAGAATCGTTGCCGCCATCTCCTCCTTCCGAACCCCCGCCGGTTCCGCCGCCAAAACCACTGGAATTTCCTCCTGCCTGGGAGGCACCTCCACCTCCACCACCCCCATAATTACCCGATCCCCCCGTACCGAGAAGTCCCCCTCCTCCCCCACCACCGCCATTGCCCGCGGCACCGCCGTCGCCTCCTAATCCGCCACCACCTCCCCCACCTCGAAGTATCGAGTTGCTGTATTCGCCACCGTGACCACCTTGGGCTGAATTGTTGGCTAGACGAACATTTCGCATGGTGACACTGCCGGTCGAGTTGACGAAAACTGCGCCACCCGCACCCAGACCGCCACCACCGCCACCTCCCCGGCCAGTCGTCGCACCATTGCCGCCCTTAGCCAGACCGTCAGCGATTTTCACATCCTCGAACGTCACGTTGCCCGACTCGACCCAAAAGACGCGGGTCTGATTGTGCCCGCTAATGACCAACTGATCGCTCCCCAAACCGACAATGTTCAAACTGCCGCCGGTTCCCTTGGAGATCATCGGAAGCATCGATTGAACCGTAATAGTCTGCCCCATAAGGGAGCTATCGAAACGAATCGTATCGGTCCCGGTCGGATTCAGATTCGCCTGTTCAATCGCGTCGCGCAACGACCCTGCACCCGCATCTGCCATGCTCGAAACCCAGATGTCGGCCCCGTGCACGCTGGGGGCCACCCAAGTCCCCGTCGTCAGCAACGCGGCATAGAGCGATCGACGCCAAAGTCGACGGGCGATCGTCCCCCTCTCTGAAATCGAGTTGGCTCGGGGGCGACATGACCGACATGAAATCAAGCCGAACGACATGAGTGAATCCTTTCCATCGACCGCACTAGACGAATTTGCGATTGCGTACCCGCAGCGGAGAATCCTTTCTCCTGCGTCGTCTCTATCGGGTGGAACGGAAAGTCCCTCGTTACTACCTAGACGGATTTTGCAGATCGTTACAGCCTTGTATTCCGGCCGATCGGATCGACCGGAATAACTTAACTCGCGATGTTAAGCTGTAACGCTTCAACCACCGTGCTGCATGTAGATTTCTTCGTAAGGTTGCACCACGACGAAGCCATCTCCCTGGAACTTCATCTGCAAACTCTCGCCGCTCCCGCGACCGAGAAACGTTTTGAATGTAATGTCGGTTTTGAACTCGGGGGTCAGGTTGCCGCTCCAAGCGATCGTCGCGTTGGGATCGGTAAAGACAGGCAGATCGGGGGTCACACGCAGCGTGAGAGGATCGTAATGGGACGTAATCGCGAGCATGCCGGTACCACTAAAGCGGGCGTTGAACAACCCTCCGCTGAGCATGGCTGCCACTTTGCGAAGCATCTTGATGTCGAACTGAAGAGAGGTTTCAAAGGCAAGCACGTCGTTGGCATTCACGAAAATCGATTCCCCCTCCAAGTTGAGAATCGTGATCTTCTTTCCCGTGTCAGCCAAATAAACAACTCCGCGCCCCGAAGCCTTCGTCAATCGGGTCCCTTCACCGCTAACCATCTTCTTGAGCAAGTTCCCCATCCCCTGCTGGAGGATCCCTTCACGCTCAAATTTGACGTTTCCAACGTACGCGATCATCGATCCCGTTTTGGTCCAAATATCGCCGTTGAGATTGACTTCTAAAACGCGATCCCGCTCCAGCTCGAATAACCCTTGCCCACGATCTTTTTGAGTGGAGGTTTCGAGAAACTCACGCAGTCCGAATCGAGCCATAACCCATTCACTCCTCAAGTGGTAGAAGCGCGATGCAGTCGCGCGGGTCGCTCAGCAAGCCCGCACTATCGCGCGACGAGAAATACCGATACCGAGCCGTTTTGGCGAACCATATCATACACGCGTATCGCTTCGCCTGCGGGAACGGAATTTTCGGGATCGATGATCACCGGCACATCGTTTCGAATCCGCAAGATCGCTTGCAGACGCTCCGTGAGCTCCTCGATCCCCGCAATCGCATTGGATTGCAACGTGTACCGAACACCGTTGTTTGCCATAGAAAGCTTGATCACGATGTCATTGAAATCGGCGACTTCGGATTCCGTCGGCTGTGGAGCAGTCCCCTTGGGTGCGGGTTCGGGTTGGCTCGCGGATGCTGCCGGAAGCTGCTTCTCTAGCTTTTGAAAGGATGCCGTGGTCAAGAAAAAAATGAGCAATAGAAAAACGACGTCGATCATGGGTGTCATGACGCTATCGACGGAAGCGGACCGAGAACCGGAGCTGTACACGCTCTTCATTTCGATTCCTCTTCGTACACGGCGAAGACAATGTCGCTGTTCCCATTCAGTGCGCACATGCGCAGCAAGCCAGCGATCGCGTCGTACCGCGCCGACCGGTCGGTACGAATTCGAACGCGGACTGACACGTTCTCCGACTGGTTTCGCTGCGCAATGAGTCGACGGATGGGATCGAGGGCCATCGACTGGTTCCCTACTTGATAAGAGCCATCGGCCAACACCTGCACGGTCAAAGTCGGCTTGGCCAGATCATCGGACTGACCGGATAGGGCAAGGGGAAGCGATAGCTTGAGAAAATTCTCTTGCTTGGCCAAATGACTGCTCACCAAGAAAAAGATGATGAGCAGAAAGGTGACATCGATCATGGGAGTCATGTTGATGGCAACTCGACTCGTCCCCCGGTAATTGGGTATTCGCATGGCTAGGCTCGGATTACTTTGCGCATCAGCCACGTACCGATGGCTGCCAGCACTATATTACCCAACCACAAGGCAACTGCGGGCCAAGTCCCCTTTTTGGACATCTCGAGCGCCAATCCAAAAACAGGATAGTACACCAATAGGACCGGAATAAAACAGAGGCCGAAACTCCACCAATAGTCCGCGCTCTTGATGAGAATGGCCATGGGCACTCCCATCCAAACAAAAGCGAGACAACTGAATCCCAACGCCCAACGCCGCATCGGTTCGGTCCGGAATCTTGCCATCCGCGTCTCGGTTTCTTGGACCATATACTGGATCTGCGCCGCCATAGGGTCGTTGAATGCGATGTATCTCCCCGTGCCGAGCGCGAACGAAAAGTTCGCAGCCAGCTGCTCGCGCCGCCGCTCGTTGATCTCGCTGTGCGTTCGGATCTGATCGGGAATCTCCGTCATGGAGAAACTGGTCGGACTGGAAGACGTCGCGCTCGCTTTGGAGGCTTTGTTGAGCGGCAACTCGATGGTCTGCGAACCATTCCACTTCATCTGTTTGTCCCGATCGATATCCACAAACGAATCGATCAGTTCAATGGTCAGCAGATCTTTATCTAGATTGACGGAGATACGCGCCTTCTCCGAATGGATGGTGATGAGTTGCGAGTTGCTTCCGGAAAACATCCAAATCGTAGGCTTGATCAGCCACTTGTCCTGCACATCCTCGACGTGAATGGAAAACCCCTTCTCGGAGGTATACGAGCGCTGAGAACGCAGAGCGGGATACAGAATCTCCTCAATGCTTCGGAGCACGACTTGCTGCATCCCTGGCCTCGCCCACGACACGGCCTGATCATTGAGCCAGACGGAAGGAAGGCTCAGCAGCAAACCCAAAAACCAAGCCGGCCGAAATACCCGCATCGGGGATATTCCCGCGCTCTTGAGTGCGATGATCTCGTTGTCGGCAGAGATGCGACCATAAACACAGCAAACCGCAAAAAGAAGGGTCGCCGGAACCGAGTACTGCAACGCAATCAGAGAAATGTACGGAAAAAGCTTCAGGATCGTGAGCGTGTTGACCCCTTCGGCAACCAGTTGCTGCCCCACAAAGATCAACGAGATCACCAGGGTCATGGAGATCAGCATCAGGAGAAACATCTTGAGCACGTCACCAAGGACGTACCGCGTGAACTTGCCGGGGATCATGAAGCAAGTCTAGCGAAAGGCTCGCTCGAAAGTGACCCCAGTTTCTAGCCCCTCGCCACTGCATGAAGTACGAAAAAAAAACACCGCACTCAACCCAGAACCAGCCGAAGGTCCTCTCCCTCCTCCAGCAAACTCCGAATCTCATGCGGTGTTATTTTTTCATCTAGGGGACGCTGTCTCGCACACACACGTTTGACTTCGACCCTTCATGACTCCTCCAGGTTGCATTCCCCGTGCCAGCAGGAACATCTTGCTTTCCATCTCGCCAGATAGCAATCAGTTAACTCCCGCACAAAGGCACTTGATTTCACATTAATGGCTAATCCAGGGGATGCAGCGACCTCATAAAAAATCTTTCTAATGTTGCTACCGATTCGTTCCGAGGTCCCGATCCAGGCGAGATGCGAATTCCACGGGCAGAGAACTTGCACAAAACATGTCGGACTGCCTGTTTTTTGGGCACCGAGATGGAGGAACTCCAGTCGGGTGTGCCGCTTCGGTTTTCGCCGACGGAATCCAAACATGATGAAATTCAGGATTTCAACTTGGAAAGCTGCGATGCCTAGAAAAACCCTTCGGCCTGTAGCGATTGCAACAATCAGGCCCACCATGAGGGGGGTTGGTGGTTAATAAATCTAGCTTTTTCGAGAGCTTCTTAATCTACAGCGCACGGGTTCCGATGCTAGTTTTGCGAGTCCGTGAGAAGTGCAGGTGCTCCACGTCTGCCCACTTCGCTGCCGCTGGTGATCCCTCGCGATGGTTCAGGGAGAGAAAGTAGGCAACCGGAAGGAAAGGATTTCCATCGTTTCGTTTCAATGCCTGCCAAGGCGACTCCAACTTTTCAAACCCAACGAGTGATCGTGGGTGCCATTACCAATCCAATCGGGAGATAGATATAGATGTCACGTATTAATACGAATGTTAGTTCGTTAAACGCTCAAAACCGCCTGAACCGAACCAACGGGGATTTGCAAACCGCCTTGACCCGCTTAAGCACCGGTCTCCGTATCAACACCGGGAAAGACGATCCAGCAGGTTTGATTGCCAGCGAAGCGTTGCGAAGCGACATTACCAGCATCAACAAAGCGCTCTCGAATACCCAACGCGCTAACCAAATCATCGGAACGGCCGACTCGGCCCTCGGCCAGGTTAGCTCCTTGCTGAACGATGTCCGTGGCTTGGTCACCGAAGCTGCCAACAAGGGGGCGCTCAGCGACGATGAAATCGCTGCAAACCAGCTCCAAATCGACTCGTCGCTCGAAGCGATCAACCGGATTGCACAAACGACGACCTTCCAAGGCCGTCGATTGCTCGACGGTTCGCTCGATTTCCAAGTCTCCCAAGGGACCGGCTTCAACTCGGTCAAAGACCTTCAGATCGACTCGGCCAACCTGGGTGCATCGGGCAGCATTGGAGTCAACGTCGAGATCAGCACTGCAGCGACCCGTGCCACAATCACTGCGGACGTTCCAGCAGCCAACGCATCGGAGAAGGCTCGCAGCGCCTTCACCTTCGCCGATTCAACCGTCGGAGCCGAAGCCTCCGGTACGGTCAACATGGCCACTTCCTTCTTCGGTGGCGATGAGGCAACCGGAAACATCGGTTTGGATGCGGCCACCGTTGCCTATGTCGAAGCCAATGGAACCTTGACGCTCGGAAGCGGAGCGGCCCTCAGTATCACAGCTCGCGACGGTTCAGTTGTCGACGGTGCTGTCGGCAACGATGTTCGTATCAACATCACCACCGGCGCTTCGACGACCGGCTCTTACGATGCGGATACCAACACCCTCAACCTGCAATTGGCCGCCGGCGCAACAGCAGCAACGGCAGTCACCGCCCTCAACAGCGTTTCGGGCATCAATAGCCTGTTTAGTTTCTCCGGCGGCAATGCAACCAACGTCGAGGCAACCGATGCCGGTATCCGAACAGGGGTTCTTTCCGGCGGTACCTCGATTGTTCCAACGGACTTTACCCAATCGAGCGCTAATGGCGTTGTTTTCCAATCATCGGTAGGTAACAACATCGCTTTCGATATCGATGCCGTTGCCGGCGGATCTTTTGACGGACTTCGAGGTGACGCGACAGACTTCACTTTCACCATCGCCAACGGTGGCGGCTCGTCGGCGACGTTCGATGCGGCTGCGAACTCCGTTCGATTGGTCATCGACCGAACCCAGACCGTGGGCGACATCACTACGGCTATCAACACGGGACTGAGCGGACAATTCACTTTCTCCGGCGGGGCGATCACGGGAACGCTCGCCGACGTAACCACCCCCACCGCAGTCGCCAACCCCCTGTCGGGTGGTACCGATACCCCGCTCGCTCTCGGCAGCCGAGCTGGCTTCCAATTGACGGCTGTGGATGGTGGAGCAGCCGACGGCGCAATCGGGAATAGCACGGACGTTCGATTTATCGAAGCAGCTTCCGGAACCGAAACCACCGCTGTCTACGATGCAACGGCGAACCGACTGAATATCACTGTCGGCCGAGGCGCAACGGTTGCTGATGTGGCGTCCGCCATCAACGACGAAGGCACCTTTGAAGCCGCCAACGTTCGCTTTGCCGAAGCACGGTTCAATTCCAATGACATCGGTACCCTCACCGACCCAATGGGGTTGGGCACCGATACCGTTGCAGCCTCGTCCTTCAAATTGACAGCTGTCGATGGAGGATTGGCGGATGGTGACGTAGGTAACAACACCAGCCTCATCTTCAGCACTGGCACGACCACAGACGTTATCTACGACGAAGCCTCCAACGAACTCCGCATCACTGTCGGGGAAGGGGCAACGATCCAAAACATCGCCGACGCAATCACCGCCAACGTGGGAAGCGTCTTCACGGTCTCCGACGTAGCGAACGGTAGTGCCAACTTCAATCGCACTCCTGCCAACGCGGACTTGGGAACCAAGACGGGTGTCCTGACTGGCGGATCGACCAGTTCCTCCGGTCTCAGCGATGAATTGATCATCGAATCCGCCAACCCTGGTGTCGACTTCAACGGCTTGTCGATCACGTTCCAAGAAGACGCTTCGGTCGCGGCCAACGCTCCCACAGCAACCTATACTGCCGGAACGGGTGGAAACCCAGGCTCGATCTTGATCCGCGTCAGCAACTCGGGCAGCACCCAGTTGTCGGCCGTCGCTTCCGCGATCAACAACATCCAAGATTCGAACAACCAGCCGCTCTTCGCAGCTTCCCTTAGCCCAACCAGCAACGGTGATGGTGTCTACAAGGGGGCTGTCGAGTCGGTTCCATCCGCTGGGACGATGACCGGCGGCGCTCTCGGAGGTGGACTCCAAGCCGACCTCGTCTTCCAATTGACGGGTGGCAACGGTGCTGAAGTCTTCAAGTTCCAAAAGGGTGTTTCTGTTGACAACATCATCCAATCAATCAACTTGCTCAAGGACTCGACCGGCGTCGAAGCCGTCCTGAACGATGATCAAGACATCGAATTCCGCAGCACCGAATTCGGCTCGGCCGGAATCGTCGCTGTCGAAGTTCTCAGCGAAGGTGTCGGCGGTACATTTAAGGACGGTCTGCAAGGTGGACCTCGCGCTGTCGGAACCGATATCCAAGCTACGGTCAACGGTACCGTCGCATCGGGTAAAGGAAACCAAATTTCGCTGAGCACCTCCACGCTGAGCTTCAGCATGACCGTCGAAGCAGGCTCGGACACCTCGGTGAATTTCAACATCACCGGTGGTGGCGCGATGTTCCAACTCGGCCCCGATGTCGTTAGCAACCAACAAGCGCGACTCGGGATCTCGAGCTTGAACACTGCCAAACTAGGCGGAGTCTCGGGCAAACTGTTCGAATTGGCTAGCAGCGGTAACAGCTCGCTCACCAAGGATGTAAGCCGCGCTTCGGCGATCGTCGATCAAGTCATCAACAAGGTGACCACCCTTCGCGGACGACTCGGTGCGTTCCAACGTACTGCCTTGGAAAGCAATACGGTTTCGCTCAACGACACCCTCTCGAACTTGAACGAAGCTCAAAGCACCATTCGCGACGCAGACTTTGCGAAGGAATCCGCGAACTTGACCCGTGCACAGATCTTGGTCCAGTCGGGAACAAGCGTTCTCGGAATTGCGAACCAAAGCTCGCAGTCGGTTCTCTCGCTCCTGCGATAAGCCCGACTTCCTAGCGACAAAACCAAAAGGCGTGCCACAAGCACGCCTTTTTTTATTGCTAGCGAAGATCTCACGGGATCTTTGCCCCCGATCTGTCGATATCTAACTCCTAAAAGGAATAGTTTCTTACCAATCGAAGACCACCGAGCGCGGCTTTCCGTGGCATAGTAGAGAATCATGGGACGTATCCAATCTAACATCGGCTTAACATCTGGAATCGATATCGCCAAGACGGTCGACCAGTTGATGACCGTTGCGTCCAGGCCCGTTGACCTGCTCAATACCCGAGTGAAGGGGCTTCAAGCTCAGCAAATTGCCATTACTGAGCTGACAGCCCTGGTCGTCGGCATCCAACTCCAATCCGACCGCATCGGTGTCCCGTCTAGCATCGCGACAACGACAGCGAATTCAGCCAAACCCGATGTCGTCACGGCGGCCATCTCGGGCAAAGCGGTACCGGGCAACTACTCCGTCCAAGTTCTTCAGACGGCTCAAACCGCAACGGCTTCGAGCGCTCCGATTTCCAGCACTTCGGAACTTCTTCAAGCTGGTGAGTTCGTCGTACGAACGGGCGGCTTCGTCGATGGAAGTATGGATCTGGATGATGTGCGAGGAGGATCAGGCGTTACCCGTGGATTGATCCGGGTCACGGATCGCAGTGGCGCTTCGAAGGAGGTCGATCTCCGATTCGCGGCAACCATGGAGGATGTCGTCAAAGCCATCAACAACTCGGGTCTCAAAGTCAGCGCGAAAACCGTTGGGGACCGGCTCTCTCTCAATGACTTGAGCGGACAAACTACCTCCAACTTGATCGTGGAAGAGGTCGGAGGAGGACGTACAGCCGCAGATCTTGGTCTAGGTGGAGTCAATGTTAGCGCGAACAGCGCAACCGGGGACGATCTTGCTTTCCTCGGTGCATCCACTCGTTTAAGCACGCTTCGCGACCAACGGGGCCTCTCGATGCGGTTCGGCAACGAGTTGACGGTGAACTTGAAGGATGGAACAACCATCGCCGTTGATCTCGATAGCTCCAATCCGCCTCGAACCGTCGGACAACTACTGGCAAAAGTCAATGCGGCGAACCCTGACAAACTGGAAATGCGGATTCGTGAGGACGGGGACGGATTCGATTTGATCGACAAGACGAGTGGCTCAAACACCTTTGCGGCATCCGGCCGACTGGCAGATGAATTGGGGCTTACGGACAAGACGGAGACCAACGGCGCCCTATCGGGATCTCGCGTTCAGAACACCCTCGCGGGTCCCTTACTGGGCACGTTGAACGGAGGAAAAGGAATCGGAACTCCCGGAACCGTTGCGATCACCAATCGTCTCGGCGTGACAACCCAAGTCGATTTGTCGGGGAGCGAAGGGTTGCGAGACGTGATGGACAAAATCAACCAAAGCAACTCAGGTGTTACCGCTTCGCTAAATCGTTCCCGAACAGGAATCGTTTTGCAAGACGTCACCGGCGGCGCAGCCAGCAACCTCATCGTCGCAGATGGAGATGCGAATGAAACGGCGACAAAACTAGGCCTAGCGGTCAACGTGGCGAAGAGCAGCGTCGATGGTCAATCGCTCAAGATGCAATATGTCGGTGAAGCAACCGAGCTGTCTCGACTGAACCAAGGAAGAGGTGTGAGGCTCGGCAGCTTTACCATCACCAATGCCTCGGGAGGACAGAAATCGGTCACCGTCACTCCCAACACAAAGACTGTCGGGGACCTGCTGGAATTGGTCAACGCCAATACGATCGGCGTCCAAGCTCGCCTCAATGACGAAGGGGATGGCATTGTCATCGTCGATACGTCGAATGGATCCGGCAGCCTCACCATCACCGAAAATCAATCGGGCAACGCAGCGAAAGATCTGGGAATCCTCGGCACGGGTGTTTCAAAGACCGAACCAAATCGTCGCGAAATCAACGGCAGCCAAACGTTTCGGTTGCAGGTGGGCGCATCCGATACCGTCTCCGATGTTGTGAAAAAGATCAACGATGCAGGTGGACCCATCACCGCCTCCCTGCTCACATCGGGACCCTCCACCGTTCGGGTGCTCCTGACATCCCGTGCCACAGGAGAGGCAGGCCGCATGGTTGCCGATGGCGATGCAATCGGACTGAATATCAACGCGTCCGGTGCCGCCCGCGACGCCTTGATCTCCGTCGGTGGAGCCTCGGACACAGGGGGTACGCTGATTCGCTCGTCCACCAATACCATCAACAATGCCGTGGAAGGCGTCTCGCTATCACTCAAAGGAGTCTCCACGAGCCCCGTCGACATTTCAGTGACTCAAAACAACTCCACCCTCGAACGCAATTTGCAGCTGTTCGTCGATCAGTTCAACAAAGTACGAGACAAAATCGACAAGGAAACAGAGTTCAACACCGACACCGGAACCACCGGGATGCTGATCGGTAGCTCGGAAGTCCTTCGCGCTGAACAAACCCTCACCCGACTTATTACCCAGCGCACGTTTGGCTCAGGTCGAGTTCAATCGCTCGAGCAACTCGGCCTCAGCTTGAACGATCAAGGTAAACTCGAATTCGATAAGGAGAAGCTCACCAAAGCGATCGCCGCGAACCCGGAAGATGTCACCAGCTTTCTCACCAAAGAAACAACCGGCTTCGGAGCTCGAGCCAAAAAGGCTCTCGATGCAATCGTGGGCGTTAACAACAGTACATTGGTCCTTCGCAACCAATCCCTCCAACGGCAAATAGAATCGACCAACAAACGGATCGAAACGCAGAATGCAAGACTTGGTCGCGAACGTGAAAGGCTTCTCAACCAGTTCTACAAACTGGAGGAAACCCTAAGCAAGATTCGTAACAACAGCAATGCCATGACGGATATCAATTCGGTGCTTGCTCGATTCCAAGACTTGTAACTCCCCTTCATCAGAAAACAGCAGAGGCCGCTCATCGAAACGAGCGGCCTCTGCAATCTAGGAGTAGGTGGTAAGCATGGTTGCAAGATGCTTACCAAACCGCAGATACCACAGCGGCGTTGCTCAAAGCCCCAAAGAACAACGCGCTGGTCGGTACACACGCAGCCGAATCCCACTCAAAGGTTTGTCGTGCTCATGCTGAGCGGACAATTACAAACCTAGGTCACGATCGGATCCAAGGCAAATCTCTGCAAATTTATTTTCCGAAAACAACAAACGGATCTGCCTCTTGAATAGCAGCCCCCGCAGCTAACAAGACTCCTTCGGAGAACATCCGCCCTGTGAGCGCGACGGTGCGAGGCTTTCGCTCCCCCTCCTCTTCACCAAAACTAACTACTACCGTGGGATGCCCCGTCAGATTCATTCTGGAAAGATCCCCATCGCCGATCAACAAAGCGACCTTGCGCAACTCGGTCTCCGTCTCGCGGATCATCGCTACTCGCGATCGCATTCCGTGCAGATAATCGACCGCCCGCACCCACTGCGCCTCGCGAAACGAGGGCCCCCACTTTCCTAACTCGCTGTCCTCTTCGGCGTCGCGAAAAAGCATCTCATGTACCGAAGCTGCCTCGGTACCCAGCGCATCGGACATGATGCGTATCGGCGCCTCTGGGAACTGGATCTCCACCACCTCGGCCCCCTGCCCCTCAAACCAGCTTCGAATCCTGCGTTCCGAAGCATTCATTCTGCTGGTGACTCCTACACGAAGCCCCTGGAGCGAGAGCTCGGACCGGCCCGCCCAAGGAAGCTCGACCACCGTCGGGTCCAACCCATCCGGTCCCAAAATGGCAGAAAAAACCGCTTCGCAATCTTCGACTCGATTGGCGATCGGACCAATCTTGTCCATCGTCCATGACAAAGTCATGCACCCTGCACGACTCACTCTCCCAAAGGTGGGACGCAACCCCGATGTTCCGCAGACTCGAGTCGGCGAAACAATACTTCCCAACGTTTCAGTCCCGATCGCAAACGGACAAAGTCGCGCCGCTACCGCCGAGGCGCTTCCGGCTGAGGACCCCGAACTTCCTTGCTCTGGTTTCCACGGATTCTTCGTTTGGCCACCATGCCAAACATCTCCCCAAGCTAGAGTCCCTACCGAGAGTTTGGCCAACAAGACCGCGCCTGCCTCATGAAGCCTCTTTGCAACGGTCGCGGTCTCCTCCCACTCGCGATCTTGGTAACGCCCCACCCCCCAAGTGCAGGGTAGTCCTCGCACCGCAATAATATCCTTCGCACCCCACGGAATCCCATGAAGCAACCCTCGATCCTTTCCATTGGCCAACTCGACGTCTCGCTCCTTCGCCGTTTGGATCGCTGCCTCATTCATGCGTACAACGCACAACAACTCCTCATTCGCTCGTTTCAATCTCTGAAAATAGAAATCCGTAAGATCCTCACTCGTGAACCATTTCTGCCGCAGGCCAAACGCTAGATGCTTGATCGGCCACTCCAGCACATCCTCCATGCGTTTGTTCCATACCAGCCCCGTAGATTTCGGAACAACTGGTAGCACAGACGCATCCAGTCCACGATCCTGCTGAAATGGAAACAAATTACCATTCTCGTCGGCAGGCAAAAAGAAAGAGGGCCGATACGCAAGTGGCATCGGTACATTCTCGCTTGGCAATTTCTGACGATAAGCCTTCCAGCCAGCCAGCTTGCGATTCAAACTCTTGGCCACCTCTTCGCACTGTTCGTCGGTCCAACGAACATCAGCGATCCAACACGCATCGGCGATCTGCTTACCGGTGATCTCGGTCTCGTCTGCTGCCTGCGCCGCGATCGCCCGCCCAAGCACAGGTTGAATGGATATGCTGCCACAAATCCCACTCCCCAAGGCGGCCAATACGGCTTGCCGTCTCGTCACCAATCCCATGACCCTCTCCCCTTTTCGTTAAGTAAAAGCTTCGGTGCGACGAATGGCTTGGACACGCTTTGCAGGTAGAGAGAGGATCGATTCTGCAAACAACGCAATCAACATGAACCACGCAAACCAACGCCAAACCTCTTGAACCAAACCGGTCTCGGCAAGCGTGGCATCGACGCGATACCAAACCAGACCATCGAATATTCTCTCAAGGTCTTGATCCGAAATTCTAACCTGGAGGTCTTCCTCCCGTCGACGGTTCTGAGCAAACGGGTTTGAGTCGACGCGATAGACGCCTGCGTGCTCAAAAAATCGATTGGAGAGAACATTCTCGTCGCCCAACACCATTTCCGTGCTATCGCTCCAAGCGCTCGATGTCGAATCGACCAACCGGTTGGGCTGCCGACCCAACTTCTCTGCTCCTTCGTGAATCATTCGCTGCACCATGATGTACAACGCAATGCCATTCGATGCCAAATTGGAATCGCCGGCGAGCGTGGTGCTCCCCATCGCGTAGGCTGCACCGGAGCTTGTCTCAGACACTGAGTCCAAGCGCACCAGCCAATTGGCTCCATCCTGCAACCGAGCAAGCTCCGTCGCAGTTGTTTCCATCTTGCAATACCTCGAAACCGTGACATCTCCTAACGGAACCGCGCTACCATTCTGTGTGTTTCCCAGGAGAACCGTGTCGTTGCGCCAAGGCCCTATGCGGAGCCCTAGCTCGCCCGCTTCTCCCGTCACATCGGCCTGCACCCAACCTGACCACTGCAACCCTAGAAACTTCTGTTGCGCAGGGACCTCGGGTGGCAAAAAAAGTACTTGACCTCCCCGATCGATAAATCGTTCTACTAGCGTTCCTTCGTCCCCTTGGGGCAGCGGTCCATGCCAAACGATAAACACCACGTCATCCCAGACAGCAGTTGCCATTTGAGAGGGCTCAATGGTTTGAACAGATTGCTGCACCATACTATCAGGGGAGATGGCAGCGGCCAACGAAATCGCTTCAAGCTTGGCAACGTCCTCGCTGATGATTAGCGTCTTGCGAGGTACGGGAGGTTCAAAGGCAAAATAAGCGATGTTGTCCGCACCATTGGAGTCGGGAGGAATTCGGATCGCCCCCCATCCAACGGATTTTCCCGGGGCATTATCGACCGGGATGCGAAAGTCTTTGAGCTCTCCTACTCCCGAAACCAGATCCAAGTTGACGATCGTATTGGCGTCACCGACCCGTATCTCGAGCGGGATCGACTGCTTCGCCTGCGCTGCACCGGTTTCCAACTCAGGTGCAACGACGCGGCAACTGAGCGATAGTTCATTTCCATCATCCCCCGAAATGAGCTTCGCTTCCTCGAGTTGGATAGCAAGATTCGACAACTCCGAATGCGTTTCCAATACTTGAAACCGTACCTCTGCACTTCCTTCTTGGACGGCAGAACGCATCGATGTCCACTCGCCGGACTCGCTGCGCCAATCGCTCTCCCGACGGTCCGATGCAATCCAAATCGTGGCGCGCGCAGCCCCTTTTTGATCGATGTACCGACAGGCTTTCTCGACCAAGGACGGAAGATTCGTTGTGAGTGAATTCCCCTGCAATCGCGGATCGCGAACCAATTCGTTTGCGTTCGCAATTTCCATCGGGGCTTCTTGCCCTGATGTAAACACGACCGTCGCACCCGTACCAACCGTTTTGCTCCACTTCGCATAGTTTTCGAGAACGGCTTGAAGCTTGGTCACTCCCTGCCCCGTAACCGACTGCTGCATACTCGGGGAACGATCTAGCACAAGGATTTGCAACTGCGAGACATCGGAGGCGAGCCAGCCAGAAACTCCGCTCGCAAGCGGCCGGGCCATAAAAAAGATAAGTGCGGCAATCGCGAGAGCTCTCAAGGCCAACACGATCCACTGTCGCAACCGGCTATATCCACTCGACATTCGGCTCGCTACCAACAGGAACTGCATGGCAGCCCAAGGCACCGACTGATAACGCCTCAAGTGGATTAAGTGGACGATGATCGGAATAGCCAGCAGAGGCAGCGCGAGGAGCAAAGCGGGTTGCAAAAAACTCATCGCACACCTCGGCTGCCGGTGCGCCCCAACAAACACCGTGTGAGGACTTGATCGTAGGGCTCATTGGTGATGGTGCGATGGTAATCGACCCCCGTCTCGATTGCGATGGACCGCATCCTCTCGAGATACTCTCCGAGCGCTCGATGGTAGCGATCGGCGAGTTCCGACGGATCGGTGAAGAGAGGCATCCCTCCCTCCATGTCTAAAAAGCGGACGGGACGCTGAAACTCGAAGGCGATTTCTTGGGGATCGAGCAAATGAAATACCACAACATCATGTTTGCGAAATCGCAAATGTTCGAACGACGATTTGAGCTCCGCCGTATCGACGAAAAGATCGGATACCACGACCACCAACGCACGCTGGCGAAAGGTTTCCGCCAGCTCATGCAACACCGCAGGCAACCGAGTCGCCCCCGCTCCCTTGCACTGCTCCAATTGATCCAACACGACCTTCAAGTGAGCCGGAGAACGTCGCGGTGGAATGCTTTGTGTCAGCTTTTCCGAAACGCACGAAAGTCCGACCGCATCTCCCTGCTGCGACGCCAAGTAAGCCAACGTTCCCGTCAAACACTTCGCAAAAAAGAGCTTGGTAGGGTTCCCTTTGGAGGCGAACTCCATCGAGCCGCTCGTGTCGACAACCAAACAGCATCGCAGATTCGTGTCCGCCTCGAACTCCTTCACATAATAGCGATCGGTCCTCCCATAGGCTCGCCAGTCCAGACGTCGCAGATCGTCACCCGGAACGTATTTGCGATACTCCGCAAATTCAACGCTCGACCCCCGATGCGGTGACGCATGGCGCCCTGAAATGTTTCCTTGCATCGCGAAGCGAGACAGGAGTGGGAGCGCCGAGAGCCGCGACAATACCTGAGGATCCAAGAACGAACGCGTTACAGGAAGCATGCGATCATCCTTTACTCCATTTCATCAATCAATCGCTGCACGATCTGTTTGGCAGAGATCCCTTCGGCTTGAGCTGCAAATGTTGTGATGATGCGATGGACCAGCACAGGCTTCGCAATGGCTTGAAGATCCTCAAGCCGAACCATGTAGCTCCCTTGCAACGCGGCGCGGCTCTTCGCACCCAAAATCAAATTCTGAACCGCTCGTGGCCCTGCCCCCCAACTAACATAGGATTTCATCCAAGAGGGAGCGGTCTCTCCCTGAGGACGAGTCTTGCGAACCAACTTCGCCGCGTACTCGTAAATATGATCGGGAACGGGAACTCTTCGAACGAGCCTCTGGAATCCAATAATCTCTTCGCCGGTCATCACAGGACTCAAGGTCAACGCGTCGTCGCCGGTCGTGCTCCTGGCTATCTGAATTTCCTCGGCCTCGTTCGGATAATCCAACTCGATCAGAAACATAAAACGGTCCAGCTGCGCTTCAGGCAACGGATACGTCCCCTCTTGCTCGACCGGATTCTGAGTCGCCAAGACCATGAAGGGGGAATCGAGCTCAAATGTTTTTCCAAGCACCGTGACCCGCTGCTCCTGCATCGCTTCCAGAAGTGCGGCCTGCGTCTTCGGCGGAGCTCGGTTGATCTCGTCCGCTAAAATGATGTTCGCGAAGATCGGACCTTTGATGAACTGGAATGCACGTCGTCCTTCATTCGACTCCTGAAGGATGTCCGTGCCGGTAATGTCCATCGGCATCAAATCAGGCGTGAACTGAATTCGACTGAAGCCGAGGGACATCGTTTCAGCTACCTTGCCAACCAAAAGCGTCTTGGCTAGACCTGGAACCCCCATCAACAGCGCGTGACGCCGCGCGAACATGCAGATCGCCAGTTGCTCGATAGTCTCCTTTTGGCCGACGATCACCTTTCCGAGCTCACCGGAAAAGCGGCGATACGAATCTCGCAATCGATCGATGAAATGAACGTCGTCATCGGACAGGGTAGCGATGGCAGATGGGTTCGTGCTCGACATGGAGTCCTTCGAATTCGTTGCGCTCTAAATCACGGTGGGGGATCACCGTTTGGGACCACCGTTCGGGTTCACAGCGGGGGACCTTGGTGGGGAATCAATGCAGGCTCCTCAGTGTAGTCCAATTCTCCCCGGTTACCATAGACGACGCCCCCCGCTAAAGTAGGATAGAATCTCCCATCTACGCCACCCGCCACAATCCCTCCACATCCCTGCCACTCTGCTTCAATAGGCTCCCCATGCGCCGAGCACGAACTCGCACTGTCGCTTCTCTCGTCTGCCTAGCACTCACATCCCTGGCCTCGCTGGAATCGGCGTCCAAGGGAGAGGAAAGCTATGACCCAAACCGCTTTGAAAAGACCGAGTTGGTTGGCAACCTAAACCAACCGATGGAATTAGCGATCACACCAGATGGAACGGTCTTCTTGATCGAACTGGCAGGGGAGATCAAACGGCTCGACGCCAACACTGGGACGATGGCGACAATCGGCAAAATCAACGTGACGACAGAGCAGGAAAACGGATTGATCGGACTTGCCCTAGACCCCCATTTTGAAAGCAATGGCTGGATCTATTTGCAATACTCCCCTCCTTCATTCAGCGGTCAACATGTAAGTCGCTTTACCTATGTCGATGGTAAATTGGACATGCAAAGCGAAGTACTGCTCCTTCGGTATGAAGAACAACGTCAAGAATGCTGCCACCACGCCGGCTCGCTTGCTTTCGGACCGGACGGATGTCTTTATATCAGCGCAGGGGATAACACGAATCCCTTCGGTGATTCCGGTGGTTATGCACCTATCGACGAACGGGATTCGAAGGGTGCGTTCAACGCATTGCGAACCTCGTCGAACACGAAGAACTTCAACGGTAAAATCCTTCGCATTCGCCCCAAAGCGGAAGGGGGTTACGAGATTCCGGAGGGGAATCTCTTTCCCGCCGATGGTTCCGTCGGCCACCCTGAAATTTATGTCATGGGATGCAGGAACCCATGGCGTATCAGTATCGATCCGAAAACGGGATTCTTGTACTGGGGTGATGTGGGCCCAGATGCGGGTGGAGATAACGATCGAGGGCCCCGCGGATACGACGAAGTCAATCAAGCGAAGACTGCGGGATACTTTGGATGGCCTTTGTTCATCGCCAACAATCAGCCTTACGCGGCCTACGACTACCAAACGAAACAAACAGGTGAGCTTTTTGATCCTGCCAAACCGATCAACCGCTCGGTCTTCAATACAGGCTCCTCCTTGCTTCCACCGGCTCAACCTGCCTGGATTTACTACCCAGGAGGTCCTTCCAAAGAGTTCCCTGAGCTCGGCTCCGGAGGTCGGACCGCTTGCGCTGGCCCCACCTACGACTTCTCCCCTTCGCTTGACTCGCCGACGAAGTTTCCAGAACACTTCCATCGGTCCCTTTTCATCTACGAATGGTCTCGCAACTGGATTGCAGCGGTCCATCTCAACGAAGATTCCAGCATCCGAAGCATCGAGCCGTTTCTTCCGTCCATGCGATTCACTCGTCCAATCGACATGGAATTCGACAGTCGGGGCGTTCTCTATGTCATCGAGTACGGTGAAACCTGGGGCCGCAACCCAGACGCCAAATTAATCCGACTCGATTACCACCGCGGCAATCGCGCCCCCACCGCGCAAATCCGAGCAGACAAGTTAGCGGGCAAGGAGCCGCTCCAAGTCCAATTCTCCAGCGATGGTTCGTCGGACAAGGACGGTGACAACCTCCGGTATCGCTGGCTGGTATCGAAAGTCCCTGCATCACCCGAAGGAACCGAGGACACTCGAACGGCAGCACCGGTGAGCATCGAGCAGATCGACCGTGAACTAATTGGCACCACCCCCAACCTGCAATGGACTGCGACGCAGCGAGGTGTCTACAACGTGCAATTGGAAATCACAGACCCACATGGAGGCCGGGGGACCGCCGCCTTGACGCTCGTAGTCGGCAATGCCGTTCCTGAGCTCCAGTTTGTTCGGCCCAAACATGGAGACTTCTTCGATCTCGGAGAACGGGTCTCATTCAAAATCAAAGTCAAGGACTTGGAAGACGGGACCTCGGACTCCGACGAATCGGAAGAGCTGGATTTGGAGTTTATCGACGCGGATGCCCCCAATCGAGTGAGCGTTCAAGCGACGATGATTTCCGGCGAAAACACGGAAGACCCAGCGTCCGTTCCTGCGGGGCTGAAACGGATGCGGAATAGCGATTGCTTCAATTGCCACAGCGTGGAAACACCCCTCATCGGCCCGGCATTTGTCGACGTTGCCAAGAAGTATCGAGATCAACCCGGTGCCATCGAAGCATCTGTCGAACGGGTTCGAATTGGGTCGACCGGTGTCTGGGGGAAAGTACCTATGCTACCCCACGAACAATTCACATCATCGGAAATCCGTGAAATGGTCGAATGGGTCTTCGCCGCTGTTCCCAATCCCGCCACCGAATACCGCTCCGGCCTATCGAATATTGTCGAATTGCTCACGGATAAAAATGACTTCGACGGAAAACTGCAACTGAACGCAACCTATCGCGACAAGGGCTGGGGAGCGATACCGTCTATCTCAACCTCCCGATCGATCCAACTGCGGTCGCGAACCCTACAAGCAGAGAAAGCAGACGAGATCCACGATATGCAGATTCTCGGTTCGCACAAAGCGGGGAACGGAAAGTTTTGCGGGGCGATCAATCATGGCTCTTACCTTCGAGTCAACCACGTTCCGATGGATCAGTTTCAATCCATCGTCGCCAATGTCACTTCGGCTGGCGCAGGAGGCAAGATCGAAGTCCGCATGAACGGTGCCGATGGCCCGCTCGTCGGAACCATGCAGGTGAAAGTCAATGGGGATTGGGACGGGTGGTATGAAGTCGCGATGGAGAAACCATCGGAAAAGTCCACTAGCCCCGAACCATATGTCGACTTGTACTTTGTCTGTGTCAACGAATCCAATCGATCCGGCCTGATGAATATCGATTGGATTCGCTTTGTGAAATAGCGTTACTGAAACAGCGTTACGGAGACTTCTTGAGAATCTTCTCCCACCATCGCTGTTTCGAAACCGGCACCAACGGTTCGGCTCCATGTTCGACAACAACCTGCTTCTTGGTCAGCGTTCCTAGCCAATCGATCAGTACGTAAAAAACCGGTGTGAAGATTAGACCGAAGATCGTAACACCGATCATGCCGGAAAAAACAGAGATACCAAGCGATTGGCGCATCTCAAATCCGGCTCCCCGGCCGACGACTAGCGGAGCAACACCGAGAATAAAAGCGAAAGAAGTCATCAAGATGGGACGCAGTCGGACGCGGCATGCTTCGATAGCGGCCTCGCGCCGGGTAGCTCCCTCCTGCTGCAATTGCCTGGCGAACTCCACAATCAAAATCGCATTCTTCGCAGCCAAGGCGATGAGGACAACAAGCCCGATTTGCGTGAAAATATTATTGTCCGAGCTGGTGATCCATAATCCTGCGACGGCCGCCAGCAAACACATCGGAACGATAAGTAGGATTGCCATCGGCATCGACCAACTTTCGTACTGCGCAGCGAGAACCATAAAGACGAAAATAACGGCAAGTGGGAAGACCAGTTTCGTCAACAAATCCTTCCCGACCAGGATTTGCTGAAAGGCAAGCTCTGTCCACTCGAAGCTCATCGTGCTCGGCAATTCACGCTTGGCAATCCCTTCCATCAATTGAATGGTATCGCCGCTTCCTTGACCTGGAGCTGGATTGGAAATGAAGTCTGCTGTGGGATACATATTGAACCGATAGACAATCCCAGGACCGCTCACATTTTGGATTTCGATCAATGTCGCGAGAGGAACCATTTCTCCATCGCTATTCCGCACTTTCAAACGTCCGATATCGGTCGGCTTTGCGCGGAATGACGAATCGGCCTGCAAACTAACCTGCCAATTGCGACCGAATCGAGTGATATCGTTCGCATAGGCTGATCCAAGATAGATTTGAAGCGTGCTAAAGACGTCGTTCAATGCAACCTTAGCGGCTTTGGCTTTCTCACGGTTGATATCGATGAAGAGTTGAGGTTCATTGGCAGTGAAATTCGAATAGCTGCCCGTCAGCCGCGGCTCGACTTTGGCGCTCTCGGTAAGATTAGCCAAGGCACCTTGCAAGGCCTGCGGACCTGCTCCAGCGCGGTCCTGCACCTGCATCTTCATCCCGGCGGTCGAAGCCAACCCGTCGATGGGAGGTGCGCCGATGACCACGATTTCCGCTTCTTGGATGGATCGCAACTTCGCACGAAGATCCTTCACGATCTCCTCGGAATACAGCCCATCGACGCTACTTCTTTCTTCGAAGGGATCTAGTATTACGAACATACCCACCGAATTGGAAGCATTGGTGCTCGTAAGAATTGAATAACCAGGAATGCTTACGGTATGCCCAACTCCTTCCGTGTCGAGAAGAATGGAGTTGATTCGATCAGCGACCTCGGTGGTCCGCTGCAAACTCGCTCCATCCGGCAATTGCGCGTTCACAACAAGGTACCCTTTGTCTTGCTGTGGAATAAACCCGTTGGGAACCACCTGAAAACCGTGAATGGTAAGCCCGATCAAACCGGCGTAGAGGACAAGCATGATGGCGCTCATGCGAATGGCACCCGCTACAGCCCTACCGTAGAGATTCGTTAGCCAGTCGAATACCCCATTGAAGCCACGGAACAACTGCTGCAGGGACTTGTTGACGATCGGGAAGGCAATCGATCCCCCGACGAATCCGGCAATCATTGCAAACACAAAGATGCACCATTGAGTCAGACTATATGCAACGTCTGAATGTTCACCATGGGACGCGTGCGAAGGAGGCAGACCAATCCAAGGTCCCAACCAAGGCAGTACGAAGCGATAGACGCAGTATGCACCGAGCAACCCAACACCCCAGCGAGGCAACGCTTCTCGATCGTGCCCCTCGTGATGCGGCTTGATGAGCGTTACCGCTCGAGCGGGGGCCATCGTCATTGCGTTGATCGCTGAAATAATCGTCGAGGCAGCGATGGTCAGTGCAAACTGTTGAAAGAATTGCCCTGGAATGCCCGCGACAAAGATCGTGGGCAGGAAGACGGAGCTCAATACCAACGTGATCGCAATGACCGGCCCCGTGATTTCTTCCATCGCTTTGATCGTCGCTTCGCGAGCTGGCAATCCTTTGGCCATCCAACGCTCGATATTCTCCACGACCACGATCGCGTCATCAACGACAATACCGATGGCGACTACCAATCCGAGCATGGATAGATTATTGAGAGAAAAACCGAGATAGTTCATCACGGCCAATGTTCCGATCAAGGAGACTGGCACATCGATCATGGGCATCAACGTGGCCCGCCAATCCTGGAGAAACAATAAGACGACAACAAACACAAGCACGAAGGCTTCGATCAAGGTTTTATAGACTTCCTTCACGGACTCATCGACAAAGGTCGTGGTGTCGTAAACGATGGCATACTCCACCCCCTCTTGAAAGCGTTCGTCTCGGAGTCGGCGCATCTCTTCTCGGATGCGATCAGCGGTAGCCAGTGCGTTGGAACCGGGAAGTTGGAATACCGCCATCGTCACGCTCGGTTTGCTGTCAAGCGAACTGCTGACGTCGTAATTCTTTGCACCCAGCTCCGTTCTTGCGATATCGCCCAATCGAACAAGTTCACCTTTGGAGCCAGTCTTCACGATAATCTCGTTGAATTGCTCGGGTTCGATCAAGCGTCCTTTGGTATTGATCGCCAATTGAAATTCTTGTCCTGGGTCGGCCGGCTCCTGACCTATCCGCCCCGCAGCGACTTGCACATTTTGCTCGCGAAGCGCTTGGAGCACGTCGCCGGCGGCCAAGTTCCGAATGGCGAGCTTGGTGGGGTCCAGCCAGACACGCATGGCGTAATCGCGAGCCCCCAGCATTGCGACATCCCCCACTCCGGGGATGCGCATCAAAGCATCGCGTACCTCGATCGTTGCAAAGTTCGAAAGGTACAACTGATCATAGCGATCGTCGGTAGCGACCAGATTGACCGCGAGAAGAATGCTGGGTGACTTCTTCTTGGTTACCACCCCCTGTCGTTTGACTTCGTCGGGGAGCTTCGCTTCTGCAATAGCGACACGGTTCTGAACCAACACCTGAGCTTGATCGATGTTCGTCCCGAGCTCGAACGTGATATCCAAGTTCATGATACCATCATTGGTGCATCGAGAGGCCATATAGAGCATTCTCTCCACACCATTGATCTCTTGTTCCAACGGGGCAGCCACGGTATCGGCGACCACTTGCGCATTTGCACCGGGATAAGTCGCACTGACTTGAATCGTCGGAGGGGCGACTTCGGGATACTGTGCAATTGGCAATTGCATGAGCGAAATGCCACCAAGTAAGACGATCACCAAGGACAGGACCGTCGCGAAGACCGGCCTATCAACGAAGAAACGAGCGAACATCGCCTACTCCTTCTTCTCGATTGTCGCGGAGTCTTCAGCAGATTCTTCCACCGGATTGACCTTCATGCCAGGACGTGCTCGCTGAAGGCCGTTGACAATGATTCGATCGTTTGCGTCGATCCCTTTTTGGACGACTCGCATGCGATCCTCGGCCACTCCAAGTTCCACATCGTGTCGACTGACGATGTTGTCGTCACCAACCACCAGAACATATTGCAGGCTTTGATCGCTTAAGATGGCCCGTTCTGGAACCAAGATAGAAGGCTGCTCGTCACCGAAGGGAATGCGAACTTTGACGAAAAATCCAGGAGCGAAGTAACGATCGCCATTGGGGATCGAAGCCCTTACCAGCAGCGTACCTGTCGAGGTACGAACTTGGTTGTCGATAAAATCGAGCAGTCCTTCGTGTCGAAACTCCGTTTCGTTGGAGAGGGCGACAAGTACTTTTTGGTTGAGTTCCTTCACATTCTTGAAGTCGACATCCAATCCTTGACGGCGGCGGTATTCACGGAATCGAAGCACAGCAAGCTCATCCGCATCAAATGAAACGTGAATCGGATCCATACTGGCGATGGTGGTCAAGGGAGGCGCATTCAATTGGTTCAGCGAAATAAGGTTCCCTACCGCGATATTGGCTTGCCCGATGCGTCCTGAGATGGGTGCTTTGATCATGCAAAAGTCCAGATCGAGTTTGGCTTGATCGATCGAGGCTTCTGCGGATCGAATCTCTGCGACCGCGTTCGCTTGCTGCTGAATGGCCTCATCGAGATCTTGCTGCGAAACCGCGTTGGTAAGGATCAACGTACTGTTTCGATTTAAGTTGAGATCTGCGAGTTTGAGCTGAGCATTGGCCTGCTCCAATCTAGCTTCCGCGCTGCGTAACGCATATTCGTAGGGACGGCGATCAATCTCAAATAGCAGTTGGTCTTTTTCGACTTCTTGACCATCGTCAAAGTAGATCTTGGTGAGATAGCCGGTCACCCTAGCGCGAATTTCGACGAAATCAGGGGATTCCATCCTTCCCACATATTCGTACGACTCTTGTACATTCTTCGAGACCGGTTTTTGGACTGTCACATCAGGAGGCGGAGCTTCAACCGGTACAGGCTGCGTTGGAGCACACCCCAGTAATGGGACAAGAACAAGAGCAAGCAACGCAGGAAGCGCGTTGCCTTTCGGGGTGCGCATGAGAGACCTCGGCACAAGAACATAGAGAAGGTGCTGCACTTCGCGTTCGAAGCGACTGCACCTAGTTGTAGGAGGAATCCCTAGCAATGCAAGCGTCGCACGCTAAAGGGCGGGGGGCGAGAGGCAAAAACCGGTGATCAAGCAAGCGGAACGAGCGGCCATCCTAGCTTGATCATCACCATGCACCAAAAGAAAAGGGCCCCGAGTCGTCGGAGCCCTTTGCACATAGATCAGTTTAGATCAATTGTCGAATTACTTCTTTTCAACCTTTGCGAACTTAGCCTTTGCGTAAGCATCTTCGCCAAAGAGCTTTGCAACCTTGTCTTCATCGGACATCTTTTCAGCCTTACCTTTGCAGTTGCCACAGCAGAAGGTGACCGTCGCGCCCTTGAACTCGACCTTTTGATCCGCGTTCAGTTTGCCCCCAGTGAAAGGGCAAGCGGCTTGTTCGACTTGCTTGGTAGCGATCAGCTGGTGATTCGCCTTGGCAGCATGGGCCTTCTTGTCACCATCGAAGGTCTTCTTGCAGTTGTCGCAGCAGAAGTAAACTTTGCCTTCTTTCCATTCGGAATTCTTGTCTTCCTTTGCGGCCGACTTGCCGTTCATCATGCACTTCACATCTTTCAAGTCGACTTTCTCGAAAGCGTAGCTAGCACCAGCAAACGCAATAACAGCTGCAAACAATCCCAACAGTGCGTTCTTCATATTTCCTCACTCCAACGTTATCGGACAGAACAAACTTTCACGTGTGGTCACGCGGTTTGATTGTAGTACGGTGTCAAATTCGATGTCAACCTGTTAGCAAGGCCCGGCAATCAGCCGCTGCGGAGGCTATACTGCCAAGGTTGCCACGGCGGCTCGGTTTTCCCCGCGAAACGGGCAGTTTGTGCACGGTGGCCTTCAGACCAGCTTTGATTCCTCCCCAAAACAATCCGGTGAATTCCTCATGAATTTCAAGATCTCCACGGTTGTGGCTCTCGTTTTTGTCCTCTTCCAAACCGCTTCGTCGGCCCAAGGTCAGGCCCCCGCGGAGCGTTCTGATAGCAAACCGATCCAGGTGTTGCTCATCACCGGCGGCTGCTGCCACGACTACGACTTCCAGACCAAAGCAATGCAGTTGGCCGCGAAAGATAAGTCGCTTTCCGTAAATTGGACCGTCGTGAATCAAGGAGGCAAGGGAACGAAGGCGATGATCGACTTCTACAAGAACCCCAAGTGGTACGAGGGATTTGATGTTGTCATTCATAACGAGTGCTTCGCAGATACAGATGACCCAGAGTACATCCGTGGTATTACGAAGCCACATCGAGAGGGAGTGAACGCATTGGTGATCCACTGCGCCATGCACACCTACCGCTCCGCAGACATTGACGATTGGCGAGCGTTTCTCGGGGTCACCAGCCGCCGACACGATCACCAGAGTGAGTACCCCGTGACCGTCACAGCACCGGATCATCCTACGATGAAAGACATTCCGAAGGACGGATACCGATCGGCTAAAGACGAGCTGTACATCATTGACAAAGTCTGGCCTACAACAAAAGTACTGGCAACTTCGAAAAGTGAACGAGACGGGAAGGAGCATCCTGTTTATTGGGCCAATCACTATGGCGAAGCCCGCGTTTTTGGAACCACCTACGGTCATTCCAACGAAACCTTTTCTGACCCGGTTTTCTTAGCCACCATCGTGAACGGCATCCGATGGGCCGCCGGAAAATAGCCATTGAACTCCGTTCGAAATGCTGTTTTGCAGCAAGGACTCCGATTGGAGTTTTCCGCCGAATCAACCGATGGAATACGGCAACGGAAACCATTTTCGTTTCAGCGATCGATTGCGATCGCTGTCTGTTGTACCGTTTCGATCTGGTCTGGTTTTCGTCTTTTTCGGCGGTGGACCGACGAATGGTACCTATCTTATAGTCGTGCGGGGTTTGTCCCCTACGGATACCATGAATCTCAATTTGCGCCTGTTGGAAGTCGGTTAGTCATTGTTGTCTCCGGACTGGGCGTATTTCGTGGAGACAGGTCCTGAGGGGTTGCGGTTGGCAAAATCGGATGGTTCCAATCCGCAACGGTTCCTCAGGTGGTTCGATGGCCACGGTTGCACGTGCATCTTTGCCCCGAGCAACAGGTATCTGGCGTCCGCCACTGGGAGTGGACGAGTTGCCGTTTGGGTGCGTCGGGATCCCTCCGATTTCTGGGTAGTCAGTCTTTGGAGCATTGACTTCTGGTTGGCCCTTTCGGCCACCCTCTTTTTGCTTCGTCAAAAACTGGGGACGTCAAAAACTGGGGACACTCACCAAAAGTCTACCCCCTAAGCACTGGGGACACTCATCAGAATCTGGGGACAGACACCAGGGGTGGGGGTGGCCCCCCGGAGGAGGGGGGTGGGGGCGGGTTTTGAGGGGCGCTTGGGGGATTGGAGGCCGAAGAGGGGCGAAAGACGGGTTTTGGGGCCGTTTTTGGTCAGGTGGCGCGCAGCGAGAACCCTCGTGCGGGGGGAGGTCCGCACGGAATGCCAAGAAGAAGGGGGATTGGGGGATGCTGATTCCGGTCAACGTCGACGGCAAGCGGCAAATTGCGTCGCTGGAAGCGTCGACTATCCGCCTGCGGACTGAATGACCTGCCGCTAGGTACGACCTTGGTATTGCGGACAGTAATACTGCCGCTTCGTAACGAGCGTCCTGGCTTCCTTCATGCTACGCACTCCGCCGGCCGCTAAAGAGAACATCCGGCTGAACTGGGTCGTGTAATCGATCCAGCGCGCTGGATCCATGTTCAACCTCTCTAACACCGGGGGTACCTCCTCCGGTGTGAAGCCTTTCTTCCCTTCCTTGATGATCCGGGCGGTTGCATCCAACAGCTGGATGTAGCTCATCGAAGATAGGGGAACCACTCCCTTGTCACTGCACCGCTTCTGCGTCTTGCTCGGCTTGCTCCCCGCACTCCCTTTCTCATCCACCAGCTCGATCGGCGCTAAGTACGCGTCGGGCAGCCGACGCTGCCACAAGACTGGATCTTCGCCTGACGAGCTGGATTGCTGGGACCCTCCCTCCTGCAAAGCCTCCGGTGGCGGAACCTCTGTTCCTAGCACTTGCGTGAGCGCGGCGATCCGCTTGGCTACCGACGTGTGCTGGGAGCCCTCCAGCGTCTTGGTAACCTGGGCTCGGATGGGATTCAAATCGACATAGCTCATGCAGCCTAATATGGCCTCGTCATCGAGCAACCTCATCGACTTGAACCGGCCATTGAAGAACCGACCGGTCTCTTGGAGCTCCATATTGGCTCGCTTGGCCACCCGCTGGCAAAGGATGCGCATCCACCACGAGATATCGCTGAGCCGGAGCCGGATCTCTTTGACCTTCTCTGGCTTGGTGCGGATGGCGTCAAGCTCCTTCTGGTTCGGCTCCGCCGGACTCTTGTCTTTGTTCTTTCTCTTGGGACACATCAACATCCAGCGCCTGGCGACTTCGGTGTCGTCCCACTCTTGGACTATGTCGGGGCGGGATCGCAAGACCGAGTGGAAGTGATTGCTCATGATGGCATGACCTAAGACGTCGATGCCAAAGTACTGGGCCTGTTCCTCGATTTGCTTGGTGATCCAGAGACAGCGATGGCTGTAATCTTTGCGGGTCAGAGCATCATCGCCGAGCAAGTAGTACTTGCGAACAATGGTGGCGATGGTGTGGACGGTCGCGACTTCGTCGGGACGGTAGATATCGGCGCGGGCGGTGCGCATGATCTGAATTCCTTGGGCGAAAGGGAAAACATCGGCAAAACAAGGGGCGATTCATTCGGATTGCCGTGCACGATCCTGTGCGAGCGATCTATTGGAGCGTCTCGAGATCCCACCTACAAGAGTGGGGAAGAGGTGCCAGCAGGAAATTTTTCGGAACCAAAAACTGGGGACACTCACGCGTACTGGGGACACTCACCAGGATGGGGGAACAATTGGAGTGTCTCGGGATCCCCATATACATGGGGTGGGGAAACGTGCCGGGGGAGTGATTCGATTACAATTAAGCCAGTGCGATTACAAATTTCACACCCCGAGGAAGAATCATGCCCGATGATCTTGTCACGAAATCCTTGTTCGACTCTGACGAATTGGTCGCGCCGCAAGGTACCGACGGTCCTTGCTTCGACGACACCGATGCGCTACCGTTCGAAGTTGCGATACCTCCTATTCGGCTTGTTCCGAAAGAAGATCGCGAGCCCTATCTTCGACTTGCCCTTATTGGCGGGGTCGGACCTCGCACGCTGGCGGCTTTGGTGCATCACTTCGGTTCGGCTCGCGATATCGCGAACGCAACACTCCAAGATCTGGGGAAAGTCAATGGAATCGGCCCAAAACTTTCCGCGCTGATCCGAGATGGCATACAAAGTGACTTGCTCGAACGTGTCCAGCAGCACTGTGTCGAGCATTCGGTTCAAATTCTCGTGCCCGGTGATTTCGCTTTTCCTCGTATGCTTCTGGAGTTGGAAAACCCTCCCCTCTTTCTCATGGTCCGAGGTAAGCTTCAAACGAACGACTCGCTGGCCATTGCCATGGTCGGAACACGTCATTGCACCAGTTACGGTGCAACGATGGCTGAGAGGATTGCCAAGTCGCTTGCTCGCCAAGGCCTCACCATTGTCAGCGGTCTTGCCCGAGGCATTGACGCGATATGCCATCGCGCAGCAATAGAAGTAGGGGGGAGAACGATCGGAGTATTGGGTAGCAGTGTTACCGAAGTCTATCCACCCGAACATGATATGCTCGCGGACGAAATCACGTCGCACGGTGCCATCCTAAGCGAGACTCACCCGTTTTCGAAACCAAAGGCCGGTGTCTTCCCTCAACGCAATCGAATCATCAGTGGCTTGAGCTTAGGTGTGATCGTCATTGAAGCAGCCGATCGATCGGGTTCGTTGATCACAGCCCAGCACGCAGGGGAGCAAGGTCGGGATGTCTTCGCAGTTCCGGGTGCAGTCACCTCGCGTATGTCCCGCGGTTGCAATCGTCTCATTCGAGATGGGGCCATTCTCATCCAAGACGCCGACGACGTCCTTGAACATCTTGGCCCTCTCGTCGAAGGTATAGAGCTGGAGAATGGGACAAGGGTGTCGCATCCAGCAGAACTGCAACTAAATGAAATCGAGCAAAAAGTGTTGCAATGTATCGAGTCTCTCCCCACCGACATCGACAGAGTGGTTCTCAATTCAGGATTACCCGTATCGCGCGTACTCAGTACACTGAGCGTCTTGCAAATGAAGGGTCTGATCAAACGGCCTTCGGGTAGAACTGTTTCGCGCTAGTGGGATAATCGAGATGAAATTCGGAATTGTCGGAACCGGAGCTTTGGGAGGATTCTACGGAGGACTTCTCGCTAAGATCGGTCAGGAAGTCCATTTCCTACTCCACTCTGACGTCGACTTTGTTCGGGAGTATGGTTTACGCGTAGATAGCAAACTGGGGGACTTTCATATTCCTCAAGTCAACGCCTACAGTAGTCCGGAAGAAATGCCCAAGTGCGATTGCATCATTATCGCCCTGAAGAGCACTCAAAATCACCTCCTTGAGAAACTCATCCCGCCTCTCATGCATCCGGACTCATTGGTCTTGGTTCTTCAGAATGGATTGCATGTCGAACAGAGAGCTCGAGAAGTGGCGGGCGAAGGGCGCGTCGCCGGTGGTTGCTGTTTCTTGTGCTCAAACAAAGTCGGGCCTGGTCACATCAAGCATCTGGATTATGGCAAAATCCTCATGGGCCCCTACCGCGGTATGAATGACGACGAATCCGGCCCGAATATGGAGTTGCTCAACCAAATCTGCCAGTTGTTCCGCCAAACAGGGATCGAATGCAACACCACGGAGAATCTCTCTCTAGCTCGCTGGCGGAAGCTTATGTGGAACATCCCCTTCAATGGGCTTTCGGTCATTCTCAATGCCAGCACGGATTCAATCATGCGCCACCCCCACTCGCGCGCGTTAGCCGAATCGATTATGTCCGAGGTTCGAGAGACCGCAGTCCAATGCGGCCACTCGATCGAAACTGATTTCATCGCCTACATGATGGAACATACGGACGAAATGGTTCCCTACGATAGCTCCATGCGACTGGATTATCTGGCTGGCCGTCCAATTGAAGTCGAAGCGATTTACGGTAACGCGATCCGCGCTGCAGCGAGAAAACAAGTCTCTGCACCGCTAATCTTGGCGATGTATCGCCAACTTCATTTCCTTGCTGACAAACGCGTGAATGCCTGAGGGAGCTCCTGAACGGTCGTTTGTTGCTGATCGCTGTTAGTCAAAACGCTTCTTTATCGCTAAAAAGTGCTTCTCAAAGCAGTGATACGAGACCCACGCGAGAGCAAACGTCAAACTGAACAGAATCAAGACATACATCGAATAAAACCAAATGGGTAAGGATTCGGTTTCCGGTACCAATTGCAGTACGGACGATGCGGGTATCAGTGTCACCAATGGCAACTGAATGACGTACATCCCATAGCTATACTTGCCCAGGGCCCTTAACGGTGACCAGCGGGCGACACGATTCCATATGTCGAATTTGGATCGATGCATCATCCAGTAGAGGACGCAGACAAACAGCACTGGAATGAGGGTATTCGGGATGGCAAAGTACCGTTTCCCTGTCCAAACGATTGCGATCCCCATGACCAACAGCAAGGGAGCCATCATCGCGGCTGCCGTCATCATCCATCGAGCACGGTAGATTGCATGGATGGCTATCGCAGCCATCCCTCCGAGACACAAAGCATCGGACCGAAAAAATGTGTGGACATCCACGGCCACTCCATAGTCCGCGTCCCTGGCCAAAAAGGTCCTTACCACAAGAACCAACACAACCCAGGCGAGACAGATCCTGAATAATCGCTTCGGTGCGATCCAGAACACGATCGCCGGCCAGATCAAGTAAAAGTGTTCTTCGACCGCCAACGACCAAAAATGATCGAGTGGCCCAAAACACCACTCGTTCAGCCAAGCCATTCGAAGATTGGAAACGTACGTCCACAAATAGACCTGCTCCCCTGCAGGAATTTGAAAAGACGACGGCCCCCCAAGAAGAGGTGTGATGTACAGGCAAAGGACCAATGCCAAGAAATAGAGGGGAAAAATACGAAGCGCCCGGCGAGCCATGAAGTTGCGAAAGTAGTGAGGTCTATCGCGCGTGCGGAGCAAGATACCGGTTATTAAAAAACCCGATAACACAAAGAAGAGATCAACCCCTCTCTCACCGACAGGTGACAATCGCTTGATCCAAGCCAACGCCGTGCTCGCCGTCGGATCGATTTCCTTGCAGTAACGGTACAAGGTAACGATGAGAATCGCAAAGCCGCGAATCCCATCCAACTCGGGTAGGTGCAGTCCCTCGTTCCATTTCACGGACAGTTCGCGTGTGCTGTCTTCCTCGAGAGACTCGACCATTGCGTCCTAGCGACTAAGAAATGCTGATGCTGTTGGCTTCTGTGGAGAGTCGGTCTAGCATGGATTGCAATCTTTCCCGAAGTTGTTTCATCACAGGATCTTCCTCACCCCGTGGGACGCGTTCGGTCGGAACCTCAATCGCCTCGTCGATCTCGATGATCGCCTCGAGCGGGCCATGAACGTTCGCTCGATCGGTGAGGTCCTCTTCCAATCGCTCGATCGTTTCCAGGATCCGCGTGTCCATTGTCGGGGCAACGAGGTAATCCACTGGATACGAGGCGATCTGCTGCGCCAAATAAATTTGCGACAGCTGAATCCATCGGCGTTCTCGCTCGGATTCCGTAATCTCTCCTGACGCAAGCTCCGGGACGATTTTCATTCGAAGCGATTTAATCCGCGGAATCAGCCCATTTTCCGGAAATGGCCTCCCAAGCCACTCCACTTCTAAAGGACTTAGAAGATGGTCGATCAACCGTTGCTGTCGCTCTTCAAACGTTCCGGTCTGCGAACTTCCCAGATACTCGATCTCCTTCAAACTCAACATGGCCTTCATCATTCGGTGGATCCGTGCGAGCAACGGCGTCTCCTTGAGTTTGATCCAAGTCAACCGCTTTTCCAAAGCGTCCAATGTTGGATCAACCGCTTTCGCCAAGTCACCGTGAAACACGTATTTGATCGCCACAGGGTGAATCACCACCTTCCCACCACCGTCTTTCGATCGCCTTTTGGCAGCTGTGCGAGCCATGAATGCAACACCATCCAGCAGCGGTTGCAACCGATCATTGGTACGGAACACCGTTCCCTCAGGAAAGACTACCAACGGCCGTTCGGTCCCAGACAAAATCTCCACGGCCAAATCAAGCGACTGACGGTCGAGACCTTCGCGATAAACGCTGAATGCCCCCATCGTCGAAATGGCCCAACGCTGAAAACGAGATTGCTCAAACAAATGCCAACTCGCCATCGCATAGAAAAGCGTTTGCGCTTCCTCCGCGACATAGCTCATCACCAAGGGATCCGCGTACCGACAATGGTTCGGAGCGAGCAGAATCCCATGCCCAAGCCGTTTTGATTCCTTCAAATGATCGATACCGTGGAGCCGCACCGAAACGACCCCCTCCACTTTTCGCAGGTATCGCTTTACCAGCCCTAGCTTCAGAATCGACCAGGGCAGCCAATTCCCTCGGTGGGGAGGTACAAACTGGTATGGCTTCTCAATAATGATGTCTTGCATCGCAACCGTATTTCTCATGCAACGAGGCGGGGAACCACCCAGGCATTTAACCAGAGCGAACGAAGCTCAGCTGCTTCAGCGGAAAAGCTTACCACGCACAGGAGTCGGTTTGTATTCGTGGTCGCGCTTTCGAAGCACCTTGGTTTCGATGATGAAGTCCGGGTTTTTCTGCTCTTTGCTCTCTTCCTCATCGGCTAGATTCATCTGGCGAAACAGAGACACATTCTCCATCCCCTCGATCACACGTCCAAAGACCGTGTACTTGCCGTCCAAGTGCTCGAGTGTTGTGAAAGCGATATAAAACTGGGAGCTTCCGCTATCAGAATCCGGTCCACCATCTTTCGCCCCCAGCGCGATGGCGCAACTCCCTCGCAAATGCGGACGATACGACTCCGAAGTCACCTCTCCTCGGATGGTATAACCGGCGTCCCCTGTGCCATCCCCTTTTTCGCAGCCGGTTTGTGCCACCATGTGCTGCTCGACCCGAAAAAACGCCTTGCGGTTGTAGTACCCCCGTTCGGTGAGATAGATAATATTCGCAACCGCCTCGGGAGCATCGTCTTCAAAAAGTTCGATTACAACCCTCCCCTTCGACGTCGCCAGTTCAATCCTCGGATTATTATCCCGCTGGCTCTCCTCCTGCCGTTTCGCTTTCTCCTTTTCCCAAACCTCTTTCATGCGAGGCAAGTTGCTGAGGAACAGAAGCTGCGATTCGACTAATTCATGCTTCTGCTTTAGCAACTCTCCCGCAGCCATCGCCAAGTCGTATTCTTGATTCGCGATACAAGCTGACACGAGTTCCAATAGAAGCTCTCCATCCAAAAGGTTCGGATCCAGTTCGAGCATTGCCGATAGCGAAGTCTTCCAAACATCAACGCGATCAAGCTGAGCATCGAATAAGAACATCTCTTTCAGCGAGAGCCCGAGAGATGCGTACTTTTGTGGATTGGCAAGGTACGTCTTCGCGCATTGCTCAATCCAAATGCGACGGGCCTTGTGGCAATTCGAGAGAGAGGAATTCCACAGATCATCCAGTTCCTTTTGTTTCGCTTCATTGATCTCGTAGGCCAGCGAATGCCGATTCATGGCCATAATCAATTCCGTCACAGCCTTCTGAAACTCGGCGTAGGCTGCACGATAGGCTTTGGCTTCCTCTGATGTGTCTTCATCCGGTATGAAGGCGAATCGCAACTCTCTCGCCTGAGCCTCGCGCGACTTCGCCTCCGCTTTCTTTCGATCGAACTCCGCTCGCTGCTCGGGAGTCATTTTGGCCTTCAACGCGCGCTCCTCGCGGGTCTCTTCCCCTAACGCGTGGGAATGTCCAGCATGATCGTGACCGGCGTGATCGTGACCATCCCCCAGCCGTACACTGCCGTCGTCCCACCGAATACTAGGCCGTGTCGAGTCGACTGTCGGGGGCTGGGTTTGCGCACAAACCGAAGAAGCGGGCAAGAGTATCATCCCCCCCACCCATGCCACATAACGGCAGCTCCGGGTGACAAAAGCCAAGCTTCCGCGGCTAGCGTTCGAGGTAAAAGGAATCGTGTTTGGCGATGGACGGAGGGAGCGAATCAAGGTTCTGAACATCCAGAAGACTCTAGTCAGGGGGTCGGATTGGGTTACGATCATATTCTAAGTTCATTTGTCGATTCTGTCCCGCGAGTAGAAATCCCTTGGAAAAAACAAACCTTCGAATCATCGGCGGAGAATTTCGATCGCGAAAGATCCAATTCGCGGTCGACCCGAGAACTCGGCCGATGAAGGATCGAACACGCGAAGCAGTCATGAACTTGTTGGGAGGTACGCTTCCGGAGTCGATTGCGTTCGATCTTTTCGCAGGGACCGGTGTTATGGCATTCGAGGCTCTCTCGAGGGGCTCCTCCGCCGCAGTCCTATTCGAGATCTTGCGAGGAGCCGCCCAGGACATTACCAACAATGCGAAGACCCTTGGCGTGGACGACAGTTTGGTCGTGATCCAAAATGACGTTTTGCGATGGAGCGCTTCGATGGACCGAAATCTGCCGATGCTCCGACTTCCCGAGCTGCCTTGGGTGGTTTTCTGCTGCCCTCCGTACGCACTTTGGGAGGAAGATCCTGACGGGATGCGAACCTTGCTACAAAACTGGTTGCGAATCGCCCCGTATGGATCTCTCTTCGCGATTGAGCTGGAGGAACGCACTCCCCTCGACTTCCTCCCCCAAGAGCTGGAGTGGGACGTTCGCACCTACAAACCTGCTCGCATGGCTATTGGTGAAAAATATCCTCCAACGCAAGAATCCTAATCATGCGTCGCCAGAACCAGCCCCCAGCATTTGATTCGCAGAAGCCAGCATTGCATTCACAGACGATCGGAAAGTCCTGGACGGACACTCTTTTCTTTCTGCTTGCACTTTGCCTCACATCAAACTCACTTGCCCAAAGCCAGCCACCCTCAGAGCCCGCTCGCCCCTCTCCAATCCAGAATTCCACCCAAACGACCGACGCGATCGAGAAACTGGTTCTGGTAGGAGAAGGGACCATTCCCATCCTCATCTCCGCACCGCATGGAGGAACTTTGGGGGTCCCTGGCGTCGCCCCCCGCGAAGGGAAAGGCCTCCAAACCGGCCCGAGTGGCTTCTTTGTCGGCCGTGATGGTGGAACTCAAGAACTAGCCATGGAGGTCGTTGACGCAATTGCTGAAGAGTTCGGAGAGAAGCCTTATTTCGTTATCTCCGCAACACATCGCAAATACCTCGATCCAAACCGCCCCTCCTCAATCGCTTTCGAGAATGAAGAAATGCAATCGGTCTACGATCGATATCACCGTTCGATGGCGAAATTCACAGAAGAAATCCTCAACCAGTACCAGCAAGGCCTACTGCTCGACATCCACGGCCAGGGATCCCGTCGCGACACCGTCTTCCGAGGAACCAGCAACGGTAAAACGGTCAGCCGATTGATCCGCGACTATGGTAGCGCATCGCACAATGGAAACGAAAGTTTCTTCGGCTTATTAAAGTCCGCTGGCTGGATCGTTCACCCAGATCCCTTCGACGGAAAAGAGCAGGCTGGGTTCACGGGCGGTTACATTGTCCAGACCTATGGAAGTCACCAAGCCATCGGAATCGATGCCATGCAGCTTGAATTGGGGGCTGTCTACCGAACCAAAGAAAGTAGATCTCGAATTGCCAGTGAGCTTGCAAAAGCAATCGTCCAATACAGCAAACTCTACCTTCCCAAGTGGAAACCCCAACGCCCCCAGCCAGCCACCACGGAACGTTAGCCCCCGCGCCTTACCAACCGGTCGACGCACTACGGCTCCTATAATGCATCCTGCAATGCGTTTAACAAGTCGGTGCACTGCACCTGCAATTGCTGACGATGCTTTGACTGGCTCGCGAGAACCAAACAATGCCGCAGCCCCCGCATCCGGCTGATCCGCGGATAGAGATCGTAATTCTGCCTCGATACAGGAAAGATCTCTATCACTTTGGTACCTGGCGATGCGAAAAGCAGATGGGCCAAAGCTGCACCATGCAAGGCGACAATCGATTCCGCTGAAGAGACGAGTTCGATTTGGGATTGGATAGGCAACGCTTCAAAGTCGTAACTCTCAAAACCTTCGGATCGCAACCGCATCTCGATTTCTTGCTCGTTGATCAGATTCCGGTGCGAAGCCTTTTTTCTGCTGATGTAGATTTTCTTAGACGAACGCTTCGCCAATTTCCCATTGCGTTGAATACGGGCGGCGAATTCGCCGAGCAGATGCGATGTCGGCTCATTGCACCACAACAGTTGATCCGGCTGAAGATGGAGGTGGCTATGCGGTTGAATCCACTGCGAAGGCTTCGTCCCAAGGAGCTGAAGTATATCCCTTTGGTACGCGCTCTGATGATCGACGATAAATGTCATCGCTCCCTTCGATTCGAACTGCATGGCGGCCAAGGCGCGGGGAGCTACTTCGGTGAGCCAGTGAAAGAAGTTGTGGCAACTGCAGTTGTTCATCGAGATCGCAGTCCCGGGAATGCGTTGCGGTCGCGGGATCGAGCGTCGCGCCGTGAGGTTTCCTCGTTGGCGATGGATCCAATGCCGGGGGTCAAGCATCGAAAAAGACTTCACACCCTCGACACCGTATTTCCCCATAAACGCCGTTTCACGGATAGCGCGGTGATCCGATGAGACAAGGCATCCATTTCGGCCAACGCAACCACCGCCAGGTAAAACATAGAGTGATTGCTCGTGTTCCAGCACCCCAGTTACCTTCCACTCGCGAACGCCACGATCAAAAAAGGCTTTGACTGTCGTTTCTGGTACTTCGGTAGATCCAGCCAGTACCATTTTTTTGCATGTCTCATCCAATGTCCCGAAGGTTTTCGGTGCGGCCTCGCGCGGAAGCCAGGGCATCAAGCTAGCGGCAGGGATGAGATATTTTTTGTGCCGAATCAAGCGATTGGCAAAATCGAGCGGATCATACTCCTTCATGCCCATCCCTTGATAAGCGGGTCAACAGGTTGAATGGCAATGGCAACTGTACAATCCACCCATGAGCCTCAGTTATTGCGAGGTTTGGCGAATTCGCCACGAAGAAACTCTTTAACCTCGCGAAGCACAGGATCCCATTCGCCGATAGCCGTCTGACGAAACACCCGCATCGTCGGGTACCAAGGAGAATCAGAGCGATACTGGAGCCAGCGCCAATCGGGAGTGAAACCAAGCACCAAACAGGTTTTAATACCCATACCACCAGATAGATGCGCGAGAGACGTATCGCTGGTGACGACGTAGTCCAAGGCATGCAGAATGGCGGCCGTATCCATAAAGGCACCGCTCGATTGATCCACTTCCTCGGGCATGCAATAGATAATCTTTTTACCTTGCCATTGTTGAAGCTGTTCCGTTCCTTTGCCTTTCTGCAAGCTGATCAATTGCACCCCCTCTAGCTCGGCTAGGCATTCCATCGATTTCAGAGGAAAGGATCGAAACATATCCGCTTGATGATCCGGATTCCCTTGCCAGTTCAGCCCGATTCGAAAGGGGGAGGGAGGGATAGCTCGCTGCAAGCCGTTGGCCCAAAAGGAAATCAAGTTCGGCTTTGCAAACAGATATGGGACTTGTGAAGGTATGTTGCTGGCTTCGATGCCAAGGATATCCGCAACATCGATCAGAGAGCAGTGGTAATCGAAAGGTGATTCGACTTGTAATGAATTGGGAACCAGTTCCCCGATCCCTTTGCATTGCTGAAGAATGGCTAAGAGTTGGGGTTGAATGTGGAGAATGGTTCTCGCGCCCTTTTGACTGAGGATTTCGGAGAATCGAACGAAGTGGAGTGTATCCCCGAGGCCTTGCTCGGCGTAAAGAAGAATCGTCTTTCCTTCGAGTGACTCCCCATTCCATTTCGGCTGTCGGTAGCGGTGTTGGATAGCTTCCGCGCATTGCCAACGGTAGCGATATTCCTTCCAACCCTCTTGGAAGTTTCCTTGCAAGAGATGGATCACGCCGAGGTTGCGATGAAGTTCCGCATCATGCGGATTGAGTTGCATGGCTTGATAGTAGTACTCAAAGGCCAGATCGATTCGGCCCGTCCAAGCATGGAGGGTGCCTCGATTTCGTAGAGCATTGAAGTATTGCGGCGACTGATCCAATGCGTTTTGAAACGCGGCATCCGCATCGGCCACGCGCCCGATGTACCGCAAGGAATTTCCCATGTTGTTCCAAGCGATTGGGAAGTTGGGTTGCAATCGAATCGCATTCTCGTAGGCTTGGACCGCTTGTTCGTAGCGACGCAAATCATGCATGGCGATCCCCCAGTAGCACCAGGCGTTCGCGTGATTCGGTTCTCGTTGCAACACATCCCGATAGATTTTCTCTGCCTGTGCCGCGTTCCCTTGTTGGTGAATTTTCCAAGCGTGTTGGAGCGTTTCTTCGGTGGAAGGCATAATCTAAGTGACAGAATCTAGGTGACAGAGGGTTGAGGAAGCTTCGCGGGCCGCGTCGATTGCTGGACAATCTGGATCCTACCCCCCCGATTCGAACGATTGCAAGACGGGTCGAGTTGGAGCCCTCTTCCCTGACTTTCACGAAACCTATCCATCGAAAGGGATCCTGTGCAGCGACAATTGATCTTGATGAGGCACGCCAAAAGCGACTGGAGCCAGCCAGGCCTCAGCGACAAGGAGCGACCGCTCAACGCGAGGGGTCGTGCTGCGGCGCCTCGAATGGCACACTGGCTTTTTGAATGGATCCATTCGCAGAATCGCCGCGTCGATCGCGTCCTCTCCAGCACTTCGGTGCGCACGCGGGAGACTTTGGAAACCATGCGGGATGCTTCGAAGTTCCCTAACGATCTGAAGGTCGAGTGGTTGGACGCACTCTATCTCGCCGAGCCACGAGTCATTTGGGACTCCATTCGATCAGCTTATCACAGCCACCCCAACGAGGAGAGTTTGCTGGTTCTCGGGCACAATCCAGGCATGGAGATTTTAATGAGCGCCTTGGCCGGACGCGACTTGGAGGTCCCAACGGCGGCGATTGCTATCTTTGAATCCCGTCACGATCGCCCGATTGGAGAGCTTGTGCCTGAGATCGAGTCTGGAAGTTGGAACTTGCTGGCATTTCAGACACCCCGCAGCTTATCCTCTTGAATGGTCTTGGACTGGCTCGAGCCCTTTTGCTAGACTCCGCGCGAGAAGCGACGACGCATTGGAAGCGCGCGCCTTAGTCGATCCCTCAATGCACGGTCTTTCGAACTGCGCCGCGGTTCGCTGGACTGCTCTGGAGTCAAAGGAATGAGTCAACAACCCAAAGTTTGGTTAACCGGATGGATTCGTAGCAACTTGGCATGGAGCCGTTGGGCTTCGATTCCAGTCGCTGCAATCGTGCTGTCCGTCGCAGGTCCAACCGCTTCTGGCGTCGATGTCGACCCACAAGTTTCCAAGGCGTTGGGATACAAGCCAAGGCAGTCGAGTGTTTTGTACGACCAAGTGGCCGAAAAAGATGCGGAAGGCTGCACCAGTCGCTACGAGTCGAAGAACGGCGTCGATGGCCTAACGGTATTCGGCCCCAATGGTCAGATCCTTCGCCGATTCAACGATGCAAACGGCGACCGACAAGTAGATCAATGGTGTTACTTCAAGGATGGTATCGAGGTCTATCGTGATATCGACAGCGACTTCAACGCCACAGCCGATCAATATCGCTGGCTGGGAACGGGAGGAACGCGCTGGGGAATCGATAAAAACGAAGATGGAACCATCGATTCCTGGAAAATGATGTCGCCCGAAGAGGTGACCATCGAGTTGGTAGAAGCGATCAAGGCTAAAGATGAAGACCGCTTCCGCCGCTTGCTCCCCTCCGAGCAAGAGATCAAGCAAATGGGGCTTGGCGAAGAAAAGGCCAAGCAATTAGTGGAACGAGTTCTCGCGGCCCGAACAGGATTTGCCGAGTTCGTGCGCTCCCAAAAGTTGGTCCAATCCACGACAAAATGGGCTCACTTTGCAGCCGACAAGCCCGGTGTAGTGCCCGCAGGCACTGACGGTGCAACGCAGGACGTGGTCGCTTATGAGAATGTCATCTCCATTATCGATAACGAAGGAACCAGCCAACAACTAATGGTTGGAACATTGGTGCAACTCGGCGCAACGTGGAAATTGGCGGACCTTCCAAAAACGGTGAGCGACGGGGCAATGATCGCGGAGAGTGGATTCTTCTTCCCCTCGACGGTCGCTGCAAGCGGTCGGCCAGTGACAACGCAGGAAGGATCTGGTGGGTTGACTGGCGAGATGCAGTCCCTCCTCTCCGATTTGGAGAAGATCGACACCCAGATCCGCGCTGCCGTTGGAGACACCAGCAAGCTATCCGAACTGCACGATGAACGAGCTCAAACCATGGTCCGCTTGATCAATTCATCGAAGGGTACATCGGAGATGGAGCTTTGGGTAAGGCAGTTTGTCGACTCGGTTAGCTCAGCAGCGATGCAAGGTGAGTATCCCGAAGGTCTTGAGCGATTGCAGTCTTTCGAATCCCAATTGCCCAATATCCCAGGTGGCAGGGATCTAATGCCCTACGTCGCATATCGAGTCCTGACGACCGACTACCAAGTCAAGAGCTTGGGCGAAAACGTGAACTTTGCCAAACTCCAAGGGGACCACATGGAAAACTTGGAAGCGTACGCCGAGAAATACTCCGAGAGCCCGGACGCAGCGGATGCGATGATCCAGATCGCTCTCAATCACGAGTTAACCGGCGAGGAGAAAGAAGCCCAAGTTTGGTACAAGAAGGTAGCAGACGGATTCCCTTCCACGAATGAAGGGAAGAAAGCGTCCGGTGCGATCGCCCGCTTGAGCTTGGAGGGACGAACCTTCAGCCTTTCCGGCAAAACGCTGGACGGCAAAACATTCGACAGCAAGCAGTTCGCTGGAATGCCGGTCGTCATTCAGTACTGGGCGTCATGGTGCGAGCCATGCAAGCAAGACATGAAGAAGATTCGCGAAGAACTGGCGAAGAACCCCAAGGCGTTTGGGGTCGTCGGTGTGAACCTGGACTCCGATCGGGAGAAAGCAGCGACCTCCATACCCGCCGGCTTTGCCCCCTGGCCTCACATCCACGAAGGGAGCGGCTTCGAGAGCGATCTCGCCGTTGGGCTCGGCGTGTTGAGCGTCCCGGTTACGATTCTGGTCGATCGAGATGGCAAGGTCATCAAGCGCGGCGCGCACTTCACCCAAGATATGGAGGACGCTCTCAAGGCGTTGACCGAGGGTGCACCCAATGCGAGAGCAGCCAAGCTTCCTAACACGAAGCCAGCCCCCTCTACCAACAAATCCAACGCGAAAACTCCGTCGGCCTCCCCGACCGGCCGCCCGGTTACTACCCCTAATAATCGCCCCGCCACCGGCAACACCGGTGGACAACGCCCCCCCCAAAGACCAGGTTCGCCATCTGGCAAGTAAATTTGGGGGTTGCCGAATCGTCTGGAGGTGGGTACGCTCTTCCCCTCCAATTCCAAGCAACGTAACAGAAACAACATTTTTTGGAGCTACTGCTCGTGGGTGTTAAGAAGACAGGACGCGGTCGACGAAAGATTGGTCGAAAGAAGAGGCGGATGCGAGCGCGGATCCGTCACCGCAAGAAATAATTAGCCGGACCAATACGGCATTCTTCTTCGATACGATGCTGGCGATGTAAATCCCCAGCATCGTTTCTTCGTAGACTTTCCGCATAGCCGCTCGAATGAGAGCGGCGAGTGCGCGGTGGCTGCGTCTCGTCATTCTTTTCCCAGGCAAGAAGCCCGCCGGCTCGTTTCTTTGCTGCACCGGCCCTTTTCTTTGCTGCACCGGCCCTTTTCTTTGCTGCACCGGCTCCTTCTTTGCTGCACGGGCCCCTTTCTTTGCTGCACGGGCCCCTTTCTTTGCTGCAATCGACAAATCGAGCTGATCACCTATGATGGAGGTGAATTCTTTTGTTTCTCGATTTTGTGACCCTGACTGACAACAGAGTGCACCCTCTTATGGCAACGATTTCTGAACCTATCGCTTCGGCCGATCCTTATTTTCAAGAGCTTTTCGCAGATCGCATCGGCGGTATTTCCTACGGCAAAGGAAACGAGATCTACAAGTTCGAGAAGATCAAGCGAGCCAAACGGAAGGCGCTGGCCGATTACCCCAATCGCACGCTCCTAGACTTCGGGATCGGCGAGAACGATTCCATGGCCAACACCAAAGTTCGCGAACAGATGGCCGTTCAGATCAACCGCCCCGAGAACCGCGGGTACATGGACAACGGCACGGCGGATTTCAAAGAAGCGGTCTCGCGCTTCATGAAGCGTCAGTTCGGCGTCGAACTCGATGCGGCCAGCGAAATCAACCATTGCATCGGTAGCAAGACCGCTTTGTCGATGCTCCCTGCATGCTTCATCAATCCAGGCGACATCACCATGATGACCGTCCCAGGATACCCGGTCGCCGGCACGCACACTCGTTACTACGGCGGCACGGTATACCGTCTTCCGCTTCTCCCAGAAAACCATTTCTTTCCCGACTTCTCCAAGATAACCGACGATGTCTGGGAAAAGACCAAAATGCTGGTCGTCAACTATCCCAACAGCCCGACCGGCCAAGTCGCGACCCGCGAGTTTTACGAGCAAATCATTGAATTAGCTCGTGAAAAGAAGTTTATCATTGTTCAAGACGCCGCCCACATCTTGCTGACGTTCCAAGGCGAACCTTTGAGTTTCCTCCAAGTTCCAGGAGCGATGGACGTCGGGGTGGAAGTTCATTCGATGAGCAAAGGCTTCGACATGATCGGCTGGCGAATTGGATGGGTTTGCGGAAATGCAAAGATCGTCCAAGCCTTTGCGGATGTCAAAGACAACTGCGACAGCGGCCAGTTCGGAGCGATCCAGCGCGCTGCGATCGCCGGCCTTGACTCCCCAGAGATCCCTGCCCAGATCAACGCAAAGTATCGCCGTCGCTTGAACAAGCTCGTCGCGTGCCTGAGCGAATGCGGATTTCAATGCGAGGTGCCCGGTGGAAGCTATTTCCTTTACACGAAGTCGCCAACGGGTGTTGCCGGAGGACCTTCGTTCGCCAATGCCGAGGAAGCATCACAATACTTCATCACGCAGCACTCGATGGTTACAGTTCCATGGGATGATGCTGGACCGCACCTGCGATTTTCCGTTACGTACGAAGCGGACAGCGAAGCGGCGGAAGACGCCATGATGGCGGAGACCAAGAAGCGATTGGGAACTCTTCAGTTCACATTCTAGATTCGCAGCTCCCCGCATGACGTTGCAACCTGCACTTCAACCTATCGTCTGCTGCATCGGCAATCCAGTCGCTGGCAACCCAACGCAGTTCGTGATGTCGCGAGCTGCGAAAGACTGCGGACTGGATTGGCGGTTCTTCACGTCTCAAGTGGCCGAGGAGAGCTTCGAAACCGCCGTGCGCGGAATCCAAGCACTCGGGATGCAAGGACTAGTAGTGCTCGATCCGTTCCAGTCGCTCATCATCCCCTGGCTCGATACCGTCACGCAATCAGCGCTTCGGCTCCAAAAGGTGACCGTTGCCCGATCGGACGGAAACTCCTGGCTAGGCGACAATCTCTTTCCAACCGCCGTCTGGCAAGCCATCGACAACGCAAACTTGAAGCAAATCGATGCGCCGAACCAGTCCGAGAAACACGAACTCGCGCCGGATTCGCCATTGGGCGCCGAGGCGCCAGCCAAGGCGACAAGAACGCTATTGGTTGGGTCAGAATCTCTCTTCGATTCACTGGCCTTGTCGCGTCCTCGACCGGAATACGAGCTGGATCGATGGATTCCCGGAACAAGTCTAAGCACCGATGAGAAGTTTGACTCGAAAGGGGCGCCTGAATGGTCAACCATCGTCTTGGAACGCGTCCCGGATTTAGCAACGATCAAGGCGATATTGGGATTGCGATGGGAGAGTACACCTCGGTTTGTATGTCTGGACGCCACATCCCATTCCGAGGGGCGAAAAGCGCGCGAGCAGTTCCTAAATCGTGGTTTTCTTCCAATCGAGCCAGTAGAATGGATGGTTTGCGAGGCGATGGCAAACTTCGCGTTCTGGACGGGAGTTACCCCACCGGTGGACGGTATCCGTGAGTCCCTTGAGGAATATTTGCAGTGGTGATCGCATCGAGACGTCAGTGGTTGCAGCGAGCTTCGAATGGCTTCGGTGCTATAGCGTTGACGGCGATACTACAAAAGCATGGCTTGGCAACGAGTCGCGGTAACCACCCACTGCACCATCCGGCGAAAGCCAAGAGTATCATCTTTCTGTACATGGACGGAGGGCCTTCGCAAGTCGACACGTTCGACCCCAAGCCGCTCCTGACAGAACACCACGGAAAGAACCCAGCCGATTTCTTCAAGGTGGCACCGACCCAGTTCAATAACAATGGCACGGTGCTCGGAACTCCTTGGACCTTTCAAAAGCACGGCGAATCGGGCATTGAGGTCAGCTCTCTCTTTCCTCATGTTGCCAAACAAGTGGACTCCTTAGCAGTCGTCCGTTCGATGACCTCCCAGTTTCCCGAGCACACGTTCGCCAATTACTTCCTGCATACCGGTAGTGGCTTGCAAGGAAGACCGAGCATGGGGGCTTGGGTGACCTACGGGCTAGGCAGCGAAAACGAAAACCTTCCTGGATTCGTCGTTCTCAACGGCGGACTAACACCCCCCGGCGGCCTCGACTGCTTTGGCAATGGCTTCTTGGCAGCCACCTATCAAGGATCGGTGTTGCGGCCGAATGGCCAGAGCGTCGCAAACGTGACGCCGCTAGAAAAGTCGCCTGAACGACAGCGACGGAAATTGCAGTTGCTTCAGACTCTTGACCAAGAGACGCGAGATTTCTTCGGAAAGAGCGACCCCGTCGAATCCGCAATCGCCAATTACGAACTTGCTTTTCGCATGCAAGCCGAAGTTCCCAAGCTCTGCGACATCAGTCAAGAAACGGCCCAAACGCAGCGTATGTACGGACTCGAAGCCGAATACGAGCCGACTCGCATCTTCGGTCGAGAGTGCTTGCTCGCAAGAAGATTGGTGGAACAAGGAGTCCGCTTTATCGAGTTGACTTGCCCCAACGTCGGTCACGACCGCTGGGATCAGCACAGCAAACTAAAAGAGGGGCACGAGTCGAACGCGCGCGCCGTCGACCAACCCATCGGTGCTCTTTTGCAAGACCTCCGAGACCGAGGCTTGCTCGAGTCCACCCTCGTGGTATGGGCGGGAGAATTTGGACGAACCCCTTTTGCGCAAGGGGCCGATGGTCGGGATCATAACCCATTCGGATTCACCATTTGGATGGCGGGTGGAGGAGTCAAGGGTGGTACGATCTATGGGGAAACCGACGAATGGGGATACCACGCGATCCGCGATAAATGCGAGATGCATGATCTCCACGCTACGATGCTTCATCTGTTGGGTATCGATCACACCAAGTCGACGTTTCGATTTGGCGGCCGCGACATGCGATTAACGGATGTCCATGGCAACGTGTTGCACGGGATATTGGCTTGAAACGATCGTAGGCTTCCAAACGGACTACACCAAGTACTGGATTCATCGGAACAAATCCCTAGGTGAGGGAGAGGAATGGTATGTCGAACGAATTGATTCAAACGCTGCAACGTCTCCATGAACAGCTACAAGCAAATTCCGAGTTAGATATTGAGACGCGAGAGTCGCTCCAGCGTATCGCGCACGAGATCCAAGACTCTCTGAATGCAAGCGACGAAAACTCACTCGATAGCAGCCTCTCGGCCCGCCTGCAGGCTTGGGTCGACGAGTTAGAAGCAAACCATCCGCAGCTGACCAAGATTGTTTCGCAAGTCGTCGAACGCTTGGCCGATATGGGTATCTAGCCAACCTGCAAAAGCTTCTCCAAAAGAGCGTCGCGATAGGTCTTATAGGACTCATAGGACCTATTGATCTTATAGGTCCCATATGGCCCATGGGTCCTATAAGTCCTATATTAGTTAGGTCTTTTCTAAGAAGCCGGCATGCCGGAACAATCGCCCCCGCACTTGCCCGTAAAGTGCCACACCCGACTGTGAGACCAACCATGACCGGCTTCATTCCTGCGCACGGTGGGTACGAGGATCTGCTATCCTTCCGCAAGGCCCGTATCGTATACGACGGTACGGTCCTCTTCTGTGAAAGATTCCTCGACCGACGCGACCGTACCGTGGACCAGATGGTGCAGGCCGCGCGATCTGGCAAACAAAATATCCTCGAAGGCTGCATGGCCAGTGCCACATCGAAGGAAACAGAAATCAAACTTGTCAATGTGGCTCGCGCTAGCTTAGAAGAACTACTCGAGGACTACCGAGATTTTCTGCGCACCGGAAGCCATTCACTTTGGGAAAAGGATTCCCGCGAAGCCATGTTTGTTCGCAAACTGGGAGCTAAGAATGATGTGTCCTACGAGACCTATAGGACCTATCTCGACACTCGACCTCCTGAGATCGTGGCCAATATCCTGATCTGCCTGATACACCAGACCAACTACTTGTTGGACCAACAATTGCGAGCGTTGGAAAAGGCCTTCCTTGCCGAAGGCGGCCTGCGCGAGCGCATGACCCGCGCCCGACTGGACGCCCGAAGCAACCAGCAGCGGGGAGGCTCATGAGCTCTCCGAGGCAGCGAACCGCGAAGTCTACAGGCTGCTAAAAGAAGGTATCCCGGTCTCGATCCCCGACCGCGAGCAGGGTGGCCAGAAGACGGAACGGCTGCGAGTGACTGAAAACCGAGGCTTGTGCCGCGACTCATGTAGCAACCCAACATGGATCAACAGGATGGACAGGATAATGTTCAGGCTCACCGAGTATCAAGGTATCGAATAAACAGGGTGGGGAGGTGCGAAAGCGTATAGGGTTCATTAGACTATGGCCATCGCCTGTTCAAGCGAGCAGACCTGGAAAAGCTACTGAAAAAGGTAGCCAAGCCGGTCGCTACAAAATCATCCCCAACAAACTGACTCGTTTATCGCACCCCGAAAGTGATTGATGCATTGGATTGCCCTATCTGAAAAAGACGCTGGCTCCGCTTCACTTGAAAAACGACTATGGGACGCTGCAGACCAATTCCGCGCCAATTCAGGACTGAAAGCTCAAGAGTATTCCGGCCCTATCCTCGGCTTGATCTTCCTGCGCTTCGCGGAGGTGCGTTTCGCAACCAAACGGGCGAAACTCGAGAAGGCAGGAGCCTCGTCTCGCCGTGGCAGTCGCGTCGATGAACCCGCCGCCTATCACGCGGACAATGTGCTTTACCTCTCCCCTGAAGCACGCTTTGACTTTTTGCTGAATTTACCCGAGGCGGCCGACATTGGTGCCAAGGTGAATGCAGCCATGCGCGAGGTCGAGAAGCATAATACGCAGCTTGGTGGTGTGCTGCCGAAGACCTTCAACCTCTTCACCAGCACCCTTCTCAAGGAGCTACTCAAGAAGATCTCCGAGATTCCGGCCACGCTCGACTTCGACGCCTTCGGTCGCATCTATGAATACTTCCTCGGCGAGTTCGCCATGAGCGAGGGCCAAGGTGGTGGCGAGTTCTACACGCCGGCCAGCATTGTGCAGTTGCTCGCTCAAGTGATCGAGCCCTTCCATGGCCGGATCCTGGACCCTGCCTGCGGCTCAGGTGGCATGTTCGTGCAATCAGCCCGCTTCGTGGCCGAGCACCATCAGAACCCCGCCGCGGAGCTTTCCATCTGCGGGGTCGAAAAGACCGACGAGACAGGCCGCCTTGCCCGCCTCAACCTCGCCGTGCATGGGCTGGAGGGGGACATCCGTCATGGTGGCAACGTCAACAGTTACTACGACGACCCCCACAGTGCCACCGGCCAGTTTGACTTCGTCCTCGCCAATCCACCGTTCAACGTCAACGCGGTCGATAAAGAGCGGCTCAAGGACTCGGTCGGCCCCGGCCGCCGCTTCCCCTTTGGTTTGCCGCGCACCGACAACGCCAATTACCTCTGGATTCAACTCTTCTATTCGGCGCTGAATGCCAAAGGCCGCGCCGGCTTCGTCATGGCCAATTCGGCCTCCGATGCACGCTCCAGCGAGCAGGAGTTGAGGCAGAAGCTAATCGAGGCGAAGGCGGTGGATGTGATGGTCGCCGTCGGCCCCAACATGTTCTACACCGTCACGCTTCCTTGCACCCTCTGGTTCCTGGATAAAGCTAAAGCTTCTCTGCCCCCTCGCCCCCTTGGGGGAGAGGGTCGGGGTGAGGGGGTGTCGCGTGCTGACACGGTGCTCTTCATCGATGCTCGCCACCTCTACCGGCAAGTTGACCGCGCGCACCGCGACTGGACGCAAGCGCAAATTGGTTTTATTGCCAACCTGGTTCGCCTTTATCGCGGCGAAGCAATCGACTTGACCGTGGGTGGCGAGGAGACAGCGGCCAAGCTGAAAGAAGTCTTTGGAAAGAAGCCCAAGTATGCCGACGTCCCTGGCCTATGCAAGGCGGCGACGCTTGCCGAGATCGAAGCGCAAGGCTGGTCGCTCAACCCTGGCCGCTACGTGGGCGTGGCGCCGGGTGAGGAGGTGAGTGACGAGGACTTCAAGACGCAGCTGGCAGCACTGAACGAAGAACTCGAAACCCTCAACGCCCAAGCGCGCACGCTGGAGCAAACCATCGCCGCGAATGTGGCGGGGATTTTGGAGGCGTGTTGATGTCTGCAATTTCTGTGGGCTGTCTCAAGAAACCATTAGGCGACGTTGCGAACGTAATCTCAGGCTACGCATTCAAGAGTAGCGAATTCGGGGAGCAAGGAATCCCGGTCATCAAGATTAAGAACATTCGTGTCGGCTTTGTTGACCTGTCCGACGCTGACCACGTCGACGAAAAGTATCTGGCCATCCCAGACCGATTCCACGTGCGAAGGGGCGATATTTTAATCTCGCTTACAGGTTCGCATATTACGCAACCAAACTCGGTGGTTGGGCGCGTTGCACGACATGCTGTGGATCTTCCTCGGTGTTTGCTCAACCAACGCGCCGGAAAAATAGTCGTTAAAGACCTAGGTCGTTGTGACGCGAATTTCCTTTTTTATGCACTGAGCGAGCAAGAGACTTTGCACGCAATTGCCATGAAGGCTCACGGTGCCGCCAGTCAAGCTAAAGTCAGCCCATCTCAAGTTGAGAGCATAGAAATCCCTCTCCCCCGCGTCCCGTCTCCCCTCGGTGACATTCCAAAGGGGTGGGAGGTAAAGACGGTTCAGCACTTCGGAAAAGTCATCACCGGCAAAACGCCGAGCAAGGCCAATGCAGACTTCTATGGGGAAGACGTGCCGTTCGTGAAGACGCCGGACATGCACGGAAACATGTTCATCCTCGGGACGAGTGAAAGGCTCTCGCCAACAGGAGCGAAATCACAAGTCAACAAGATGCTGCCCGCTGGAACGATTTGCGTGAGCTGCATTGGGACGATTGGCGTCGTCTCCATCACAACTGAAGACTGCCAGACGAATCAGCAAATCAATTCTGTGGTACTGGAGAACGAGGTCAGCCGGGAGTTTCTGTTTCTTCGTCTTCAGGATGCCAAGCAGACACTTGAAAATCTTGGTTCGAACGGTGCGACGATGGGTAATGTCAACAAGGGGAAGTTCGAGACGATGGAAATCGTTGCGCCGTCCACAGAACTTCTGGCCGAATTTCACCGTCTCGCACGATCGATGTTCGAGGAGATTCTCGTGCTTTCCCGCCAAACCCAAAACCTCCGCCGCACTCGCGACCTGTTGCTGCCTCGTCTGCTCTCCGGCCAGATCGATGTGGAGGCTATCGCCTCATGAGCTCACAGCCCTATATCCCTGACGCACTGCCGTTACGCAATTTGGATTACCAACTGTTGCTTCCCTTGGTCGGCCAACCGAATGCCGCTTTGGCTCGCAACAGCTCACGAGAAAACTTTGTGGAGTCTGTTTTCGATTACGGGCTCCACAAAGTAATTTGTGGAGTTTTAACGCTCCGCAAAATAAGGCTTCCGTCATGAGTCCTCACGCTTACTCCGAAGATCAGCTTTTCGCAAAACCGGCTTTCAGGGGGGGGAATTCCGGACATGCCTGATATCGTACCGCTGCCTCCCGATTACGCCGTCTGGCTGGCGGAGCTTAAGACCCGGATTCATGGTGCCCAACAGCGGGCGACGCTGGCGGTTAGCCGCGAATTAGTGCAACTGTACTGGCAGATCGGGCGTGACATTCTTCAGCGTCAAAACCGTGATGGCTGGGGGGCAAAGGTGATCGATCGGCTGGCACAGGATTTACGCAATGCGTTTCCCGATATGAAAGGCTTTTCGCCTCGAAATCTTAAGTACATGCGTGCCTTTGCCGACGCGTGGCCGGATTCCGAATTTGTGCAAGAGGTGCTTGCACAATTGCCGTGGTATCACCAAATCGCCCTCCTCGACAAGCTGAAGACCGCTGATGAACGCCGCTGGTATGCCGCCAAAGCCATCGAGCAGCATTGGTCGCGCAATGTGCTGGTAATGCAGATCGAAGCTCGTCTGTTAGAACGCAGTGGTCAGGCGGTGACCAACTTTCCGGTCACACTGCCCAAGCCACAATCCGATCTGGCTGGCGAGTGCTTGCGAGACCCGTACCGTTTCGACTTCTTGGGCCTCACCGAGAACGCACAAGAGCGTGAAATCGAAAATGCCCTGGTCAAACATGTCACCGAGTTCCTGCTGGAGTTAGGGGCGGGATTCGCGTACGTCGGGCGACAGGTGCTACTGAACGTAGGCGGTGAAGAGTTTTTTATCGATTTGCTCTTCTACCACCTCAAGCTGCGATGCTTCGTAGTGGTCGAGCTTAAAACCGGAGACTTCAAACCCGAACACCTGGGCAAACTCGGCTTCTACCTCACTGCGATCGACCGGGATATGAAGAACGCGCATGACAATCCCACCATTGGGCTGCTGCTCTGCAAGTCAAAGAACAAGGTGGTGGCTGAATACGCCTTGTGTGACAAAACTCAACCCATGGGGATCGCCGAATACCGACTGATCGAATCCCTGCCTACCGACCTGCAATCCAGCCTACCAAGCATCGAGGCGATCGAGCAAGCCCTGGCGGACGACTCAGCGACGGAGGACGTATGAGCCCTCACGCCTACACCGAAGAACAGCTCGTCGAGCAGCCCTCCATCGGACTTTTTGCCGCCTTGGGCTGGCAAACGGTGTCGGCGTTGGACGAAACCTTCGGCACCGGCAGCTCGCTCGGTCGCGAGACCAAGAGCGAGGTGGTGTTGGTGGATCGCCTGCGGACAGCACTTACAAGACTCAATCCCGACGCGCCTGCAGAGGCCATTCAAACCGCCATCGATGAACTTGCCCGCGACCGCTCAGCGATGAGCCTGGAGGCCGCGAACCGCGAAGTCTACAGGCTGCTAAAAGAGGGAATCCCGGTCTCTATCCCCGACCGTGAGCACGGTGGCCAGAAGACAGAACGGCTGCGCGTGATGGATTGGGAACAGCCTGAGCAGAACGACTTCCTGCTGGTCAGCCAACTCAGCGTAGTAGGCAGCCTTTATACTTGCCGGCCTGATCTGGTGGGATTTGTGAATGGCCTACCCTGGGTAGTGATCGAACTTAAGAAGCCCGGCGTGCCGGCTCGAGCGGCCTTCGACGAGAACCTTACCCACTACAAACATCAGATCCCGCAACTCTTCTGGTTCAACGCCTTGCTGATCGCCAGCAATGGCACCGATAGCCGCGTCGGCTCGCTCACCGCCGACTGGGAACGTTTCTTCGAGTGGAAGCGTATCGCTAGTGAGAACGAGCCGCGTCGCGTGTCGTTGGAGGTAATGCTGCGCGGCACATGCGACCCAACCCGACTGCTTGATCTGGTGGAGAACTTTACTTTGTTCTCCGAGCACAAGGCAGGACTGGTCAAGATCCTTGGCCAGAACCATCAGTTCCTCGGTGTGAACAACGCCATCGCATCGATGCTCGAGGCGCGCAAGCTGGGACATGGCCGGGGAGGAGTGTTCTGGCAAACGCAAGGGAGTGGTAAGAGCTTTTCGATGGTGTTCTTTGCGCAGAAGGTTCTGCGAAAGCTGGCCGGCAACTGGACCTTTGTAGTCGTCACCGATCGGGTGGAGTTGGACGAGCAGATCGCGAAGACCTTCAAGACGGTGGGAGCAGTGAGCGAGGCGGAGGGAGACCATTGCCACGCCAGCAGCGGTGCCCATCTGCGTGAGTTGTTGCGTGGTAACCATCGCTATGTCTTCACGCTGGTTCACAAGTTCCAAACGCCGGAGATGCTAACCGATCGCTCCGATGTGATTGTGTTGACCGACGAAGCGCACCGCAGCCAGTACGATACCCTGGCTCTCCACATGCGCGCTGCTCTTCCGAAAGCGATGTTCTTGGCCTTTACGGGAACGCCCTTGATCGCGGGGGAGGAACGGACCAAGGAGGTGTTTGGCGACTATGTGTCGATCTACGACTTCCAGCAGTCGGTGGAGGATGGGGCGACCGTACCTCTGTTCTACGAGAATCGCACTCCGGAGCTAGAGCTGATCAATCCCGATCTCAATGACGATATCTACCGTCTTATCGAGAACGCGGAACTCGACGCGGAGCAGGAGGAGAAGCTTGAGAAGGTGCTGGGTCGGCAATACCACTTGATCACACGCGACGATCGGCTCGAGACGGTAGCGGCGGACATTGTGCGACATTTCTTAGGACGCGGGTTCGTAGGCAAAGCGATGGTGGTGTCCATCGACAAAGCCACCGCTCTGCGGATGCACGATAAGGTTAGGAATCATTGGGCTGTCGAAACAGCACGGGTGCAGAAAGAACTAAGCCGTTATGACTTGTCCAAGGCTGAGCAGGTAGCGCTACAGCAGCGGCTGGAGGTGCTCAGCACGACCGACATGGCGGTCATCGTTTCGCCGGCGCAGAACGAGATCGAGCAGATGAAGAAGATTGGAGTCGATATCGAGCCGCACCGAAGACGCATGAACGAATCGCAGCCTGCGCTCGACGAGAAGTTCAAGGACACGAACGATCCATTGCGATTGGTGTTCGTTTGCGCCATGTGGTTAACGGGCTTTGATGCGCCAAGTTGTTCGACGGTGTATCTGGACAAACCGATGCGCAATCACACGCTGATGCAGACCATTGCCCGCGCGAATCGGGTGTACCCCGGCAAGCACAGTGGTGTGATTGTCGATTACACTGGCTCAGGAGGCGGAGGGCACGGGACTCGAACAACCGCCAATTCCCCAGGAAAAAAGGCACTTCTCACCTAGCGCGACGCACTATCCGACGCACGACGATTTTCTGCCCAACTTCCAAGCACAATCGAGCGATGCACTGCGCGCTTTGATCGCCGTCTGGCCGACTCTACCAACCTCAGTCCAAATCAAGATCTACGATCTCGCAATAGCTGCGGTCGAACCAATAAAGCAAAGTAATACCAAGTGTCACGATTGGGAAGCATGATTTCGACTAGTCGAGATGCAACGCAGGAGGTCGCCGTCCTGTCCCTGCGACAATTCCATTGGAACCCTCGCGTCCAGTGGATCCGCCTCGCCAATTGCTATTACTCGACGTCCATCTCGGTCTTCTTCATCTTCTTTATCGCATTGCCATCGAGACGAAGCTCTCCCAAGCCAGCAGGAAGATTGAGCTTTATCCCGCTTGCTGACGTTATCAAGGCTGTAGCGAGAGTCTCAGCCGCGTTGGAGATCTGCTTTGACCTTTGATCGAAGCCAAAGAGATTCTTGCTTAGTTGTCCTATCAATTCTCCCGGAAGCTCTTCTCCCTTGAGCGACTTGGATTCAAAAATCAGTTCGACCAGCCAACTCGCCCTGTCAATGTCGATTTCCGTCTGCCGGAGTCTCTGCTCCTCCATGGCACTTTTTTCTGCCCAATCGTTGAGTAGACGTATAAAGAATCCTGTAGTGCAAATGAATGAAACTGACAGGACAACCTGTCTTCCGAAGCTCCATGGTTCAAATTCTTGCCCATGGCCCGTCGCAAGGAAGAAAACTGCTGGAACTCCAGTAAAAAGCAACAAAGAGATGTAAGCCGCAATGACTGCCCAGCGACGCTTACCGGTATCAGTCGAAAGCCGTAGCCGAGATTGATCCTTCACAGCATTCGATATGGCCTGTCGCAACTCACGCCGGACATGGGTACTTGATCTATCATCTAAGGCTTGGATTTTCTTTTCTAGTTCATTCTCACGATCGGCAAGTGCCTGTTGTCTTACCAAATGCTGTTTCTCAAAGTCCCCTAACTGGCGAGTCCTGTCGTCCTCGAGTTGCCTTACTTTCTGCAAGTATTCTGCATCTAACTCTCTTCTTTGTTGTGTGGAACCCTCAAGGATCCTCGCAGCGAGTAATTCAAGTCGCGAAAGTGCCTCTTCCCTTGCAACAAAGTGCTTCTGCACATCCGGCCCCAACAAGTCTCCGAGATCTTTTACAGAAACGTTCCGAAAAGCCAACTGAGTCGCTTCCGCTAGCCTCGCGAAGTCAACTCGGGATAAGGGACCCTCGTTGTGTGCCCCCGGATAGATTTCGATTTGATCAAAAAGCGAGTTGCGATTATCACGACTCTGAGATGTTACGAGATTTCTCGAATAGAGAACACCCTTTGATTGACTCGGATTCTCTCTGAGGTAGATCTTTCGAATCGTTCTTCCCTGAAGAGTTTTCAGCACGCTCAACTCCTCATTCTGCTCAAACTGATCGCGACTCAGCGAAAGTTGCTCGCCTACGAAAAAGTCGATTTGCAGAATATTCAGACGCTGGCCTGCGGGGGAATTTGCAAGCGACAGGATACTAAGGACGGCGTCCCCGTCGGAAATTCTCGCAACTTCGATACAAAGTGATTCACTCATGGCAATCGGGCTTTCGAAATTTCTTCTTTGAACGTAACGGTATTACGGCGAAAGCAAGTGCTATTTACTTTCTGATTGTCATCATTTGTCGCTCTTTACTTACAAGGTTGATTGCAGGACCTTCCTCAGTCGTTCTTCTTCAGCTTTTTGGTTGAGGAACCATTCTGTTGACCAGATTCGATGGAGTTTCCAACCCCGACTGGTGATGACCTCTTCTCGAAGACGATCGCGATCGCGTGCCGACTTGGAGGAGTGGTAGGTTGCACCATCGCATTCGATTCCGAGAAGATACTCTTTGTTACCGTCCCTTCTCCTTACTCCGATATCGATGAAGAACCCTGCAACGCCGACTTGAAAGACGGGTTCAAAACCCATCGACATCACTACTCGAGCGACCGATTCTTCGAAAGGAGAATCTGGATCACGACCAGAAGCCGAGCCGATTGTTCGCATCGCACCTGTGAATGCAAACTCTAGGAAATCATGGTACGCATTCACGCCGCGACTCTTCTCTGGACCGTGGTGGATCTGGGATGGTTGCATCGATGAGAATACCTCCATACGCTTCCGAGCCCGAGTCACCATCACATTCAATCGGCGCCAACCCAGGTCCGAGTTGATAGGCCCAAAGCGTTGCAGCGGCTTCCCACTCACGGGGTCTGGGCCGTAGGTGTAGGAGATGTAGATAACATCTCGTTCGTCCCCTTGAATGCTTTCGAGGTTCTTGATGAATAGACCGTCGTCTCCCTCACGCATCCTTGCAATCGCCTTTGCTGCTTCAGGATCCCGATCACACGCTTTATCAAGCAACTCTTCGATCATCTCAGCCTGTTTGCGATTGAAAGCCGCCACACCGAGAGACTCGTCAGGATGTTTGGACGCGTGGTCGAGGATTCTTGCAACGAGTGCTTCCGCCTCCTTCAGGTTTTCCCCCTTTTTGCACGAAGCTCCCTCGATGTAGTGCGCTACGATTCCATAGCCTCCCATTACTCCCTTTGGGGATGGGAAAACAACCAAATCCTCGTCGTAAAAGCTACTATTGGAGAATTGGATGAGACTTTCGTGCTGGCTGCGATAGTGCCAGCGAAGTCGCCGGAACGGCTGGAACGAACGTTGCGCTACTTCCAGTACTGATTCTGCGTTATCAAACTGAGTTGCTTCCTCATCATCGATTTCCTCGTCTGACTGGTCGAAGAAACTGGTCGGCGGAAGCTGCTTTGGATCTCCAACGACGACTAATTGTTTGGCTCGCAGGATTGCGCCTATGGCATCCTCGGGTTTGATCTGGGATGCCTCGTCCATAATCACAAGATCGAACTCGAGACTATCGTTCGGAATGTAACGGGCTAGCGACAAAGGGCTCATCAAAAAGCAAGGCTTCAATGCTTGAACTGAGTTCCCTGCTCTAGTCATGAGATCCCGAATCTTGCAATGTCGAGTCTTTTTACTTATCTCGTGACGAATCAACGACATCTCGGTGAACTCCGAGACACGCCCTCGACCATTCCCCTCAGGCGCGTTACGTTGACGAGCAATTCGAGCAATCTCAATCGACTTTGCATTCATCGATTGACGATCGAATTTTTGGAAGTTGGCGCGAATGTCCTCAATCTCTGCAGCGGTAAAGTGAAACCCAATATCATTTTGGCTTAACTCATTTTCTGCGATTTGGTTGAACAAGGTGACGCGATAGCAATCCGAAAGCTGGGAATCATCGATCTCATTCCGAGCAGCTGCCATGGCGAATCCGTTAACACCTGCACGCCTGCATCTTTCATAGGTTCGGCAGAACGCAAGCCACGCAGGAAGCCGGGATTCCTCTTTGCGTAGATTCTCAAGTGTGTTTGTGAGATCAGTCCTCGGGATTCCATTGTTCGAAGAGGAAAGCCAAGCGTCTTCGCATTCGGCATTGCCAGCAATTCGCGTCCGGATCTCATTCCAGTTCTCGTAAATCTTCCATGCTTTCTTAAACAGCGTGGCAAGCAACAACGATAGCTCACGTGCCCCCTGCCGATCCAACGACGGAACAAGTAGCCGATCATTGTAAGTCGTTTGAAATCGATCGAGCCATTCAAGCGTTGGAGCGAAGCTTCCTCCCTGTTGCAGGATGAATTCGGTCGCGGTTTGCATCAGCGAATCGCCGGGAATATCGGTAAGCTCTTTTGCGTCGGCTATCGATTGCTGATAAGCCTCCCCTGTCGCATGAATATCTAGCAGCTCGCCGAGGGTGGCCGACTGGCGTTGCTTCAGCAATTCTGCAATGGCTATTGCCTGCTGAATGGCCTTCAAAACGGACTCTGCTCGACTGATTAGATTCTCGACTCGCTGGTTCAAGGCATCATCGCCACCAATCCCGAGCAGTTTCGAATGCTCGGAAGAAAGTTGATCCTTCAGTTGCTGGTAATCGAGCTTGAGATTCTGAACGGACTGACCGAGAGCTAGCTCTGATCGTACCTTCAAGAGCGAATTTACTTTTGCATGGTCGAGCCCCATGGTTTTTGCGGTTGCGACCCAACTGAAGTGCGTCTTGATAATCTCCCAGTTCGTTTCAAGTCCCTGAAAGAGTTGTCCAAGCATTCGATGATTGGATGGGTCAGCCTGAAACCCCTTTTCTTCCTTATGAAAACTCAAAAGAGATTCGAGCGCAGCCATTCGCTTGGCAAACGTGTATCTCGAAGGGAATTTAGTAAACCCCCGAAGTTCTTTTGTTGCGAGACGATACTCGCTATTGAACCAGGAAAGCCAGGAGCCACCCGAAGCACGGAGCTTCTTGACTAGATCTAAAAGTGAGTTTCGATCTGGGACTGACTCCAGATGAAAAGCCTTCGATATCTCTTCCCTGCGTTTCAGAAGAGAGTCCTGCTGCGCTTTGATTCGTCCAAGACTCGTACGGAAAGAATCCAAGAACCAATCTGAGCCAATCGCGTCAAGCTCAGCGACCACAGGGTGTTGGAACAGATGAATGATCTGAATAGTTCGATCCAGGTCGATAACTCTTGATGCACCGTCCAGACCAAGTCGCTTCCACGCAGCCGTTCGATCGCGATGAAGTTCAAGCAGTGTGTTGGTTTGAATTAACGATCTTTGAATGGCTAGCAGTTGTTCGTAACCAACATCGTCGGGCAAAAGCTTCAGATGCGTCAATGCCGTACCATCTAGCTTGTGGATGAGTTGGGGTAGGTCCTGCGTAACATCCATCAACTTGAGAGAAAGCTTCTGGTGAGCTTCGTTTCCTCGTCGATGCGCGGCTTCCAGTTTGTGAATGCGTTCGCAAAGCTTTGGTTCGCACAGATTTTCGAACGGTATCAACGTAGCGACTGGGGCTGTATCCGCAAGCAACTCAAGAGCCTTCGGATCTTTGATTGAGAGGAACTGATTTACTCGGGAACGGTTTTCTCCAAAGATCTCCTGCAATTGGACGAGGACTTCATTCAAGTTCTTCGCCTGGCCCTCCAATTTCGAGATCTCGTTTAAAATACGAGATGCCTCGGTAGGGGCAAGATCCTTTGGGAAGTATCCCCACCATGCACTTTTAGTGGGATTCTCATAGCTCGCAGAGTTTTGCGAGAACGCATCTAGCGCTTCGCATGCACTCTCGAAGGAATCGAGCGTTACGACGGTTTCACAAGGAATATCTCGCTTGATGGGAACTCCATCTTGTCGCAGTTTTACAATGCGCCAAAACAATGAATAGAGTGGCTCGTTGTAGGGGCCAACCAACTTCGATGAGGCTCGTAAGTAATCGCGAAGCTTCCCTTTGCACTCTTCCAATCTTCGAAGTGATTCTCCGTCTTTGTTGTTCGGCTTCATCTCCCCCGTCATTCGCGTGGCGAGGGACTCCATCACTTTCTTGGGAGCCACAGCATGCCCATGCAACTCCAGGCAGAACTCGGAGAGTCCTGCTTGAGCAAGTCGCTTATGCACAACCTCTAGAGCCGCCATCTTTTCCGCGACAAAGAGAACGCTCTTACCTTGCTCCATCGCGTGAGCGATGGCGTTGGCGATCGTTTGGGACTTTCCGGTACCCGGCGGCCCTTCGATAACCAAGCTCTTTCCCTGGGCAATGTCAGCAATGGCTGATTGCTGAGAACTATCCGCATCCAGTGGTAATGCTATCTTCTTAGCTATTTCATGATCATCGACGTCGTACTCTTCTGCGTAGAGTCCGGAGCCGAGTTGCTCTCCGCCTGAAATGAGTCGCGTTGCCAGAGATGACTCCGACAGCGCCGTTGTATCCTTCCATTTCGCAGGATCGATGTCCATGTACATCGACAGTTTGTGAAACGAGAAAAAACCTAGGAGGAGCTGAGCGTCGACACTCCAACTCTTCTTGTTTTGAACGGCCGCCGATACATTCGAGAAATAGTCGGAGGGAGTTTGTTCGTCCTGGAATTCTGGAATCGCAATTGCAAAGTCAGACTCCAGCTTTTTACGAAGGCTCGCGTTGAACTGTACATCGTCCCCGTTCCAGGACAAACTGAATTCGTAGCCTCCGTTCGGACTGAGCGTTGATTGGATCGTTACTGGCACGAGAAGCAACGGTGCCATGCGCAGATCGCTCTCGCTGGTCTCATTGTCGTGCCATCGCAAGAACCCGATCGCTAAATGCAGATAATTGATCCCCGTTTCTTCAATCGATGTTTTAGCATCCCTCGCCATCCCACGGGCAATCGATTGAAATTTGACGGTCCCAAGAGACGTTTGGAGTTGATTTTCGAGACGACGGCGTTTTGCTCGCGGGCTGTCTGGACTCGACCGATTATCGAATTTTGGTTGATTGGATGGGGACGCATTATTGGGATCATTAGAGGGTTCCGCGGTGTCCAATTCCCCATCCAAGTCAGGATCGGGAAGAAGCATCAAAGCTCTTTCCGACTGCACTAGCTTTCGATATACGTCATCGGCATGCTCGTCGGTAAGTTGGATCGTTTTTCGTTTGCTAATTCGGTAGTTCAGAAGGGGATTTCGAAGGCTCAGATCGAGCAGTTTGCCTCGAAATCTCTCAAGCTCTTTTGGTAATGACAGACTGGAATCTTGCATGGGGCAGTGAAATCGGGAAATCGTTCCTGAAGGAGTGCGGGCAACAAACTCCGTTTTGTTCGGGGCATGCCATTGTAATGACTAATGCTTCCGATTTCCTCCCAACCTCTGGAATTGTCCCAATCATCAGCCGACCAGAATCCCTGGTTGTAGTCATCGCGAGCATTGCGAGTACTATAGATCTCGATAATCTAGATTAATGTTACGAATACTCTTTCCGTTTCGAACACGCCCATGAAGAATCCCTGGACTGATTTGCCCTCCACCGTGCCAATGATCCTGCAAGAGGATCAGTCAGCCGTAGAGGCGTTCAACCGCCATTACCAAGGGCGTGAAGACCTAACGGTTCAAACAGACCTCCAACCAGAGCCCTTCTTCGGCAATGTAGACGCCCCTGTCTACATTTTAATCCTCAATCCTGGATTCTCGGAAACCGATCGAGTTTGGCACGCTAGAGAGGATTTTGTTAGCTCGATTCAACGAGCACGGACGCACGAAACAATGGAATACCCCCACTACTACTTTGATCCTCGATTTGCGGATTCCCCAGGCTCGCAGTGGTGGCGGCAGAAGGCGCGGCGGCTCATCGAGGCCTGCGGCCTTGATGCGGTCTCGAGTGGGATCTTCTGCATGGAACTATTTCCGTACCATTCGAAACGCTATACCTCCATCCCTCGCAAGTACTCGGACGATGGACTGGTCCCATCTTCAGCCTATTCTGCTTATTTGCTCCGCCAAGCGATCCAGCGCAGGAGACAGGTTGTGGTCATGCGAGCGATGAAACAGTGGTGCGCCCTGGTTCCTGAGCTTGCGAGTTACGATCAAATCATTCGGCTCAACAGCCCTCAGAATGTATGTCTCTCACCGGGTAACGTGACGAAGTACGATGATCTTGTTGCGGCCTTGAAGGAATACGCTTAGTCCGAATTCCTTTCGATTTCTGGATTCCTGCGAATAGGGAATCGTAAACTCCATGAAGTCTACCTACGCAGCAGCGGTTTGTTAAACTGTGGGCTCAGTCGCTTGGGGATCAAGCGATCGGAATACTCGAATGAGAAAGCGTCCGCATGGCTCTGAAGAAGTCTGAGCTCTATTCGTCTCTTTGGTCCAGCTGCGATGAACTCCGCGGGGGTATGGATGCGAGCCAGTACAAAGACTACGTGCTGGTGCTCCTCTTCATCAAATACGTTAGCGACAAATACGCCGGGCAACCGTTTGCCCCGATTCAGATCCCACGCGGTGCCTCGTTCCAAGATATGGTTGCCCTTAAAGGGAAAGCTGACATCGGTGACCAGATCAACAAAAAGATCGTCGCCCCGCTGGCCAGCGCGAACCAGTTGTCTGACATGCCCGACTTCAACGATCCGTCCAAGCTCGGCAGCGGCAAGGAAATGGTCGATCGCCTGACCAACCTCATTGCAATCTTCGAAAATCCCGCACTCGACTTCTCCAAGAACCGAGCCGATGGTGATGACATCCTCGGTGATGCCTACGAATACCTGATGCGGCACTTCGCGGTTGAAAGCGGCAAGAGCAAGGGCCAATTCCTGACGCCTGCCGAAGTCAGCCTCATTATGGCTCGAATCATCGGGATCTCGACAACCAAGACCAGTGCTGCCACGACGGTGAGCGATCCGACCTGCGGTTCGGGCTCGTTGCTCCTCAAAGTCGCACACGAGGCGCCGACTCCTGTCACGCTCTACGGGCAGGAGAAGGACTCGGCCACCACAGTTCTGGCTCGGATGAACATGATCCTGCATAACACCCCAACGGCGTCGATTGTCCAAGGCAACACGCTCACCGATCCGAAATTCAAAGAAGGGGATTCGCTTAAGCAATTCGACTTCGTGGTCGCCAATCCGCCATTCTCCGACAAACGCTGGAGCACAGGACTAGATCCCAATAACGATCCCTTCGACCGCTTCTCCGGTTTTGGTTTCCCTCCTGGCAAACAAGGGGACTATGCCTACCTCCTCCACATCGTCCGTTCGCTGAAATCGACTGGCAAGGGGGCGTGTATTCTCCCCCACGGGGTGTTGTTCCGAGGAAATGCCGAAGCCGACATCCGTCGCAATCTGATCCGCAAAGGCTACATCAAAGGGATCATCGGTCTGCCAGCCAACTTGTTCTATGGCACTGGCATCCCAGCTTGTATCGTGGTGATCGACAAGGAGCATGCGCAGGCGCGCAAGGGGATCTTTATGATCGATGCGAGCGCGGGCTATATGAAGGATGGGGCAAAGAACCGGCTGCGCGATCAGGATATCCACAAGATCGTCGATGTGTTCAACAAACAGACCGAGCTACGCCGTTACTCGCGGCTGGTGTCAATCGAAGAGATCGAAAAAAACGACTACAACCTGAACCTACCTCGCTACATTGACAGCCAGCAATCCGAAGACTTGCAAGACATCGCTGGTCACCTCCAGGGCGGAATTCCCGAAGCCGACGTCCAAGCTCTCGATCGCTACTGGGCCGTCTGCCCAAACCTACAGAAGTCGCTCTTCAAAAAGAATCGGAAAGGCTACCTCGACCTGAAAGTCGACAAGGCCGACATCAACAAGACGATCTATGAGCATCCTGAGTTCACTGCCTTCATCGGTGGGATGAATGACCACTTTGCCGCTTGGCGTGAGAAAACATCCAAGGCGCTCAAGGGACTCAATCTAGGCTTCCATCCTAAGCAAATGATCGCCAAGTTGTCCGAAAGCTTGCTCGAGCACTACAGGCCTTCTGGCGACTTCTCGATCCTTCAATCCCATCTGTCGATCCTCGACGCCTATGACATCTACCAGCACTTGATGGACTACTGGTCGGTAGCGATGCAGGACGATTGCTACGCGATTTCTGCCGATGGTTGGAAAGCCGAACCGACTCGCATCCTAGAGACTGACAAAAAGGGAAAGCAAAAGGACAAAGGCTGGACTTGCGACTTGATCCCAAAGTCGCTGATCGTGGTCAGGTACTTTGCCAAAGAGCAGGAAGCGATTGACGCCAAGGCTGCCGAACTCGAGTTACTATTAAGCAAAATGGCCGAGATCGAAGAAGAGCATGGTGGTGAGGAGGGTTTGCTCGCGGAACTGGAGAAGGTCAACAAAGCCAACGTGGCTGCTCGGATCAAAGAGATCAAAGGCGACAAGGAAGCCAAAGAGGAATTGGCGGTCCTGACCGAGTGGCTTGACCTCAACACCAAAGAAGCTGACCTCAAGAAGCAATTGAAAGACTTGGAGTCAGCACTCGATGCCAAGGCACTGGCCCAATACGCCAAGTTGAGTGAAGCTGACGTCAAAACCCTGGTGGTCGACGATAAGTGGTTAGCGACGATTGATACCGACATACACGGCGAGATGGATCTTATCAGTCAAACGCTTACGCAGCGAGTGAAGGAGCTTGCTGAGAGATACGACAAACCGCTTCCAGTGCTGGTGGAGCAAGCCGATGCGATGGAATCCACGGTGCGAGCACACCTAGAGAGGATGGGATTCGCATGGCAGTGAAGAAGGGATACAAGCAAACGGAAGTGGGGCTGATACCGAGCGACTGGTTAGTTACCACCTTGCGAAGCGTATTAGATTCGTCTAGACCGGTTCGATACGGTGTCGTGCAGCCGGGTGAATTTGTACCTCAAGGACAGTTAATGCTTCGAAGCCAGGACTACTCCAAAGGATGGACGGGGCCAGAAGACATGCATCGAATCAACAGTGCATTGGAAAAGCAATATAGAAACGCACGAATCACGAGCGGTGACTTGATAATGACCATAGTTGGAGCGGGAATTGGGCAGGTTGTTTCTGCGCCCGAATGGCTTGATGGCGCAATTCTCTCGCGTAGCACCAGCCGAATCGCAGTTGATCCTAGGAAAGCCGCGAAACGTTACATCGCCGCATTTTTGGAAAGTCCATTCGGCAAGAGACAAATCATCGATTGTCAAAAGGAAGGTGCCCAACCCGTAGTTAGCTGTCCTGACCTTGCACGATTTCTAATTCCTTTGCCTCCTCTCCTTGAGCAAGAGGCGATCGCTGGTGCGTTATCAGATGCGGATGCGTGGATCGAATCGCTCGAGCAACTGATCGCTAAGAAACGTCAGATCAAACAAGGTGCCATGCAGGAATTGCTCACCGGAAAACGCCGACTACCTGCATTCAGTGGGGAGTGGGAGAAAGCGACACTGGGCGATCTGGGCCGCTGGATGGGAGGCATGACACCTTCAATGGCAAATGCAAATTACTGGTATGGTGGTGATTTCCCATGGGTGTCATCTGGCGACGTGAAATCCACTCGCTTGACTGAAACCAGCCAGCAAATCACGAAAACGGCAATCAGAGATTCGGCAACTAGCGTTATGCCTGCTGGCTCTATCATTATCGTTAACCGAAGTGGCATTCTACGTCGCTTTTTGCCGGTAGCGTTATTGCTGAAGGAAATGGCAATAAATCAAGACATCAAGGGTCTGATACTTAAACCTGGGCTCGTAAGCGAGTTTGTGCTACAGTCGCTTTTGAATGCTGGTCCGAAGATCCTTTCTACTTGTGTGAAAGCTGGAACAACAGTGGAAAGCCTTGAATTGAAGTGGCTGAAGAAATTCCCGATTTCTATCCCTGATTCAGCCGAACAAACCGCTATCGCCACCGTCCTGTCTGACATGGACACCGAGATCCAATTACTCGAATTGAAGCTTTCCAAAGCCCTTGAAGTCAAACAAGGGATGATGCAGGAGCTGCTCACCGGGAGGATCAGATTAGTATGACTCCGTGGATGTATGAGTGGTGGGTAGTAAAAGAGTTTGCTGACCAAGTTTGCACTCGAATCTCCAGTCGTGTGGTTCGCGATCTTCGCAGGAACACCAACACCCTCTCCGGTGACGACTCTCCCCTAACGAATGCCAGGGAAGAAATTTGCGTGAAAGTCCAATTCGAGCGATCGGTATACTGGGACGCCTATGAGACTGCGATGGCTCAGGCAATTAAGGAAGAAACTAAAGGATTACCGGAGCACGAATTTGCAGCTGTTTGGTTTCAAACTTCGAAAGGCGAAGAATGGGCATCTACGGAAGGTGACGATCAAAAAGAACCGTACCTAAATAGGCAGCTTTTCGTCGCGGTCATTCGTGATGGTGTACTCTCGAAGGAAAACAGTCATACCAACTTTCGAATTTGCAAGTACATCAATCAGTTTGAGTAAACTTTACACACCCCCAGCAAAGACGCGACACAATGAACCACGTCGGCCAACCAGAACAAACGACTCGACCTAGGGATGACGATCTGGCGCGATACCCTTCCGAACTTCGAACGAGACTAGGAGAAATTGGTCCACCTCAACTTGTTCATTTTTGGTGGGCTCCGATCACCTTGATCTTGGTTTGGATTCTTCTCGGATCGATCCCTTGGTGGGCAGAGCATGGATATCCGTGGAAGTTGAGATGGGGGCTTTCAGCAGGTAATGCGTCTGCATACGGAGATAGTTTTGGTTGGATCAATTCACTTTTCTCCGGTATGGCACTGGTTGGTGTGATCGTTGCGATTTACCTTCAAATGCACGAGTTGGCAGCCCAGCGCAGGGAGATGGTGATCACTCAGTGGGAGCTATCTCGAGCGGCTGAAGCACAATCTAACGCGGCCATTCTAGACTCGATCTCGGGGATTCGCGAACATGCTCTATTTGTTTTTGAAAAAGCGACGACCGAGTCAGAAAGATTGGCTGCGAGTCAGAATTTAGAATTCTGCAACGAAATCCAACTGGGGCTGCTCTCAAATCTAGTCGCGTCTATGCCAAATTCTGGACTCAGAGATGTACTGGCAAAGCGGGTTCGAAATTATGCGATCTACGCCGAATCGTTGCGATTGGTCGCAGAATGGCGAGAGGCATTTAAAGGCGTTCTCGATTATCAAGAAACGGGCGGACAAAGAAAAGTCAAGTCAGAGGTAATTGAGTCGAGTGCAATTGCTTTCGTTATCACGGTAAAAAAGGGATTGAAAAGTTTTAAGGATAATTGCAAAAGTCTGAATATCACGGTTGAGGAATTTGACACAGCATTTAATGCTGTAGTCGACGAATCGGGTGAAAAACTAAAGTCAAAGCAATCGAAATGCTTTCAAGACTTGGAGAAGGCGATCAATAATTTGGAGCTTAAGCTAGTAAGCGAAAGCAGCATCCAGAGGACTGAGGAAATCGAAACGAACGGTTCATAATGCTTACGTTGATCCCAATTCTTGAATCCTGCGGACTGCAAATCGATTGGCATGATACAAAAGTTCACTTAGCCGGTTGGAATGGTCATGAACACCCGATCGACGAGTTCTACGCAGGAAGATTTAATGCGTGGCAGGAACATCAGACGAAACGCAACTTTGACTGTAGTCATGTTTTGAGCCTTATCGATCTTGGAAATAGAGAGTGGTTGTTTGTTGGTGTTTTCAAGCAAACGGACCGTGTTGACCATCCGAAGTTTCTTGGTCACCATCTCTACAAACTAAGACTGCTACCGGCTCAAGAAGCGTTGGTCGGAAGAGTCATCGTCAGTCACACGAGAACTCGCCAAGCATATATCTGGTATCAACCAGAGAAGACCGTTTTCCCAATCGTGGAAGTCAGACGTGAACCACTGTCTATTGCAGATTTCCCTGGATACAACGCTGTCGTTATCAGCCACCAAACGCTGCGGACGATCGTCCATCAGCAGATTCCCTCTTGGCATAAGCCACTTGAGCACATCAAGGGAATCTATCTCATTACAGACATGTCGACGGGAAAACACTACGTTGGCAAGGCGTCCGGTTCCGAGGGGATTTGGCAACGTTGGTGTGCCTACGCAACGAATGGCCATGGCGGCAATGTTGATCTAAAGCGGCTGATAGTTGAAAATGGTTCGGAGTATTCACAGCATTTTCAGTATTCCATTTTGGAAATTGCAGACACCCACGCCTCCGAAATCGACATCTTGAAGCGAGAAAGCTACTGGATGGATGTTTTGCAGACTAGAAGATTTGGACTGAACGGATCAAGACGCTCATGAACGATATCGGTAAATCCGAACGGGTTACTCAAGACCGAGTAATTGCGCTTTTTCAACGTGATCTAGAGTACCGGTATCTTGGGAATTGGTCGGATCGGCTAGGCAACTCGAACATCGACGAAGGACTCCTCTCCAAGGCACTCCAAAAGTCGGGCTACTCGGATACGCAAATCAGTCGTGCGATCTACTTGCTCCGCCTGGATGCGGATAATCCCAACCGATCACTCTACGAAAACAATCGAGCTGTTTACAATTTGCTCCGCTACGGCGTACCGGTAAAAACGGAATCGGGTAAGGTGACAGAGACGATCCATTTAATCGATTGGCGACATCCGGAGAGAAACGACTTCGCGATCGCCGAAGAGGTCACATTGAAAGGTGGGCACGAGCGTCGACCGGATATTGTTCTCTACTTGAATGGCATCGCGATTGGAATCCTGGAGTTAAAGAATAGCCGTGTCACGATCGGTGATGGAATTCGTCAGAACCTTTCGAACCAGAAACCTGAATTCAACCAATGGTTTTTTAGCACGATCCAGTTCGTATTTGCGGGTAACGACTCAGAGGGGTTGCGATACGGGACAATCGGGACTCCTGAAAAGTACTTTCTTCAATGGAAGGAAGACGAGTTTGATAACTCGCAGTACAAACTCGACAAATATCTTCTTAAGATGTGTCGCAAAGATCGGATTTTAGAACTTATCTACGACTTTGTCCTCTTCGATGGGGGAGTGAAAAAACTCCCTCGCTTCCACCAGTACAAGGGAATCAAGCTAGCTCAGAGTCATGTTAGGGACCGACGCGGGGGGATCATTTGGCACACGCAGGGGAGCGGTAAGAGCATCGTCATGGTGCTTCTCGCCAAATGGATTTTGGAAAACAATCCCAACGCGCGCGTCGCGATCATCACCGACAGGGACGAGCTGGACAAGCAGATTGAACGGGTGTTTTGCGATGCAGGGGAGCCGATCCAACGGACCCGCAGCGGCCCCGAACTGATGAGCCTTTTGGGGCAGGCCAAGCCTCGATTGTTGTGTTCGTTGGTACACAAATTCGGTCGACGCGATGTCGATGATTTGGATGCTTTCCTCCGCGATCTGGAGTCGCAGCCGACAGCCACTGTCGGAGACGTTTTTGTCTTTGTTGACGAATGCCACCGAACACAGAGCGGGCGATTGCATCGAGTCATGAAGGCGATGCTTCCAAACGCGGTGTTCATCGGATTCACCGGGACCCCGCTTTTGAAAAATGACAAGGCGACAAGCTTGGAGGTGTTTGGTGATTACATCCACACCTACAAGTTCAGCGAAGCAGTCGAAGACGAAATCGTTCTGGATCTGGTATACGAAGCGAGGGACATTGACCAATGGCTTGGTTCCCCGGAGAAAGTGGATGAATGGTTTGAGTCGCGGACGAGAGGTCTCAACGATTGGCAAAAGGAAGAACTCAAAAGGCGATGGGGGACCATGCAAGCGGTGTTGAGCTCCCGCAATCGCATGGACCGCATTGTCATGGACATCGTCCACGACTTTAACACGAAACCGCGACTCTCATTCCAAAGAGGAAATGCGATACTCGTAGCGTCTAGCATATACGAAGCGACAAAGTACTTTACTCTTTTTCAGTCAACGCCCCTCAAAGGGAAGTGCGCGATCATTACGTCGTACAATCCACAAACACAGGACGTCACGAAAGAGGAGACCGGGGCGAACACCGAGACCGACAAGCAGTTCGTGTACAACACGTACATAGAGATCCTCAAGGGGGTGTCGCCAAAGCCTGGAAAGACGAAGACCGAAACCTACGAAGATGAGGCCAAGCAGCGGTTCATACAGGAACCTGCCAACATGAAGCTCCTCATTGTTGTGGACAAGCTACTCACCGGGTTTGACGCTCCCTCTTGTACGTATCTCTACATCGACAAATCGATGCAAGACCATGGGCTCTTTCAAGCTATCTGCCGAACCAATCGGCTCGACGGAGAGGATAAGACCTTTGGCTACATCGTCGACTATAAGGATTTGTTTAAGAAGGTAGAAAAGACAATCGCCGTCTACACCTCCGAATTGGATCGAAGCGACGCCGGTCCGTCGCCTGATGTCCTAATAAAGGATCGTTTGACCAAGGGGAAAGAGAATCTAGACCAAGCCATCGAGGCATTGGCATTATTATGCGAGCCGGTGGAGCCTCCCAAAGGGGAGCTGGAGTATATTCATTACTTCTGCGGGAACGTCGAAATTCCGACCGATTTGACCGAACGAGAGCCGCAGCGATCAGCGCTCTACAAAGGGACAGCGGCGTTTGTGCGAGCGTATGCGAATTTAGCGGAGGATATGGAAGCTGCTGGGTACACGAAACAGGATATCGGTCGGATCCAGCGACTGCAGACGCATTACTTGACCATTCGCGAGTTCATTAAACGAGCGAGCGGTGAGAATCTCGACATTAAAGCGTACGAGGCCGACATGCGTCATTTGATCGACAGCTATGTCCAGGCATCGGAGCCTCGCAAGATATCTCCGTTCGATAACATGGGCTTGCTCAACCTGATTGTCAAAACAGGAATCGCAGAAGCGATCGCTACAACCCTTGGATCTCTCAAAGGTAATCGCGGAGCTATTGCCGAGACGATCGAAAACAACGTTCGCCGAAAGATTATCAAAGAGCATCTCAACGATCCGGCTTACTTCGAGAAGATGTCGACCTTACTGGATGAGATAATCGCAGCTCGGAAGGATAATGCGATTGAGTACGAAGAATACCTCAAACGGGTGGCGGAGCTGGTAAAGCAAGTCGAGGCGGGGCATGCCGACACGTTGCCCAAAGTCTTGAATACCCCCGGCAAGAAAGCTCTGTACAACAACCTCAAGAGCGATGCGATGGAGACCATTATCGCGAACACGCAACTGGCGGAGACGATGCCGCAGTACGGTATCGATCTCGACCCGTATGCTTCGCTGACTCTAAGGCTCGACGAAGTCGTGAAAGCTCAACGACCCGATGGTTGGCGCGGGGTTCAAGCGAAAGAGCTTGTTGTCAAACAAGCGATTTACAGCGTGATACCGAACGTCGAGGAAGTCGAGCGTTTGTTTCTCATCATCAAAGCGCAACCAGATTATTGAGGCCAGGCATGGTGACACGAATCCAGCTTGGCACAATCGAAGCCGAGGTGACCTTCAAGGCGATTAAGAACGTGCATTTGAGCGTGCACCCACCCCATGGTCTCGTACGCATATCGGCACCGACGCGTATGAAGCTCGATACCGTGAGAGTGTTTGCGATCTCGAAACTCCCTTGGATCAAACAGCAGCAGCGTAGGCTCTCGGAACAAGAACGTGAAACGCCAAGGGAGTTCATTGAACGCGAGAGCCATTTCATCTGGGGTAAGCGGACCTTGCTCACAGTCCTGGAACGTGAAGAATCACCGAGCGTTTTGGTGCAAGCGAACAAGATGCGTCTCACCGTTCGCCCGGGTACTAACCGAGATCAGAGGGAGTCGATTCTCGATAAGTGGTATCGCGACCAAGTGCGACTCGTCGTCCCGGAATTCCTTGAGCGTTGGGAAAAGCGAATGGATGTGAAAGTGGAGCGTGTCTTTGTGCAACGGATGAGGACTCGTTGGGGAAGTTGCAATCCAGCAACCTGCAGCATTCGCCTCAATACCGATTTAGCCAAGAAGCCTAGGCAATGTCTTGAGTATATCGTCGTACATGAAATGGTGCACTTGCTGGAGCCGACACACAACGCCAGGTTTCAATCGCTCATGGACCGTTACATGCCTCAGTGGCACGAATATCGAAACTTGCTCAACTGTCTCCCTGTTCGGCATGAAGATTGGGATTACTAAGCCGGTTGTGACTGGAAGCGGCTATCCACAAAAACACACAATTGTGAGATCTGGTAGACTTGGACTGATATCGAACTTGTTGTAACGCGATTCCACCTCGAGTCTTTCAATGAAAAAACGCCAATCAGATCCAAACAGCACTGTACTTGAATTTTTAAGAGGTTTCGTTTTCTACGTCGAATACTTATTTGGTTTGGCAATCCTTCTCCCAATTGCGGGACAAGTGAATGCTCAGGATCGCTTCGAATTGCCACAGAAAGAAGATCTCGAGCTGGTCCGGCCTATAGTCCATGAAGCAATTGGAGCAATCGCCGACTCATATCCTGAAAGCTCAGGCGATTTCGCGAAGAATGTCTTAGAGCTTGCAAGCACCGAAACCGATTCGATCAAGAAGTATGCCCTTCTTCAGGAACTGCTTGATAGGTCAATTGTTCTGAAGCAGACAGATGTTGCATTCAAAGTGGCGGACTCAATCGCGGCATCTTTCCACTATTCGGCATCGAGCGCAAAAATCGGTATCCTAAAGCAACTGATTCCGACCAAGAAGAATCCAATCGAACGAGCATTCTTGCTTGGCTTACTCATCAGTAACGTTCGAGAGGCCATCAAGGAGGACAACACTCAAATCGCGAAAGATGCTTGCGCTTTTGCCTTGCGCTCGATGCCGAAAGACAACAAAAAAGAAATGTCCGCATATTTCGCAAAGCTCAAGAAAGAGGCTGAGGACGTGGAAGCCTTCCAGAGAATATACCTTGAAGCACGAGCACGGTTAGTTGATTTTCCAAACGATAAGGACGCGGTTGCATTAGCCGCAAAGTTCGAATTTTACAAAAGCGGTGATGTCGAGAAGGCGATGAAGGATTTCGAATTGTCTGGCAATAAACTCTTACTTGAGATTGCCGCCATGGAAGCAATAGATAATCACCCTGAACCAAAGGATATGAAGCATCTCGGGGATTTGTGGTGGGAGCTGTCTCTGGAGCATCCTCCCGCTCTTAGGAAACGATTTCAAGAGCGCGCGGCTTCTTGGTATCTGAGATGCGAACACTTTTTACAGGGTGTGGATAAAGTAATCGCTCAAAAACGGGTTGAAGATTCCAGAGCGGAAGAGCGGTTTGCTTTTGTTACGCATGACCTGCTTGCTGCCTCTGTCCGTCGTGAAATTCATCATGGTAATTATGACGCAAGTAGAAAAACTATAACGCTGACTCATGCCGATGCAAGCTACTGTCAATTTTTTCTTGAATTGCCTGACGAATACGATTTGGAGTATCGGTTTAAGAGAACATCCGGGCAGTACGGGTTTTTCTTTAACTTTCCATCTAAGGGGAAGCCATTTACATGGAGTAACAGTGGGCATGCTAATGGAACTGGTAGCTTCCACGGCTTCGCAATTACACAAAAGAATAACAAAGTATCAAGCCGGTTTACCGTCGAAGATGGCGTTTCACACATACTTAAATTTAAGGTGCGTTTGGAAAAACTCCAGTGCATTTACGATGACAGAATTGTGTCGGAGGTGAATGATCCGTTTGATCCGAAGAATACTAATTCAGACGTAATCTACCACCACACTTGGGCGGAACCGCATCTTGCGATTGGAGACTGGTGGGGAACTCTTGAGATACAGTCGGCGATGCTCATCGGCTACAGATAGAGGAATCGTTCACGCACGTAGTTCCGGCTGTACTCGACATGTTACGATGAGTCACAGATCTTTGCCTAAAGTGGAGTTGGATTACATCGAGATTCGAATTACTTCCAGAGCTCCACTTAGAATATCAGGCCTCGATTTGCGTGAGACGGGTTGCTAGGTCCGACCATCTATGCAGGCTCCTTGTAGGTCGTCAGGATGACTCCAACCACCAACACTCGGCACTCCGTCAAAACCATCATGTAAATCGGTCGAATTAGCTGTTATTGGACGGTAGTACGCAAGGATTGCTGGCGCACGTTCTGCTGTTTCATCGTCTCAAAACAATTCCCAAATAACGTGCTATCGCCAGTTTGGGTGCGATTTCGTAGATTTTACTCCATTGGTTCCTGGGGCAGTTCGAAAGGCGCTACACATGAGCTGGGAAAGTCGAAACGGACGTGGCCGCTATTACACGCGGAGTCGTCGAGAAAGCGGACGGGTAAAAAGGGAATACATCGGCACCGGTGAGGTTGCTGAGACCTTGTACCGACAGGATTTGCTGCAGCTAGAGATTCGGCTGGCAGAAGCGAAGGAACTGAAAGAAGAGAAAGCCGAACATCGCGTTCTCGAACAGTCGCTGACGCTTCTGGACGATTTGGTCAATTGCTTTACCAGGGGAACTTTGATTTCGGCGGGATACTACCAACACCATCGATCGGAATGGAGGAAACGCGATGCTAGTTGAACAGATACCAGACCTGAAGGCCGAGAAGAGACAACTTTCAGAGCTCATTCAGCGTGCGAACACGGGTGACGATTCTGCGATTCGGAAACTCCAAGAGGAACTCTCCGGTCCTCATGCTGAACTCTTGGTCAACGCGTGCGGAAACCTTGCTACGGAGGCGGAAACTGCCATTCTCCGTGCGATGTTCGGTGACCAGGAAGGCAGCAAATTGATTTCTCGTCGATCGATGAGTCAAACTCGTCAAGAGCTTGGCTGGGAAGACGCTAGCAAGCTAGAGAGATTGCTCATTGAGCGGGTTGTCCTCGCCTGGCAGGCCCTCGCATGGGCAGAGATCCTCAATGCACAGACCAGCAAGTGCACGGTGGCTCTCGCGAAGTTCAATCAGTTTCGAGTCGACCGAGCGAGTGTTCGTTTCCTCTCTGCGGTAAAGGCTCTCGCTACCGTGAAGAAGCTACTACCGCGACCTCAACCGGAATCAAATGAAGTGAAAGAACCTGAATTTGGCAGTACAGCCCTACACGATCGGCTCGCCATGCTTGGTTCGGTAAACTAAGCAATACTGAATGCAAAGCTTGTTGAATTTGGTTGGTGGTCAAGGCCCCAACACCCTCACTGCAAATCAAATCAAGGGGCATCCAAAAGATCCAAAATGACGTTTACAATCTGAGAATGTCGCTAGGGAAGTCATGAGCCCGCGCTGTCTCTGATCGATCGCAACTCCATTCGGTCGGTCGGAGGCAGCGGCGACTTCAAATTATAAATGGAGTATCTAAATTGCTTGAGCCGCTGACTCGTTGGGTAACCGTCCAAAGCTTTGAAGAGCATGGTCTTTTTCAAGGCGCAGTCGAGATAATATTCGACAACTGGAAGTGGTATGTCGGTTGCAAAGGATGGTCTGCTTGCCTAGAGGAGTGTCTCGACAAGAAGTTTGCGATTGCCAACAAATCGCTTGACCTCATGCCCCAGACTATCGATCCAAAGACGCACTTCGAGCAGTACGCCCTTGAAAAAGCAATAACCTTGAGTGTGTGCGAATTGGTCGATGGTGGCACGATTCTCGATCTAAGTACGCACTCCCGTATTGGGGAACTACGATACATTAAGTCTTTCAGAGGGGACTGTTTGTTTGACTTCCAGGATGGTCGAAAAGTTGTCTTCAATCCTGCGAATGGATGGGCGCTGCTCGGGTCTTACTCCAAATTTGTTGATGAGATGGCTCGTCGAGAAGAATGGTTGTTCAATCGGGCTGAGCATTTTTTGCTCGTGAGTTTGGAAGAAACCACTGTAGACTGGGAGATTTCTTACCGACGAGAATTGGTCGTTTTATCAAAGCAAGAAGCTGCCGACTGGATCGTTGAAAATGATTCCGCAAGAGGTGATGAGGTACTTCAGTTCTCCAGCTATCGTAGCGTGGAGGAAATTCTTTTCGGAGCCTATCCAATTGATGCCCCGAGCGATCAATCAGACGTAGACCGTGCATCAATTCAAAGTGTTCTAGAAGAACAAGTCTCTGGAGAGTCGGGACTACACGTCGCGTCTAACGTCGAAGTTGATGTGGATGGCAATACGCGAAGTAGCGGAGCCAAATTGGACTTACATTCTATTGAGTTAGGAAAGCCGTATGGTGCAGGCGAAGACGGATTGCGTCGCGACGCCAAGATTTATCAGCTTGCGTTAGAGAAGTGGACGAACTTAGACATCGCCAAAAAGATAGAAGAACTCTCAGGTCCTGAGAATTGGGAGTCGATTGGCGATTCCCATGTGTCGCGACGTCTGAAGGAGTTTTGCCTTTACAAAAATCTCCCTGTCCCCGATCGGCCCGTTGGACGTCCTCGGTCTAGAAGAAAAACCTAGCGCGCTAGGTTTCTTTGCTACTGGAAATCTAGCGCGATAAAGCTCTATCCCTATTTCGTAGTCGCGAATCTGTGATGATCCTTCCAACACCGGAAAGGAGAATCACATGCAAAAAACTTCGTTGGACCAGCTACCTACCAGTCGGCATGTAGCTGAAGAAATAGCTCGGCACGTTGCCGAAGCTCGCAGGCTAAGGACATTGCATCGAGCAATCCGTTCTATCGAAAAGGATCGTAGATCAGATGCGAACGGAGACCTTGGACCAATGGAGGTGAAACATGAGCCGAAGTGAAAGAGGTGACAACAGCAAGCCCCGAAGAATACAGAGATTGCACCTGGACGAAGTGGCATTAGCCGTCTCCATGCGTCAGGCTGGAAAAATGCTGTCCGTATCTGAGCGCAGCGTTTGGAGTCTTTGTCAATCCGGACAGCTCGCGAGTTTCAACATAGGGCGATCCGTGCGAATTCCCGTCGATGCGATCCGAAAATTCATTGTTGAATCAAGCGACCATCGAGGTAAGCGACAATGAACTCAAATATTGGTAACTGGCTGAAGCTTCATCGGCAAATCATAGACTCGGAAGTCTTTTTCAATCCAAGTCTTCTCCAACTTTGGCTATGGCTCTTGGTCAAGGCTGCATATCGCACTCAACACATTCCAATGAAGACTGGACGGGGATGGACGACCGTGACGCTTTCCCCCGGTCAGTTAGTTACAGGAAGGTCTGAGGGTGCATCCGCGATTGGCATACCAGAAAGTACGTTTCGGAACCGACTGAAGAAACTTGAGGAGATGGGCATGATAGTTACCGATCCGAGCGATCACTGGACTGTGATTTCCATCGTGAATTGGTCAATTTTCCAGGCAACGGATAGTTGGGAGGTAAGTGGTGAGATAACGATTGAAGGACAGGGTAAGGACAAGCAAATTAAGAGTGATTTATCGAACGAAATCGAACTCAATACGCACGACGAGTGCGATCAGAGGACAGGCAAAAGACAGCAAAAGGACACATACAAGAAAGCAAACAAATCAAAGAATTTAAGTATAGATACACCCGCTTTGAAGAGCGGGGAGTTATCTGAAGCTTCTGAGGGAAGGCTTGACTATCCCAAGGATTTCGAAGCCTTCTGGGAGGCTTTTCCTTCGAAACGTCGTCAGGCCAAGAAAGCCACCTTCAAAAGCTGGCAGAAGGTTTGTAAGAACATAAAACAAGAAAACGCATCGTCCTGGTTAATCGATCGAGCTAAAGTCTACGCAGGTTCCCCAAAAGGACAAGGTGAGTATGTCATGTCGCCGGAGGTTTGGCTCAATAAGGGATGCTATTACGATTCCCCCGAAGCATGGGGGATTCCAAAGCACACTGAAGTACTCAAGCCCTTCGTTCCGCCCAGTGTCGACGAACCTTTCAAACCGAGAGTGAGGGCGGTGTCATGATCGCACAAGTGGATGAAAATCTTGCACAAAGGGCTGTTTATCGTGAGCTCGTTGAGCGAATGGTTCTTTCTACGGCGCTATTGGATCCTCAAGTGCTGCTTGAGCATCTAACAGGGCTTGAGTCTAGGGACATCGCAAATGTGGCACTTCGACAGCTTTTTGAATTGGTTAGTAAAATGCAAAGAAACAAAGAGCCAATCACTTTGCACTCAGTGCTACTTGCTTGTTCAAGATCTGGTTTGATTCAAGATCTTGGTGGTCCCGTCGGATTCAACGAGCTTCTCGATTCAGCACCGAGCATCGCGCATGCCACTTATTACCGGAAGGAATTGCAGCGATTGGCGGAAACGGAACGCACGTTTCAATCGGTTTACGATTCGGTCATTCGATTGTCTCACAAAGATTGTGATATTGATCGAGAACTTCAGTATCTACGGAAGATCCATGATGGTCATGCATCCACAGAGGATTCGCTCGCTCACTGCAACGATGTTTTGCAACAACTCACTGAGAAAGCGACTTCAAGCAGATGCAAAGTCACATTTGGAATTCCTTCATTGGATGGCCTCGTCACAGGAGGACTGGACTGCAAGTGGCTCGTATTGATCGGAGGCCGTTTTGGCAAGGGAAAGTCAACCTTAGCATGCCAACTCTTTTCTCATGCAGTCCAGGAGGGTAGGTGCGTTGCAATGTTTTCCTTGGAAATGACCCGACACGAGGTTTTGGAGCGGGTCTGCTCTAACGAAATCGGGATCCCCATGACAGCGTGGAGAAAGCAGAATCGCCCACCAGAAGTGAGTATCGCAATTGAAAAAATGCGACGACAGTCGTCGAACTGCAAATGGTGGATTGACGATCGCGCGAGTCAGACGATCGACTCGATTCGTTCCAAGTGCGAATTGCTAAAGCTACGCGACGGACTGGATCTAGTCATTATCGACAACCTACAGCTGATTCAAAGCAGACTGGATGCTAGGCAGCCACGCGACCTACACTACACCACAATATCACGATCCTTGAAAGTGATGGCTAAGGAGCTCGATTGCGTTGTCGTGCTTTTGTGTCAACTTGATACCGAAGCTGCAAAGCAGCGACCGACTTCAGCGAACTGGGCTTCAGCAAAAGCAATTGAGGCCGATGCTGATGTAGCTCTCATGATTCACGAAAGCAATGAGCAATACGAAATCATCGGGACGAAAATTCGAAATGGAATCGGTGGAAGATTTGTTCCTGTGAAATTCGATGGCCTCTACCAGCGATTCGAGTCGGCTGGATTGCAAAATGAATTCAGTTCAGACTTTCTGTGAGAACCGATCTGATCGAATCCCAACAGTTACGGAATTTCCGATAGCAATAATGGTTGACTTTGTTTCAGCCGAATGACAATGATTCGAACATGCGGCTAGGACCTGCAATCCGAAAGCCGAATACCTTCGACGGTTGCCGCATGTTTCTCTTTTTGAAGGTTCAACCACGAAGGGGTTGTTCAATGGCTTCCGTAAACCACGATCCGAACGGGACTGTCCGAATACAGTTCGTTGCACCCGATGGATCACGCAAAACGCTTCGGCTAGGTAAGTGCTCGAAACGCGATGCCGCTAGTATCAAGTTTCGGGTCGAAGCGTTGCTGTCTTCCACTATCACGGGTGTGATGGATCGCGAACTGAGCCTGTGGGTCGCTTCAGTCACCGAAAAGAATCAGGAGTTGCGATCGAAACTGGAAGCAGTCGGCCTTCTGAAGCCATTGGTGCCGGAGCCCGCCAAACCAAAGGTACTCCTCTCGGATTTCCTCAAAGACTTCGTTGCACGCAATGGTGTCACCAAAAAGCCAGGGACCCTTGAGGTCTGGCGCCAAGTGGTCGCGTTGCTGAACGAGTACCTCCCAGGGCTCGCTTTGGAAGACGTGACGAAAGGCCATGCTAAGAAGTTTCATGAGGACTTGAAGGCAAGAGGGTTAGCCCCAACAACCATCCACAAACGGATTGGATTCGCTCGTCAGTTCTTCCAGGATGCTGTCGATTGGGAGCTGATCCCCTCCAATCCGTTTGATCGGGTCAAGACGCAATCAAGTTCAGTCAAAAGCAATGTAGAGGTGCCGCGCGAAACCATCGCTCAGGTCATGAAGCACTGCGATCCTACTTGGCAGCTCGTGATCGCTCTAAGCCGTTTCGGCGGGCTCCGTTGTCCGTCCGAGGTTCTCTCGTTGCGATGGCAGGATATCGACTGGGAACAATCGCGGATGTCGATCCCAGAGCCCAAAGTGGAGCACCACGAAGGCCGCGGGGTACGTTCTTGTCCGATCTTCCCGGAGCTACGGCCCTACCTGGACAAAGCGTGGACGCGTTGGCAAGAGTCGAACGACGACACGGACTTTGTGGTCAACATGCCAGCCTATCGATTGGCAGCGAACACGCCGGGCGGATGGAAGAATTCCAACCTGCGAACTCAATTCCTCAAAAGGCTCCACAAAGCAGGAGTTTCACCTTGGAAGCGATTATTCCATTCGATGCGAGCCAGTCGGCAAACGGAGCTGGAAAAAGAGTTTCCGATCCACGTCGTTTGCTCGTGGCTGGGGAACACGGAGGCGGTCGCCCGTAAGTCCTATCTTCTCGTTACCGATAGCGACTTCCAGCGGGCCATAGCCCCGGTTGAGGCCGACGCAAATTCCGACGCAGTAGACCCGAAATCCGACGCATTTTCCGACGCAGCGTGGAGCCGCACGGAATCGCACGGAATGGAAGAAGACTCGCAAAATTGCAGGGAAAAACGAAAAAAGCCAGTGAAAACACTGGCTCAGGAGGCGGAGGGCACGGGACTCGAACCCGCAACCCCTTACGGGGCACATCATTTCCAATGATGCCGCTAGCCATTCGCTTACCCTCCGAATGACGTCTGTTCAAAAGCATATCGAAGTGCTCTAACTGAACAAGACGAGAACCGCATTTTCCACGATTCGGAGCCTGTTATGTCCCACTTTGCTTGGCAGTTTTCGAAGAATCCGACCCATTACGATCTAGTCCGTTCGGAAATTTCCCTCCCTGATCGCCCCGCCCCGGGTTATGTACGCGTTCGAGTCCACGCGGCCTCGCTCAACTATCGCGATCTAATCGCCTGGAAGAATCTGGCTGGCAGGCAGGTCGATGGCCGTGTCCCCACCTCCGACGGAGCAGGGGAAGTTATCGCTCTCGGCGAGAATGTCTCCCAATGGCGACTCGGTGATCGAGTCGCAGGCTGCTTTTTCCAAACTTGGCAATCAGGCCCTTTCGACCTTGCCCACCATCAAAACGATCTCGGAGGTACCCTCGACGGGATGCTTCAACAGGTTATCGATCTCCCCGAAACCGGCGTGGTCCGCATACCCGAATCCCTCTCTTTCGAACATGCCAGCACACTTCCTTGCGCGGGACTGACGGCTTGGTATGCCCTTTATTCTCGGTCGCATCTCCTCCCCGACCAAACCGTCCTTTGCATAGGTACCGGTGGCGTGTCGGTCTTCGCTCTCCAATTCGCCGTCGCGCACGGTGCGAAGCCGATCGTCTTGTCGCGAAGCAAAACCAAACTAGAAAAAGCCAAAGCACTAGGCGCATGGAAAACGATCTGCACCACCGAACATCCCAACTGGTCCGAGCAAGTTTGGCAAGAGACCGATGGACGAGGCGTCGACCATGTCGTCGAAGTCGGTGGGCCCGGCACACTTGAGCAATCGATGAAGTCGGTGGCAGCCAGTGGCCACATCGCGTTGATCGGAGTCCTCACCGGATTCGGACCGCCGACGGCTAGCCTCTTCCCGCTGCTTGCTAGAAACGTGCGGCTCGACGGGATCTATGTCGGTTCCCGTGCGGACTTCATCGCGATGAACCAATATCTGGAATCGCATCCTATCGTTCCCGTCATCGATTCGATCTTTTCCTTTGATGATGCTCCTCAAGCGTTCGAATCGTTGGCGGCCGCCAATCATTTCGGGAAGATCGTTATTCGGATCGATTAAAGAAGCGATTCGAGATGCTGTTTGGCTTTGACCAAGACATCCGTCGACTGCTCGACGGATTCATGGATCGCCAAACCGCGAGGATAGGGGTGCATGAATAGCTCGGTCCATCCTTGATATTTGCCCCGTCGCAGCACATCGACCATCGGCTTGAAATCAAGCGGACCGTAGCCTGGCAGTTGCATCCATTCGTCTTCCCTCGGTTGCTTCGTCATGCTTCCTTTGCCATGTTGCCACGCGTAAAAGACGTTCACTTTCGGGAGAATCTCTTCCAGCAGCTTGGCCAATCGGTCGGGCTCCTGCGGAAGATGATACGGTGCAAAGGCGATAGCCAAATTGTCCGCGGACGCAAGCTCAGCAAAGATGCGGAGGGACTCCTCGCTCTCCATCAAGTTGTTGGCATGATTCTCAATCGCTAAAACCACACCACACTCTTCTGCGATGGCGAGGTGGGGCTTTAACTGTTCGAGGAAGTCGCGAATGGCAGCGCGAAGCTCAGCCCCTTTCAACTTCGAGGGCCCCTTGGCTCCTGTCACAATCGTCTTGCAACCCAACCGCTTGGCCAATCGAAATTCATCCGCCAGACCAAAGGGACCTAGTTTGTACTGCGTGATGCACCCTAGGTGCAGATTGTGTTTATCGAGGAGTTTCTGGAAGGCCTCCTCGCCCATTGCATCCAGTTGCTCTCGTTGATCTCCATGCACGCGCGGCCAAAGATCGATCGATGCGCAATGCAGCTTCGGCGCCTCGAGGAGGATCGATTCGATCGACGCATAACCATAGAGCGAGGAGCCCAGCAAATAGCGAAAGGAAAAGGGCTCTTCGACGAAGCTGGCTGAGGCGGCTGAGGCCACTTTGGCAATCGACGCGGCCAAGCACGTTGCCGCGGTCGATTGGAGAAGGTGTCTACGATGCAGAGAGGGTTGCATGACCAACGATCCGATCTATTTCTGGGTCCAGCGTAGAGTTGATTGAGCGATTCGCTCTCCGAAAAGAACAGCGGTCTGTCGATCGCCAGGCCCGATGTTGGGTTGATCCATATTCGATTGGGCCATCAAACCGGAATAGGAAGTAAGGCGGTTGAGTCCCTCGACCGAGTTCGCATTGGTCATAACGGCATTGCCGACCCAGACCATTCCGTGTTGCATCGCGTTGACCATGAGACTGTTGAGCGTATTGAGTTTGTCTCCAGATAGCCCGAGCGAATGCGTAAACCCCGCCGCCATTTTGTCCTTCCAACCTTGCGAGTACCAAATGGAACTGCAGGCATCGAGAAACGCTTTAAACTGGGCCGCATACCCTCCCATGTAGGTTGGCGTTCCGAAGACGATCGTATCGGCCTGTTGCAAGGTTGCGATGACGGAATCGTTTTTCCATCGACCGTTGGTAATATCCGATGATTGCAATGAAAGCACGACAGGCTCGGCCCCAGCCTGGGATTTCACGCCGTCCGAAATCGCGTGCGCGAGTTGCTCGGTGTGTCCATTAGCCGAAAAGTAAACAATCGCGATCTTCGCCATAATCAACGCTTTCTCGATAGCTGGTTTGGTTGCTCGTTCCGTGCACTCTCTCGAAGAGGAATGACATAGTCTCCTGCATAGAATGCTAGAAAGCAATGGACTTGGCCGTAGACCGGTGAGCTTCACATCGGACAGTTCTCAGCCCGCCGCGAGCATCTCACACTCGTTCATTGCCATACGATGGTGCCAAGGGTCCATACAAATGGAGTGCACGATCGACAGCGAGATTTGATCCGAGGAGAAGGCGACATATGGGGATCTCGGCGACGCTTGGAACATCGATCAGGAATGTCAGCACGTGATTTCTGAGTGTACCCGAAATCCAATGATCGTTACGGAATTTTGGTGGGTTCTTCGTCCGGGAGAATTCGCATAAAGAATCGGAACCAATTGCCGAAGAAGACCGCATTGACGTCCTCCGAGGTGAAGCCTCTTCGAAGCATGATATCCTCGAGTTTAAGCAAGTCCCTGTAGCGGTTGAGGCCAACGGGAGTTTGTTCGTGGCCATAGGCGCCGTCCAAATCGGAGCCGATGCCAACGCAGTCGATGGATCCGGCCAAGTCCGCAACGTAGCGAATCTGATCGACGGCTCTCTCGAGGGTGACGACTGGTGGCGTCACCCCGCGCACGTAGCCTTCCTGCAACATGATCACATCCATTGAAACTCCCAATACACCTCGTCGTTCGATCACGGCTCGTATTTGTGCATCACTGAACTGACGCTGCCAATTGCAGATGCCTCGTGCATTCTGATGGCTGGCGTGGATCGGGCCTTGGAAATGTTCGAGGACTTGCCAAAACGCGATGTCGGAAAGATGGGTCATATCGATCGTGATCCCGAGTTGCTCGCAATGCTTCAACAGTGGAATCGCATCGATCGCCAAACCGACTTGGCTATTCGTACCACCTCCATAGCGGTTTGTCCCATAGTGGGTCAGTCCCAAGGCTCGGAGACCGGCGGCGTGGTACTCGAAGACCGTATCAGGGGTCAGGATCGGGTCAGCTCCCTCCATGGTCAAAATGATCCCGAGCGGGGTGACACCTGGAGCAGCGGCAAATCGATCTGCGTGCAATTGCAAATCACTCCGAGATCGGATCCAAGCCAAATGGCCTGCCCGTTCGAGCGCACGGTAATAGGCCAAGTGAGCGTGGGCCATCGCGTAACACGTTTCCGGGCTGGTCCAACCGAACGAGTGGTTGATCTGGGGTTCCAGTCGTGCCAGCAGGGTGGCCAAGCAAACCGCCAGTCCTGCTTCTCGAAGCTCGGGAAGGCTCAGCGTATTGGTTCTGCGACCGGCCTCCGGCATTTGCAATGCCGTTTCCTGTGCCCGTATATCCTCGACGGTTTGACGAAGGTCTCGGTTCCAATCGACACCGTTGAGAGCCAAATCCAGGTGAGCATCGAAGAGCATAGGGAGGGTTTCACGCGTAGGAGGGAGTTGATCGGAAGCGATGGACATCGGTTCACCGAGTCGTTCCGATTGTAGGGTTGGCAAAAGTTGTCGGCAGGTTTGGTAATTGTCTTGACTTCCCAGGGGCGGACTGAATAGTTTAGTACAAAGTGTGTCCGTTTGTTTGGTTGAACTGGGAGCGACTTTCTATGCAATTTGAAAGCGATGCCTCCAGCCCGAGCAGCAAGCTGCTTGAGCGATTCTTTACAGGTTTGTCCGAGTACGCATTTTATTCTCAGTTAGGTGTAACCGACACTGAGCTCGTAACTTACGTTAGCAATTTGCTGATTCGCTTCACGAAGACCGATGCGCTCCATCGCATTCGGCAGCTGAACGGCAGGCGGGCGACGGAAGTGGTGACCATGATGGCTGAGGCGCAGCATCGCGTCGGGATGGCAAAGCGAGAAGTGCACCGTCATATCGGCGACTTTACCTTGTTCTGGACCGGTCTCTATCCGGAGTCACTCCGAGGGTTGCAGACCGACAAATCCGATCACTTTGTCAGTTATTGCCACGAAGGAAAGAAAGCGTACGAGATCGCCAGCGAGATCGAATCGGACGACGAGCAGACCGCGTCGAGCGATTTGCTGCATCGGCTTAGCGAGCAGTTTGAAATGTGCGCGTACGGTCTTCGGGAAATTCGGCGCCAATGGGAAGAGAAACCAGCCGGCGACGAGCCGATACTGTTTTAGGTTTGGCGATCAGGAGTCAGGTTATCCTCTAGACCTTCGTATGGCCGGCGGGTTTCCGGGTGTTTGCCTTCAAGCGGTCTCAACCGATTTAGGGAGAACGGCGAATAGCCCGACGAACAAGCCGACGAGCCATTGTCCGGTTGTGATCCATAGATAGATCGCATGCATACGATAGAAATCGTCGGTTACGGTGTCGTTCGCTGTATCGATGCGCGTGCTTAGCACGCTGTGCTGGTACAGGAGAGCGGCCGTGAAGATACCCAAAAGGACGGCGGCAATCGTCTTCCGCCGGTTCCTCTCGAAAAATCCCGTTAACAACGCAAGGCCGGTTACCACCGCAGCCAAACCGTTCAGATAGCGCGTTGCATGTTGTGTGACGAGGCCTTGATCAAAGCTCCCAAACCGCTCCGTACCGATAGGGACTACGACGGCAGCGTAGAATGTCAGGCCTCCCCACCACAAAGACCAGCAGACAAGAAAGGGGATCAAACTCCAGACTCTCATCGCATGGAATGGGTTCTTCATCGCTTTGGCTCAATGATCGGACTCGAAACCAACACCTTGCGTCCATCGTCTTAAAACCCAGCGATTGAGGAATTGAACGCAAGCGAGGAGAGCCAGTCCTAAAAGGGTGCATGCGATGACGGCTCCGATCATCGAGGCGGTTTTCAAGTTTCCTTGACGAGCCGTGATGATGGTCCCCAGTCCTTCGTAGGCACCTCGATCCCCCACAAAAAATTCACCCACGATCGCTCCAATCACGGCCAGTCCGCAGCTGACGCGAAGACCGAGGATCAGTTGCGGAATCGCTGCGGGTATTCGAAGCTTCATCAACGTCTGCCACCGGCTTGCCGACTGCATGCGAAAGAGATCTCGCAAATTCTCGTTGATCGAGAGAAGCCCGCTCGTGACATTCGAGATGATTGGAAAAATGCTGATGATGCAGGAAACCAAGACCACGGTTCGAAACTCGTTTCCAAACCAGAGGATCAACAGGGGGGCGATCGCAACAATGGGAACGGTTTGCAGGAAGATCACATACGGATAGAAGGAGAGCCTGAGCCAAGAGGACTGGCTAAATATCATGGCGACCAAACTACCGATGACCGCACTACAAAGCAAGCCCGCGGCCGCCGACTGAAGAGTGATCCAAGCTCCGCGAAGGAGCGCCCAACGCTCGAACACCATTTCGGAGAGGACATCGCTCGGGGGAGGCAAAATCACTTTATGGATTTCCAGCCAGCGAACCAGTATCTCCCAAGTCACCAAGACCAAAAGAAAGACGACGACAGGGAGAAGTAACTTCGGCCAAACAGCCGCGATTTTGTTCGTCGTCGAGTTACTCATCGCCCGTTCCATTTCGGAATAGAGAAGCGGACGCCGCGCCGTAGTAACGGGAAAAATCGGGTGAGCTGCGAAGCTCTTTGGTTCGGGGGGATGAGAAGCGAACCTCGAGACTCTCAGCGATCCTCCCTTGGTGCATAATCGCGATTGTGTCGCTCATATAAACAGCTTCGGTGATGTTATGTGTTACGAATATGACGGTGCATCGTTCCTCCGCTACGATTTTGAGAAGGAGGTCGTTTAGTCGGGACCGCAGCACATCGTCGAGCGCCGCAAAGGGTTCGTCCATCAGCAAGATGCGAGGTTGAGTCGTCATCGCGCGCGCGATGGAAGCTCGCATCTTCATCCCTCCTGACAGTTGCGTCGGCTTCTTCGACCAGTCCTTGGGCGAGAGGCCTACCATGTCGAGCCAATGCTCCATAGCGTCCTTTGCGCCGGCTGCTCGCAGGCCACCGCGGAGTTGCAGCGGCAGGGTGACATTTTCCCAGACCGTTCGCCAGGGAAGGAGGGCTGGCTCTTGAAAGACAAACGACAGTCGGTTTTTGAGCTCCCGACCTCCCTGCTGAAACGTCTGGCCTTGAACCAGGACTTCTCCACGTGTGGGAACAAGCAATCCGGCGAGGATTCTCAGGAGGGTGCTCTTTCCGCACCCGCTTGGCCCTAGCAGCGTGAGGATTTCGCCAGAGCGAACTGGCAGATCGAGTCCACGAAGCACCTGTTCGGTATTCCCTTGGGAGTTCAGGAATTCCATCGCAATGCCGTGGCATTCGATCTCCGTGTCCCCGAGGTGCTTCGTGTTCAAAGGGGGCGATTGTTCCGAAGGATGGACGCTCATGGATTTGACTTGGCGTCCGAGAACGTTGTCGCGATCAAGCGGTCGATTTTGGCTGCCAAAATGAAGTCGTTTTCGCTGAGACCTGCAATCGCGTGGGTGGTCAAAGCGATGGTCAAAATCCGATAGCCAGTGAGATGAAGGTCCGGGTGATGCTGCTCTCGTTCAGCAAGCTCCGCTATTCGGTTCAGGGCTTCGACCGCCTGTAGGAAATTTCGAAAACGGAGACCTCGGCGAATGGACTTTCCCGACTCGTCGAGCTTCCAGTCGACCAAGTGCACGATCTGCTCGCGTGCCAATTCGGGGGAGCAGGGGGGCAGCCCTCCTTCGCAGGCAGCGCATTTTCGTTGGATAAGTTCATCTGTCGTGGCAACTTGTGTCATTTCGCTTCGATTCCATTTCGCCCGAGGGGCTTTTGTCGTCTAAAATGCCTTATGTCGGGAAATCTACACAAGGGCTGAGGACATTCCAGGCTGTAATGTACCTTGTTGACTGAGCATTGTTGACTGAGCATTGTTGATCAGGACTCGTAGCTGGAGCATTGATTTTACCCATGCGAGGGTTTGTTAGCTGTCTGTTCCTGGCTGCGATGTATTTTGCGATTGGGTCAACTCCTGCGGTGTTGGGAATTGATTGGGCGAAGAAGGACAAAGAGTTTGCGTCCTCGATCCAGCCCATTTTGAAGCAAGCCTGCTTGGACTGCCATAGCGGGGCGGAAGCAGATGGCGGATTGGCGCTCAGTCATTTCCAGAGTGCCAAGTCGATTTTGAAGGAGCGGTCGACGTGGCAAAAGGTGCTGCAGCGTATCGAGCTTGGAGACATGCCCCCTCAAGACGCGACACCACTTGAAAAGGAAGCCAAGCAGAAGCTGATTGATTGGATTCAGTCCACCATCAACGACATCGCATGCGGCTTGACCCCAAACCCTGGGAGCGTCACCCTTCGTCGACTCAACAAGGTCGAGTATCAGAACACCATTCGAGACTTGCTGGGTATCGAATACAAACCGGCCTCTGGGTTTCCGGGCGATGACGTCGGTTATGGCTTCGACAATATTGGGGATGTGTTGGCGTTGCCCCCCATCTTGATGGAAAAATACGTTCGCGCGGCCGAAGAGATTTCCGAACAAGCCATTATGGCTCCCGAGCCGGGACCGGTTTACGAGTCGATTGTCAAACTATCGGATACCGAACCTCAGGGGGGAGGGAAATACGATGGTAGGCAGTTGCTGTTCTATTCGAATGGAAAGATCAGCTTCCAAGAGTCGCTCCCCTGGCGAGGAGCCTTTCGTATCGAGATGGGGCTGAGTGGCACGCCTGCAGGAGACGAACCGCCGAAGCTCCGAGTCCTGATGGATGACAAAAAGGTAGGTGAAGTCTCCGTCTCGACCGAACCGAAAGGAAACTTGCAGACTTATGCGATGGCGATCAAAGGGACGGGCAAGAAGACTCAAACGATCACGCTCGAGTTCTTCAATGACTTTTATATCGAAGCCAAAGATGGGAAACCGGCGCAGGATCGCAACCTCTCCATTCATGACGTGAAGGTGCTTGGACAGAAAGCGCCTACCCCTCTCGTCGAAGCCACGCTACCAGAAACCCATAAGAGACTGGTTCGTTCGAAGCCCGATGTAGCGACCAGTGTTTCGCAAGCGGCTGAGGCATGCCTGCGACCGATTGCCAGTCGCGCTTTTCGCCGTCCCATCAAACATGACGAATTGAAGCGGCTGGGAAAGCTGGTTGCCGATACGGTGGAATCGGGGGAGAGTTTCGAAGGGGCCTTGCGAGTGGGATTGCAAGCCGTCTTAGTCTCCCCTCACTTCCTGTTCAAAGTGGAATCCCCTGCGTTGAAGAAGGGGAACGAGTATCCGTTGCTCAACGACTTTGAATTAGCGACGAGATTGAGTTACTTCCTCTGGAGCTCGATGCCCGACGCTGAATTGTTATCGATTGCGAACCAAGGGAAGCTTCGCGAGCCTGCCGTATTGAGAAAGCAAATCCAGCGCATGGTCGCCGACCGGCGAGCGGCAGAGTTTGTCGAGAACTTTGCGGGTCAGTGGTTGAATCTTCGAAAACTGGAGCAGTTTCAACCGAACCAGAATCTGTTTCCTCAGTGGGACGATGAGATCCGAGTTCTGGCACGGAACGAGACCTATCATCTCGTGTTGCATTTGCTCAGGCAAGACGAGAGTGTCATGCGGTTGCTCGATGCGGACTACACGTTTGTGAACGAGAAGCTAGCTCGCTTCTATGGGATTCCCGGCGTAGATGGAGAGCAATTTCGGATGGTTTCCACCAAGGGTCAAAAGCGAATGGGGATACTCACCCATGCGTCCGTGCTGGCGGTGACCAGCAATCCCACGCGAACCAGCCCGGTCAAACGTGGTAAATGGATTCTCGATAACTTGCTCGGAACACCACCTCCTCCAGCTCCACCTGGCGTGCCTGAGCTAGAGAAGACCGAGTTGACGGGGACGCTGCGCCAACGCATGGAGCAACATCGCGCGGATCCGGGATGCGCGGGCTGTCATAAGTTGATGGACCCGTTGGGGCTTGCATTGGAGAACTATGACGCGATCGGACGATGGCGTACCCATGAACGAGGCGAGCCGATCGATACCACTGGGGAGTTGCCTAGCGGGGAGGTTGTGAAAGGTCCAGGAGACTTGATCCGTAACTTGAAGGAGAAGAACGCATCGACCTACGCGCGATGTGTCACGGAGAAGCTGATGACGTACGCACTCGGCCGAGGGCTTGAGTATTACGATCGCTGCGCAGTCGACAAAATCATGGTCGCGGCTGGAAAAGATGAGTATCGATTCACAACGTTGCTATACGAGATCGTTGCGAGCGATCCATTCCAACGAAAAGGGGAGAGGGACGAGCTATGAGTCGAAAAAGGATACCGAGACGGACCGTGATTCGTGGGATTGGGACCGCGATTAGTTTGCCGTTGCTCGATGCGATGATCCCGACGGTCCGAGCCTCCGCGTCAGTGGAAATCCCCAAAAGGATGTTATTCTTTATGGTTCCCAACGGGGCTCACATGCCGGCTTGGACCCCCACTGAGGATGGCACCGACTACAAACTAACTCCGATCCTCGCTCCATTGGCAAAGCATCGCGAATATGTTTCGGTCTTCACCGGACTGACGTTGGATGGAGCGCGAGACCATGGCGATGGAGCAGGGGATCATGCCCGGAGCGGGGCGGCATTCTTGACAGGTGCCCATCCGAAGAAGACCGGCGGAGCTGATATTAAGAATGGTATCTCGGTCGATCAGTTCGCTGGTGCAGCGATTGGTAATAAAACCCGTTTTGCAACGTTGGAGTTAGGAACAGAGGGTTCCGCCCAATCGGGGAACTGCGATTCGGGCTATTCGTGCGCTTACTCGAGCAATTTGGCTTGGCGAACTGAGAATAGTCCTTTGGCCAAAGAACATGACCCGGCATCTCTCTTCGAACGGATGTTTGGATCGGGAGAGAAGGTCAGCGATAGAACGAACCATTCCGAGCGAACCGCCCGTCGCAAGAGTGTGTTGGACTTTGCATTGGAGGATGCCAAGTCGCTGCAAAGGGAGTTGGGGGCGGCGGACAAGCGGAAACTGGACGAATATCTTTACGCCATTCGAGATGTCGAGAACCGGTTGGTTCGCAATGACAAATTGCAAATGGGAGAAAACGGCGTCCCCCAATACCCGCGTCCTGCGGGTATCCCTCGAGATTGGAGCGAACATTGCAAACTGATGCTCGATCTCACCGCATTGGCCATTCGAAGCGATGCGACCCGTATCCTTTCTTTTATGTACCGAAACGAGGGAAGCAACGCGGGCTATCCCAACATTGGCGTTCCTGAGGGTCACCACGATCTTTCCCACCACGGAAAGAGCGCCGAGAAGCAAGAGAAGATTCAAAAGATCAACACCTTGCACATGGAGCTCTTCGCTTACTTGCTTGATCACCTCTCCGGGGTCGAGGAAGCAGAAGGGACGCTGCTGGACCATTGCATGATGGTCTATGGAAGTGGTATCTCGGATGGTGATCGTCACAATCACGACGACCTCCCGATTGTGTTCGTAGGGAAGGCAGGCGGGAAGATTCGCAAGGGAGGTCATTGGCGTTATCCGAAGAACACCCCTCTCTGCAACCTGTACCTGTGGATGCTGCAACAATCAGGAATTGAGACCGAGCGGTTTGGCGATAGCAAAGAACCGATCTCGATCCCTTCGTAGATGGTCGAGTTTGTTGAACGGTGGTGGACGACCCTTCTGCGTTAGAGGATACGTTTGGGTGGGACCAAGGCAGTTGCGGCGAGCAATCCACCTACCAGTGACATGGCGACCAAAACCATGCCGTAGGCGAAGTCGATGCCTTGGAGGGTCTCTCGTTCTTGCAAGGCCGAAAGGGATCGATAGCCCAGAGAGCCCGGCACCAACAAAATCATTCCAGGCGCTTGGGGAACCATGGCTGGTCGATCCCGTAGTCGCGCATAGAGATTGCTTCCTGCACCGACGACAATCGCCCCCGCGAACGAACCGACTTCGATACCGAATCTTTCGCCGAGCAATCTGGAAGTGAGGAATCCGGTCCAGCAGACCGTCAAGACGACCAGCCACTGCGAGACGCGAACGCGAAACAGGATTGCAAAGGTGACGGGGGCTACCGCGATCGCAAGCCAATTGCACCAACCGGGGAGCGGGAGGGCTTGAACGGGTGGGATGCGAACCCCCTGCATCAGCTTCCACGCGATGGCCACTCCGAGGAACAACGTCAGGAGGGTGACGCATGCGCCAGCCAATCGAGCGACTCCAGCGGATAAATGGCCGACGGCTAGTTCTGTGAGCGCGATCGTTAGCGTGAAACCGGGTAGTAGAATCACCAGCGAAGCGAGCGTAACCAAGCGATCGTCGAGCGGCGTGACCCATTTGGAAACGGAGATTGCCGACATCGCCGCGACGAAGCCAGCTACAGGGAACAGCAGTCCGGATTCCCATTTCATCCAAGCATGCAATTCTTCCAAGCAGGCGATAGCCAACCCGATCAGACCCGCTGCGACGACTTCCGGAAATCCTCCTCCGAAGAAGATCGCGATGGACACGCATCCGATGCTGCATGCGAGCGCGGTGAGAGACGACGAATACGGTGGACGTGCGGAGGCGGCTTCTTCGAGTTCTCGTCTCGCTTGCCCAACGTCGATTTGGCCGGCTTCGAGGCGTTCTAGTGTCTCGTCAAAACGAATGAGTTTATCAGCATCCACGATACCCGAATCGACACGGCGCATGTACGTCCTCTCGCTGCTTCCTTCACCGAGGGAAGCGATCAAGGCGGTCGGCGTGTACAAGAACACGCTTTGAATGCCGAGTGACTTCGCCACTTTGGTCATCACTCTCTCCAAACGATGAGAGGGAGTACCATGCTGATGAAGCAGTTCAGCAGTTCGAATGAGAAACTCGTCCGTGGATCCCGATTGGGGACTATTTTTGAGACTTGGCATAGTGTCGACAGCGCATCAGTCGAATCTCCAACCGCTGCCGAGTGCTTCCTTTTGGATCTCCGTCAGGGACCCTATTCCCTGCTTGGCCAACGACAAGAGCGAATTCAATTCTGCATCGTCGAAGGTCGCTTCTTCTCCTGTTCCTTGGATCTCGATGAATCTCGAAGAGCCTGTCATGACGACGTTCATATCGACATCCGCGATGACATCCTTCGAATAATCCAAATCGAGAGTCGGAACGCCGTGGACTATTCCAACGCTAATCGCGGCGACGCTGCTGCGCAACGGATATTGTTCTCGTGGCACGTCTGCAAAAACGGAGTTGACCGCATCGACGAGCGCGATGAATCCACCCGTGATGGCGGCAGTTCGGGTGCCGCCATCGGCTTGGAGAACGTCGCAATCGATAGTCAAAGATCGTTCACCGATCTTTTGCAAATCCGCAACCGCGCGAAATGAACGTCCGATCAGTCGTTGAATTTCGGTCGTTCGTCCATCCACTTTGCCTGCTCGCTCGCGCGACTTCCTCGGCGAAGTACTCCCAGGGAGCATATTGTATTCGGCTGTGATCCATCCCTTTCCTTTCCCCACCATCCAGTCGGGAACTCTGTCTTCCAGCGATGCCGTGCAGAGTACGACCGTGTCGCCGCAACGGTAGAGAACACTTCCAGGAGTCTTGTTGGTGAAATGACGCTGGACGGTTACCGGGCGGAGTACTTGTTGTGACATCGTTAGGTTGTTTTGAACCGAGGCTTGATGGATCGCTAGTTCATAAGCTTAACGACTCCATGCGTTCGTGGTATCGCTGATTGGTAAACAAAAAACGGCACGAAGGATTTCTCGCTCCGTACCGTTTCGCAACGTTTCGCAACCTACTTATGGTTTCCGAAATCTCAAAAATCCGCCGTGGGGATGTGCTTCACATTTTGTCCGGCAGCCTCCGGAATAACGATCTCTTTCGCAACCTTCTCGCCCGGCAAGATATCCATCTCCTGCTCGACAGCATTGAAGATCTGTTTGCCACTGAAGAAGTTCGGAATCTGAACCCCGTCGTATCCGTTGATTCGGACCTTGTACTTTCCCGGAAGCAATCCGCTCTCGGGGGTATCTTCGGAATTGAACTTCCCGTCCTTCACCATGTACATCCGCAGCTGACCATTCGATATCGATACGTCTGGTGTGAAACTGATATCGCCAGCTGGGATCGGCTCTCCCTTGAAAGTGATCGTTCCAGAGATTTCCGTAAGCGCGGGTGTGCCAGGCCCGCAGCCTAGCAAACCCATCAACATGAACAAAGCGATAAGTCGGCTCATTACTGCTCCCAATCCGATCCGAGTACATTGCCATCCGAAGGCGTGCACGCCAGGTTGAATGTGGTGACATTAATATTGGCTGCAATCATCCGAACACTTCCATCCGCCAAGCTCGCTGTCATGACGCCATTGTGCATCGCTTGAGGCCGACGCCAATCGCATCCGGTTTCGAACGTACCATTTTGGATCCCACCGGGATTCGGAACGCCGTTGAATGGATTTCGGAAGGTTGGGTCGGTACGAGGGCCAGGACCAGCTGCGAAGTTAGCAGGGTTCCGAAGGGTCGCATTGATTACCGGGCAGTCCCACCAGGTATATCCCGCGTTGACTTCCGTGGCAGAACCATTGTTGAGGGTCAAGTCGGCCGCAGCGGGTGCACCATCGATCCAAGGCGAAAACGTGGCGTGGCGGCCTCCTCGTGCCCAAATGCTGAATGTAAACGACCCCGTACCCAAGTTCGGAGTTTGCCCTCTTCTGGGGAAGTCATGTCCATAGCAGGCAGCCTGTCTCTCTACCGTGAGGATGGTGTTGCTCAGCCCATCGGAAATCGTTGCGAATTTGCCCGCAAGTCGTGTGGGATGTCCTCGCTCGAATCCAGCACTGCAGGCTTGGGCGTTGATTGCATACGTTGTACCACCGTAAGGTACTCCACCCACGCTCGTCCGAGTCGCGTGCGAGGTCAAGGCACGTCCGGTGAAACCCGCCGCGTTCAAGGTACTATCGTCAGGGCAGGCGAACGAAGGGACTTTCCCTGTTCGAACTTCAAAGCTGATTCCATTGGCATTGCTATAGAGCGCGTTCTGCTCAATGTACGGCAGAAGCTGGAAGTGTGCGGACCCAAGCGACGTTGGGCGCTGACCGGATGCTCCCGTCGTCGCGCCCGCTACAAACGTCCAAGCTGGCAGAGCTTTGTAGGCGCTTTCAAAGTTGTGACAGGCCAACGCAATTTGCTTCACGTTGTTCGCGCACTGCATGCGCCGCGCTGCAGCCCGCGCAGACTGAACTGCAGGTAACAACAACCCGACCAGAATTCCAATGATTGCAATGACGACGAGCAGTTCCACCAAAGTGAACGCTCGAAGCGACTTGCTTCGCAAACGAGTCATAATCGTAACCCTTGTAAAATTGCAACGAGGGCCCAAACAGAGCCATCTAATATCCATTACCAGGCTCAGAATAGCCGTCTAAGATCCACAGCACAAACCAGTGTTGCCGATTTTTGCAAATTTGCATTAACAATCTGATTAATCACCAAAACAATATATTATGCGCGTTTAAACACCTTTACGTCAAAACCATCCAACTAGGTAATCGGGACGGAATAGAGACCAATCATTCGCGTGGAGAAAATAAAAACGGGAGGCCGAAGCCTCCCGTCGAATCGAATGGGGTAGGTATGTTTGTCGAGTCGTTAGCCGACCTTGGGGATCTCGAACCCTTCTCGCTGGACGCGAGCTTGCATGGATGCGGCGAGTTCATCCCCTTCGATCTTCTCGGTAGCCGGATTCCACTTGATCACTCGGTTGAGGCGGGCAGCGATGGCGGACAAGTGACACATGTTCATGGTTTGAAGGTGGGAGTAAACGTCCGAGACCGGCAGACCACCTTCGCGAATACAGGTATAGAAGTTCTGTTTGTGTCCTTCGAACTTCTTGCTCTTATAGAGGTTGACCAAGTCTTCTGGGGTGAACGCATCTTTGTCCCAGTTCTCTTCAATAGGCTGACCTTCGATTTTTTCACGATTGACGAAGACGCGTCCCTTGGAGCCTTCGATGAGAAGCCCGTTTCGGCCTCGGCTGGTCACAACGATCTCCAGTCCGTTGGGCATCTTGTGGATGATATTGAAGTCATGGGAGGTGTTGTACTGGTTGTCGACGGTCGGGTTACCATCTTTGAACTCCACGGGGTGCTTAGCATCGCGACCGTCGATTTCGACCGGGCCCGTTCCTTGCTCGGTGAGATTGGCTGCCCATAGAGCGATATCGATGTGGTGAGCTCCCCAATCGGTGAACTTGCCTCCGGAGTACTCGTACCACCAGCGGAATTCGTAATGGCATCGCTTCTCCAAATAGTCCACTTTCGGCGCTTGTCCAAGCCACATGTCCCAATCAAGTTGGGCAGGTGGAGTCGCCTTTTCAAAGGGACCGCCGGTCGGACTGCCGTTGATGCCGCAGGTGATACGCTTTAGATCTCCCAGCAACCCTTTCTGTGCCATGTTGACGGCGCGGAGAAATCGATCTTTGTCGGATCGCTGCTGAGTACCGACCACAAAGACTAGTTTGGGGTTGGCTTTGCAAGCGGCGCGAATAAGGAGGTTTTCTTGCAATGTGAGGGTGAGCGGCTTTTGACAGAAGACATGCTTGCCCGCTTGCAGCGCTTCGATGGCGATCTTGGTGTGCCAATGGTCTGGTGTAACGATGCTGACCACTTCGATGTCTTTGCGATCAAGCAACTGCCGGTAGTCTTTGTAAGCGTCTGCCTTTCCTTTGCCGATCTTGTCATCGGTGCGAGCGCGATCCATGTGATTGGCATCGACATCGCAAACCGCGACAATGTCACCGAAGTTTGCATGGCCGCGTGCATCGCCTGTTCCCATGCTACCGACCCCGATGCATCCGATCTTGAAGCGGTCATTGGGAGAGGCATACGTCGCATGGGCAGCGGTATGGAAATAGGGGACTGCAGCCACGCCTGCGCTCGCAGCGGCGGCTTTCTGAATAAAGGAACGGCGAGACGATTGAGACATGGAGGATTCTCCGACAGGAAGCGTAGAACAGGACAATACAGGATTCGCTATTTTGGCTGGGAAACTCACCAAAGGGAAGAGGCAAGGGGAATTAGACCGCAATTCCTCGTCTGATCAGCCCCATCAACTTTCAATCGATTTCTGATCGCTTGAGATAGCCAGCCTCGCGGTCCTCTGTCAAACTATCGGTTTTCAACGAACGAGGACTTCGCAATGACAAACGCTGGCAGTGAAAACAACCGCTTGGAGGGCTTGATCCAGGCGATCAATAACGACGATCATGTCGCGGTCGATCAGTGGATCCGCAGCGAGCGATTCACTCTCGTCGCGCTCGCCTCCGACGAAAACGATGAAGACGCCCTCTCGGCCTTGGTCGTAGAGACCGAAGAGTTTCCTGCCGTCGTCGCCTTCATGGATAGCGAAGCAGCACAAACGTTTGTCGATTCGATCGCGGATCAAATTGAAGGGGAGTCGGTCGACTTGTTCGAAGTCGACGGCGAGTCCCTGCTCCGCCCCATGTCCGAAGAGTTCGGATTGTTGATCAATCCGGAATCCGACGAAGCAGTTATGGTCGAACCTGGCTTGCTCCATTCCGAATGCGGATGCGATGGGGAATGCGACGGATCCGAGGAAGAAGAGCAAGATGGTTCTGCCTCTTGATGAGATTGAGTTTCCACAGGATGGTTCCGAAACGGAAGCCACCCTGCCACCCACTCAATCAACAACCGACCCCCTTCCCCCCCGGCGGGATGTCGTTCTCGAAGTTTGCGAAGAGCATTCGGGAAAGCGCATCGATTTGTTCATGACTCTCAAGCTGGATGGGTACAGTCGCGTGTTCCTGCGTCGCTTGATCACCGAGGAGCAAGTCTCGGTGGATGGTCGGCCTGTGAAGCCTGCGTTCAAGGTATTTGCTGGGCAGAAGGTCGCCATCGATCTGCTCCCGCCCCCTCCGACCGATGGACCGATCGCGGAAGATATCCCGCTCGATATCCTCTATGAAGACGAAGGGATGGTGATCATCAACAAACCGGCAGGGATGGTGGTCCATCCTGCAAAGGGGCATTGGTCAGGTACGCTCACCGCCGCACTCGCTCACCACTTCCAACAACTGAGCGATGCGGGAGGCTCAACGCGTCCCGGAATCGTTCACCGGCTTGATCGTGACACAAGCGGCGTGATTGCGATCGCGAAGACCAATGAAGTGCACTTCAAGCTCAGCGCTCAATTCGAAGCCCGCGAAGTGACCAAAACCTACATAGCTATCGTTTCTGGTTCGCTGGATCGGGATCGAGATTGGATCCATCAGCCGATCGGTCACCATCCCTACCAGCGAGAAAAGATGGCGATTCGATCCGGGCATCCATCGAGTCGCGATGCGTCTACCTTTTTTGAAGTGAAAGAGCGATTTCGCGGTTACGCTTTGCTGGAGGTTCAGCCTAAGACGGGACGAACACATCAGATCCGATTGCACTTGGCCCATATCGGATGTCCCGTCCTGTGCGATCGTCTCTATGGGGGCCATGCACAAATCACGCGCGGGCAGCTGCTGCGCCGTGTCGCGCAAGGTCTCCCTCCGCGACCAGGTGATGACACGATCGAGATGGAACGCCAAGCGTTACACGCCTACCAGCTCGAATTTGCGCATCCAAAGACAGGGCAACCGATGCGATTCAACGCTCCCCTTCCGCCTGATTTCGAAAGCGTGTTGCGAGTCCTTCGCGAAGGCCAATAGGCCCGTCGACGGATAATCCCGCCGTTTGCCAGAATGGAAGCATTCTCTCCATTCTGATCGTGCAGCACCTGCTCGATCTCCATCACCATGCGAGGGGTGAGCTGCAACAAAAAAAGGCCGCCCGTTTAGGCAGCCTTTTGATGATGCTGTTTGCAGCCGGTCCGACTAATCGTTCAAGTTAACCACTTCGCCACCAGCACGGCTTCCAAAGGATTGCCACGCTACGAAGTCTACTCCATCAGACTGGAACGAGACCGATCCGTCCGCACGGCAAATGTTCACGCCACCGGTATGGTAGCTGGATGCCGCCATGTGCTGCTGGGAGTTTGGAACACCGCCCACCGTCGCATTGGAGGAGCAATTGTAGCGCTGTTGTGCAACGGTTTGAACCCGCTTGTTCCAGTTTGGGGGAAGCGTGTGGGTATAGGTGGTATTGTTCGGAGCAAAGTAGTAATACTTCAGTCCCGTATCGAGGAATACGCTACCGGAGCTGGCGCCGGGCATGCACTCGGGAACGGTTCGTCCATCGAGAAGCTGCAAACCAGTGTAGGGTGCAGAACCTCGAAATGCAGTGGTGTTGTTGTTGATGCTGATGCTCGTGCTTCGCATCACCTCTGCGAAAAGGGCGGTGTTGCTAGTTCCGTCGCTAATCTCGCCAAACGTTGGTCCACGCATGATTTGGTTGGTCGGTCTCGACTTGGAGAATACCCCATCAAGGGACAGACCATTGAATGTCGCTCCACCAAACAGGTTCGCTCCACCCATGCACCCGTGGTAATTGAGGCGTCCATAATTGGTTACGCGCTCAGCGGATCCGTCGGATGGACAAAGGAAGCTTGGCACCTCCGTCACCCTCGCAGCGGCATTGGCATTTGGCTTGGACGGAAGGCTAAGGTCGATAGGTGTATCGCTCTCAACGTTGTAGTCCAAGTCGAACAAGGAATAAGCAGCTGTTTGCTCGAAGTAAGGCAGCAAGGCCACTTGCAAGCTTGCTGCAGAAGTCCGGGCAACCGGTCCACCCGACGAAGGAAAGACCTTCGTGTGAATGATGGGCGGAAAGTACTTGAGAGCACTTTCATGGTTCATGGCCGCAAGCCCAAACTGTTTCAGGTTGTTCTGGCACTGCATCCTTCTTGCAGCCTCGCGAGCCGCCTGGACAGCAGGAAGCAATAAACCGACTAGAATGCCGATGATTGCAATAACCACCAGCAATTCGACTAGTGTAAAACCCTGTTTCCGTCTGACGCTCATTTGAGGTGTAACCTTTAAGGAAAAGTTCGATCGCCGGCCTGATCAAAGCCAGGTCATGCAGCGTATTGTAACCGAGCGTGAAAAAGACACAAAGAAAAACACTCTAGTTTGACGGTCCGGTGCGTCCGTTCATGCAGAGCATAGGAGAAGGTGCGATACTGCAGGTAAATCGGTGTCCAACGATCGCCTGTTTCGTGTCGCGTATCTTCGTTCAACGCAATCCATCAAAGCGGTGATTCGAGTAGCTTTGTACCTTAAAAAACGGACTATTTTTTCGAATTTTATTGTTGAAAATAGTTACTGCAAATTTCTTGATTTTCCTACGAGCCTTTTTTAGGCTATGCAGTGCGACTATTGATTTAGGCACCGAAGAAGCAAGGTAGGCGGGAAGACTCATGAAATTATCCACGAGCGCCTTAGTGTGGGCATTCGCACTGTTATTCGCTGGGTGGCACTCGCTCGAGTTGCGAGCGCAAACGTGGGAAGGAGATACGCAGGAGGACTTTTTATCTCCTTTCGCGGGCAAATATCTCTGGGACAATGGCAGTAACTGGCTAGGTGGCGCTGCTCCCGGCGACAATGGAACGGCTACTTTCTCATCGCTGGTTCCAGGCAACAGTGCGGAGGTAACGGTTTTTAGTAACACCTCCGTTGGTTCCGTGAGTTTCGCCAGCGGTGCCGCAGCTTTCACACTGGCGCCCTTCCCAACCGGTACCCTAGTACTAAACGGAACGAGCGTTGGAGGACCTGCGAGTTTTTCGAATGCCAGTTCGAACACTCAGACTGTCAACACCGGAACTTCTTTTGCTGGAACCGGAACCAAGACGATTACGAACTCAGGCAGTGGGGCGTTGTTGTTCGGCGGTAACGTCGCCAACAGCTCCAGCTTCTTGACTATCAATAAGACAGGAACTGGCGCGATCACATTCAGCGGTTCATTAACCAGCAATGGCGGTTTGGCCATTACGAATTCCAATACGGGCAGCGTGACGATTGGTAACGCGACGGTTTCGGGCTCGACCGTATCGGTCGGAGGATCTGGTAACACATCGTTCACAGGGACTTTGACGAACTCAGCGGGCCTTCTGACGCTGACCAAGGCAGGTGCCGGGACGTTGTCGACGAGCGGCATCTCCAGCGCAGCGGGTGTTTCGTTGTCGAACACCGGTACAGGCGCGACCACGATCGGCAGTATCACCAATTCCTCCGGAAACGTTTCGATTTCGAACTCGGCAGCTGCAACGTTGAACGTTGGTGCGATTACGGGTGGCGGGAACTTGCAGATCACGAATTCGGATGCGACAGGTGTTGTTCGTCTCAACAACAATGTGGGCGCGTCGACCGTATCGTTTTCCGGTGGAGGACGTGTGGAAGTCGCTTCCGGAGTAACCGTCAGCGGAACGACCGCTGTATCGGGTGCAGGTTCCTCGCTGACCGGGCTTGGTTCATTCGGTAACTCGGTTGTGATTCAAAACGGAGGTACCTTGAATCCTGGGATTGGTTCTGTTGAAGGATCGCTCGCATTCAACGGTGGGCTCGCTTTTGACTCTGGATCTACTTTCTCTTGGGACTTGGTCAATGAAACGACCGGTTTCGATTCGGTGGTGGTCTCGGGTGGTTCTGGGCTTTCGATCAACAGTGGAGCGACCTCGGTCCTCAACATCTCGAATGCAATCACGGAGTCCTTTTGGAACACCAACCAAAGCTGGAACGTATTCACCGGAACTTTCGCAGCTCCAGGCAGTGTCTTTGGCAACATCACTTTGGCAGGTGCAGCAGCACCGGATGCCTCCAAGGGCTTCTTCACTTGGACCTCCAGCACCAACGGTGTGACACTCAATTTCACCGCAGTCCCAGAGCCTTCCTCGATGGCTTTGCTTGGATTGGCAGGGGTAATCGGGGGTGTTTATGCTCGCCGACGCAGCAAGCTAACCAAGAGTGCAACGGTTGCTTGCTAACCCTCACGAGCCTACGGCGATTTATAGGATCGCTTGAACGGATATCGAGAACGGCCCCTTGCGGGCCGTTTTTTTATGCCATCGTCTAACAGCCCCCCTCGTCCGATTCCTTGCTTTCGTTACCTAAAGCCGAAAGGGTTAGGCAAGGGAGAATCCGAGCGGGAGGCTTTCGCCGACGATGGCATCGAGATCTTGATCGCTCGCGCCCACCTCCGCGACTCGCTGCCAGTGCTTCTCGGGCATCGCTAATGCATGCATCTCAGCCAGGATTTGCTGTCGCGTTCCCTGGCTGATGTCGCGGCGACGATCGCCCGTTCGCTGCGCGCATTGCATCAAGCACAAGGAATAGGACCCTCGGAGCGATTCACTCTTAACTGCGGAGGTCGACATTAGCTTCTTCAGCAACCCCTCCAATTTCTCGGCGCGGGCCAATTGGTCCCAGCCACCGTACAAAGGGACGCGGGTGCCCAACCGACCCGCGGTCCAAAGAATCGCAGGCGCAAGCGGCTCCAATCGCTTTTTTGACAGCGATGCAATCAACGTTTCCAACAACGATTCCTTGTGTTGGCTCGAAAGCAACTCCAGCGATCCGAGCAATCGAAGCAACTCCATTGCTACATTGTTCCCTAGTGGCAAACCGCCGCCTCCCGAAAGGGTCGGCTTCAGCTTGGACCAAACATCCTGATACAACGCTGTTTGTTGTCCGCTCGTAAATCCTCCTGCAATGCGACGCCAAAGCACGATCGCTTCCGATTGAACCGCCGCGTTTCGGTGCACCAGCTTGTTATGCACCGCCCTCCAGGTCGACTGCACGCGCCAACTATCGGCTGGGATACCAAATCCTGGTCGCAAGGACCAACCAAGTACATTAAGCCATCGGGTCTCATGTTCCGGAGATCGATTTCGATATTCGTTATTTTCCATCAGCACGCGCCAAATCTCCCGCAATACACCTGGTTCCCAGTCGCGACGATTCAATCCGACTTCCTCGCTCAGCCTCTCCCATGCATCCTTCGGAGACGTAATGGTCTCGGGGCCGAATACGCGTACTCCCCCCTGCGTTGCCTTGCGGAGAACTTCGACATCGACCGCTTTTTGCAGTCTGTTCCGTAGTCCCGATGATTCGCCACGCGTGTCGCACTCCAGTCGCCACGCCAGCGGGAGGTTGGGCGTTGCAGGCCCGGCCTCTGGATAGGATTGCTCCTCGGATTGTTGATCGACTCGCAGTTGAATAGCGAGGGTACCGATCTCGCTCAGTTCGGATTCGAGCAACACAGGGAGGATGCGTTGTTGATTCCGCCGTGGCAATTCGAGCACCGTTTGGATCGGAGCGGTCGGAACCATCTGGTTCGGATCGATATCGACGACATCACCGGGCCGATCCAAGAGACGTGTCGTGCTCACGAACATTGGAAACTGGACTGGTTGCCCCACAGAAAGCATCAAGGGATGTTGGTCCAACAGGAATTGCTCTCCGGTTTGGGCTTGCGCGGGCATGATGCACATTGCCCGAGGAGGGTCGGATTCGATTTGCAAGTAGTATGTTTTTGCCAACCGAGCATCGATTCGGATGCCCCCTCCGCGACGCACTTGCCCGTAATAGGCAGCTCCCTGCGATACCGCGAGATCCAATCGGTTTCCTGATAACTCGCCAGGTCTCCAACCATCCTCCTTCCCGAACCACCGCGCGATCTGATCGAGGATGGCCGATTTGATCGCAGGGGATTCGAGCACTCCGCCATTGAACAAAATCCAATTCGGGCGCGCGGCCATGAGATCGGACATGGTTTCTTGCGTGTCGGAACGGCCAGCCCATCGATGATCCCAAAGAAAGGCTGCGAGATGGCGTAATACATTCGGGTCAGCGGCATAGGGGAGCCCAAATTCTTGAAAACCTGAGTCCACGCTGCTGGGACGATCGTGCAAATCGACGGATCCGAAGAAGCCATCCACCAAAAGTGTTGTTGCATCGGACAAGGCCATCACGACTGATCGCGCCGATTCAATCAGCTTAGCTCCGCTCCCCGGGATACTAAGCCGATATTCTTTGGGTGGATTCAATCCGAGCAAAGCCTCTTTCGCACCGCGGCACTGGAGCTTCAACGCATCCCATTGCCGCGGCTTGAGGCTTTCACCACCCGGCGAGTTCTGAATCCATTGCGACTCCGCCCAACGAGCAAGAGCCAAATCAAGGTTGTCTCCTCCGAGCATGAGGTGCTCGCCGACAGCTACTCGGTGCAAGCCATAGTTCTTTTGTAGGTTCTCCGAAACGGATTGGCTTTGATCGCGCTCATCGATGGAAGTGGAAGCAACAGAAGTTCGATCGACGACACGGATCAATGTGAAGTCAGTCGTACCTCCACCGATATCGCACACCAAGATGGTTTGACCTGGTGTTATGCGTTCCATCCAGTCTTGTTCATGCCGTCCTAACCAAGCATAGAACGCGGCTTGCGGTTCTTCGATCAACACCAATTGCTTCAACCCAGCCTGCTCCGCTGCGAGAATGGTCAATCGCCTCGCCAGCTCGTCAAAGGAAGCCGGTAGCGTAACAATCGTGTCTTGTTCATGCATCGGTGCATCAGGATGTTCGCGATCCCAGCAGCGGCGAATATGTTCCAAGTAGCGACGGCTCGCTTCCACTGGTGAAAGCTTTTCGACATCCTCGTCGGCTCCCCATGGCAACAAGTCGCTTTGCCGGTCGACCATAGGATTGCAAAGCCAACTCTTGGCGGAGGTAATCGCTCGTCCGGGCATTTCCAGCCCTCGGTCGCGCGCGAAAGTTCCGACAACTCCGGCATGGCTAGAATCGCCAAACTGAAACCGGGAATCGATACCGGACCGTTCAGCCGATTGAAGCTCGTAGTGAAACGATGGAAGAGTCTCGTTATGCTGTCGCGTCCCGGAATCGATCATCTGCTCGATCGGAAAGGTCTGGACTTGGGCGGGACCGCCATTCGGTTGCAACACACTCGTGTCGATAAACGAGACTGCGCAGTTGGTTGTACCGAGGTCAATGCCGATAACGTAGCGGCTCCTCTTCGCTTCGAACGCTTGATCGAGCGATTCTGACGTAGATAGGTTAGCGGTCATGATGGGGAGTTGCGATGATCCAGAGTCATGCCATCAGGCAACAGATCCGACAGAAGGAAGGGTCCCACTAGAAGCGGATCATCGAGCAAGAAACCTGTCCATACTCGCATTTGAGGTGCGAACTCATGGCAAAATTGCCTACAAACGCCGCACAATGAAACACGTTGCGGGGATAGAACGACCATGCTCTCCCAACGGAATTCACGCTGCAATATCGCTTGAGAGCCGGCGACCCTTTCGGCGCAAAGCGTGACGGAGTAGGAGGCGTTCTCGATATTGCACCCGGCGAAAATCCGCCCGCTCGATGTGCGAATCGCAGCGCCGACCGAGAATTGGCTATACGGATTATAGGCCTTGGCAGCCGCTTCCCGCGCAGCAGTCACCAATTCGATCAGTTCGGGCGGAGCATCCGCTTGGGACATAGGCTTGGATTCCTTGTTTGGTTCTCGAGGGCTTGTATTGTAAAGTTCAACCGGCCGTTGTCATCCTTGCGCCGGAAGCGAGCGGCGCATTTCGCGTTAGATATACTAAAGTGTCCCACCCGGTTCCCAAGTCGCTCCGTCCTCTCTTGCTCCCCAATCGAGTCTCGCCATGGTTGTCTATCCTCGGTCACGAATGCGTTTCCTCTCGCACCTCTCCATCCTAGCCCTTTTCTGTCTGGTTGCCGGTCGCGGATACTCGGAAGAGCCGTCGAGGAGTCCATTCCTCTCCTCCTCCATGGAGCGATGGCAATCTTTCGATGGAAAGTCGGCTCCAGCTGCTTGGGAGTGCCAGGCGGGTGAGATTCATCTCAAACGCGGTGCGGAGATCCCGCGAGGAGGGAATCTGCTAACCAAGGATGAGTTTGATGACTTCGAGCTGAGCTTTGAGTTCAAAGTGGCCAAGTCGGGGAACAGCGGGATCAAGTATCGGGTACGAAACTACGGTGGCAGGTGGCTTGGATTCGAATATCAAATCTACGACGATCACCATGCCAAGAAAGTCGAGCCCAAGAACAGCACGGGAGCCATCTACGACCTCTACGAACCGAACAGTGAAAAGCTGCTTCACCCTGCTGGAGAGTGGAACACAGCCAAAATTATCGCGCAAGGCCCCAAGCTGGAGCACTGGCTCAACGGTAAGAAAATCGTTTCTGCCACGATCGGCGATTCCGATTGGGAGCGTCGTTACCAGGCGAGCAAGTTCAATGATGCCGAGGGATTCGGAAAGACCTTTCGCGGCAAGCTGATGCTAACCGATCACGGGAGCGAAGTTTGGATGCGCAACATTCACTTCCAGATCCTCTCTCCCGACCAAGCAAAACCATAACGTGGGAGGACCCATTCATGCTTGCCGGATAAAGTGGGCTGCATAACTCCGTACTTCTTGGCCGTTCAGTACATGAACGGTTCGCAATTGGGCAACCATCGCATCGCTGAATTGGGAGAGAGGGACGTGCACGAGCGATTTGCCGAATTGCTTGGCAATTCGCCGCCATGACGCTGTCGGAGCAATCGGCGACAAGAGGGCGATTTGCTTTGCCTCGGAATGCTTGCACGCCGCCGCAATCAACCTCTCTTCTAGTGTGTCCGCGAATTGCAGTTCGCGGTCTTTCCAAATGTCCGGTATTGGCTTGGGAGGAAACAGGAACATCGCTCCACCGTAGGTCGCTACCGCGATGCCTGGACCAAGGATCTCGCGTGAGAAATCGGTTGCATAGAATGCGAGAGTTGATTCCCAGGCAAACTCAGCGAACCAAGTCGTCTGCCACGAATAAACCTTCGGGTCAGGAGCGGGATCGAAGATGAAGACGCACGCATCCAACGTTCCAATGCTTGGGGGCTGAACCTTCACATACAGCTGACCATCGTACCAATGACGCAGCGTCTCGCGGATGTCGATACCGTCCATCAAGCTTGTCGTGAATTTTTCGCTACGGGCCAAGTCCGCTCCGATCAGGGCTCGTGCTCGTTCAATCACTCGCGTTCGGAAGCTCTCGATTTTCGCATCATCGGGTAGCCAAGAGCATTGCTTGTAGGGATTCCATTGCAGTCGCCACTGCCGGGACTCGTCTTTCAACGGTCGGCGATTGAGCTGAAGGGTTCGCCACTCTCCAAGATGCTGTCCTAGTCGGCTGATGGCGGGAACAACTTCTCCATCAGGCAATCGCATTTGATGAATCCCCATTTGGACCGAGGACCACGGCAAAGGCTCTTGGAAAGCAAAATTGCGAAGGGTCTCCGCAACGTGAATTGCGAATTGGTCGCCACAGGTTTGTTTCGCAGCCAATACCAAGGTGTACATGTCTGGCGTGAGCCGCCGATCAAGTAATGTCAAATTGCGGATGTACTTCAAACACTGCGAAAGCAGAAGAGGCGAGATGCGCCGAGCGCGTTGACCAAAGTCGGCTAAGTAGGATGCGCGGGCCGAAAGGAGGAGACGCTTCACCCCGTCGATGGCGGCGGCGTGCGGTTCATCGGACAAGTCGTAGCGGGATTGTTCGTAGACGGCCGTAATGTAAGGAAGCTCGCCGAGAAGAAACACCAAGGTCGATTCATCGACCGAGTGATTGACTGCAGGCTCGTCATGAAAATCCTCGTCGGCCACCCAAGGCTTTACGAGCTGCCTTTGGTAGGATTCACGTAGCCAAGGCCAATGCCCCACAGAGCAGAGCATCACGATCTTTTTGTAGTGCTGGCGGAGAGAGAGCAGTTTGGAAGCCATCGCTTCGATTCTCGCCAGGACTTGCTCGGATTGAGGGCGAGGGACAGCCGTCAAGATGGCCGCGTTGTAGGTTTCGAGCGGTACTTCTTTGAGCGCAAAACCATCGGGAATTAGGAATTCTTCATCCCCCGTGAAAACATCCGTTTCGAGATCCACAAATCGAATGGGGATGCGTTCCCCCATCGCGTATCGAATGGCAGCGATGACGCTTTGACTCGGATCGATGGGAACATAGCTGTATGGCAGCGACGCATCCGCGTAGGGAGAGGGCTCGGAGTCATCGTCATCGACATCGTCATCGTCGCGATCGTCTTCATTATCGGACTCGTCCGAGACGTCCGAATCGAGCCATGCTTGCTCCGCCTCCCAACGCGAACTGGCTGCCGGGGCTTGAGCGACCAAGGAAATCGTAGGGAGCTGCTCAACTCCGGCGAGAACCGACTCGCGAAACGAGGGTGGGAGCGGGACGGCCAAGCAATCGACTTGATGCTGAAGCAGCCATTCCTCCACAGCTCGGGCGTTGGCTCCGCTACGATGCACGACAGGTAGCAGGGTCACTTTATCATCCAAACGAAAGCTATCGCTCACTTGGGGATACTCCGTGGTCGAATCTGGTACAATCCTCTTGCATGCGAATCCCGTCCCGCACTTCTCTACCTTCCGTGGCCAGTCCAAAATCTAACCGACCGTTATGCAGGATAAAATTCAAATCGATGGCGTCAGCCTTACGCTCAGCAACCCGATAACAAACGAATTGCAGTGGATCGGTCAAGGCGAGGTGTTGCGGCAATTGATGGCCTGTTGGCTCGTTGTCGATGAAAAAGATCTCCCCCTCGCACCTCGTTTAGTGGGACCGCCTGGCATCGGCAAAACCGCCTTGGCAATGGCTGCCGCCAAAGCGAGAAACCAATCGCTCTACATTTACCAGTGTACCGCAGACACGCGGCCAGAAGACCTGCTGATCACTCCAATCTTAGGGAGCGATGGAAAAATCGCGTACCATGCCTCCCCTTTGGTGACCGCGATGATCAAGGGAGCGGTCTGTATTCTGGACGAAGGGAATCGGATGAATGAAAAGTCTTGGGCGTCTCTTGCTCCCCTGCTAGACCATCGTCGATATGTCGAGTCGATTGTGGCTGGGGTTTCCATCCAAGCCCACCGCGACTTTCGATGCGCGGTAACCATGAATCAGGATGACTCGACCTATGAGATTCCCGATTACATCATGAGTCGGCTTCAACCCTCTCTCGCGGTCGGGTTCCCGAACCGCGAAGATGAGCTTGCAATTTTGAAATACCATCTCCCCTTTGCGGCGGAAGAACTTTTAACGTTGACCATCGACTTCCTGCAACAATCGCATTCGTTGCAGCTGGATTATTCCGCTCGCGATGGCATTCAACTGCTGCGCTACGCGATGAAACTATTAGCGCAGGACCCTACGCACCCCGTTGCCAAGGATCAAGTCTGGCGACAGGCGTTGGTCTCCTGTCTCGGCGAAGATGCCTTGGATTTGCAAGCGGCTCGAGCGAGGAAGTCCCGGTCTCTCGGTGCGAATACATTACCTCATGGTCTGGGTGACTTCTTTCTCGACCCAGACGATCCTATGCACCCGGACTTCGATGACGATTCGTTGGATGACGATTCTTTAGACGACGATTCGTTGGACGATGATCGATGAACTTGGAGAAGCCGCCATCATCCCAGATCGGGAGCCCGCTTGAGAAAGCGATCGAGCTCGCGACCCGTTTCCATCGTGGTCAACGAGACAAAGAGGGTGCCCCCTACATTCTGCACCCACTTCGAATGATGCTGCTGAGCGAGGACCCGTTGGTTCAGCAGGCAGCCGCACTTCACGATGTCTTAGAGGACACCACAGCCACACTTCAAGACTTGCTCGAGGCAGGCATCGACTTGGAGGCGTGCGAAGCAGTCCGGCTCCTCACGCATAGTCGCGAGATGTCTTACGCAGACTACATAGTACTGCTGCAGCGAAACCCTATTGCGAGGGCCGCGAAACTACTGGATTTGCAGGACAACTATCGACTCGATCGAGTGGCCTATCGGGAAGGGTACGAAGACGAGGATCGAGAGAGAATTCAGAAGTACATTCTCACTTATCAGTTTCTAACAGACCGATTGGATGAAGAAACGTATCGCCGCCGAATGGCATGGCTCGTTTCTTCACAATGAGTTGAGTTCGCGGATGGCCAAAGTTTTCATCGCATTAGGTCTTTCTATTGTTGTAGCCGTCGGCATCGTCATTTCGCTTGTGCGCTCGTCTCCACCTTTGGCCTATTCGCGAGTAGGCGAGGATTCCGCGCGAGCGAGTGAAGAGGAGGTGCAACTTTATGTCGCATCCAGCAACCGAGCGGTGCTTGAAGAGATCTGCCAGCTCTATGAAGCGAAGACCGGCAATCGTGTTGTTATCCATTTCGGTGCATCGCAAACTCTTTTGGCCCAGTTGGAGATCGCGAAGAGTGGCGGTTTGTTTCTCCCGGCCGATGACAGCTACCTCCACATGGCGATGGAGAAGGGATTGGTTGACCAAGTCTTTCCGATCGCAACCATGCGCATCGGTCTTGCAGTCAGAAAAGGGAACCCAAAAGGGATCACAGGATGGAGCTCGATTCTCCAACCGAAGATTCGATTGGTTCAGGCGAATCCGGACGCGGCAGCTGTCGGTCAACAAACGCGACAGAACCTGCAGCGAGCGAACCTTTGGCGAGACCTGGAACTGGCGACTTTAGCGTTCCGATCGAATGTGAATGAAGTCGCCAACGATATCCGATTAGGGGTCGCTGATGTGGGAATTGTCTACGATGCGATGCTATCGACTTACCCCGATTTGGAGTTCTTGGAACTTGCTGAACTAGCGGGTGCGACTAACCAAGTTTCAGTGGGGGTAATTCACGGGCCTCCTTCTCGCGAGGCCGCGATTCGATTCGCTCGGTTTATTACCTCCCCCGACGATGGTATCAAGGTTTATCAGAAGTACGGATTTGACACGATCGATCCGAACAGGGCTCCGGAGCGAGCATGGAGGAATGCCCCTGAATCCCAACCCTAGTCGTCGATGGCGAGATCGTCTGTTTTTGCTAACGTTGGGGGGGCTATCCTCCGCTTACGTGCTGCTTATTGTGTTATTGGTCCTCGCCGATTGCTTGTTTGTCTCGCCAAGTGATTTCGCAAAAGTCTTTGGAAAGCGAGAGATACTGGCTGCGTTTTGGCTGACCATACAAACGTGCACGCTTGCATCCATCATGGCATTGTGGGTGGCGACCCCACTCGCCTACCTCCTCGCCCGATACTCGTTTCGAGGCAAGGCATGGATCGATACGATTGTCGATATCCCGGTCGTACTCCCGCCTTTGGTAGTGGGAATCAGTCTGCTCGTCCTCTTTCATCGCCCGTTTCCCTTTTCCGATTGGTTTGGAACGAGCGAAGGCATTGTGCTGGAGGAGTGGTTGCGCGGACGACATGGATTTCCTGTGACGTATCACTGGCCGGCTGTGGTCCTCGCTCAATTCGCGGTTGCCACGGCATTTGCAGTTCGAACGTTGCGAGTCACGTTCGAACAGATACCAAGCCGTTATGAAGATATAGCGAGAACATTCGGATGCACCCGAGGAAGAGCATTTTTGGAGATCGCATTGCCGCAAGCTTGGAAGGGGTTGATGGCAGCGTTTACAGTCGCATGGGCCCGTTCTTTGGGAGAGTTCGGTCCAATTCTTGTCTTTGCAGGAGCGACGCGATTTCGCACGGAGGTGCTTTCGACTTCTGTGTTTTTGGAACTGAGCATCGGTGAACTGGAAGGGGCAGTAGCCGTCTCGCTGCTCATGGTTGCTATTGCCGTCGTTTCACTTGTGCTAGTCCGATGGCTGGGTGGAGAGCGTGCCGCATGATCGAACTCATCGACGTGACAGCGTGCTCGGGCAGCTTTCGTCGTGAACATGTTTCGTTCCGTATCGAATCGGGGTGCTATGCCGCGTTGATGGGACCAACTGGAGTCGGGAAGACAACGGTTATGGAAGCCATTTGCGGGTTGAAGCCGATCGCGTCGGGACAGATTTGGATCGGTGCGAAGGAAGTAACCCATTTAGCTGTCGCGGATCGTCAGCTCGGGTATGTCCCCCAAGATTTAGCACTGTTCCCGACCATGACGGTAGAACAACAACTTGCGTTTCCCCTGCGCGTGCAAAGTTGGAGTCGGGAGAGGATCCGACGCCGGGTTCGCGAGATAGCAGTGGAGCTTGGCATCGAGCCTCTGCTGCATCGCTATCCGCAAGCCCTAAGCGGTGGAGAGTCGCAGCGTGTTGCTTTGGGACGAGCCCTCTCGTTTCGCCCCGAGATCCTGTTGCTCGATGAACCGCTCCGTTCGTTGGACGAAACGACACGCGTCGAACTACAGACGCTGTTAAAAGAGGTCCACCGTCAATCTGGTATGACTGTCCTCCATGTAACCCACAGCGACGAAGAAGCGGCTACCTTGGCCCAGGTGCGCATTCATCTTTCATAGAAGACTACGTTTCTACTTTCGTCTATCGTTCAATGTGACGATGCGACATCGGTCTGTACGCAAATGACCAGCATCGTAGTCTACGATATATCCGGCGATCGACCGATGCTATGCACTTCGAATCCGAGTTGGACCATGCGCGCGCGATCGATAATGTTCCGGCCGTCGAAGACGAAAGCGGGCCGATGCATTGATCGGAGTACTTTGGCGGCATCCAGCGTTTTGAACTCATCCCACTCAGTAAGAAATGTCAGTGCGTGCGCTTTGTCGGCTGCTTCGTAGAGCGTATCGCACACGGTAACATTGCGATCGATGAGTTCGCGATGCAAATCGGACAGTCCGCCAAGCGAGTTCGCAAATGCTTTGTGCAGATCCTGTCGAATCTGCTCTTCACTCACTTGCGGATCATAGATCGCCAGTTGAGCGCGTTCCTCCAGCAAGTCGCGGCAGACATAAATCGCGGCCGATTCTCGCGTGTCGTTGGTGTCCTTTTTGAATGCAAAACCGAGGATCGCAATGCGCTTATTGGATACGGAATTAAACATGGTGCGGACAATTCGTTCCGAGAAACGACGCTTTTGGTAGTCATTCATCACGACGACTTGTTCCCAATACTTCGCGACTTCACGCAATCCGAAGTGCTCGCAGAGGTAAACCAGATTCAGGATATCTTTTTGGAAGCAGGAGCCACCAAAGCCAACCGATGCCTTCAAAAACTTGGGGCCAATTCGAGAGTCGGTGCCGATGGCTCGAGATACCTCATCGACATCGGCTCCTGTCGCCTCGCATAGAGCGGAGATGGCATTGATCGAGGAGACTCGCTGTGCGAGAAATGCATTCGCTGTAAGTTTGGAGAGCTCGCTGCTCCACAGATTGGTGGTAAGAATTCTTTCGCGTGCCACCCACCGACCGTAGATAGATGCAAGCCTTTCGATGGCATCCGGGGATTCGCCACCGATGAGAACTCGATCCGGATTGAGCAAGTCTTGAACGGCTGTGCCTTCGGCGAGGAATTCAGGATTGCTGAGCACATCGAAGGTCGCACCGCTGACCGAATTCTGAAGGATGCGTTTGATGGCTTCAGCGGTTCGAACTGGGAGTGTCGATTTCTCCACGACGACCTTATGGCCAGTCGAATGCTCTGCGATGGTGCGAGCACACTTTTCAACAAACTCCAAATTGGCCGCTCGCCCCGCACCCACGCCAAAGGATTTGGTCGGTGTGTTGACCGCCATAAAGATGATGTTCGATTCCTGGATCGCTTGCTCGACGTTCGTAGAGAATCGAAGGTTTCTGCCTCGCGCCTCCCTTACAATCGAATCGAGGCCCGGCTCGTAGACCGGCAAATCATCGGAGTTCCATTTTTGGATACGAGCGGAGTTCAAGTCGACGACATGAACGGGTATATCGGGGCATTGCTTGGCAATCATTGCCATCGTAGGTCCCCCTACATACCCAGCACCGATACAACAGATTCGTGGTGGTTCAGTGAAATGCGATGCCATGAAATCTTGATGGTGAGGTAAGAGTTGGGTGATGGATAAAGGATTCTAACCGATGTGCCATAAAGTTCGGATGGGTAACCCGAGGCGATGAAGTTGGGGGAGGATCGCCTCGTCGATACGCCTTTTTTCGTCTCGCCCTAGAATGACAGAAGTGCGACTGGTCAAAACGAGCAACACCGCTGCAACGCACATCGATGGCAACGCCCCTAACAGGAGAACGACGGGAAGTAGGCTCAGGACAAAGCTGGTTCGATCCAATCCGACGTCATGGCAAGACAGGGACCACCAAGTCAAGAGGAGAATAAACGCCCCAGCCAACGCGGTCGCAGCCATCGCCCCCTCTAGCCCGTAAATGGGAACCCACCAAGCGTTGAGAACCACATTGACCATTAGCCCCATCGCCAGAATAAACCCGACCACTCGTCCTTTCTCGATGCACCAAAAGTAATTCTGGAGAAGTGTCCCAGTGGCCAGGAAACAGCAGTGGGCCAAAGCCATCGGCATGATCGCCAATCCCTCGCTAAATCGACCTTCGAGAAAGTGGTGAAATAGCGGCGGGGCAATGGCCAAAGAAAGGATCGATAACAGAAAAAAGAATCCCATGGAAAGCTTCGAAGTGAGCTGGAGAGCTTCCTTCACTCGGTGCTTATTGCCACTCTCCCAGTCCGCTGCCAAGTAGGGAAGGAGGAGCGAACTCAACATCATCGTTAAGCTCGTTAATAGAAGTGGCAAGATTCTCGCACTGTGAAATTGACCGACCAACGCTGTGCCGATTTCCTGCGATGGCGCCAGATACAAAAGCATGTAACGATCGACGACATCGAACAGGTTAGACAAAAGATTCATAACCCATATGCTCAATGCAAAAGGGACTATACGATTCCACATCGCACTGTGCGACAGCCGTTTCGATGCACTCCCAGTCTCCTGCCAAACACAAATCAAGCTGCCCACGGAAGGTAGCAATCCGCAAAGCGAGGCCGCTGCAAAGGCGAGCAGAATGGTCCGCCAATCCGACCAAAACCAGAGTCCTGCGACACTGAATAAGGTAAAGCTGAGCGAGTTAACGGTGTGCATCGCAGAGACGACACGCCCTTTTCGAAGTCCGTTCAACAACTCCGTAGCAGAGTTAAACAACACTACACTGAGCAAAGCGACTACAAGAATACTCATCGCCCCCAGGCCGGTTTCAGCACCGAAGATCCAAGTGCTGGATGAACGGTTGGCGGCGAGGAGCAACGTCGATACGAAAGCCACACCCGTCGCGCTGACGAGAATGACTCGCAGCAAAAAACTGCGTAACTGCCCCCGAAGACGGTAGCTCTCGATCAGTTTGCCAAAGGTGCCAGGCAATCCGAGAACGGCAAGAGGGGCTGCGAGCAATAGGAAACTACTGGCGAGGGCCCAAAGTCCGAGCCCACCTTCATCGAGAAATTTGCAAAAGCTGAGATTGCGAAAGAAACCGATCGCGCGCTGCCCAACATTCGCGACGAGCATAAAGGCCAGACCGGATGCGAGTGAGTCTTGGGCGAGTTGGGTTGGCGTGCTTCTAGGATCGATTGTGCTCAAGTCGGAATCGGGCTTGGCGAGAGAACCTACACTCACAGTTGACAGGCTCCGGAAAAGGCTTGTTGAGGGCTTCTCCATCATGCGCTGGGTTCAGTTCCGGAGCGGTCTCTCCCATCTGCATCGATTCGGAAATCCCCAATACTTGCAACGATTTCTAGGAATGTATGGGTTTTAGGGAATAAAAAAAGCGAGGCTCATCACCTCGCTTCTTCGAATCATCAACGTTTTATTCGGTCTTCCCTGCGGAATTACCAGCCTTCGGTGGCAAACAATTCATCCACGGCATCAAGGTACTTGGGGGACGCCACGCTGACTGGTGGTGCTGCCAAGTCGACTCGTTGCCAGCTCAAATCGGAACTGCGTGCCAGGACCCGAACGATGCGTGCACCGGTATCGGAATCGATGGTTTGAACAAACTGATTCTTCGAAAGAGTTGCGGTATAGACCTCATGGTTCGGTCCGCGAACTGCCGTAACATAGGCCTTGGTTCCATCATCGCTGAGGACGACTTCATGGAAAGAATCCCCTTCAAAACCCCCGCGAGCGATCGTCCACTCCGACTTGCCATCGGCCCCAATCGCGGCATAAATCCCCTTCGTTCGCAACTCACCGTCTCGGAGGTAATAGTTGTTCGAAAGGTTTTCCAGGATATGGGAATAGCGAGCCGTCACACCGAGCACACCGAAATTCACCACTTCGTTGACGTCACCCGGAGCGACCACCGTTCGTGTCACCGAGTTGGCCCCGGGAGCGTCGACGGTCATGATGGGGACAACATACGAAACTGAGTAGGCACCTGGAGGCAGGAGATCGAAGCTGTAGCTACCATCTGCCTCGGTTACCGCTTTGCGTTGGACCGCGGTAGAGCCAGGGATATTCGGATCAGCAGCAATCGTGAGGGTCACATCTGCCCCACCGATTCGCAACTCATTGTCATCCAGAACCCCGTTGGTGTTATCGTCAACGTAGACGAACCCACGGAAGCTGCTGGGGATGAAGGGAAGGATATCGACATTGAAGGAACCTGTCGCTCGTTTGGGATCGGCGACGCCGTTGGTGGTCCCATTGTCTTCGATCACAAAGGAGAATGTCTCCCGACCTTCCGTGCCGAGCGGTGCAGTGTAGGTCAAGGTTCCGTTTGCGTTGAGTACCAACGTTCCAAGCGGACTGCTTCCCTGGGTGACACTTACGATTCGCAGGGTTTGACCGCTTTCGTTCGCGGCCCCTTTGAACATCGCGGCCAACTCGGGGGTAACGTCAAACACCGTAGCCACACCTGCGAAGACACTCTTCGTTATGGTGTCGGCAGTCGGAGCATCGTTGACTTCGGTGATTCGAATGCTCACGGTTCCCGATGCAGTCGAATTCGTCGATTGTCCGTCGCTGATTTGATAGGTGAAACTATCCGATCCGTTGAAGTCTGCGTTCGGGGTGTAAATCAAAACGTCTTCGCCACCGACCAAGGATTGACGGATCGTGCCGTTCGTCGTGCTCACGGTTCCTACAACTGGAGTAAATGTGAGCGTCTGGCTGCCTTCGTTGGCGGGACCTGGGCGATCATTGCTTAGCAAATTGCTAATCGTGATCGTCAAACTCGTGTCTTCCGCTGTGGACACGCTGTCAGCTACGGCGACCGGAGCATCATTGACAGGCGCTACGTTGATCGTGATGAAGCTTTCAGCCGAAGGGAGATTCGGTGTACCGTTGTCGGTTACCACGTAGCGAATCACAGCTGGGCCAAAGAAATCCAAGGCTGGAGAGAACTGGATATTGCCATTGTCCAGCGTCACTGTACCGCTGGTGGGGTCCACCAGTGCTGCAGCGTTAAATCGAAGCGTGTCCGACTCGCGAGGCCCAGAACTCAGGTTCAGCGAGGCTGCTGTAATGGTTTGCGCAGTGTCCTCGACACCCGCAATAGTCCGTACTTCCGCGATCGGTGCGTCGTTGACAGGTACCACATTGATGGTGGCTGTCGCAAGACGTCGCTCGTTAGGCTCGACAACCGTGTCACCGTCCGTCATCTCGTAAGTAAATACTACTTCGCCAAAGAAATTTGCAGGTGGACGGTAGGTAATCAGGTTTCCAGAACGGCCCAAGACGCCTTCACCACTCACGAGGACGGGGTCCGCCGTAAGGGCTCGCGTGGCAGGAAGCGTAGAAAAATCGTTGGCGAGCACGTCGAACGTAAACTCGTCTCCGTTATCGTTCTCGTTGATCTGAAGTGCTGCGTTCGCTCGGTAGTCATCATCGAGCGCGTAAGGAGATGCCGGCGGGAGGATCAAGACTTCCACGTCTGCGGTATCGGTGAGTCCAGCTTCATCGCGAAGTGTGTAACTGAATCGCGCTGTTTGGCCAAATACGGCAGGATCGGTCGGAGCGGTGAAGAATACAGTTCCATTCTGGACCGATACCGAACCGATATTCGGGGTGGTCGCAGCAGTTACCGTGATGGCTTCGCTCTCGGGAGGAGGACCCGCCAAGTCATTTTGGCGAACATTTAGCTCTGTCGGCGTTCCGAGTGCCAATACCGTGAAGCGAGCCGCTCCGGTATCGTCGACTGCGATCGGTGCGTCGTTGACGGATGTCACGTTGATCGTCAGGTCGGTCTCGGTGCTCTGGTTATCGGGACTCGTCCCATTGTCGGTTCCTCGAACACGAATGCTCATCACCCCAAAGTAGTTCGGAGCCGGTGTAACAACCAGTTGCCCCTGAGCATTGACCGTTGCCGTTCCGGTCGCAGCGACAGGAGGAGTGACGATGGACAAGGTGACGGTTTGCGAGGATTCGTTTGTTGGACCTGGAGTGAAGATCTGCGATGGATTGATCGTCACCGAGCTGTCTTCTGCGACGGTGTAAGTCGTGGTCACGACAGCTGGCGCATCGTTTACCGGAGAAACCGTAACGGTGACCGTAATGTTGGTCGTCATCGCTCCGGCACTATCTTGGCCATCGACGACGAATGTGGCAGTACCAAAGAAATTCGCAGCAGGAATATATTCGACGTTGCCACCCGTTAACGAAACGGATCCGTTGGTGGCTGGGGTGGACCTGACCGCGGTGAACGAAACGGTCTGAGGATTTGGTGCTGCAACTTCATCGGCAGGGCCCGCCACGAAGACTTGCGACGGAGTCAAAACCAAGCCAGGTGTTGGGATATCTTCCGTGGTGCTGAAAGTGCTTCCAATGACCCGAGGGGGATCGTTGACCGGCGTGAGATTGATCGTGACGGTACCGGTGGCTGTGTCACCAAGCCGATTGCGGATGTTGTAACGGAGAATCGCTTGACCGTTGAAGTCCGGGGTCGGGGAGAATTGAATCTGCGTATCGCTCGACACGAGGGTTGCCGATCCACCGACAATCGCCTCCACCGAAGTAATCACGGTGCCAACTTGCAGTGCAGGGACAAAGGCTCCTGCCTCGTTCCGGCTCACATCGTTATCGAGCACGCCGGGACTGTTGAGGATGATGGTCGGAGGGGTGATTCCGCCAAGGTCTTCTTGGAAAGTGTAAGTATCGGATACAGCGCTCAAGCGATCGATGATCGTGATCGTACCGGTCGGCAAGACGACTTGCTCGGCGGTCAAGTACTCAGCGCGATCTCCGGCGTTACCGAAAAGTGCGATCCCAAGGTTATTACCCGATGCACCGGTCGCGATAGGAGTGATCGAGCCATTCAAAAGGATCGTGCCCTGCCCCGCTCCCAAAAACATCGCATCCACTACACCCAAATATCTTTGAGCGACCTCAGGGTCCTGCGGCGAGGTCACATTCGCAAACCCGCCTAAGCGATTAACGGTTCGGGTAGCACTGGTCGAGTCAAGGAGCGCACCAGCGGGACCATTGGTATACCGAACGATAGGCGAGGGAACTCCCGCGCTGACGATCGATCCGTTATCAATGTTGTGGTTCAATGCCGCCCGCGTGATCACTTCCAACTCAGGATCAAGACTTGGGGCGCCGACCAAAGTAATCGGCGTGACTCCATTCGGTGCGTTGAGGGAACTGCTGTCGATCACGAGGTTGGGAGACAGGTCTTGCCGTGCTAAACCGCCCCGGAAGTGCACCTCGTAAATTGGGTTGATGACGGAAACACCGGGGGTAAACGGATCGGTCGGGTTCACACGTACATTCTCAGCACCGAACAGGCTGTTCATCGCCGTTCGAACCGCTTCCAATGTACCGCTCGCACTTATCGCTCCACCCGAAAGGGTCGGTGTCACGGTCGCGGTCTTATCGCCCCATCGGAAGGTGACACTACCCCCGAAAACCAACGGACTGAACGAGATGCGGTAGTAGTCGCTCCACTGGAGCTGGAGACGCTCGTCAGCCGACTGGTCTGCATTGGTGAAATTCAAATCGTGGTAGGCGCTAAAAACGCCTCGCGCTGTGGTAGACGTCGTCGCAGGTGAACGAAGGTCTGCCATGGTGGTTCGAACCACGACTCGCTCGCCGGTGCCAATGACCGCATCCGGTTCTGTCGTCGCAGGATTGGCGTCAGGAATCAACGCGCCCAGCGATCCATCCGCATTGACGCGGTAGAATTCATAGCGAACCGCCGCCAGCTTCATGGGGCCGTTCTCGCCTTCCCCACGGTTGATGTAGTTGATAACTCCCAGCACGTCGAGCGGGGATAGAGAGTTGTCACCGTCGACATCGATGAACCCGTCGCTATCTCCAGGCGACTGCCCTTGAAGCGACCCGGTTCCGTCTTCATTGATCCGGTTGATCACCGTCAACGCGTCCAAAGGAGACACAGCGAAGTCCCCGTCGACGTCGTATGCGATCAACGGGTTTTGGAACATGGCAACGTCGGCGGCCATCAACTCTCGCTTTTCAAGCCACTCCATCCTAAGGGAACGCACAAGCCAGCTGCGATCGAGGGCTTTGTCGGTACGCTTAAAATCCTTAGAACCGCGAAGGCGACGCTTTGGCGAAACAGTCATTGATTCTTCCACCGTTGACTAGAAAGGAATGGCAAGGCGGGAAAATTAGATAGATACGGAACATCCCTCTAAACTCCCGTATTGTGAGGTTACTTGGCGTCCGACCGGTTTTCAATCGCGATCTTGCCTAGACCGCCCAAATTAACCAGTCGTTTCATGCGCTCCGCAAGATGCGCCATCCGTAACGATTTTTCCGGAAATCCCAACTTTAGAGAGAGTTTGACTCAAGAAGTTCCAGATCGGGAGATTTTATTCCCCGCCAAGTGGACGCCCAGCGTTTTATCAGGTTCGAAACCGGCTTCCATCGCTTCGTTCTGCGAACCGCCCCTCATCCAAATCAGCTAAGGTTATGAACACGATCATAAATCACCTGCACTGATGCCAGGTCGATTGTCATGTCTCGTAGGTCTGGAGATTGCAGCGAAGGAAGAAAAGGTGTTAACTCTCCTTTGAGCTCGACCGTGATAGAGGAGCCCACTACCGAGAGCTTGCTCCCCGGGAAGAGTCGTGAAGCCGATTCAGGGGTAGATGTTTTGAACCGAACTCGATGGACCGGCTCGATCGCGTCGAGCCGCACCGTTTCCACGACCGTCCCCGATTTCAGAAATGCCGCGTATTGGCAGATCTCCTGAATCTCCGACATGACGTGGGAGCAGAAGACGATCGTTGCTCCGAACCGCTGGTTCGCTTCCGAGGTCAATTCGAGAACGGTCTGGCGCGTGGTGGGGTCCAAGTTAGCGGTCGGCTCATCCAAGATGATCACACGGCTTTGGCAGCTCAGGACGCATGCGATCGCAAGCTTTTGCCGCATTCCAGTCGACATGAACGCGACGCGTCGGGTCAGGTTGAGCCCCAATCGGTCCGCAATCGATTTCGCGCGTCCCAAGTCGCCGCGGGGATGGATGCTGGCGAAGAACTCCAAACAGTCCTTCCCCTTCATCGTTCGAAAGAGCTTGGTTTCCGCTGGCAGGTAGCTCACACGCTCTCGCACCTGCAGCGACTCGGTTTCGCAGTCAAAGCCCTCCACGCAGGCTTTTCCTCGGCTGGGTCGAATGAATCCCAGCAAACAACGTATGAGGGTCGTCTTCCCTGCGCCATTGGGCCCCAACAACCCGAAAACGGATCCGTCCGGGATTTCTAATGAACAGTCTTGCAGCGCCCAAAACTCCCCATAACGCTTCCCTAACTGCTGGACACTGACGATCCCCATGGGGTTTTCGAACTTTCTCGGTTGAAGTGGATTCGGGCGGCGAACGGACCGCTCGCTTAGGGCTCGGTGGACGGCTGTTCCGACGGTTTAGTTTCGCCCCGAGTCAACTCATCACTGGCGCGACGGAGTAGCTCTTTGGCCCAAGCTTTGTCGCCAAAAAGTTCTGTCATCGATTGCAACCACTTGGCCTTCGCACCCGAGGTCAGATGGGCATCGGCCCAGTCCATCTTTTCCTTTAGAGATCTGTAGGCTTCGTTCGCCGTCACCTTTTGAGAAGCCCGGAGTTCGTCCAACGACTTCTTCGCATGCGTGACGAGCGTCTGTTCGCGAGGGCTTAGCGATGTATCAGCGCCGAACAAGACGAGGAAAGCCTCTAGCTTGGCCCCCGCCTCCAGCGACCCGAGCGATTGGGCTTTGACACACTCTAAATACGCTTGCTCGATCGCGCTGAGTTGGTCAGCGATCCCACGGCGCGCTTTGCGTTGCAGCTGCCGAATGCTGCGGATCGATTCGGCTTCTTGGATCGCCCCTTCGACATCGCCGATCCTCACATCGTTCGGATAAAGTTCCCGAAACCGAATCGCGAAGTCCTCGGCATCCAACCACAATTCTTCCTCGTCCTGCTGAATAGCGGTCGCAATCGGTTTGTAAAGTGTGTCGGCGCTAGGAGCCTGCAACATGTAAATCAACAATGCGATGCACCCTATCAAAGTGGCGGCAAGCGTACCGATCGCCACCCAATGCCCCCAAGGCGACTTGTCTTCTACGGGCGCTTGAAAGGTTGTGGCCGACCGTCTTCGATCGTCATCGTTGACTTCTGTAAACGATGTTTTCCCCATAAAATCGATACCGCTGGGTCGGTCAGGTACTCCGGCGTGCGAAGGATTCTGGGGCAACGAAGATTGAACGATCGTTTTGTCGTGTGGGCCGATCACATTGGATGCCTCCCTCGTTCCTCTCGGGAGATTGTCGCTGGAAAACTCCGGTGATTCGATTTGTTTTGCGTCGGGTTGGTACGGATCGCGTATGACGGTCTGGTCTACCAATCCCTTGATCCCTCCGAGGAGCGACGAGCTTTCGTCCAAATCGATACTGGTGAGTTCCTTGAGTTTTCCTGCGTCAACTCCCTCCGCAGTAGGAGGCAACGCAGATTGGGTGCGCTGCTTCAAGCCGACGCGGAGGGACTGGAATCGATTTCCGACGACCAGTCCCGTAGGGGGGCGTTTCGATGGTTCTCGTTCCAGGAGTTCCTCGATCAGTTTGCAAAGCTCGGCGGGGGCCTTCGGTACCAGTTCTTGAATTTTAGGGAAGGTTCCGTAGCGGACATTGAACAAGACTTCAGGGATACTTTTCCCTTGATATGGAGCGCGTCCGGTGAGTGCCGCGTAGCAGACACTGCCGAGAGCATACAAATCGCTTCGAACGCTTACCGGCTTCCCTTCCGCTTGTTCAGGCGACATGAAGTCGGCCGTGCCAAGGACGGAGCCTTCTACGGTCGCCTCGGACGCTCCAAAGAGTTTTGCGATGCCAAAGTCGGTAAGCTTTACGGAGCCTTTGGTGGTAATCATCAGATTCGCGGGTTTCAGGTCGCGGTGGATGATTCCAAAGTCATGAGCATGCTTGAGGGCGGAACAAACCTCGATCGCCATATCGATAACACGTTCCCAAGGAATCGATTTCTCTCGGCGGAGCAACTGCTGCAAGTTTTCTCCTTCGACATATTCCATTGAATAGAAGAGGAGTCCTCTCTCTTCGCCGAAACCGATGAGCTGCACGATTCCAGGGTGTTTCAGTTTGACCAAGGTCTGGATTTCGGCATCGAATCGCCGACGGAACCGCTGATGCTGCGCCATGGCGGACGCGATCACCTTCACGGCGACTTGCTCCCCCGACTTCACATGCATCGCATGGTAGACCGTTCCCATACCTCCTTGCCCGAGAAGGCCAATGACTTTATAGGGGCCGATCGCCTCAAACTCCAGCTTGCTAGACCCTGTATCGGTTTTGTTCGGATCGGACTTCACTGTGGCACTTGTTCGTGGATGACTGGAATCATTTTAAAATGGACATTCACCCCGGGGGCAAAGGGTGTCGCTCGATGAGATTGTATCGGCCAACCTTCTATCGATCGTCGCGAGAGTCGGAAGTCGACAGCGGAAAATCATCACCTTCATCGGTTTCGTCATCCTTATGAGCGTGCGTCGACGTGGTGGAACCAGTCGCCTGGGCGGATTGGAAGACGTCCACCTCGCGAAGCATCCTATCGATCTGGCCGACCGCCAATTGCAGCGATTTGGCGGCCATTCGAAAGTTCATGTGCCCTGAGATCTCGGGTTGGAATTCCACAAACCATTCCATGCTCTTTCGAAGTTTGGAAAATTTCTTTTGCGCGATTCGCAAGTATTTCGAGGCGTCCCCTCGGTCGAGGGAGGGGCCCAGGGCGAGCATATAGTCGTAAAGTTCGCGATGGACTTCCGCAAGCTCATCATCCTCAGCCGCTTCCTCGGAGTGTTTGAGAAAAGCTCTCACCATCCAGATGTGGCTCAAGCATTGATCGATCTGGTGCATCCAAGCGATCTGTTGGTTCGCAAACTCACTTTCCATGGTTGCAGGATTCGGTGTTGCTGGAGGGGGAATGGTCATCGAGGACTTTGTTCGCTGCGGGAATTCATTAACTGCAGGGAATGGCTAGGTCTTCCGTCGGAGCTACCTTATGATAGACCACTTCTCGAAGTGAATGAATTCCGGTTGGTTGAAGAACCGAAAACAGTTGGATGGTGAATTTGCGATGCCAGATTTGATCGCCCAAGGCCCTGCACCTACAGACCGTTGGCGTCGAACCCTTCCCAAAACCGAAGGGGCCGGTAGCGTGATCATTCTTGGCCGGACCGCAGTCGGTTGGTCCGTGCCTTGGGATGATCGCATTTCTCGCAACCATGCGAAACTGGTTTGGAATGGAAAGAGGCTTGAGATTTCCAAGCTGATTGATTCTCGAAACCCCATCTTTTACCGAGGTCTTCGGAAGGACGAATTCGATATCGGCATCGGTGAGCATTTCGTGATCGGTCTGACGACCTTTAGTTTGGTCGACCAACGCATTCGTGTCATGTCGCAATCCGATGAACCACCTGCCCTCACCGAGTTGAGCTACGCACCTGCCCTCCTGCGTCAAACAAGATACCGAGACGCAGATCGTCGGATCGATGTTTTGAGCCGACTACCAGAAATCATTTCGGGTAGCAGCACCGATGAGGAACTATGCGTTCGGGTGGTAAATGTTTTGATGCAAGGCATCCCGCAAGCGGCGTTGGTAGCTTTGATTGCCGACACGCGTTCGCTTCCCGCCGCACCTGCATCAACCGGCGAATCGGAATCGGGTCTCTCGCTCCGGTCTCGCAGTGCGACCTTCGATTCGGCGAGCCGCCATTTTGGCGAATTGACCGAGGCAGGAGTCCGGCTCCTGCACTGGGACGCGAGAAGCACCCAAGGAGCCCAATTCTCTCCCTCAGCGCGTTTGATTGAACAAGCGATTCGAACCAAGCAAAGTACTTTACATATTTGGAGCCGCTCTGCCGAGGCGCACGGAACATCCACGTCGCACGCTGCCAGTTACACGCAGAGCGAGAATGTCGATTGGGCGTTTTGCACGCCGATCCTCAGCGAAGCTTGCCCCGGCTGGGCGATTTATGTTGCAGGGGACTTTACCACGCTCCTTCCTCACAAACCGTTTCGAGATGCGACGGCGGCCTTTGAGCTGGATCTGCAGGATGATTTGAAGTTTGCAGAGCTAACCGCGACGACTCTCAGCTCGCTGCGCCAAATGCGATTGCTTCAACGCCGGCAGGATTCGTTGCGCCCATTCTTCGCACCGGTGGTCCAACAAGCACTTGCGGCTCAGCACCCCGATGATGTGCTGGCCCCTAAAGAGGTCGATGTCTCGGTCCTCTTCTGCGACTTGCGGGGCTTCACGCGGCAAAGCGAGGAGTCGAGCGATCGGCTCCTGGAGCTTCTTCAGCGAGTCAGCGACGCGTTGGGAGTTATGACGCATCACATCCTGGCGAGCAACGGTGTTGTGGGGGACTTTCACGGGGACGCCGCTATGGGGTTCTGGGGGTGGCCCCTTCCTCAAAAGGATAGTGTGCTAAGCGCTGCTCAGGCTGCACTCGCGATCCGTACCGAATTCGAAGCCGCTTCGGCGATCAAGTCGCACCCGTTGGCGGGGTTTCGAGCTGGGATCGGCATTGCAACGGGGCGAGCGGTTGCGGGACGGATCGGCACGGTGGATCAAGTGAAGGTGACCGTTTTCGGGCCAGTCGTCAACTTGGCATCGCGATTGGAGAGTATGACGAAACAACTGCGTGCACCGATTCTGATCGACGAGACGACCGCTGCGCATCTTCATCGGCTCGACTACCATTCCTTTGCACGCGTTCGACGAGTCGCCAGGGTATTACCTGTCGGGAGTAATTCTCCCCTTACCGTGAGCGAATTGCTTCCGCCTGAAGACCGAGACCCTGTCCTGAAAAACGAGCACATCGCTATTTACGAAGAAGCCTTGGACCGCCTGCAATCGGGGGATTGGAATGAAGCGTTCCGATTGCTTCATGGAGTTCCAGCTGAAGATCGAGTGAAAGATTTTTTAACCGTCTTCATTGCCCAACATGGTCGAACTCCCCCTGCAGATTGGCAGGGAGTCATCAAGCTGCCTGAGAAGTAAAGCAAGACGACGGCCTAGTAAGACGACGGCATAGTAGGACTCTACCAAGAACAGAAATCAGATGGCATGAATCGACCCCTTGTAACGCAGGCCGCTCCCCCTCGCGACAACCCACCCCACGCTTCACTTATGGATTGGGTCGGGAGCTTGATTCAAACTAGCAGTCTCCTTGTCGCGATCCCGTTGATCATCGCCGCGAGCACAGGCGGAAAGTCGGTGGTTGAAAAGGTCCTCACTGCCTACACACAGCCCATTTATATCACCCTTTTCGGATTGCTTTGGATCGGTAGCGTGATGGCAAAACGGGGGCAAAAGGGCGTCTCGCGGATCGCAAGATGCTTGGCCATTCTACTGTGGCTAGTGTCGTGCAACTACACGAAGGACACGATCCTACGGGAGTGGGAGTCGCGAGGAGATGCTCGCTCATGGGAAGAGATTCCATCGTATGACTATGTAGTCGTGTTGGGAGGCGGGACAGCGAAGCGGCCTGACGGTAACGCGCAACTAGGAGATGCAGGCGATCGAGTCGCGACGGCAGCCCGATTGTTCCATCGCGGTTTGGTCGAATTTCTGGTAACGACAGGAGATGTCTTGACGATGCAGTCTACCTTTGCTGGAAAGTTTGAAGACGAAGACAAACCAACGTCGCAAACGATCCAACTCTGGAAGGAGTTAGGAGTGCCCGAAAATAGGATTTTGTTTATCGGAGGTCAAAACACTTCATCCGAAATGGATGAGTTGGAAGTACACCCAGAATGGTGGCGCGGTAAGCGGTGCGCTATCTTGACCAGCGCGATGCATCTTCCCCGGGCGCTCCAGTTGGCGAAAGCGAGAGGGATTATCGCCGATGGCATCGCGAGCGATTACCAGTCCTCAACGCGAGGGGAACCACTGACTGTGCTGGACTTCATTCCCAACCAAGGAGCCTTGCGAGATTTGCACCTTTGGTTCAAGGAGTGGATTGCGATGAAGATCGGCCGATAAGGATTCTAAAGACAAAGATCCTAAAAAGCAGATGCAGCTAGGCTATTTCCGTGCGCTTCGGTAAGCTTTAGGCCGCATTAGGAGTTGAGTTTCCTTCGTTCGATCGCGCATCTCAAGACTATGTCCATTTCACTTCGCTTTCGCCGCTACGAGTTGACCAAACGGGTGGCGCTGATGATTAGCCGGGGAAGCTCGGCGGGCTCGACCAGTTGCGTGGTCGAAATCGAATGCGATGGCATCATCGGGCTTGGTGAAGCAGCCGAGTTTGAAATTCCAGGACATGGCGAGTCCATCGAGCAGATCGAGCGAGACCTTGCAACTGCCGCCCAACTGCTTGGGACGATGCATGCAACGCAACGATGGGCAGTGGAAACTCGATTGCGTCGTGAAGGGATCGGTGCATCGGTTCGCGCGGCAATCGACATGGCCTTGTACGACTGGATGGGTAAATCCGTCGGGCTTCCCGTTTGGAAATTGCTGGGGTTAGAGAGGCTCGCCAAGGGTCCCGTCTCGGTGACCGTTGGCATCAATACACCGCAGGGTGCGCAGGAACGATTGCGAAAGTGGCATGAACTGGGTGTCATTCGAGGCATCAAAGTCAAGCTCGGATCCCCAGCAGGGATGGAAGCCGATAAGGCGATGCTGAGCGCGATCAAAGAGATCGCCCCTCCAGAAGCTTACATAGGTGTGGATGCGAACGGAGGGTGGGATGTCGCCACGACGATTTCGATGTCTCGTTGGCTTCGAGAGCAAGGAGTGATTCATATCGAACAGCCGTTGCCGGTCGATCAAGTTGAAATGCTGCGAGATCTGCACGGCCAATGCGAGCTCCCTCTCTTCATCGACGAGAGCTGCAGGTCTGCGAAGGACGTCCTTACCTGGGGACCCTATGTCGACGGGATCAATATCAAGATCACCAAAGTAGGTGGCCTTTCCGAGGCGATGCGCATGATTGCGATCGCCAAGACGATGGGATTGCAAACGATGGTGGGTTGTTACGGCAACATCGCCTTGGGGAATGGTGCTGCACACCAGTTGGCTTCACTTATCGACTACATCGACCTCGACAGTCATTTAAACATCAGCAACGACCCAACGCAGGGTCAACCGTTCGAGAACGGCTACTTGGTTAATCAAGACACTCCAGGATTAGGGATTCAGTATGCCTAGGCACCCGCTGTACCGCGCCGACGATCAACTCGCTCTGCTCATGCACGATGGTTTGACCTCGGATCGAGGCAAAACAGGCTTGGCCATGCTTCGATTTGCACCGGAAAGAGTCGTGGTCGTAATCGACAAAAAGCATGCGGGGGGGGATCTCCGGGAAATCACTGGCATACCTCTCGACCAACCGATTCCCATCGTCGCTTCGGGTAAAGAATCTCTCGCGTACAAACCCTCGACGATGGCTATCGGAATTGCCCCGGGAGGGGGGCGACTCCCCGAAGAATGGTTTTGCGATATCGAAGATGCGGTCGCAGGGGGTATGAATGTGCTGAATGGGCTTCATGTGAAGCTGAATGACGATGCACGCTTGTCGAGCAAGCTCAGACCGAATCAATGGATCTGGGACATCCGGCAGGAACCCGAGGGGCTAGGCGTCGCCAATGGGTCTGCTCGGCTCCTTCCATGCCAACGCGTTCTCTTTGTAGGAACCGACATGTCGATTGGCAAGATGTCGGCAGCCATCGCCTTTGACCGCGCCGCAAGATCTCGCGGGATTCGCTCTAAGTTCATGGCGACGGGACAAACCGGCATCATGTTAGCGGGGGACGGAATCCCACTCGATGCGGTCCGAATCGATTTCGCCGGAGGAGCAGTTCAACAGGAAGTGATCGAGTGCGCCAAAGGGCATGATGTTGTATGGATCGAAGGGCAAGGTTCGTTTTTGAACCCTGCCTCTACCGCTACGCTCCCTTTACTTCGTGGCTCGCAAGCGACCCACATGGTTCTGGTCCACAAGTCTAATCGAACGCACATCCGGTTTACGGAGTGGGCCAAGATCCCGCACCTCAACGACGTAATTCACATGTATGAAACCGTTGCGCACGCAGGCGGTACGTTCGCACCCACGCGGGTGGCCTGCATTGCACTCAATACGCATGGACTGAGCGACGCCGAAGTCCGTTATGAGATCGACAAAACCGAAGCGGAAACTGGTCTCCCGACGGATGACGTCGTCCGTCACGGCGCAGAGAAGCTTCTTCGATCGATCGACGGCTTGCCTTTGTAACGCGACATGGAGACACCGATCTCCATCGCAATCTTCGTCCCTACCGATCGGGCGGAAAGAGTTTGGACAGGAGTGCTGCGTTGGGGCGCCCTGCATACTCGGAGAATTCAAAAGCCTCTACGATGAGCGGTTTGCCCTCCCCTTTCCAGAAGCGTTCCGTTCGAGCTCCCATGCGCTCGAGATACCAACGTCGAAGCCAAGCCAGCTGGTCCGCCTCGCTCTCAGGGACTTGGTCGGAAATGCGGTCGATCCAAGGCATCCAGTCAAAGAATTGCGATCGGTGGCATGCGATCATCGCCAAAATCGAGTCGATTTGAGGCGTCACATCCAGCACGACATCGGCTCGGAACGGAGCTGGACGTGTGAACAAATCATTCATGTAGGCGACAAGCGGTTCGCGTAGCGGGGTCGGGCAATCGGGTACTACTTTCGGTACCAGCACCATGTAGGAAGCATCCTGCACAGCTTGCCCAACCGCTCGGTGATCCGGGTGATAGTCAAATGGGCGATGGGTGAGAACCAAATCGGGTGCAAATTGACGAATCTCTCGGATGATGAACTCGCGAAGTTCCAGCGTCGGTTGTAAGTAGCCGTCCGGAAAATCTCCAGTGATATAGGTCGCTCCGATCACGGCCCCGGAATTCGCAGCCTCTTGCCGACGGATCGTAATGAGGTCAGGGGAAGGAATAGACTGGTGTCCTGATTGACCATTAGTGACACTCACAATCCGAATTTCGGACCCCGCGAGAGCGTGGCGAGCTAAGAGTCCGCCAGCGAAGTATTCCGCATCATCGGGATGGGCTCCCAAAACCAAAACCTTTGTCATCGAACTCTTTATTTCTAAGTTACCAGAGACTTGAACTGTTAGGCCGCACGGCGAAGCGAGGCGGATTGATAAAACTCTTCAATTCCCATGATAACGGAATCTTGTTCGGCCTCTGTCAACTCGGGGTAGATTGGCAAATGAAGAATTTCCGCTGCTGCTTGCTCGGTATGGGGCAAGCTGCCGTCGCAGTATCCAAGCTCGCGGAAACATTCCTGTTGATGCAAAGGAACTGGGTAGTAAACCTCATTTCCGATACCCATTTCGCTCAAGTGTTTGCGCATGCTGTCCCTTAGGCCGTCCCGTACGCGAATCCCATACTGGTTCCAAACGTGGTGCGCCTCAGGAGCTTGATAGGGGAGTTCGATGCAATTCGTGAGACCACGAGCGTGGAACATTTCATGGTATCGGCTTGCGTTCTTCTGACGAGCACGGCTGTATTCATCGAGCTTTCGGTGTTTGATTCGCAATACGGCGGCTTGAATGGTATCAAGCCGGCTATTGATACCGAGTGCTTTGTGGTAGTACCGCGGCGACATACCATGCGAGGCGAGCAACCGCAGTTTCGCCGCAAGATCGTCGTCTTGGCAAACCATCATTCCGCCATCCCCTATTCCGCCAAGATTCTTTGTCGGATAGAAGCTGAGACAACCCATGTCCCCCCAGGCCCCCGCAGGTTTACCCAAATAGGAAGCGCCGATCGCCTGCGCTGCATCTTCAATAACGTGGATACGATGAGAGCGAGCAACTGCACCGATGCGGTCCATGGCGGCGCATTGACCGAACAGATGAACAGGAATGATAGCTCGTGTACGGGACGAAATATTTGCTTCGACGAGAGAAGGATCGATGTTGAAGGTGTGCGGATCGATATCGACGAAGACAGGAATTCCTCCAAGACGCGAAACAGCGGAGGCTGTTGCAAAGAATGTGAAGCTAGGAACGATTACCTCATCGCCCGGTTGCAAATCGAGAGCCATCAACGCGAGGAGCAATGCGTCGCTTCCCGACGCCACCCCGATAGCATGTTTCGTTTGGCAGGTACCGGCGATGGCGCACTCCAGTTCGCCCACGTCGGGGCCGTGCAGAAATCGACCGCTCAATACGACCGACTCGATCGCCTCCATGATTTCCTCATGAAGCTCTCGGTTGCCTCGGTTGACATCCAGCAACGGAACACCGGCTTGCTTCCCTGCAGCCTTCGACATAATCACGCCCCCAAAAGTCGATCGAAAGATATTGGATTGGAACAACGTCGAAAATAGCGTTTCCGCTTTTGATGGGTCAAGCCAGAAAAAGCGAGGACGTCAACAACGCTAGCTATGTGCTGCGAATTACCATGACCCCTTCAGTATCTCCCAACGCATCGAGCGTCATCAGCATGCCGTGGATTGATCAATGTTTGTCATATCCTTCCCTGCTTGGGGACCCGCGTTCCATATTCTGCTCTTTGATTGAACGCATCCTCTTCCCAAACGTGAACTCAGAAACTTGAGAGATTCTGACTAGATTCCCAATGTTTGTTTCTGGTACACCCCGCGTTCACCAAAACGTCAACGAGCGAGGATGCGAATGAATCGATTAGGAAGCTTTGGATCCGGAGTGTTGGTTGGCATCGTTGCCCTGTATGCAGCGATGCACTACACGATTCTACATGCGCAAGACGGCATCCACCTAATTCCCAAAATCACTGCCAAGCTTGAAAACCCGTATCAAGACATTCGCGGTTTTAAGCTCGCCCATTGGCAATCGAAACAGTCTCTCGCGTTGGCTGTGGTTCGGGCGAACAAGGGATATCTATTAAGCGATCCGTCGCTTCTTACCTTTCGTGAAAATGCGCAAAGCGTCTTGGCCAAATACCGCGTCGCGACACCCAAGCCCATGAATCAGCTCGTATCCTCCCCCACAAATAGCAAATAAAACGCAGCATAATAAACCACCCCCCTCATACTGGGGACACTCATCAGAATCTCTCATCAGAATCTGGGGACACTCACCAGGGGTGGGGGTGGCCCCCCGGAGGAGGGGGGTAGGGGCGGGTTTTGAGGGGCGCGTGGGGGATTGGAGGCCGAAGAGGGGCGAAAGACGGGTTTTGGGGCCGTTTCTGGTCAGGCGGCGCGCAGCGAGAACCCTCGTGCGGGGGGAGGTCCGCACGGAATGCTAAGAAGAAGGGGGATTGGGGGATGCTGATTCCGGTCAACGTCGACGGCAAGCGGTAAATTGCGTCGCTGGAAGCGTCGACTATCCGCCTGCGGACTGAATGACCTGCCGCTAGGTACGACCTTGGTATTGCGGACAGTAATACTGCCGCTTCGTAACGAGCGTCCTGGCTTCCTTCATGCTACGCACTCCGCCGGCCGCTAAAGAGAACATCCGGCTGAACTGGGTCGTGTAATCGATCCAGCGCGCTGGATCCATGTTCAACCTCTCTAACACCGGGGGTACCTCCTCCGGTGTGAAGCCTTTCTTCCCTTCCTTGATGATCCGGGCGGTTGCATCCAACAGCTGGATGTAGCTCATCGAAGATAGGGGAACCACTCCCTTGTCACTGCACCGCTTCTGCGTCTTGCTCGGCTTGCTCCCCGCACTCCCTTTCTCATCCACCAGCTCGATCGGCGCTAAGTACGCGTCGGGCAGCCGACGCTGCCACAAGACTGGATCTTCGCCTGACGAGCTGGATTGCTGGGACCCTCCCTCCTGCAAAGCCTCCGGTGGCGGAACCTCTGTTCCTAGCACTTGCGTGAGCGCGGCGATCCGCTTGGCTACCGACGTGTGCTGGGAGCCCTCCAGCGTCTTGGTAACCTGGGCTCGGATGGGATTCAAATCGACATAGCTCATGCAGCCTAATATGGCCTCGTCATCGAGCAACCTCATCGACTTGAACCGGCCATTGAAGAACCGACCGGTCTCTTGGAGCTCCATATTGGCTCGCTTGGCCACTCGCTGGCAAAGGATGCGCATCCACCACGAGATATCGCTGAGCCGGAGCCGGATCTCTTTGACCTTCTCTGGCTTGGTGCGGATGGCGTCAAGCTCCTTCTGGTTCGGCTCCGCCGGACTCTTGTCTTTGTTCTTTCTCTTGGGACACATCAACATCCAGCGCCTGGCGACTTCGGTGTCGTCCCACTCTTGGACTATGTCGGGGCGGGAGCGCAAGACCGAGTGGAAGTGATTGCTCATGATGGCATGACCTAAGACGTCGATGCCAAAGTACTGGGCCTGTTCCTCGATTTGCTTGGTAATCCAGAGACAGCGATGGCTGTAGTCTTTGCGGGTCAGAGCATCATCGCCTAGCAAGTAGTACTTGCGAACAATGGTGGCGATGGTGTGGACGGTCGCGACTTCGTCGGGACGGTAGATATCGGCGCGGGCGGTGCGCATGATCTGAATTCCTTGGGCGAAAGGGAAAACATCGGCAAAACAAGGGGCGATTCATTCGGATTGCCGTGCACGATCCTGTGCGAGCGATCTATTGGAGCGTCTCGAGATCCCACCTACAAGAGTGGGGAAGAGGTGCCAGCAGGAAATTTTTCGGAACCAAAAACTGGGGACACTCACGCGTATTAGGGACACTCACCAGGATGGGGGGCGTTTTTTGGGGGCGGGGGTGCAGAACGGTGGGGAGCGAGCGTTCGACGGGGTAATGGGAGTGGAGTTGGTCTGACGTTATTGAGCTGGAAGGTGGCGAGGCTTTCGCAGCTTTCTTCCCGACACTTCCCACTCGAACAGGGCTCGTATGTGTGAGATGTACTCTACCATGGAATGGTCGCTCAAATAGTCGAGCTTCCAAAGCCTTAGGGACGTAAGAAGTCCGCGGAGCCGATCGTGAACTCGAAGCCAGGATCTGATCAAACTGATTCGTCCATGCCGGTTCAGGTAGATCTCCTGCCCCATGTGGTGGTAGCCAAGCCAAATGGGTGGAACGCGGGGAACGACATCGTTGTTATTCACCCATCGATAATGCTTGATCTTGAGAAAGGATGCGTATTTGCGATCACCAATACGTGGTGCACCGTAAGTAAAGATCGCTTTTGGATCGGATGGTATAGGAGCCAATTTGCATCGCACGGCGCAGATGCCTGCCATGGCTCCACCTAGTGAATGGCCAGCAAACCACAGTGGTCGCTGATTCTCTTTGATCTTGTTCTCGAGCTTTGGCCAGAGATCGTTTACTTCAGTATAAAACCCGCTGTGTACCCGGCCTACTTCCGATGCAATGGTCCAGGCATTGGCATCTGCGCGTATGTCGTTCCATTGGTTAGGTTCGGTTCCCCTGCACACGATGATGCAATCATGCCGATTGCCCAGCACATAGCCTTCTGCGCCATCGTGCTCCACATCGTCGCAGTGATCGAATCCTCCTTCGTAGGCGATTTTCGCAACAGCCTCCGGAGATGCATAAGACAGCCGAGACAGTTCGGCAAACAACAGAGACTTTTGAATCCATGTCAAATCCGAAATGGGCTTATCGAGTTTGAGCGTCAAGACCATCTCCGCCGGCGTGCTTGCTTCGGGTTTTCGAGGCTGCATCCTAGACCAGCGAAAAGATCGGGCGTTCATGGATTGTGACTGCCTCTCAACTTATCGATTTTCGATTGGGATAACATCGCGATTGGTATACCCGGTATAGACCTGTCGGGGGCGTCCAATGCGTGTTCCACTTGAGTGATGCATTTCAACCCAGTGGGCTATCCATCCGGGCAAACGCCCAATGGCGAACAACACAGTGAACATCTGGACTGGGATTCCCATCGCCCGGTAGATCACGCCCGAGTAGAAGTCGACGTTCGGATAGAGTTTGCGTTCGACGAAATATGGATCCTTCAACGCGACTTCTTCCAGTTGTTGCGCGACTTCAAAAAGAGGATCGTTTAGGTTGAGCTTTTTGAGCAAGACATCGCAAGCAGCTTTGATGATCTTCGCACGTGGGTCGTAATTCTTGTATACACGGTGACCGAAGCCCATCAACCGGAAGTTGCTGGCTTTATCTTTCGCCATATCGACGTACTTCTTGACATTGCCGCCATCGTCAGCAATGCGCTTGAGCATATTCACGCAGGCTTCGTTGGCTCCACCATGCAAAGGTCCCCACAGAGCACAAATCCCCGCTGAAATCGAAGCGAATAGGTTTGCGTTCGAGGACCCAACCAGACGCACGGTGGAAGTGCTGCAATTCTGCTCGTGGTCAGCGTGGACAATAAACAGAAGATTCAAGGCACGAACGAAATCTGGATCCGGTTGGTATTTCTCGCTTGGAAGGGCAAACATCATGCTGAGAAAGTTCTCGCAATAATCCAGACTGTTGTCGGGATAAATGAATGGTTGACCAAACGACTTCTTGTAACTGTAAGCCGCAATCGTGGGCAATTTGGCAATCAGTCGATGGATCGAAACCTCGACTTGCTCAGGATCGTGCGGATCAAGCGAGTCTTGATAAAACGTCGACAGTGCCCCTACTACACTGGAAAGAATCGCCATGGGGTGGGCATCGCGCGGAAAACCGTTGTAAAACGATCGCATGTCCTCGTGAAGCATCGTGTGCTTTTCGATGGAATCTGCAAACTGCTCAAGTTGCTCACGCGTTGGGAGTTCCCCATAGATGAGCAAGTAACTGGTTTCGAGAAAACTGCAATGCTCAGCCAGTTGTTCGATCGGGTAGCCGCGGTGCCGTAAAACGCCTGTTTCCCCATCCAGATAGGTGATCGCACTCGCTGCCGAACCCGTGTTCGCATACCCTTCGTCGATCGTGATGTGGCCAGTTTCCTTTAGAAGCTTCGAAATGTCGATCGCTCGATCGTTCTCCGTCCCCACCAATACGGGCATCTCCAGTTCCTTGTCACCAACGATGAGGCGAGCTTTGGAACTATCAATTTTCGGTCCGGTGGTTGCGCTCATTGAACTCTCCGCTGTCCATAAGGCTTGGACAGCTTCCAAAAGGGGTGGGGTAAATCAGTGGTGAAGTTTAGCCGGAAGGCTAGCTGCCGACAATTACTTGCGAGCCATTTGACTGCTATTCCAAGCCATCCAACTCGTCTCGATCACCTTCATAAGGTGAATCGATAATTTGGCAGTAGCTGTCGTAGCGTCTCGCATCGAGTCTGCCATCTGCTACGGCATCTTTCACGGCGCAACCATTCTCGTGGATATGGCTGCAATCGGGATATCGACAATTGGACGCGAACGGGCGGATGTCGCGAAAGAGCCCAGTCAACTCGCTCGCGACAATATCCCAGAGCTGAAATTGTCGGACCCCTGGAGTGTCAATAAGCGACCCGCCGTAGGAAAGGGGGAAGACCTCCGCCGTGGTGGTCGTGTGCTTTCCTTTTTCATTCTCTTGGCTCACCGCTTGTACGCGTTGTTTTAGTCCGGGTTCGATCGCGTTGAGGATCGAGGATTTCCCAACGCCGCTCTGTCCGACCACGACGCTGCAACGGTCTTTCGTGATCGTTCGCAGCGCGCTGATACCCCAACCCTTTGCCGCACTGAGCAAGGCGATTTGATACCCCATCTGCGCATAGCATCCGATCAAAGGCTGAAGCTCGGAGACGTCGATCAAATCGCACTTATTGACACAAATACAGGCTTCGAGATGGTTCTGTTCGGCCGTTGCAAGGAGCCGATCGATGAGATTGGGCTTGATCGCAGGTTGCGACGCGCTGGTGACAATGAGCAGCTGATCTACGTTGGAAGCGATCATGTGCCTCCGCTGCTTGCTCGTCCTGCTCAATGTGCTACGACGAGGCTCAATGCGCACGATCCAAGCTTGATCGCCTCCCTCTCGCTGTATCCGAACTTGATCGCCAGCTACCAGGACATGCCTTTGATCCGTCGCCAAGTTCTTTAGGACGCGGCGGAGCGAGCATCGGTAAATCTTGCCATCGCCACCTTTCACAATGGATTCCAGTCCGTGGACTCGCAACACAAGCCCTGCGATGGTTCCGCGATCTACTTCCAACTCCACATTGCCAAGCGTCTCGCGTGTTCCCTCCTCGATGCTCCCTTTCACGGTGCGGTGGCGAGTCAATTCTCCCTTTCCGCTCACTCGTTCGGACGAAATGGTATCGATCTCGTCTCGATTCGCTTCGTATTGGCTCGTAAGATCGGCGTCGCGCACCTGAGATTGATGCTTCTTGCGAAACTCGATCCGTATCTTGTTGCTTTTCTTGCGAGCCATGGTCACCCGAGTCAAACGTCTTCCGAACTAAACGCTCACCGAGTCTACCGCAGGAGTTTCTTTCGTGTGGATGCTCGGACCGATGAGCTGCGTGAGCTCCTTTTCATCGAGCTCTTCTCTTTCGATCAACGCATCTTTCAATCGTTCCAACTCTTCACGGCGTTGGTGCAGTATGTCGGTAGCGCGTCGATCTGCAGCCCGCAACGTATCTCCAATCTCGGAATCAATCGTTTCCTGCGTTCGTTCGCTGAACTGCCTCTGTTGATGGATCTCACGACCCAAGAATGGATCGCTATCCGAGAGCTTGTACGATACCGGCCCGAGTTTATGACTCATTCCCCAATGGGATATCATGCGTCGGGCGAGCGACGTCGCTCGCTCCAAGTCGTTCTCAGCTCCGACCGATGTCTCGTCGTAGATGATCTTCTCTGCTGCGCGGCCCGCCAACAGAACGACAAGTTGATCACGAATTTCGCTCTCGGACATGTTCATTCGGTCCTCCGACGGCAAGATCTGCGTGCTCCCTAACGACATGCCGCGCGGAATCACGGTCACTTTGTGAACTCGCTGCGCCCCGGGTAGAAACCATGCTGCCAGCGTATGCCCCGCCTCGTGATATGCCGTCTTTTCCTTTTCGCTCGGGAGCATCACTTCTTCCCGCTTGGCACCCATGAGCACTTTGTCTCGCGCGTAGTCGAAATCTTCCATGCTCACCCTCGCTTTGTCTTGTCTCGCTGCCCAAAGCGCAGCTTCGTTTACGACATTGCGAATATCCGCGCCAGTCAATCCAACGGTCGCTTCTGCTAAGCGATGCAGATCAACATCTTTGTCCAACGGGACGTCGCGCACATGAACCTTGAAAATCTCTTCCCGCCCCTTCAACGTCGGTCGCCCTACTGTGATGTGGCGATCGAAACGCCCCGGTCTCAACAACGCCGGGTCGAGAACATCCGGGCGATTGGTCGCTGCCATGATGATCACGGAATCATTCGGGGAGAAGCCATCCATCTCGCCGAGGATCTGATTTAGAGTCTGCTCTCGCTCGTCATGACCACCGCCTAGCCCTGCTCCACGCTGTCGCCCAACCGCATCAATTTCGTCGATAAAGACGATCGCCGGCGAATGTTCCTTGGCGGTTGCAAACAAATCCCGAACCCGAGACGCGCCGACGCCGACGAACATTTGAATGAATTCGCTACCGTTCACGGAAAAGAACGACACACCCGCTTCGCCCGCCACGGCGCGCGCGAGGAGCGTTTTTCCAGTTCCAGGGGGGCCGTTCAGGAGCACTCCCTTTGGGACTCGCCCTCCCAACTTCTGAAACTTCTCCGGTGCCTTGAGAAACTCAACGATCTCCTGCAGGTCTGCCTTGACGCCTTCTAGTCCAGCGACATCGTCAAAAGTGATATGCTGATCGGAGGGTTCATATCGCTTTGCTGTTGATCTCGTGAAACTGGATAGAAACCCTCCCCCCATCATGCCGCCTTCGCGACTGCGCCGAAAGAACAGGACGATAACGATAATAGTCGCGATTAATACACCGAAGGAAATCAGCGTCAAAAGCGAATTGAGAGCATTGCCTGGAATAACCTGGATCTCCAGTGGCACGACGTCCTGGCTAGCCACCGCGTCGGGATCGTTCACATCAGGCGGTTCCGTCGGCTTGCGAGATTTGGACTGCAAAGCGGAGAGTTTTTCAAACAATTGAGCGCGGGTGTTGGTATCTCCAGGAATGAACACCTCGAAGTCTTTGTTGTACCTTTCGACATCCCCATTCGCCGTTACGGGGCGTTTGATTTTCCCCTGGCTGTCCATCGTGACCGGCTTTTCCGGTGGCGTCTTAAACGTCCCTTGGATGTAGGAATCGTAGACCGTTACCTTTTGCAGATTCTCTGCGTCGAGCTGCTCCAAGAAAAATCCGTAGTCGATTCGGGAGGTTGCCAGCCCGTTGAAAAAGAACATCAATCCCAACGTCGCCAGCAACACCAAACCGATCAGCCATGCGCCTTGACCGCGCCGTGGCTGGCCTGGCGAAGGGGATGGAGCGGGGCGTTCCTCGGAAGGTTTATTCGTCATAAGATTCGATAAATGGAGGGCTGGTTAAAGCTCCGATTGTAGCGATGCAAAGCCAATTGAGACAGCGTGACCAAGGCCTAACCGTGCGATTCGCCAAACGACGAGGCAAGAATGTCGGGCCGAAGTTTGCCCCATCGCCACGACCGCCCCGTTTTTAGGTTAACGAGCGTGATCATCGCTGGGCTGAAAAGACCCGGATCCACCTTGTAAAAGTCGAATTCGTAGGCTTGAAAGGTCTCTGCAAAGGGCTTTCCGAAGTCCTTGGAATGACAGCTTGGAATCTTTGGCCCCAATTCGCATAGTTGTTGGTCATCCGCATGAACCCACAAGGTCACGTGCCCACCATAGAGGATGGCATCGTTGGTCCGGCCAATTCCACCCACGAAGTCAACCGCTGGGGGCGGGAGGGGCGCGGCCCCATGTCCCCCTACGACTTGCTCCAGTGGGAAACCGAGTTCGAACAGTTTGTGCATGCTCGTTTCGACCGACCGCGCAACGACTTGGAGAGTCCCCGCGATCGATCGAGTTGGCGCAACACAAAGCATGAGTTTCTCGGCCGCCACGTTGCACTCTTTCGCAATCGAAACAGCGATCTCGTCCGTTGGAATGGTATCGCACTCCAATACCCCAACGGCCCATTCCGATTCATCGCATACACCGAGCGACTTGAGAACAGGCTCTTGCCCTCGCTTCACTCGCATCGGTCCTGACCCCATCGCAAAGAAACCATCCCCCTTCACCGGCCAACCCGCGTACTGCGAGGCCATGCAGGCGTGCACAGGATCCTCCGTGTAAACTTGAATTTGCGGCCAAGGCCCGATGGCGCTTTCGGCCGGATGCACGGTGACCTTGCATCGATCGGACATACAAATCCGCGCCAAGTTCTGTCCGGCAAGGATCCCACCGGTGACTTCGATGCCGAAATCCAATACCGTCGTGCCGCCTGCCAACACGCGCGACGCAATCCTCCAACTCTGCGTATGTCCCAACGCAGAGCGGCATATCCCCAAGGCTTGTTCGTTCAGACTGTTGGAATTGAACTGCGGCATAAGCGAATTACGACAGGATGTGTTGAGTAAATTTTTCCCCTTCGACGGATCCGGCGTCGAAGGGACTGGATTGTATCGGCCCGGCAACGGTCCATGGCAAATGCAAATCCTTCATTCCGGTACAAGAACCGCCAGATCTTTTCCATTTTCGTCTGTCGGAAAAAGTGCATGATGACGCGCCAGTTCTTCTGCCAGCCTAGCTGTCAACCGCTTCAATTCATCCGGTTCAGATCGCGACAAGTCCTTCTGCTCATACGGATCGCTATCCAAGTGAAAGAGCTGGTAATGGGAACCACCTGACGCCTCGGTAGGGAAGTAATGGTAAACCACCTTCCAAGGACCTTCTCGCAAACTGGACCAATAGTCGCTGCGATGCGGGGCATGCGGATAGTGCATCAAGAACGACTCGCGACGACTCGCATCTCGCCTCCCGGTAAAGAGCATGGCAAGCGATTGCCCGTCCACGACATGCTCTTCGGGAACAGGGGCCTCGACTAGCTCCAGGATCGTGGGAAAGAGATCGGTCACCGATGCAATTTGCGATTGAATCACGCCAGCTTGGATCGGGAGCTTCTTCTGGGCAGGATGGTTCGCGTTCGCTTTGCCCCATGATGCGATGAATGGTACTCGCATCCCCCCCTCATAATGAGACCCTTTTTTACCCCGCAATGGAGCTGCACAGGCTACTTCATGGGGTCCTCCCAGCGGTGCGTCGGTACCATTGTCACCCAAAAAAATCACAAGCGTGTTCTCGGCGACTCCAAGCGATTCCAGCTGGTCCATCACCATTCCTAATGAGCGATCCACTCCCTCCACCAGCGTTGCAAAGGCTTGCGCCGAAGCGGGTTTACCACTCTCACGGTAATGCTCGGCGAATCGCGCGTCGGACTGAAAGGGAGCATGGACGGCGTAATGCGAGAAATAAAGAAAGAATGGCTTGCTCGAAGCGACCGCTTCCGAAACATGACGATTGGCTTCGAGCGTTAGGGCTTCGGTCAAGAACACGTCTTGGCCGTGGTAAGCCTCCAATCCGGGGACCGAGGTGTCCGCCCGATTCCCTTCTCCCGAGAAGCTCTTTAAACCGTAGTAGCTGGCCGGTTGACCGATCGATTCTCCACCCACGTTGATATCGAATCCTAGTTGAAGTGGATTCGAACCGGATCCGCTTCGAGGCGCCAAGTGTCCTTTGCCTACATGGATCGTGCGGTAGCCTTGGCTCTGCAAAATGCGTGGCAGAGAAACATCGGTCGCTCCCAGTCCCAGCCAATTCCAATCCTTCGGGGCGCGAGGTCCGCCGTTGTTGTTCTTCCACTGGATCCAATTGGTGGTTCGATGTCTCGCTGCGTTCTGTCCCGTCAAAATCGATACGCGTGTTGGCGAGCAAACGCTCATCGCGCAAAACTGATTGAATCGGATCCCCCGCTCAGCCATCCGCTCCATGTTCGGAGTCCGATAGTACGCGTTGAGCGGATGTTTGACCGGCCGTCCTTCCCGGTCGGTCAAAAACGGAACGGACGTATCCATGACTCCCATATCATCGATCAACATCAAGACAACGTTGGGGTGCACGTTCGCGTCAGAAGTTTGGGCTTGCAAGTTTTGCCCCGTCGCCATGGAGACGATCAAGCAAAAAAGTAATTGGCTTCTTATCCGGTCAACGGTCCAGATCATGCGAGCGAACATAGTCGGGTCCCTCGTGTATGGAAGAAATCGAGTAAGAAATCGAGGCGATATTCGAGCACGGGCGAGAAGGCGATCGGAAACGTAGCAGTGCACGAGTCTAACAGCCGAGGGATCGAACGGGGAGTTCGCTCGAAAACGTTTTGCGTTACGCTGGTCGATCGATGCTATAATCAAACTCCTACCTCCACCTCTCACTCTCTGCGGAGAACGCCATGGCCACCATGACAGAATCGATTCGTCATCCAAAAGTCCAGCACACCGAATGTTTCATCGATGGGCAGTGGCGGCCCGCGATTTCGGGCAAAACCTTCACCACATTGAATCCAGCAACCGAAGAAGTGATTTGCGAAGTTGCCGAGGGGGATTGGGCAGATGTCGATGCGGCCGTAAAGTCAGCCCGCCACGCTCTCGAAAGCGGACCTTGGAGCCGCATGGATGCCCGTGATCGCGGGCGCTGTCTCTACCGGCTCGCGGACTTGATCGAAAACCAAATCGATGAGCTTGCCGCTTTGGAGACGCTCGACAATGGCAAGCCGATTCGCGAATCGCGCAACGCAGACTTGCCCCTCGTCATCGATTGCTTGCGATACTACGCAGGCTATGCGGACAAAATTCACGGCTCGACCATTCCGGTCCGCGGCAACTACTTCACCTACACGCGTCGCGAACCGGTTGGAGTGGCCGGACAGATCATTCCATGGAATTTCCCAATGCTCATGGTGGCTTGGAAGTGGGGGCCAGCGCTAGCCGCCGGTTGCACCATCGTGATGAAGCCCGCAGAGCAAACACCCTTGAGCTGTCTGCGAATGGCCCAGCTCGCGAAGGAAGCGGGCATACCGGACGGCGTTATCAACGTCGTTCCTGGCTTCGGCCCGACAGCGGGTGCGTCGGTTGTCCGTCACCCTGGCGTTGACAAAATCGCCTTCACCGGAGAACACCGCACGGCTCAAATCATCATGCGCGACGCAGCTGAGACATTGAAGCGATTGACGTTTGAATTGGGAGGAAAGAGCCCCAACGTCGTCCTGCCCGACGCCGATCTCGATCGAGCAGCCCGAGGAGCCTACATCGGATTGTTTCTCAATCAAGGCCAATGCTGCTGCGCGGGGTCTCGCGTTTTCGTTCACAAAGACGTTCACACAGAGTTTGTCGGTCGCGTCCAAGAGCTTGCTTCGAATCGCCGGGTCGGTGACCCTTTTGCGCTCGAGACCGAACAGGGCCCTCAGATCGACCAAGCCCAGTTCGATAAGATCATGAGCTACATAGCGAAAGGGAATCAGGAGGGTGCGGAGTGTATCGCCGGGGGAGCACGCGCGCACGACCGAGGTTACTTCGTACAACCAACCGTCTTCGATCGCGTGACCGATGACATGGCCATTGCGAAGGAAGAGATTTTCGGTCCAGTGATGTCCGTACTGACATTCGACGATTGGGATGATTTGATCCGACGCGCCAACCAAACGTTCTACGGATTAGCTGCCGCTGTGTGGACTCGGGATATCGTCAAGGCCCATGACTTTGCTCGAAAAGTTCGTGCAGGTACCGTTTGGGTGAACTGCTACGACGTCTTCGACGCCGCCGCGCCGTTCGGCGGCTTTAAGATGAGCGGGCAAGGTCGCGAGTTGGGCGAAGAGGGGTTGAAGGCCTACACGGAATCCAAAACGGTTACCGTAAGCCTCGATAGCTAGACCTCCACAACCATTCCCTCTCTCCCTCACGCTCCCCCTTCCCTCCCGCCACCTCCCTCCTCCTCCCACCCAGGCGTTAAAAGTTCGATGTCGAACGACCGGTACAGAACTATTAGTCGGCTTGCATCAGGATCGGTCGGTTTGATCTTGGTCGGTGCATTGGCTTGTTCGTCACTCTCCCAAGAAACGAGCGATAGCCAAACCAGGGGGGCGGAGGAGTTTTTTGAATCTCGAATCCGCCCTATCTTGATCGATCGTTGTGTTTCGTGCCATGGCGCGGAAAAACAGTGGGCAGAATTGAGACTGGATCGCGCGGAGAGCGCCATGCGTGGCGGGGAGAGCGGTCCTGTACTGGTTGCAGGCAAGCCGACTGAGAGCGAACTTTATCGACGGATCATCGAAACGGATGGGGAGGTTCGCATGCCTCCCGACGAGTCCGGACCGGCGTTGACCGAGCAACAGATTGCATGGTTTCGCGAATGGATTGAGCAGGGAGCGGTATGGCCCCAATCCCGCGAGATGAAAGGTGATTCCGCAGACGATGTTCTGCGGAAGCACTGGGCGTTTCAGCCTTTGTCTGAAGCGGAACCTCCGCGTGAGACAAGCTCTCCGACTGGAGAACAAGATCGCAAGAATCCGATCGATGCATTTGTCGATGCCAAGCGAAAAGAAATGGGATTACCCAAATCTCCACAAGCAGACCCTCGCACCTTATTGCGTCGTGCACACTATGACATCACAGGTCTGCCACCCTCATTCGCCTCGGTTGAGTCTCTGGCTAGCAATTTTTCCGTAGAGGCTTGGGAGCGATCGATAGACACTCTCCTCTCCGACCCCTCGTTTGGTGAGCATTGGGGAAGGTTATGGCTAGACATCGCCAGGTATTCCGACACCAAAGGATATGTCTATGCGCGCGAGGAGCGATTTTACGTGCACGCTCCGCTGTATCGCGATTGGGTGATCCAGGCTTGGAATCAAGGAATGCGCTTCGATCGATTTCTAGAACTGCAGGTCGCAGCCGATTGTCTTCCTGATAGCCAGAAGCAGGATTGGGTTGCTTTAGGATTTCTCACGCTCGGCAGACGCTTTCTCGGTGTCGAGTCAGATATTATCGATGACCGCATCGACGTTGTCAGCCGAGGGATGCTCGGTTTGACAGTGGGCTGCGCTCGATGCCATGATCACAAATACGACCCCATCTCCACGGCGGACTACTACTCCCTATTTGGCATCTTTCAGAATTCGCATGAACAACTTGTTGCACTGTCCGATGAGAAAGAGCAATCAGGCGATCGCGCGAAGAACTTGGAGGAGAAAAAGGAAGCGTACAAGGTCTATTTGCGGACTCAAAAAGAGGAGGCAGAAGCCAGGATTCGGGATCGGATCGCTGATTACTTGATGGCTCAAAGGTCTCTGAGCGAATATCCCGATGTCAGCTTCAGTCAACTGAGCTCCAAAGAAGATTTACTTCCTGCCATTGTCCATCGATGGGAGAATTACCTTCATCGAGCCTCGCGTCTGCGAGACCCACTATTCCTTCCTTGGATCGAACTCAATGGCATTGAAGAAAATCAATTTGAAGCCGAGTCGACCGTTCGCATCGCACGATGGAAGGAGGTCCCCGGTACGGTGCATCCAGCTGTTCTTCAGTCGCTTAGCAATGCGCCTTCATCGATCAAGGAGCTTGCGAATCGCTATGAAGAAATTCTGTTAAGAGCTTGGAGAGAATCAAAATCAGAATCAGGCGCGAACGATGCTTTGCATGGAAGAACTCTGCGAAAGGAATTTGGCGAGGAGGCTTGGGAATCGATGCTTGGCTTCCTCACCCGCAGTGAATCTCCATGTGTGATCCCCACCGAGCACATGGCGAACATGGAGTGGTTGTGGGATAACGGCACCGTGGTGGAACTATGGAAGAGGCAGAGCGAGGTGGAGCGATTGCTGTTGGAGGATCCGCTCAAGCATCCCCATGCGGTGGTGCTTCAAGATAATCCATCGACCTTTGAGCCGCGTATTTTTCGTCGGGGCAATCCCGCGACCAAGGGGGCAGATGTCGACCGAGGCCTTCCCAGAGTGTTGGGGCGCGCGTCCGAGCATCATGTTTCGTCGGGCAGCGGTCGTCTGGCGTTGGCCAAAGGGGTGATCGACCCTCGCAATCCTCTCACGGCGCGCGTGTGGGTGAACCGGGTTTGGAAACAGTATTTTGGAGCGGGATTGGTAAAGACCCCGAGCGATTTTGGGGTTCGCGCGACGCCTCCTAGTCATCCCGAGTTGCTGGACTATCTGGCGAGGGAATTTATGGCCCACGGCTGGGACAACCGGTGGTTGCATCGATTGATCCTTACCTCCGAGACCTACCAACAAACGAGTCTCGGTCCAGAACGGGATTCCGATGGAATAGCGGCCCAGGGGATCGATCCCGAAAATCGCTATCTGTGGAGAATGAATCGCAAGCGTGTCACCTTTGAAGTGCTGCGAGACAGCATGTTAGCAGCCAGCGGCAGATTGGAGATTTCGAGAGGTGGCAAGTCACAGGATCTATTTGTAGAAGACGGAATCGCCAATAGGCGACGAACCATTTACGGCACGATCGATCGCCAGTACCTACCGACCGTTCTCAGCGTTTTCGATTTTGCGAACCCCGACATGCATGCCCCCGAGCGCAACGAGACGACGGTTCCGCAACAGGCCTTGTTCGCACTCAATCACCCCTTTGTCGCCGCGCAGGCTCGCGGAGTTGTGGCTGAGTTAGAGCGACATCCCCCAGACGGCATTCCGCGGCAGGAATTCACTTCGAGACTAGATGGAGTATTCGAGCGTGTCTTGCAGCGAAGGCCGACAGAGGACGAGCGAAAAAGGCTGACGGACTGGTTCTTCGAGGCGGAAAAGATGGTAACGGCTTCCGATGCTTCTCAGCAGGCAGAGCGAATGAAAGCGTGGTCATACGGATTTGGGCAAATCGATGCACCGAACAATCGATTGCTTCATTTCACAGAGTTACCTTACAAGACATCGACCCATCGGCAAGGTGGAGAGAAGTTGCCGGATGCAAAGCTGGGCTGGGTGCATATCACCGCGAGAACCATTCATACAGGGAACGATTTGCAGCATTCAGCAGTTCGTCGTTGGACCTCACCGGGCGAAGGAAGCGTTTCCATCCGTTCGATTGCGAAGCATGTGCATGGTCAGGGGGATGGGGTGCGAGGGATCCTTTTATCCAGTCGGCACGGGATTTTGAAATCGCAGGTCGTAGCACATGGGGAAGAGACATTCCACATCGAGGATCTTGCAGTCCAAGAGGGGGATACGATCGACTTTATTGCGGAGCTACATGGGAGTTTGAGCTATGAAGATCTCGATTGGGTACCCGACGTAACATGGACTCCCATCGCGGCGTCAGCGAGTCCGTCTGTCGTACGGCATTGGAATGGTGCTGACGATTTCCCGCGATCGCTGCAGATACCCTTATCACCAATGGAGCAATTGGCTCAGATGTTATTGGTGTCAAACGAAGCCTTTTTTGTGGATTGAACCATGCAGACACGTCGCGAAATCATCACTCGATCCGGCATGGGAATGGGCATCCTCGGATTGGCGAGCTTGCTCGGAGACCAGTTTTCACAAGCTGAGGGCCCCTCTACAGGTTCGAATCCACTTCAGCCTAAACCGCCGCATTTCCCGCCCAAGGCAAAGCGAGTCGTCCATTTCTTCCTCAACGGTGGGCCATCGCATGTCGACACCTTCGATCCCAAGCCGATGTTGGAGACGTATGCGGGCAAGCCTTTGCCGCAATCCTATTTAACCGAGAGGAAGACAGGCGGAGCACTCCCCTCTCCCTTTCGTTTTTCCCGATATGGCGAGAGTGGACTTGAGATTAGCGAATTGTTTCAAAAGACTGCGGAGCATGCCGACGATATCGCCGTGATTCGATCGATGTATGCGCAAGTTCCCAACCATGAGCCATCGCTAATGTTGATGAACTGTGGGGATTCGATTCAATCGAGGCCAAGTTTTGGTTCTTGGCTGATGTATGGATTGGGATCCGAGAATGAAAACTTGCCAGGCTTCGTCGCGATGTGCCCGGGTGGATATCCGATCAAGGATACGGCGAACTGGCAATCGGGATTTCTACCCGGAGCATTTCAAGGGACTTTTATCGATCCGCAACATCGAGAGATCGACCGATTGATCGAGAACATTCGCAGTCATCACGCCACCGAGCGAGTGCAACGTCATCAGCTTGATATGCTTCGTGAATTGAATGCCCGGCACGCGCTCGATCGCGATGACCCGCGACTGGAGGCTCGAATCCAATCGTTCGAGCTTGCGTTTCGTATGCAGACGGAGGCCGCGGACGTGTTGGATCTATCCAAAGAGCCGAAGGAGGTCTTGGAGGCGTATGGTGATACGGTTCATGGACGTCAAACGCTTATCGCTCGGCGGATGTTGGAGCAAGGCGTTCGGTATGTTCAGTTGTGGCACGGTGCGGGGCAACCTTGGGATCACCACGGAGACATCGAGAAAAACCTTCGTAAGAATGCAGCAGAGATCGATCAACCGATCGCGGCATTTCTTCGCGATTTGAAGCAGCGAGATATGCTGAAGGACACGTTGGTTCTATGGGGCGGCGAGTTCGGTAGAACACCGGTATCCGAAGGTGGGAGTGGTCGGGATCACAACCACTATGGCTTTTCTGTTTGGATGGCTGGAGGGGGCATCCGAGGAGGCACCGTTTACGGGGCTACCGATGACTTTGGATTCAAAGCGGTGGAGAAGCCCACGAGCGTGCACGATTTGCACGCCACCATGCTTCACTTGCTAGGATTCGACCACGAGAAACTAACCTATCGATATGCGGGTCGAGACTTTCGATTGACCGATGTGCATGGTCACGTGATTCGCGACCTATTGAGCTAAGAGGGTTGGAATTTTTTGCGTTCCAATTGGAATGTGCTGTCGGTATAGGTGTACCCCCCTAACCCGCCCATGCGCCCGACCAATTGCAACGCTTCGGTATCGACGATACCTCGTTCCGCATCCCGGATTTTGTGGTCTTCGACAAAAGCCCCCATGACCAGTCCGAAGATCACGCGATTCTCGCCGATCATCAAGCTCCGTTCCAGTTTGCATTCGAAAGCGGCTGGGACACCGGCCAAGCGTGGAGGTTGAACAAATGTCGATGGCAATGTTGTCAAACCGAGTTCGTCAACTTCAGAGATATTCGGTGGATAATCCGTGGCGGAATCGCTCATCGCTTGCGCGAATTGTTTCGGCACCAAATTGACGACGAACTCACCGGTGCGTTCGATATTCGCGGCCGTGTCTTTTGGGCGATCGGGATGATTGCTAATTCCGAGGACAATTAGACCAGGGTCCGTACCGATTGCATTGAAGAAGCTAAAGGGCGCCACGTTGACTTTGCCATTGTCATGCAACGTGGTAACCCAAGCGATTGGCCGAGGAACGATAAGGCCCGTCATTAATTTGTATCGTTGACCAGCTTGGATTGATTGGAAATCAAAAAACATTTGGGTTCACCGAAGAGTGGATGAGGGCCGATCTGTGCTCGATCAAGTTTGGATGCGATGTGTCGGGACAGGCCGGCCTGGTTTGAAGCTTTGCAGAGCCCGCAGTTCATGGCGGATTCCTTTTTCATTGCATATGGAATCGATAGCGTCTTGAACGTGTTGGGTCAATTGTTCTGGATCGGTGGCGACCCGCGCGTTGATGACCAGCTCGGCCGCAATCGCTGAGTGCCGACTGGGGACCGAAAGGACCGAACGAGAATCGCTGCTTACCAAATTCACAACTGCAAATTGACCATCTTGCATACCGATGGCCTTCAGGTGAGCAACCTCGCATTCCTCTTTGTTCAGCGATTGTTGGATTCGATTCACCAAATCCTCCAGCAAACGATCGATTTCAAAAGGTTGATCGGATTGCACAGAGAGTTGAGCATTGAGCCATCCCAACTCCGCTTCTCCCTCCGCGTAGACATCGTAGTCGACATCCATCAATCGTTTTCCGAATTCACCCCGAAGCTCGAGGTACTCGGTAAGTCCTTCGAAGCCTTCACCCGTTTTGGCCGAGATGCGAATACAGGGCATGTTAGGGAAGTCCGCTTCAATCAGCTGGATCAGTTCGGACACCTGGTCGCCGGAAAGTTCATCAATTCGATTGAGCAGGACGAAATCTGCCTCTTCGATTTGCTTGCGAAAGATGTATTCGGCCTGGGGAGAGAATCCACCTCGTTTGATTTTCTTGAGAATTTTGAGACCGTGACTTGGTTTGACGATAACACCATAGGGGGCGATATCGAAGGGCTGATCGTAGATTTGCTGGAGAGGTCGAATGACGGTGGCAACGAGGTCCGTGCAGCTCCCGACAGGCTCCGCGATGATGACATCGGGACGGTCGCCCGAGCCTAGTTGTTCGACTGTGTCGGTGAGTGCATTGAAATTGCAACAGAAGCAGGAACCAGCGACTTCCCCCACATCGAACCCTTGAGAGCGAAGCAAATTGGTATCCACCAAATCGGTCGCTTGGTCGTTGGTGACAATACCGACCTTCTTGCCTTGCGACTGATAGTGCTTCGCCAATTTCGCGATGGTGGTCGTTTTCCCCGCACCGAGGAACCCGCCAATCATGACGAAGCGAGGAAGGTTTGAAGTCATAAAGATGCCTTTTGGAACGGGAGGGATGTTATGAGATTTGTCTTTGGTCGTTTGATTCTAGCTGCAAAACCGTTTTGGAATTCCTAGTTCGGTCTCACCAGCTGGAACCCGAGAAACCGGAACCGTTGTCACTGGACCCGCCCCAGCCACCGCCGCCGATATCGATGCCACCGCCGATATCGAAACCTCCACCGCCCCCGGAGGAGCCACTGCTACCTCCAAACCAGGAATCGGACGATGAGGAGCTTGGCCAGCCTGTTCCTCCGATGAAAACCGTCGGCCAAAATCCGCCGCCGATGGATCCGCCTCCGCCAAAGGGACCGTTTCCGTCGAATGGGGATCTCGATCGACGTTGATGTCGATTTCGCCGTTGCGTCTCAGCGCGGTGTTGCATTTCCAGCCATTGCTCGTTTCGCTCTCCGGCTTGGATCGCAGCGGTCGCGACTTCCAAGGCGGATTGGCTGTAATGCACAACGTCTTGATAACGACCTCGCTGCAATGCCTTTCTGGCCTTTTCGAGCAGTTCGGTTCCGTCGTGCGCATTGACTCGCGAGCCTCGTTTGCCGATCCAATTCTCGGCATCGAATACCGCTTGCGAGCTACGGCGGAAGACTTCGTAGACCCGAGCTGCATCCTCCAATTCCCCTGCAAGTGTTTTTGCAGCCCCGTCGATCGTAGCGTGAAGTCGGTACGCTTGCTCGTCAATATCTTTCCAATCGCCATGCGGCTTCTCGAGCACCCCTTCTAGTGCGGTGACCGAGTTTTTCAGCTTTCCAATTCGGTCGTTGGCTTGAACCGTTGCCGTGCTATCGGGGATGCCATCCGTTTGTGATTTCTGAACCAATGTCCAAGCGGCATTCCATTGCTCTCTAGCCCCGCGTACGGCGCGGACTGCTTCGGCATGAGCCTGGCGATCAGAAACCAGTTTCGACTGTAACTGATTAAGCCTCTCTTCCAACTCCTGCCAGCGTCGTGCAATCGCAATCGGATTCTTTCGAGTGTTCGAACCATCCTCCTGGAGCGATGCTTTCGCTGATTGGATCAAAGTTCGGATCGATTGAATCGTGGCGTGGCTCGCCTTGGGATCCTCAAGATTCTTTTCCAGCACCTCCACCCATCGCGATAGCTCTTGGCGATGCTCTTCGTTTCGAGTTTCTTGATGTTCAAGTCTCTTTCCGAACTCGATAACAAAATCGACCCCCCACTTGGCTTCCGCCATTGCACTTTGGGATTCAAAGAGATTATCTGCCGCTTGGACGACATGGCCTGAATTGAATTTCGTTTGCGCCTGCTCGATGATTTGGGACGCAAACTCAAGCCGTTGGTGGGCTTCTCCGAGGATTTGATCCAAAGATCGCGAACGCTGCTTCGGTGCGTCCGATGGTTTTGATGGTTGGCTCTGAAGAACGCTTGGGTCGTAAATCGACTGCCATTTTTCCAGGTGCGTTCTGGTCTCGGTCCATCGTTGCAGATTCGAAGTGACCTCTTTGCGGAAGGTCGAGGATTGCTCGGGAAATCGCTCCACTATTTCCAAGGCCGATTGCGTTGCACCTTCGATTTTTGACAACTGCTCGGTTGCTTGTTCGACGCAGCTATTTGCCGCCGCATGATCACCTTTGGCAATGAGTTGCTTGGCCGTAAGGAGTTCAGCTTCCACACGTTGAAATTTGTTTTCTGTAGTGGATTGCTTTCCGAAGTGGATTTGATCCGTTGGGAGCCCTAGCTTCCCAGCAATCAAATCACGTGCCGAGCGAACTTTTTCTTTGAGGGTGGGAACGCGATCCTTTTCCATCGCAATGACGGTCTTTGCTGTGGTGCTCAATGCGACGACACGTTGGGTCAAAGCCTCGAATGCACTATCCAGCTTGGATTCGATCACTTCAGGCGAACTAGTCGAAGGTGCGATAGTCACATTCGCTTGTTCGGAAACAATCCGCGTGAGCCGGTGATCCCATTCGCGTACAATCGTCTGGAATTCACTTGGGATCCAGTCGGTGCGGTATCCGAATTCTGCAAGCGATTTGCCTTCAACGGTAGCTGCGGGGAACTGCACCTCGCAGCCCTGTTTAACACGATTGAAAATGGTGTGGGCAGCGTCAATTCTTTGCCTGATCGGTGGAAGCCAATCTTCCACGACGCTGACCGAATCGAACATCGCTTTGCTCTCAATTTGTCGAAGCTCGCTGGCCAGTTTGGGTGCGACAACGTTCAGAAACGAGGGGAGTTCCCACAGCACGCGGCCGTCGCTCTGATCGGACAGGGACCGATCCAGCTCTAGCGTCGAGTCGAGTTGGTGCTGAGATTGCGATAGCTGATCTTGGGCGTTCATCAAGGCAAGTTCCAAACGATCGAGCATCGCGGTTGCTTCGATACCTTGCTGCTCGAACAATGCGAAGGCGGTTTCGTAGGTAATTTCGACTTCACCTTTGGCGTTGGCTGCATACTCTTCTCGCGTCTGCTGCCGTAGGATCCGTGGGAGCCCATGCGCTTCTTGAAATGAAAGGGTCTTTCCATTTAGTAACGAAATACCCTCGGAGTAGAGTTCGGAGCTGAAGTGGTTCTTCCACCGATCCCGCCAATCGGTGGGATGAATGGCATTCTTTGCCAACTCGAGGACACGCCGCATCTCTTTGGAGAGGATGAAGAGATTGTCGATGGTCGCTAGTATTTGCAGAGCCAGATCTTTCGTCTTGCCTTCGTATCCTCGCTTTTCCACTCGATCTTTCGACCCGAGTAAGTCGTTCGTGCGGGTAAAGAGAACACCGGTTCGATCCGTTTCCTTCTGCACCGCATCCTCGCGGATTGCCAGTTCGCGAATCGCCTTGTTCATGATCGGAACACGTCGCTGATGGAGGAGTCGCATAAAGAGTGCGACACCTGCGGCAAAAGCCACCAACAACCCGATCGCGATACGCCGCGTCCACTCCCAGATCGCTTGTCGTTGCGCTGCGGCTCTCTGGACGACGTCAAGTTCAGTCGTTGCTTTTTCTAGCAGGGTATTCAGTTCACTTAGGTGCTGCTCAACATCCATTTCACCTTGGGCAGCGGACTTCTTCGCATCGGCGATAGCCTTTTCGATTGCGATAAGGTTCGGTGCAATCTTTTGCTCGTTGGCTGAAGTGAGTCTTTGAATCGACGCTGAGTATCTCGCCAAATTGGAGTCGAGACCTTCGACCTCCGCGTATCCATGCAGGTAATGATCTATTTCTGATTTCGTTTTTGCGAAGGTCGTTTGGATTGTTCTCACATTCTCTGCGTTAACATCCATTTCGAAGGCTTGAATGCGCTGTCGCCATCCTTCGGTCGGTGGGGATACGAGCGGCCCGGTCGCAGCAGGGTACGATTTATTGAAACGGTCGCGATGAGATTCGACCTCTTGGATTTGGGATTTCGTTGCTGCTGCCGCAACTTGAAAAGAACTTACCTCTCGCTGTTTGGCCAATGCGATGGCAGCTTCGCGGTCTGCATCGGATTGGATCGTCTGATCTAGGCGCTGATTGATGTTCTTGATCGTGTTTTGGACGGCATCGATTACACGTCCCCCGGACTTCATAGCGAGAATAGCGGGCTGGTCCAATTCCCCTTTCCAGTGGCTTTCTCCCAAGTTTCGGGAATCCTGGGCGTCGGATGCAAAGTACGAAACCCGTCGCTGTTTGAGCATGAGCACCAGGACAGCTCCATCCGGTTCTTGGGTGCGGGGGTGCTCGAATTTTCCGAAGTCGGTTTCGTTACTCAGTCGGGTCCCCAGTTGCACCTCGACCGCATCGACACCGGAGAAACGTTGGTTTGGAGTTCGGTAGGTTTCGCCGCTTGCATCATCCATGAGGACAACTACCCAGTGCGGCCCGTTTTGCTGGAGCCATTTCGCTAGATCGTTGAGACGTTTGGAATCGACTCCTACATTACCGCGAATATAGAGTCGGTGTTCTGGCTTCCAGTTGGAGATGATCTCCGATACCGACTTGACCGAGACGGGGACAGGAGCTGTCGCCGTCGTTTGGGTAGCTGTCGTCTGGGCAGAGGAAGAGGAAGACGGGGAGGCCTCTTGCGACCAAGCGGGTAGGGCAAGGAGGCAGATCCATGTTAGGTTCAAAAGCCATCGTGCCATTCCGACCTCTTCCAGCGTTGAGATACGTACGAAAATTGGTTCACCACGCGGCGCTTGCCACCTCATGGTACTGCCACGTCATGGTACATGAAGTGAGCGCGATCTCAATGCTCAGGCCCAATTCTCACGCCAGGGTGGCGCGCTCGCCTAGAAGTCCTTTCGTTCTGCTTTCACGGGAGGGACAGCTTCCGGCGCATCTTTGTTCGCTGGTTTGCCGCTGGGCTTATCCCCTTGGAAGAACTGAAATGGGAGATTGAACAGATCGAGATTCATCGTGGGTAATTTTTCGCTTTCCTCCGAAGAAGCTGAGTTGGTGGGTGTCACCGGGAGCCGTTCCATGGAGATTCGACTGATCAAAACGAGCCGCTCGGGTAGCTGGGTCAAGTGAGCGTGGGCGCCTCGGAACCAATCCAACCAAGGGACTCGATAAGTCGGGGCGGGAATCGCATGCTCTGGATCGAATCCGATGTAGGCGGGGTTGGAGCGACCGGCTTCGATACGTGGTTTCTCAACGCTCGCATCCCAAGCGGTGCTAATCCAGTAGCGTAATCTCCCATCCGATGCCATTTTCGCTGGCTCGTAGATTCCCCCGAGCGGACATTGCAACTTCGCATCCAGAAGCTGTTCGGCTGCTCGGAGCGCCTCCTCGGTTGGGATATGAAGCTGTTCTTGCATCGCATCCAAGAGCATGAGATTGCCCCGCGAAGTTTGGGCCGCTCGCCGAAAGGAGAGAATATTGAAGAAAGAAGAAACGCGACTGTTTTTAAGATCCCCGATAAACACGCGACCTTGCGCGTAATCGGCAGCAGGCACTGGTCGAATCCAGTTCAAGCATTGTTCGAGGATGCTGCGGTCGAACGATACAATGCTGAACCCACCCCCTTGCCAACGCCACAAGCCAAATAGACTGCGAGAAAATCCGTAGACGTCGGGTGCTCCTCCTCCCAATCCAAACGGAAGGCGATCGAGATATCCAGGGCTTGGCCAAGTCCCGACGTAACCTGGAATCGACTTGAGCACACGAAGCGTTGCCAGCAGACCTTTCGTTTCACCTGGGATAGGAGGATCAAGATCCTTTACCCCAGCAAAAAGTACGTGATTGGGAGATGGACGCCCGAGAGGTGTTTCACCCGACAAGTGGACTTGCACATGGATCATGTCATCGCGAGGAAGTTCGATCTCCGTTTGAACCGGTTCTCCTAGAAGCCGCGAGATCCATCCATACTTTTCTCGGCCCAGCGGAGCGATGTATCCCTCGACGACCAAGTTCTCGACAGAGGGTACATCTTGATCTGTGAAGCGGCGAATGCCGAACATCATAGGATCGGTCTGTTGCCAACGGGTGGCGTAGAAGTGCGATTGCTCCTGATAGTCATCGAACTCCTCCTGGGAACATTCGAGGAGGGGAACATCGGCGATAGGAAGAAAACTACCTCGAGCGCCTCGAAGCGAGTCGTGCCATTGTCCGCTGAACAAAAGTGTTTGCGAACCATCCACGCGGGATTGGAAGGTATTGGGGAGATACCCCCGTCGCATCAACGAATCAATCGAACCCTCTCTTTCCGATCCCAATGCATTCGCTTCAGCGTTGGCGACACGCGAAGCCATCTCGGCGATCTCAATCGAAGCGATCGCTTTGAGTCGCCGACGCAACTCGATTTGGTATTGGGGGGATACCAAATTCCGGAAGAACTCGGAGGACAGATAGGCGAACACGCTGTACTCGTTGCTCAAAGGCATCGTGAACCGGGCAAACCGAAACGCATCGGAGTGCGCCAGCGACGGCCGACCGTCGGCGACTTCGAGGAATCGCTTTGCAATGGATTGGCTCGTTGTCAGGAGAAGGTAGTTGTCTCGTTCAACCATAAACGATCGGACTTGATTATCCGGCGTGCTTAGCAATGAAATCTTTTTGCCTTCAACATCGACCTCCTCAAGCTTGATGCCTCGCGACCGATATTGCTGCAAGGCTGTCTTTCGGTCACCCTCCATGGAAGATCTTAGCAAGGCCATGTTCTTCGCTTCGAAGAGGATCCCCATCGTGGGTCCCTCCTGGAGGTACAAGTCTTGACCGATGATTGCCATATCGGAAATGATCGAGTCGCCAAAGAGCTTGCCCACCATCGTGGTTTTGGCGTTAAGCATCCTCTCCATGCGATCGTTGGTCTGATAGTTCAATCCACGCAGAACGGCGAGCTGCGCCAAATCACCACCGCGCGATTCACCAAACTGCTTGAACCAGAGAAAGTTAGCAAAGCTACCGAACCGGATGTAGAAGCATTCCGGCGGGATGCGATAGGCAATCGCCTCGACGGCAAGCTCCTCCGGTACTGCCGGGGATGCGATCTCCGTCCAACGGGGCGGGGGCGGAATCGGTCGCATGGGCTGTTCCAATCCTGGGGATTGGTTCAATGTTTCACGATGCAATTCCGATCGAAGGGACTCGACTCCCGCCACCAACGCGATAGTTGGCATCGGATCCTGCTGCGGTTCCTGTTGCTTGACCGGCTTTCGAGAGAGATCGGGGATCGGATAACCAAATCGCCGACCTAGCATATGGATCAAGTAGTTTTCAACGATGGAGGGATAATCGCTTCGCTCGATTTGAGTTTTGGCTTGGGCGACATAACCATCCCACCACGATTGTCGCAACATCTCCAAGTTAAGTGGGGCTCTGCCATTCTCCGCAGGCGTAGTTTGCCCCGGGGCAAGTGGGCGGACCTCAACCGACGTGTTGATATCGCCTGCGATTTGAATCGTGAAGGGATTCTCTCCTGTGAAAAGAAATTGAACCCGCACAACTTCGGGCGGGTCGATTTGCTCTTTTGCCAAATTCACCGCATTGCGGATTCTTTGTACCAAAGCACCGATGCGAGGCCGTTCCGAGGCGATGCGAGGCGGAGGTGTAGGAGCGGGTTGTGGCTCCGTGGTCACAATATCGATCGCGGGAAAAAAGACTCGCGACTCCTCGTTCGTGACAATCAATCGCACCGAAGCTGTTTCGGACACTTGACCGGCAGGAATCACGACCTGTGCGACTCCGTAGGGCTGGCCAGCGATTGCGTGCACGCTCAACGGATTATTTTGAGCATTGGCCATCGGTAGCCGCATCGCGCCTACATACAAAGTCGTCATCACGACGAGCGACAGGTACAATCCCTTCATTCCATTCATCCTAGGTTAGCGAATCTTTTGATCAGGAAGCTCCTGCTTCACCCCTTCATCGATTGGCATGGGATCCATCCCATCGCTCAATCCAACGCTCAGCATTGTGTGTGCCAATTCCGCTTTCATCTCTCGAACAATCGGGGCATATTCTGGTAATGCGACGAGATTTTGCTTTTCTTCAGGATCTGCTTTCAGATCGTAAAGTTCTGCCAAGTGTTTGTCGGGAGAGCCATCACCGTGCGGGTAACGCGCATACTTCCAACGGTCGGTGCGCACCGCGCGAACGTTGGGTGTGTAAGGGAACTGCTTCTCGTAGTTGTAATAGTAAAGCCAAGACTTCCTCCATGGCGGATTGTCTTGTTTTAGCAAAGGGACCCATGAACGGCCATCGATTCCATCCAGCGGAGACGCGTCGCATAGTTCGAGCAGGCTGGGTGCCATGTCAATGGTCAAAACTTGCTGATCGATGGTTTTGGGGCCGCTAGGAAGAAATCGCTTTGGTAGTTTGGCTAGCTGCACGATGCGAATGCTCGGCTCGTGGGGCGTTCGTTTGTCGACCATCCCATGCTCTCCGTTCAAGATCCCGTTGTCGCTCATATAAACGATAATGGTATTCTCCAGCTCGCCTCGTTCTTGAAGCGTCTGTAGAAGCTGGCCGACGCTGTCATCGACCGACAGGAGAGTGCCCCAGTAGGCTCGCGTCATCGCTTCAAAGTCTTTCACCGCCGCGGGACTATCGTCAGGAAACTTCTTCCTCCAATCGAAGAGGGGGCCATAAATACCATGCCAAGTGTAAAGCCGTTCGCGGATCCAAGCCGGCTTGTTCGCTAATTGAAAAGCGGTCTCAGGATACGGAACAGCAACTTTGGCAAATGTGGCTTCGTATTTCTTTTCAGGGAAGTAAAAACTGTGAGGAGCTTTATGACCGATCATCAAGCACCACGGTTTGCTACCGTCCTGCTTGCCGAGCCATTGTTCCGCCAAGTCAGTGACAACATGGGTGTAATAGCCCGGGATGACTTGCCGATTCGAACCGTTCAAATTGAACTCGGTGTCGAAGTACTTGCCTTGCCCTTTGTGCGTTACGAACCAATCGAATCCAGGGCGGGGCGAGTCATCCTCTTCGCCCATATGCCATTTACCGATGTATGCAGTTGCATACCCAGATTGCTGCAATCGCTTCGGAAAACTCTGTAGATGAGCTGGATAATCGGTGAAATTATCCTTCACCCCGTGTTTGTGAGCATATTGTCCGCTCAGGATACTGGCGCGGCTCGGCGAACAGAGAGATGTCGTGCAAAACGCATTGCGAAAGTAGATCCCTTCCTTTCCCAGACGATCGATGTTCGGTGTTTTCAAGTGCGGGTGCCCAGCAAGTCCCAACGCATCCCAACGCTGGTCATCGGTCAAAATGAAAAGCACGTTAGGTCTTCGCTGCACTTCATTGCAAAATGCTGCACCCGAGCCGATCAACGCAATGGCTATCGCAATCCCCATTCGAAAGAAAACCATTCGCTGTTTACCTATTGTTCTGAATGCCATGTTCCTAGTGCTCCGAACCCCGCAGCCTTCAACTAGACGCTTCGTCCAAACCATCGCTTTCATCGCTAACGAGGTGGTTCAAAGTCCGACGGTTCGACCCAACCTGCAGAAACCTTCTCACCCCGACTCCACTGCTCGTAGAAACCGGCGCCGCTGCTGACGGGATAACGATCAAAGATGTCACCTTGCCCTCGCATGCGTGGATCTCCCTGCTCACTGAGTTTCTGTTCCATTTGTTCCCGCAGTGAGATCAACATGGGTTGCGCGTCGGGGATCGAAGCCAAGTTGCGAACGCAATCGGGGTCTTGTTGAAGGTCAAAGAGTTCTTCTGCTGGACGCAGACCGAAGCAGAGTTGCCAAAAAAGGTCGGTGCGATTCTCGCGGCCTCTCTGAAGAATCGAGGTCTTGGTCGGGCTGCCATCGGTATCGAGGTAGCCGGTTTCAGGGTTCCCTGCGGGCCACCGCGCGGGTTCGAAATTTCGCAGGTAGAGGTAGTTCTCCGTGACGATTCCACGAATCGGATAACCGACGTCTCCGGGGCGTCCCACATCGTTTCGTTCGCGGCCGACCAAAGCGAAGGTTCTTTCCGGATCGACTTGCTCAAGCCTTTCGCTTTCCAGAAGTTTCCGCCAGGATCGGCCCGACATGGGAGCCATCCCTGCGGTGTTGGTATCCACACCAGCAAGATCGAGCAGGGTGGGGGCGACATCGGTGAAGTCGACGAAGTCTTGAATCTCACGATTGGACGTTGCAATTCCGTGTGGCCAACGGATGGCTAAGGGGACATGATTGGAATCGTGGTACGCATAGCCCTTGCAGCGAGGAAAGGGCATGCCATGGTCCGAAGTAACAATGACAAGTGTATTGTCTGCGAGCCGACGTCGATCTAGTTCGTCTAAGATTCGCATGAGGTGGGAGTCGAGGTATTCGACTTCCATGGCGTAATCGAGCATATCGCGTCGTGTCACCGAGTCATCGGGCCAATAGGAAGGAACACGGTCGATATCGTCGAGCTTCTTTTGCGCTTTCGCTTCTCCGACTCCCACTTCATACGGGCGATGGGGTTCTTGAAAGCCTACCCAAAAACACCATGGTGCGTCAGCATTCGTCTGGTCCAGGAAGTCGGCAAAGTTGGATGCGTAATCGTTGGCAGCGATACCTTTCGCGATGGGGCGAACGGTTTTGCGCTGAAAGGATTTGCCAATCATTTGCCTCTCATCCCCCTTCGCATTCTTGGCAATCCCTGGGCCCCAGCCTTTTCCGGTCAAGCCAACTTGCCAGCCGTTATCCCGCAAGACTTCAGGCCAAGTTTTGAATTTGGCGGGGAAGAATGAAAGATGGTTCCCTGCCTCCTCCAATTGCCAGGAATGGCGTCCGGTGAGCAAGATCGATCGCGAGGGTGCGCACTTCGCATTGGGGGTGTAGGCCCGCCGGAAGAGGAGTCCTTCGTTGGCGACTCGATCGAAAGCAGGAGTGGTGACCCAAGGGGTACCGTAAGCGCTCGCGTGGGTCCCCCAATCATCCGCGATCACGAAGAGAATATTCGGAGTAGTGACAGAGACAGATCCGGAATCGGAAGCAAAGAGTCTGTTTCCGATCAAGACGGCTAGCGAGACGAAGAGAAGCCTCAGTCGCTGTTGGAAGACGTTACTTGGAATGAAGGTGCTGGGAATCACGGTCGATTCCCCTTCCATTGGGGCTGCCAATCGGGCGATTCGGTTCTCGCCGTGCTCAGGAAGTCGCCGATCTTCTTGGCAAGATCCGGATGCTGCTCAGCGACATTCGTTTGTTCTCGTATGTCGTTGTCGGTGTCGAACAGACGGATTGGATCATTCGGGCCGTTCGCCCGCAAACCCTTCCATCGGCCTTGATAGAGGGCTGCTTGACGAAATCCACCTTCGTGGAATTCCCAGTAGAGAAACTCGTGTTGTTTTTGTTTGCCTGTGCCCTTCAATGTTGGGACGAAGCTAATAGAGTCCCGGCCGCTAGGAAGTTCGGTCTGGGCCAGTTCAGCGGCGGTCGCCATCAAGTCCCCGAAGTAAGCGACGTGATCACTGGTGGTCCCGGCGGCGATGGTCTTTGGCCACCACGCGATGCAAGGGACTCGGATCCCGCCATCGGTGAGGCTTCGTTTGATCCCGGTGAAAGGTCCGGAGGGTTGGAAGCGTGTCAGATCGTGGCTCGCCTCGTTATGAGGTCCATTGTCGCTGGTAAAGATGACCAGCGTCTTTTCATCCAGTTTCAGCTCGCGGAGGGCGTGGAGCATGCGTCCGACATATTCATCCATGAGGGATACCATCGCAGCTTGCCCTCTGTCCTGTTTTTTCCAATCCTTGTCCGCATAGATACCGAAGTCAGGGACCTCAGTGCCATCCTTCAGTTCCCGATTCCGTTCGTTATTGGCATGGGGAATCACCAAACTCCAGTAGAGAAAGAATGGACGATTCGCATTCTCTTTCACAAACTCCAATCCTTCATCGAGGATCCGTTCATCGGCGAAAGCAACCGCCTTGGTCGCATACCCTCCACCTTGGTCGCCGATGCGAACGCATTCGTTGGGGAGAGGAACTCTTTCTTCGTTGCGCCACAGGAACTCGGGATAGTGGTTGTGCGCATGGACTTGGTTGAGGTAACCAAAGAAATGGTCGAAGCCTTGGCGACGCGGTAATCCGGCATCGGCCTCGCCGACATCGCCGAGCCCCCACTTTCCTGCCAGAGCGGTTCGGTAGCCTGCTTGCTGAAGTACTTTTGCGACCGTGATGTCATCGGGGCGAAGGGACTGCGCAATCGGATTGGTTTTTCCCGCGTTCCCCCGAACGCGGGTTCGACCATGGTGCTGGCCGGTCATTAAGACGCTGCGGGAAGGAGCGCAGACCGTCGCGCCAGCGTAAAAATGGGTGAAGCGGAGACCCTCTTGGGCCATGCGATCGATATGGGGCGTTTGGATGATTTTCTGTCCATAACAACCCAATTCACCATAGCCGAGGTCGTCGGCCATGATCCAGATGATGTTCGGGGGATCGGCAGCGCGCAGTGGCAGGGACAAAGCCACGAGGAGAATCGAACCGACGGCGAGCAGCCCCTTCGCGACGACAGGATGAGCAATACCGATCATCGTAAACGTAGACCTTTGAAGAATGGAGAGGTGGTTACGGACCGATTCGCTTTAAACGAATCCGGCCGATCTGTCACCCACCATATAGGTCTGAGACGCTCGCGTCAAAGAGAAGGCGCGACTTTCAAGAGCACATCGACCGCGGCTATGGTTTTTTCGTCGAGTACTTGGTGTTGAAGACATTGGGATCGAATGGATCTTTTTGGGATTTCTGGGTGTGCTTGCGCTCCAACCGTTCGATCGCCTTCTCAAGATCGTTGATCTCCCCGGAGGTGAGTCCGATGGGGCCTTCGGCGGTTTTCGCCGATCTCGACAATTTCGCCTCGCGGTCTTGCACCTCGTTCACATCTCGCCACTGCGCGATTTTTTCCATGCGGCTCAACTCAGAGCCTACAGGGGCGACCGAAGCACCATCCAAGACGTTGGCACTTGAGTTTGTCGATGGAAGAGCTCGAACCGATAGACTTTCCACCGCCGATGCAAACTGCACTTCGGGCCCCGACGAAGCCTTGGACAACTCCAGCGACTTGATCCACTGCGTGATTCGCTCCACATGGATTCGCTCATCCTCTCGCTTCAACGGGTTGAAGCTCGGATGCTTTTGGTCCCCATGCTCTTTGAGTGCATAACGAATCAAATCACTATCGGTAGGGGATTGGATATCGACATAGCGCAGCACGTTTTCAAGGTTTTCAGCCGCAATTTCAGCTGCTTGCTCACCCGCGGCCTGCCGGATGTGGAAGACCGATTTGCCCGGCAATCCATGGCAGCCTGCTTGCCCACACCGTCGCACCAACAGCGGGGAAATGTTGGACTGAAAGGCCTTCTTCACGTAGCTTGGAATTCCGAGCGCCAAATCGGGATCCACGACTTTGCTAGCGGATGCTTGGGTGGCCGATGGGATCGACGTGGCCGATGCGAGCACCACATCCGAATTCAAAGGATCGGCGGCCTTTCGGTTCGGCGCATCGGATTGTTCTGACCCCATCTTGGCGACGTCTTGGATCCGTCCTCTCGACGGGGCAAGATGTTTCTGCTGTTCTGCCAGCATCGTTTGGACTTGAGACGACGAGAGGATGGCCTCTTTCAGTTTGTGTTCCAGTTGACGGAGCTTGTTGGTCGGCTCGGCAATCTGCGCGAGTTGTTGGAAGTGGTAGATCGCTTCGTCAATCATTCCTTGCTGGATGCACCATTCGGTCAGGTGCCAATGCTCCCCGGTTCCCCACTGCCGAGTGGATGCGACCTGCAGGTCGTACAAGGCTCGTTTGGTGGGGGCGACAAAAGCGACTTGTTTGTTATCGATTTGGATCGAACTGCCGGTTCCTAGGCGAATTTCAAGGCGTTCCCCTACCGGTCGAACGACGCCGTGAAAGATGCTGCCGTTGAAGAGCATCACATAGGATTGTTCGCTCTCGGTTTGTCCGACAGCGACGCTGCAGGCACTCGAAGTCCACGCGATAGCGGCGAAGATGGAGAACAGGCGAAAGAGACGAAACATTGCGATACTGTCCTGCGACAGCCCTCCCGGGGATTTGGACTGCAGTAGCCCTCCTTAAGACGTGGAGGTGGAACAGTAGCAAATCGGCTCTTTGAGAAGCAAGGGAGATGGGGCGACTAGCTTTTCTTTTTCTTTCGGAGCAGTCGTTCTCGCTCTTTTTGAAGTTTATCCCGCTCTTTCGGGGTTAAGCGTTTGCCCGTGCTCCCCTTGAGCTTCATGCCTTCCATGGGGTTGAATGGGTTTTGTGACATCATGCCACGCATTTGATTGAGCATTTTCATTTTGTCGCCCATGTTCCCCGAGGTTGCCATCTGCAGCATGGGTCCGATCATCTCGAACTGTTTGATCAGATCGCTGATTTGGTTGGGCTGAACTCCGCATCCTTTTGCGATTCGATTTCGTCGGGCCGAGTCGATCACTTTGGGATTTTTTCGCTCTTCGGGAGTCATGGAGTCGACGATACCGGTCAAGCGTCGCATTTCCCGTTCGCTGTCGGTATTGGCCATCATCTTCGAGATCTCCCCCATTCCCGGCATCAAGGTGAGCATCTTGGTCATCAGACCCGGTTTCCGAAGCTTCTGCATCATGTCGCGGAAGTCGCCGAGGGTGAAGACCCCTTTGGACATCCGTTCCTCGAGCGCTTTTCGTTCCTTTTCGTCGATCAAACGGTGGGCTTCGCGGGCGACTTCGAGGATATCCCCCATTTCAAGGATCCGGCTCGCCATCCCTTCGGGACGGAAGGGCTCGAGGGCATCGAGATGTTCACCGGTGCCGATGAATTTGATCGGGACTTCGGTGACCGCTTTGACGCTGAGCAAGGCACCGCCGCGGGCGTCCCCGTCCAGTTTCGTCATGATGACGCCGTCGAGGGAGAGGGCTTCGTTGAAGGCCTTCGCACTATTGACGGCATCCTGACCGGTCATGCCGTCGACCACTAAGTAGACTTGCTGGGGCTGGACCGCTTTGTCGATCCGTTTGAGCTGCTCCATCAATTCCGCGTCGATGGCGAGCCGGCCCGCGGTGTCGAGGATTATGATGTCCGCGCCCGCATCCCGTGCTGCAGCGATTCCCGCTTGGCAAACTTCAACCGGGTCGGTCGCACCCGCTTTGCTAAAGGTTCCGACGTTCAGCTGGCGGCCCAGGACATGGAGTTGTTCGATCGCAGCGGGGCGCTGCAAGTCGGCGGCAACCAGAAAGGGCTTGAACCCCTTCTCCTTGATAAGCTGAGCTAATTTACCGCAGGTCGTGGTTTTACCAGCTCCCTGAAGCCCGCACATCATAATGCTGTTGGCGGCACCCCGTTTCAGCGGAATGGCATTGTCGACGGGTCCCAGAAGCTCCACTAATTGTTCGTAAACAATTTTGACGAGTTCTTCGTGGGGGCGGAGAGAGTGGATGACGCGGCGTCCGATGGCAGCGTTGGTGACGCGGTCCATGAACTCATGGACGACATCGACGTTGACGTCTGCTTCAATCATCGATTTTTCGACCATGGCGAGTCCCTCGCGCATGTTCGATTCGGTCAGTTTCCCTTTTCCACGGAGAGTTTGAAAGGCGGATTGGAGACCTTCTTGTAGTGACTGAAACATCCTGATTCCGTGAGGTGAACTGAGCGGGCGAAATGATTGATTTAGGTGATTTGGAACTTTTGGGGGAATCTTACCCTCCAAGGGTCGCATTGGTTGCGACACCTCTAACGATTATGCAGCCTCAGAGGTAGCAAGTAAAGGAATTAAAACGACTTGCATTTCAGGAACTCGTTATCAAGTCGTAGTGATTCGTTGCAATGCGCTTGGGTCGAATTAGACTCGAAAATGCGGCTCATCCTAGAGCTCCTACTCGTTATTGCCCTGTTTTTGGCTCCTCAAGAGGTTCGTCAATGACCACCGTCGGTACCGGAAGTGGTTCTTTCTCCAGCAATCATCCACGAAAAGACAGATCCAAGAAGCGCAAGCAGCTCCTGGTTCGCAGGTCGTTGTTGGAATCTCTCGAAAGCCGCCAGTTGATGGCGGTAGGCCCTCAATTGATCGGTGTGCAGCCGAACGAGGGTGAGTTGATTTCGTTGACATCGGGAAATACGGGGGCGACCGTCCTGTCGTCGAGCCCTCGTGAAATCGTCCTGCGATTCGACGATTCTTCGGGGATCGATCCGTCGACCCTTTCCGGGATCCAAGTCAAACGGGCAGGGACGGATGGGATTCTCTCGTCCGCCTACTTGAGCACCGACTTGGGGACCAACGGTCGCGTGGTCCTCGACTTCAGCGCGTCACTTCCTGGGCAGCAAGGGAATGGGCTGGAGCTGGTCTTCACACAAACACAGCGCAGCAGCGGTATTGGCGGCAAGCCTGCAAGTTGGCCGGTGTTGAGCGTGTCGGGCAACCGCATCAACATTCAGGTCAACACGCAACCCGGTTTCAAGACCACCGCTTCCGATTTGATCCGCGCCATGACGGAAGATGCAACCGTCGCCAGCAAGGTCCTGGTCAAGCGATTGCGAGGTTCCGAATTTGAAATCATTTCCGACTTCGTTCCGGCAGGTCAAGTTTTGACGTTGGATGGTGCGGATGCAGCCCGCGTTTCGAGCAACCTGAACTCGGGTTCGAATACACTCCAAGTTGAGTTTCTGTCGGTCCTCCCCAGCTCGAGTGGTGGTGGGACGCAGGTACAAGTTGTTTCGCGGGATTTCGGTGGTGAAGCAGCACCGGTAGTCACCGTGACCGGGAACGTAGTCCGGGTCGAGGTCAACAGCAACTTCCGATTCTCGACCACCGTTTCGGAGTTGATCAATGCGATCAACAGTTCGAGCGATGCGAGCCAGTTGGTTCGCGCTCGTTTGGTCAGCGGTTCTCCCAGCACGCGCATCGGCGGCAATTCGACCACTTACTCCCCGCTGACCTTGGTGGGTGGCGACGATGTGGCCATTCAACCTTCGTTCATTGGATTTGGGGAAACCGACCGCGAAGTCATAATCCGCTTCGCAGAATCTTTGCCAGATGACTTCTATTTGATCGACATTCTCGGAAGCGGTCCCTTCGCATTGCGAAGCACCAATGGTCTTCCGTTCAACGGCGGTGTAAGCCGCAGCGTTCGGTTCGATTTGGATCTGGGTCCAACGGTGCAGTCGGTTGTTCCGCAGCCCGTTGTCCGAAATTCCAATGGATCCCTTTCGCAGTTGCGAAATGTGGTCCACGTCTACTTCAACAACGACGATCTCAATCCGGCAGAGGCGGTCAAGCCGGAGTATTACCAGCTCGTTTACACCAACAATACGGTTTCTGGCGCCGACGATTTTGTCTATGTGCCGGTGGCGGTGAACTACGATGCGATCCTGAATCGATCGACACTAACATTCGAGCGAAATCTGGATGCATTGGTCCATCCAACGACGGGAGCGGTATTGCCGATCACCGCGTTGCGATTGCGTATCGGTAACAACGAGGTTCCTGCGGCCAGTGGCGTCGTGCAAGTAACCCCTGCTACCGATCCCGGGAGCCGCTATGATTCGGCGACCGATTTGGGTGGAGGTTGGGCAGCGGGAGGTGGATCGAAGGCCGTGATTGTGGATTCGGAAATCCGAAACACGAACCCGTTCCCTCTCGATTTCCCTGGCGCGAACAATGAAGCCGGCAATCGCGACAATCGCTATCAGCAGCACGTCACGCGTATCGACCAAAATGGAATCGCGGTAATCCCTTACAACTTCGCATCGGCCTTGGGAACTGCGAACAGCAGCGTCCAATTGAATGCGATCACGGAGCCTCAAAAGGATTTGGTGCGCCAAATCTTCTCGCTCTACGAAAAGTACTTGGGAGTTCGATTCGTCGAGAGCGATTCCCTTGGCTTCACCGTGGCTGTGGGCGACATGTTGGCGATCAATCCACTCACGGCATTGACTCCGATCGAAGCCAATGCGGCAGGCGGACTCACTTATGCGGCAGGGCCGCTGTCGTCGAACCCCGCCATCTCGGCGGTCGTGATCGACATCCAAGACTTCAACACCGCGGACGACACGCTTTTTGGTACCGAGCTTTTCCGCTCGTTCATGCGAGGGATCGGTGTGTTGCTAGGTTTGGGCAATGCAGACGAGTTGCCACAGTCGACCGTCCAAAACAATTCGCCTTTGAACCCCGCTGTGGCGGAAGGGGTTTTCCCGGGCACCCACGACATTGTGCACGGCCAAAATATTCTTCGGCCAGAGGGGAAGGATATCGATCTGTACCGTTTCACCCTTCCGAGCCAAGGGGGGCAGATCAACTTGGAGATCGCGGCGGAGCGACAAGCCGATTCGAGTCTGCTCGATGCCTCCATTCGCTTGTATCGCAATGAAGGAACCTCGGCTGCTCCGCGTTGGGTGGAAATTGCAGCCAACGAAGACTACTTCAGCAAAGACCCACGAATCAGCTTGGACTTCGTACAAGGTGGCGAGTACATCGTCGGTGTGAGCGCCAAGGGGAACACATCGTACGATCCGAGCATCGAGGATTCGGGGTTGGGAGGAAAATCGGAAGGGAAGTACCAACTGCGTATTGACTACCGTCCTCCAGCCCCAGCTTCTTTAGTCGATGCCAATGGAAGCGCAACGCCACTCGATGGCGACGGGGACGGACGTCCCGGCGGCGTATTCAACTATTGGTTTGTTCCGACCCGCCCCGATCGAGCTACAACGACTCCTGGTGTTCCCGATCTCTCGGCTTACACCATTTGGGTCGACAAGACGGCTCTGACCGGCGGCAATGGAACTTTGTCGGCACCGTACAACACGATCGCCGCCGCGCTGGCAAACGCCGACGCGATGTCGCGATCATTCCCCAATGGCGAACGGAACGTGGTCGTTCGGATTCTCGGCAACACCCAGAATCGCGCCTACGAAATTGGCTTCAATCGTTTTGGATCGGCGCTCGCAGACGGTGCCACCTTCGATGTTCCGAAGAACGTAACGGTCATGATCGATGCCGGCGCCATCATTAAGGTGGGGCGCGCACGCATCAGTGCAGGAAGCTCAACGGTCAGCGTAGATCGAAGCGGTGGTGCACTCCAGTTGCTCGGAACACCGGATACGAAGGTCATCGTTACTTCGATCAACGATACCGTGGGAGTCGGAGTCAATCCCGATCAAACGCCTCCCGCTGCAACTCCTGGTGACTGGGGGGGAATCGATTTCCGAAATCGGATTGATGGCAGCGACGAAACACGCGCGGACCGAGAGCGAAACGGTTTGTTCCTCAACACGGTGGTCCACTCGGACATTCGATTCGGTGGTGGGCAAGTCTTGGTGGATGGGGTTTCGCAAGTCATCACACCGATTCACATTGTCGATAGCCGCCCAACGGTCGCGAACAATTTGATCACACGAAGTGCCGACGCAGCGATGTCGGCAACTCCGAATAGCTTCCGAGAAGACAATTTCTTGGACCCTCGTTCCCAATCGACTGGGTTCTTTGTTTCGGACTACGATCGCGTTGGTCCCGATATCCATGGCAACCGTGTTGTGAACAACACGTTGAATGGGTTGTTCATCCGGACCAGAACTGGGGTGGCCGAAAACCCCGAGACAATCACTGTTTCCGCTCGATTCGATGACATCGATATTCCTCACGTGATCGGCGAGAACTTGGTCATCGATGGTCGTCCAGGGGGCGGTATCCTCGATGTGGCTGCTCCACCGGTATCCATCGTCACATTGGCGACCGCCGGAGCAGGTAGTTTGGCGGCAGGGACGTACAACTACCGTTTGGTCTACGTCGATCAAGCGGGTAACGAGAGCCTCGCGTCCGTCCCGACCTCGTCGTTGACGGTGGCTGCGAACGGTTCCATTCAGTTGAACAATCTACCACCGATCAGTACCGATCTTCCTTACGTTGCCCGTCGCATTTATCGAAGCGATGCAACGGGTGGCGGAACTTATTCGTTCGTCGCACAAATCAACGCAGTTTCGACCAGCTTTATCGATAATGGAACCGTAACCGGTGCCCCTCTTGCCGATCTCGCGGTGAAGGTCCGTTCGCGGCTTGACGGTAGTTTGGTAGTCGACGGCGGAACCATCATCAAAGCTCAGGGATCGCGTATTGAGATCCGCAACGGCGGCAATTTGATGGCCGAAGGCTCCCCGGGTCTTCCCGTTGTCATTACCAGCGTTAACGATTCTCGATTTGGTATTGGAGGCACATCGGACACAACTGGATCGCAAAGCAACTTGGACCCCAAAGCCGGGGACTGGGGAGGCATTTTCGTTGGCCATGGTAGCGCGGCTTCCTTGGACAATGTCCGTCTCGCCTACGCTGGGGGCACAACGCGGATCGAAGGTGGATTCGCATCCTTCAATCCTATCGAAGTTCATCAATCGGACTTCCGGATGGCTAATTCCCGCATCGAGTTTAGTCTCGATGGCACTGAAAGCGCGACCACCTCGAGCCGAACGGGACGGGGAACCAATGTGCCGGCAGCGATCTTTGTTCGAGGTGCGCAGCCGATCTTGGTCAACAATCGCATCGCAGACAACGAAGGTGCCGCCATCAGCATCGACGTGAACTCCTTGAACTCGGACTTGATCAATGATCCCGGCCGCATGACCGGTGGAATTGGAACCAGATCGGACTTCGTCGAAAACCAAGGGCCATTGGTTCGGGGCAACCGTTTGTCACGCAACTCGATCAATGGGATGCAAGTTCGCGGCCAGACTCTCACCACTCAAAGCGTGTGGGATGACACCGACATGGTGCACGTGGTCAGCACCACGATTACCTCGGACAATCTCCACACCTATGGGGGATTACGGCTGAAGAGTTCTGCCACGGAAAGCCTCGTTGTCAAATTCGGCGGGGATTCATCGCTGGCTGGTTTGAATGCCACAGGTACTCCGCTTGACTATTCCAACCGTATCGGAGGAAGCATTCAGATTGTCGGGCAACCGAATTTCCCTGTTGTCATGACAGCCTTAGCGGACGACTCAGTCGGTGCAGGGTTTGGTTTGGATGGTCGCCCGAACTTTGATACGGACAACAACGGAACTTCCGGCTCGAGCGAGTCGATTGTCCGCCTCCCAACAGGCCCCGAAGTCGACAACGGCATCCGCATCGACAATGACGTAAACATCAACACCCCAGGTTTCTTCTCCGCGACTCCGGAAGTGGGTGGAAACATCAGCTTCTTCGGCACCTCGGGCATTACGGCCCAAGGCACAAGCCAGTTGTTTGTGAATGCAAACGTCATTTTCGACTTCACGAACTACATCGATCTGGGATCGAACGGGGGTGGCTTTGAGCTGGCCAATACCACGATCACCCAACAGCCAACCCTTGTTTCACCGGACTTGGTCGTCAGCGAAGGAACATTCACAGGGAATAACAATGCTGTGGTTCGATGGCGAATCGAAACACGATTCGACAATGGCATTTCGAAAATGTTCAACACGTTGATTCTCGATAGCGATCGACCTTTGGGCGACATTTCGTTTGTCAACTATCTGGATGAGGACATTCAAAGTCCGAGCGACGATTTCTTGTACGTAGCCGGCACTCCTGGGCAGCCCGATTTCCGCGCCTACACCATCGACAGTGCGGAGCGAATCGGCTTCTCGCACGGCGGTGTTTATCAAACCGGCACCGATCTTCAAAACGCGACATACCTCGGTTGGGCTGCGGATCAATACCGCGATTTGGCCAACGCGATCGAGACGAATGGTACGACCTACAGCTTGGCAGGGAACATCAACACCGCCAATCTCCCGCCGATCAACGATCCTCTTCTGGGTCGCGTGTATGGGCTCTCCGATGTGACAACGGCGTTCGCATGGAGTGTTGAGCCGAACTCGACTTCCGCCCGGATGACCAGCTTCTTGGAGTTGGTTCCGACCGCGATCGAGAGACAAGCCACTCCGGGATCCTGGTCCGGCGTCTCGATGCAGACTTACTCCAACGATCGCAATGTGTCGGTCGTCACGGAGAAGGAATCAGCACGAGCCAGTGCTCCATCTTCCAACGATCAACCGACGAGCGCTCAATATGTTGGTCAGCTCGCTCGCCAAATCAGCGGTGGGGATGAGAATGCGCGACTTGGTTTTGAGATTCAAGGTTCGATCAACAAGCCCACCGACGTAGACGTTTACAGCTTCACAGCAAACGGTCGCACCGAAGTGTGGTTCGATATTGATCGCACCACGATGGGGCTCGATACGGTGATCGAATTGATCGCCGCTGACGGAACCATTTTGGCCTTGTCGGACGACTCCTATTTGGAAGAAACCCAACCGGGGACGAACCCGCTTTATTCGACATTGACCGGTAACTCGGCGAATCCTCTTCGCAAGAGCCCTTTGTCGCAAGTCGCCACCACTGCCGCAGGGGAAGCGAGGGATGACTTCAGCACCAACTTGAAAGACGCGGGCTTCCGAGTTGTACTCCCTGGCCAAGAGAACGTAGCCAGCTTGTACCACGTTCGAGTACGAAGCAGCAATCAGTTCCCCGGTCAACCGGCTGGAACCCCTGCTTTGAGCAATCCAGCATCGGTGGGTCAGGGCCGCTCTCGAGGCTCCTACCAAATGCAGATCCGTCTAGGGGAAGCGCAAGAGTACCCAGGTTCGTCGATCTCGCATGCGGACATTCGCTATGCGACCAATGGTATCACCCTCTCCGGTGTACCTCGTCATTCCCCACTCGTCGGTGAAACGGCTGAAGTGGAGAATGCCAACGTCAACAACAACACATTTGCGACGGCTCAATACCTAGGGAACATCCTTCAAACGGATCGCAGCACGATTGCGGTTGCAGGCAGTCTCTCCTCGAACACGGATATCGATTGGTATTCGTTTGACATCGATTACCAACAGTTGGTGTCGCCACTCGCGGAATACCTGTCGACCATATTCGATATCGATTACGCCGACGGCATCGGCCGTGCGGATATGTCGATGTACCTGTTCAACGCAGGTGGCAATCTGATCCATGTAGGGGAAGACAGCAATATCCTAGACGATCGCGCCACGTCGCTTCGATCCGCAGATAACACGGATCTCGGTCGTGGTTCGACCGGAACGTTGGACCCATACTTGGGATCGGTGGAACTGCCAGCAGGTCGTTACTTCCTCGCCGTGACGAGCAAGACGCAGGTTCCCACGGTGATCGCAAACCGATTGAACCGCAATGCGACCGCAGATGATTCGGGTGTTCGGGTCCAGCCTATAAACGGAGGGCAGTACATTGTCGAAGATCGGGTCGATAACCGACGAGGCAATGCAGCGCAAGGCCCAATCGTGCCACAGTTCTTGCCAGAATCTTCCCGCGTGGAGTACATGCTGGGCGATGTTCCGATGTACCTCCTGCAAGAAGTCTCCAACGGGTCGTCGCAGCTGTATCTAGCCAATCCATTCACCGGTGAACTCTCCAATTTCGTAGGGACCGCAGCTGGCGATATTCGCGATGTGGCCATCCGTCCGAACGGCGATATCCGCGGATTCCGTGGTGCCATTGGCAACGTTCGCAACGATGCTTCGGCAGATTACATGCTGATCGATCCGGGGACAGGTGCAGCAGTCGCAAACGGTAACTTTGGCGTGACCACACGACAGCTGGATCCCAATCTTCAGCTCACCGACCACAACGTTGGCTTGACCTTCCAAGCCATCACCTTCGCGAGCATTAGCGGGTTCCAGGAAGCGGGCTTCGTAGTCGCGAACCGAGCTCCGGGCAACGGCGTTCCCAACACGCGCAATATCCTCTACCGGTTCAATCCGAATACGGGAGCCGGAGATAGTACCCCTGCGGTGGTGAATGCGTTCAACATCGTGACGGCTGGCAACCCTGATCCTCCCGATATCATCCTGGGAGCAGGTACAAGCGTCACCGAGCGAGGATTCATCCAAACCTCCAACCCAGCAGCGGTTTCGACGAGCGTCGCGGTGACCGAGGCGACCCAAGTCCGCGCAGCGAACACGACTTCGCTGATATCGGATGGCGACACGATCACGTTGCGAGCATTGCCCAACACGAACATCGTATTCGAGTTCAACGCTGGCCCTGAGCTGACGTTACAATTCGATCCGATCAACAATCCGACCCGAGTTCTCCTCGATGGGGACCAATTCCTCATCGACGGAGTGACGTATCGGATCACGACCAATCCAGTACCTCCGGTGATTCCAGGTGTTCGATCGGTCTTCTATCAACCGACGATGAACAACGAGCAGTTCGTCGCATCGCTTCGCCAGGTGATTGCTCCCGGAATTCAAATCGGTTTCGATGGCACTCGCGTCAACTTCAGCGGCGCACTGACAGGTTCCTTCGGGACACTGGTCAGCCGTGGAGTCGCACGCGATCTTGGCTCGACCGGCAATGTCGGAAGCGGTCGTGTTGCGGTCAATTTCCTCGCGGAAGATACCGCGGCGACGATCGCAGTTCGACTCGTTCAAGCTGTGAATTCGGCAGGCTTTGCTGGATTGTCGGCTGTCGCGAACGGCAACGTCGTGCAGTTCGTCAACGCGAACGTGATCGGCACCACAGGCAGTTCACGAGCGATCGGCATTCCTCCTGGAGGGGACATTACCGGTATCGCCCAAATCGGCAATGCACTCTACGCGGTCAGCGATCAAGGTGGTTTGTATCGCATACCGCAGTCCGCTTTGGAAGGGAACAACCCTGGCAATGTCGCGACGTACGTTACCACCTCCTATAACCTTTCGGGTATCCAGTTCACCGGTTTGACGGCAGGACCTCGAAACGCGGGCGGTGGACAGTACGAAGATGTCTTGTTCGGTACCGATGCTGCGGGCAACATCTACGCGTTCGATACCGACGGGAACTTTGTCAACGTCTTTGCAAACGGCACATCGCGCGTTTCGACAGGCATCTCGAATTTGAGTGGGCTCGCCTTCTCCAATTTGGATTACAACCTTTGGCACGTTAGCAACAACCGGTCCAACGATGCAGGACACGGGCTCAACGCGCCAACCGATCGAAGCGATGTCGCTGCGAACGGTGGTCAGAGCTGGTATTTCGGCTTCGAGAATCGGTTCGCGAACAACAATGTCACGTTCAACAACTTCAATGACCCTCTGACACAGCCCCGCGCACTTGGGACACCTCTGGCCAACACCTACAACTTCCCAGGTGGTGCAGCTGGGGTTCTCGAGAGCCAGTCCTTCTCGTTGAGCGGTATCGCGTCGGGGGATAAGCCGACGTTGTACTTCAACTACTTCCTCAGCACCGAGGATACGACATCCGGTTTGACCAACCCAATGCGAGACTCTTTCCGAGTCTACGCCGCGGGGGATGATGGCCAATGGCGTTTGATGGTGACCAACAACGACAATGTGTTGGAAGCCCCGATCGAGCGAGCGATTGACAACAATTTGGCAGCGGGCGCCGTAGCGCCTGCCGTAGCATGGCGGCAAGCGCGTGTGGATATGAGTTCGTTGGCGGGCAACAAAGACGTTCGCCTCCGCTTCGAGTTCAGCACCGCTGGCGGCATGGGTTACGGTTTCACGGGTGGCCGCGACTTCGAGATGCGCATGGTAGCCGGTCGGGAGCTATCGGACGGTCAAACGTTCAACATCGGTGGACGTCAGTTCGAAATCGAGATGGGCTCCCGACTTGTGGTGCCGAGCGGATCGGGTATTCGCAATCTGGAGACATTCAGTGTTCTCGGAACCACGTTCACGTTCTGGGATGGCACGGGAACGGCTCCAGCAGGGGAAGTGATCAACTACACGGCGATCGATACCCCCAACGAGCTCGCTATCAAGATCCACGATGCGTTGCGTGCAGCGACCTATACGAAGCCCGTCAACAATGTGAACTTCGCCGATCCGGCGGGTGGATCGGACACCTTGATCCGAGCCCTCTCTGTTGGAGTCAATGGTGGTCTTCAGCAAGTCCGCGGCATCGGCGCGATCGGTGACAATACGAACTTGGATCCAGCGTTCGATCGAGATATCGATTTGGTTCGCATGACTCTGGAAGCGGGCACGCAAGTGGTCGTGACCGCGAGTGCGACTACGTTGGGCTCCCCGCTTGATCCGTACGTTCGAATCTTCGATAGCCTCGGACAGCAGCTTGCGTTTAACAACGACTTTGCCGGAACTCGCGATTCGCGAATCGTCTTCAATGTTCCGCAAAACGGCGTTTATTACATCGGCGTGTCCGGTTCTGCGAACACGAACTACAACCCGAATGTATCGGGAAGTGGAACCAACGGCGGATCGCAAGGTCAGTACGAATTGGTAATCGATGTCACGCCGCGTCAGAACATCACCGTTCTCGACAACCGCGTCCAACTCGACGGCGTCCGCGACGTCGTTCTCTCGCCAAATTCGGCACTATCGCTCCTAGGCGGTAACGGTTTGGTCGATGGCACGGCTGTCCCTGTCTACGTCTCGCAAAACATGACGGCCGAGCAAGTCGCTACGGAAGTCAAACGCGCGATGGAAGAGGCATTGGTCGGTGTGGATGGATTTGACACCTTCGCTCAACGAGGCGTGTTCCTCGATATGACCGGCGTACAGATCAGCTCGCCCGGACCTTTCACCGTCACCTCGGCTCGCCCCGAGGATGCGTTGTCGGAATGGGGAACCAATAACTTTGGCTCGAACAACAACCCATTCAACCGCCCAGCCTTCCGAGCCCAAAACAATGCGTTCGAAGGTGTGTATCTGGACGACTTCATCATCGGAGTTGCAGAGCGTGGCGAGCAAGTCACCGGCACCCGATCGGATACGAGCTTCGTGACGGTCGGAAACAACACCGGACCTCAGGGAGGAACCTACCAGTTGGAGATCCGCGGCGGCACGGATTACGGCAGCCCACGAACGGTCACCAACCCCCGAAGCAATGTGGAACTCGATCTCATTCGATCGTTTGCCCCCAATGCTCCGCAATCGGCGACGCAATCGATCACTTTCAACGCAGCCAGCAGCATTGCGGATGGGCAAACCATCCGATTGAGCGATGGCGTTAATGCGTTGGTGCTCGAGTTCGATGACGTCTCCCTTCCCGCCACATCTTCCGCTCGCGGCGTAGCACCCGGAAATATTCGGGTTCCCTACAATCCGTTCAGCGGAGAATCCGCTCAAGTCATCGCATCCCGCATTCGAGACTTGATCAATTCCTCGTTGGTTCAGAGCGTCCTGAAGATCGGTGCGATTTCCTCGGACGGTGCGACGACCGGTATCACTTCCGATACGATCTTCTTGGTTGGGACCATCGATGCGACGGTACCCGTCAATATTGGACAGTATCGCTCGACGACCTTCCAAGGGGACCGCAATACGCCGCGCGAGCAAGGTCAGATTGTGATCGAGAACTCGCGAGTTTCCTTCTCGAACGGCTTTGGTATTACGTTGGAAGCGGGCGATCGCGATCCGAATTCCAATGCTCCCAACCCAGGATCGGTTCGCAATACGATTACGCTGAACAACGCACGGCTCGCTCCGGGCGCTGTGATCGTCAACAACGAGTTGGTCGGCAACTTCGGCGGTGGTATTCGCATCGAAGGGGATTCGGTGCAAGGAGACGTTCCAGCTGCATCTGTTCCGTTTGCTCGGATTGTCAACAACACCATCCTCGGGGGATCGGTAACACCGGTCTCGACACCAGCTCCGTCCATCATTGCAGACGATTTCTACTCGCTCGGTAGCGTCGCGTTCGCAGATGCCGTCGTGAGCTACAATCCAACCGCCGGTGGAGGCCCAGTCCCCATCGCTGGTTTGCAAACTCCAGCCGCTGCGTTGGGATTGCCCGATTTCTCGGGAATCGGCGAACCTGTTGCAGGCCAAGGTGCTGTATCGCTCGGCCGGGGCGGATCGATCGTGCTGCAGTTCACCAACAACATTCTGACTGGCTCCAACGACGCTCGTCCTGATTTGGTGGTCTACGAAGTCGGTCAATCGGAGAATGTTCGAGTCGAGGTTAGCTCGGATGGCGTAACCTATCGCAATGTCGGTGTTGCATCGTTCAATAACCGATATATCGATTTGGACGCGTTCGGATACAACAGCTTAAGCCAACTCCAGTTCGTTCGTCTCACTGACGAACTGAACCAAGGATCGCTCAGTGGCGATTCGGTCGGTGCCGATATCGATGCGGTGGGAGCCCTTTCCAGCCGACCTGGGTTGCTCTACCAAGCGAGCGGGGTTGGGATTTCGATCGGCCCCAATGCGAGCCCCACGCTGTTGAACAATATCGTTGTCAACCACACGACCGGCATCTCGGTTGACCCGACTAGCAATAGCACGGTGGTCGGCGGAACGCTTTACCAGCACAACTCGCAAAACTCCACGGGTGTTGCCAACAACGGCCAGTTCCCAATCGTAGTAAGTCCGAACGTTCCATTGTTTAGCAATGCAGCGACCGGCAATCTCTATCCGGTTCCGGGATCGCTTGCGATCGATGCGTCCATCGATTCGTTGGCGGATCGGGCCGCGTTGTTGTCGGTCAAACAACCACTCGGATTGCTTCCTTCGCCGATCATCACCCCAGCCACCGACATCACTGGACAATTGCGAGTCGATGATCCAAACGTTGTAGCCCCTCCAGGACTCGGCGAGTCGGTCTTCAAGGATCGTGGTGCATCCGATCGTTCTGATTTCTCTGGACCTATCGCGATCGCCATCAATCCAGTCGACAACGATGCACTGGGAGCAGATCGCAATTCTTCCGTCGGAACGGTGGAGATTGTCGGGCAAACGTTCTCGTACTTCGACATCCAACTTGTCGACACCTCGTTGATCAGCAATACCTCCCAAGGTACAGGCATCGATCGATCGACAGTCTCGTCCAGTTCAATTCTCGTCTACAAGAACGGCGAGATTCTGATCGAAGGCTTGGACTACCGCTTTGGCTACGACACGATGAGCAACATCATCCGCCTGACCCCACTGGCGGGCCTTTGGGAGGGCGAGTCGGTCTATCAAATTCGGTTTATCAACACCAACGAATCGATGATTCAGTTGGCAGAACCAAATGCCACCGTGGATGGCACCACGTACGCGATTCTTGATAATCGCAACGTTAGCACCTACTTCGAACTCGACACGGGCATTCGTCTGACCGTTCCACAAACCGGAAACGGAATCACGCACACTGTTGCGGATGGAACCACCTTCCGCATCGACGACGGATTCCGCTTGGTCACGTTTGAATTCGACAATGACTCGGTGGTCACCCCCGGTAATATCGCCGTCGCGTTCGATACCCAGGATTCGCCGACCATTGTGGCGGAGAAGATCGTGTCCGCCGTCCGCGGCACCCTTCTCAATCTATCGATCCAATCGATCGGTAACGGCCAGCTTCAGATTCTGGGTAGCAACTTGATCCGTGTGCAATCCGACACCAGTCGGTTGACGCAATCGGGTGCAACCGGAGTCTTGCCAACGTATGGATTCCGAGTACCTAGCGAAAATGGACAGCCAACCGGCTTCTCCGACGGGCAAACCTTCTCGGTCCAACGGGGCAGTACGATCCTGACTTTCGAATTCGATTCGAATGGTATCCTGAGCACTCCAACCAATATCGCCGTTCCTCTCGCGGGAACAGTCGATGGAATTTCCGCTTCGGTCGTCGCAGCTCTCAACGGAGCAGGCCTCGGATTGACAGCGACATTCACTACTGGCGGATTCATTGCGGTCGGCGATCAAGCCGATTTGCGATTGCTCTCCTCCAATGGAGGATTGCAAGTCGTCGGAGCACCCGGACGCTCTGGGAACGTCCCCGTCGTGATCGATTTGCTCACGGTGCAGTCGGCTAGCCAAATCGCTAGCTTGCTCATCCAAGCTATCGAGTCTCGCAACCTTCCTGGCATTGAAGTGACGGCGCTCAACAACCGAGTGTTTGTCGAAGGAGCTCTCGGGGTCGCCGGTCTCAATATCGAATCGGTATCGGGGATTCGCGATGTCGCAGGAAATCCGATGCGAGCGACCGAGCCGGACGGATCGACCGTGACCACAATCTTCCTTGGCGAAGGACTTGATTACGGCGACGCGCCCGATCCGATCTACTCGACGAAGAAGATCAATAACGGTCCTCGGCACTCCGTGGTGGAAGGCTTCTCCCTCGGTGCGAATTTGACGGCCGACGCCGATGCTCGCGCCGATGACTTGGACGATGGCGTGACTCTCGTTTCCGCGACAGCGGCTTACTCGGGATCGATCATCGTGAACGTTCAAGGCATCACGACGTCGCGAGTCGGATATGTCAATGCTTGGATCGATTACAACGGCAATGGCACCTTTGAGCCTTCCGAGAAACTTCCTTCCGGCGGCCGATTTGCTAATGGCAACAACACGGTCTCGTTCAACGTGCCGAACACGGCCGTGACCGACCGCGATGTGGCGATGCGTGTCCGATTTAGCTCGACGGAAATCCTTGAGCCAGTTGGTCCTGCACCAGATGGGGAAGTCGAAGACTACATGATTCGAATCGGTAGGAACCCCTACCAGAACCCAACGAATGCTCTGGACGTGAACGCTGACGGCTTCGTCTCGGCAATCGACGTCTTGAATATCGTCAACTTCATCAACAACACCGGTGGTGGACGCCTTCCTCCAGGAAATCCAGTTCCGCCTTACTTGGATGTGAATGGTGATGGATTCGCGAGCCCGATCGATGTGCTCTCGGTCATCAACTACATCAACTCCCAATCGGCAGGTGGTGAAGGGGAGGGTGAAGGTGCTTCGGCACGAACCAGCGACATGTGGGTCTCAGCGACCGCGATGCCCACGTTGGCGACAGACCGCTCGGACAGCGTTGCTCAAGCTCCGATCGTAACCGGGGACTTTGAAACGACTGGCCTCGATGACTACCTTGCGTTGCTGCCATCCGAAGTCGGTCCTCAACTCGCACTGGACAGCTTTGACTGGTCCTCGGTTGCACCGAACGTCGCGGATGACGAGTCCGAAGATAGCTTTGGGCTGCTCCTCGGGGAGGTTCTCGACGAGTTGGTTTAAGGGCTCCGAGCTAGTGAGAACTAGCTCCACCTAAAATGAAGAGCGTTCCATCGCGGACGCTTGAACCAAAAGTTCTGGAAAGCTCGCGGCGATCATCGTCGCGAGCTTTTTCATTGCAAAAGCTTCGCTGGCAAAGTGACCGACCAACACGAGAGCGACTCCGTTTGCTTCCGCCTCCAAACATTGGTGGTAGGTGGCTTCTCCCGTCAGCAGCGCCTCGCAGCCCGCTCTCTTTGCTGCAGCGATCAAGCTCCCGCCGCTGCCACACATGATCCCCATCGATCGAATGGAATGATGCGGTTCGTGGGTGCATCTCCATTGCATTTCCGGGAGTTGCCCCGCCAAACGTTCGCGAATCTGCTTCAAAGAGACTGGATCGGTGAATATCCCCATTCTCCCTGATCCAACCACGCGTCCCGCGACTGTCTTTCGAACCATCGGCTGCACCTGTACCATTTCGGTCATACTGGCGAGCTGCGCATTGATACCTTCGTCCGCGTTATCCCACGCGGTGTGGGGAGAATAGATCGCGATTCGATTGCGAGCTGCCTCCAAGAGGAGTCGACCGGTTGAGGTCGCGCTGGTGATGCGATCCAGTGGCTTGAACGGAAGCGGATGGTGGGTGACGAGGAGTTCGAATCCCTTCTCGACTGCCTCCTGTAACACCGAGTCGGTGATCGTTAAACAAGTCATCACCTTGCACACCCTGTCCCCCGGATCGCCGAGAAGCAAACCGACGTTGTCCCAGTCTTCGGCGGTGAAAAGCGGCGCGATGCGTTCCAGACAATCCAAGACGTCTTGGAGGTTTGTCATCAAAGGGTCTCCGTTTGAGCCATGTGGGCCATGCGTTCCAGCAGTTTCTTTGCCGTTCCAATACACGCGACACGCATCCAGTCTTGTTTGGCATACCCGCACGCAAAATCGGCTGCGGCCATGCTTTTCTTGCCGGCAGGTTGAACCTGTTCCAACGCCAGCAAGCCATCGCGGACAACGACCGCCAACTTCACGTCGGACAGATTCCTCGTATTGAAAAGAGATGGCGCATTGGCTTGTAATGACTGGAGCGTGGTCCCGACCAACAATGCCCCTATCGGATGGTCCGGCAAGGGGAATTCGAGAGGAATAGGTCTGGCTCGTTGAATCAACAGGCGAAGGGTGGAACCGCTTGAGCACTCGATGTTGGCGAAGCAGCCTGGCCAAGGTTGCAACCCTCTCACCTGCCGATCCAACAATCGGCAGGAGAAGCTCGGGTCGAGTTCAGCATCTCCTTTTGCAAGCCTGGGAGCTTTGGTCGCGAGAGCTCGGTCTTGGAGAGTTCCGGGTGAGGGAGTTGAAGTATCCCAGTTTCGCAGCGATTCGAGAGCTCGCAGGGTTGTCTCGACCCCTATTTGACTCAATCGGCTTTCCAACTCTTGGGCGTTCTCGTCAGGAATCAAATCTGTTTTGGTGGAGGCGAGGATGGGACCGGCATCGAGCCCAGGGGTCATGTGTATGACCGTCACCCCCGCGACGGAATCGCCGCTGAGAATCGTCCATTGCACAGGGGCTGCCCCGCGGTGCCTGGGGAGGAGCGAACCGTGCAGATTGATACCACCCCATCCCGCGGTACTCAAAGCGTCCGAGGAAAGGATTTGCCCGTAATCGCAGACGACAAAGAGATCGGCGCAAAGGGATCGAAGCCAATCGATGGTCATCGAATCGTTGATCGAGGCCGGCGTATGCACAGGCAGCCCTTGCGATTCCGCCCAAAGTCGGACCGGGCTGGGAGGGGGCGCCTTCTTCGCCGATGGGGCTTGGACCTCCGGCCGGCAGATCACTGCGGCGATCTCCAAATCGTGTTGGCAGAGGGCTTCAAAACTGGGAACGGCAAAGGGCCCTGTCCCCATCAATACAATGCGCATGGAAAATCCTTCTCGTGACTTTCGAGTCGATGGTGGCTCGCAGCGATGCCAACCAGCGATAGAATACGCGAGGTTCTAACATTTCAACAATATGATGTAACTAGGGAAGGTCGTCTCCATGAAGAAACAGCTCCTTCGATGGGCGTTGGCATCGGTGCTCGCGATGGGAACCGGATGGGCCACCCCGAGTGGTTTGCTTTGGGCGCAGCAGTCGGGCATCGATATCGAGAACATTAGCAAAGAGATCCCCCCCAGCGAAGATTTCTTTCGTCACGTCAACGATATCTGGCTAAAGAACACCCCCATTCCCGACGACCAATCCAATTACGGGGCGTTCACCGCGCTCGATCTGGAAACCAAGGATGCGATCCGAAAACTGATTGAAGAGGCGAGCCAAGCCCCAAATTCCACTTCCATTGCCCGGCAAGTCGGCGGCCTCTACAAATCCTATACGGACCTAGCCACCCGGAACGTTTCGGGCATCAAGCCGATCGAACCGATGCTGGCGGACATCCAAAAAGTAGCGGACAAGAAGGAGCTATTGAGCCTGTCTGGCAAGCTGAGCAAGCTCGGCATTTCAAACCTGTTCGGTGTCTATATCGATTCCGACGCCCGGCGATCGGATCAATACGCGATTTACGTCAATCAAGGCGGAACAGGTCTCCCCGATCGCGATTACTACCTCGATGAGAAGTTCAGCAAATTTCTCGGCGAGTACCGCAAGTACGTCGCCACCATGCTGGGAGAACTCAAATGGCCCAACGCTTCCGACGTCGCCAACAAAATCGTCGACTTGGAGGTGGAGTTGGCCAAAGCGCAGTGGGACAAAGAGCAGCTTCGCGATCCCGTCAAGCAGTACAACAAAATGCCAACGGCCGACTTTGCGAAGTCGATGCCTGCCGTCGACTGGAATGCTTACGCGACCGCCACGGGGATGCCGTCCGACACCGATCTGATCGTCGGCCAACCCAGCTTCTTTCAGGCCTTGAGCGGCCTCGTGGAGAAGGCAGATTTGGAAACGTTGAAGGCGATGTTTGCCTTCCAGACACTCAACACCTTCGCCCCCATCCTGACCGAGGATTTGGAGAAAAAGCACTTTGCGTTCTTTGACACGACTTTGAGCGGTGTCGAGGAGCAAGAGCCTTTAGAGCGACGCGCCGTGAACGCTTGCAACGGGCTCCTAGCGATGCCGGTTGGACAGCTCTATGTCGAGAAGTATTACACGCAAGAAGCGCAGCAAAAGATGGATCAGTTGATCCAGAATTTGCTCAAAGCGTTTGAGATTCGGATCAAGAACCTTGAATGGATGGGAGAAGGAACTAAGAAAGAAGCACTGCAAAAGCTTTCGATGTTCACGCCGAAGGTGGGCTTCCCTCGCAAGTGGAAGGATTATTCGTCCGTCGAGATCAACCCGACCAATGTCGTCGCCAACGTCGCGAAGATCGCCGAGTTCGAACATAATTATGCGTTGGCGAAACTCGGAAAACCTGTCAACCGAGAGGAGTGGTACATGGGACCGCAAACGGTCAATGCTTACTACAACCCGACGATGAATGAAATCGTTTTCCCCGCAGCAATTTTGCAACCTCCCTTCTTCAATCTCGACGCAGACGACGCGGTCAATTACGGTGCCATCGGTGCAGTCATCGGTCATGAAATCAGCCACGGCTTTGACGACTCAGGAGCCAAATTCGATGGGAAGGGGAACCTACGCAATTGGTGGACGCAGAATGATGAAGCAGAATTTGAAAAGCGATCGCAACAGCTTGTTCAGCAATACAATGCCTACGAGCCCTTGCCCGGGATGAATCTCAATGGCAAGTTCACGCTGGGCGAGAACATCGGAGATTTGGGAGGCCTCAGTGTCGCCTTCACCGCATACCAGCTTTCACTCGAAGGGAAAAAGTCTCCTGTGATCGATGGCTTGACCGGCGAACAACGATTCTTCGCAGGTTGGGCCCAAGTTTGGCGTCGCAAGTACCGCGAGCCGGAGTTGAAAAAGCGATTGGCAAACGACCCCCACTCGCCGAGCCAGTACCGGTGCAACGGGATCGTTTCCAATCTGGATGCTTTCTACGAAGCCTTTTCGGTTCCTGCCGGATCTCCCATGTACATCGCTCCAGAGAAACGGGTTCGAATTTGGTAGCGCAGAGCCTGTTTGTGACCGGCACAGATACCGACGTGGGGAAGACCTACGTCGGTTGTTTGTTGCTGGAGCATTTGATGAATGCGAGCGTGAAGGCACGTGCGTATAAACCGGTTGCAAGCGGATTCGCGGAAGCGTCCGGCTCGGACGGTTCGCGACTTTGGAACGCGACGGGCCGCCAAGGGGACTTTGAATCCGTTTCCCCTCAGCGATTTGCGGCTCCGTTCGCACCCACCGTGGCGGCCGCGATGGAGGGCAAAGCAGTCGATGAAGCGAGGATTCTCACAGGATGGCGTGAGCAAACGGAACGGTGCGATTTCCTGCTAGTCGAAGGGGCGGGAGGTCTTTTTTCACCCGTCTCGAATCGCTACACCAACGCGGATCTGATCCGTCTATTCCAATCCCGTGCGATGTTGGTGGCAGGGTGGAAACTGGGCTTGGTACATCAAGTTGTTTGCTGTTTGGTCGCGGCGAGATCGATTGGGATTCGCTTTGAACGAATCGTACTTTCGGAGGCAGTTCCTCAATCCGACGCTGCAGCCGCTTCGCATCTTGGCTTGCTCTACGAATCGCTCGCTCAGGATCCGGAATGGAGCTCGATCCCGATTACCGAGATTCGACACGGCACGAATGCTTGGCCCGCAGAGGATGCAGTCCCCTGCTAGGGGGCAATGCGATGAAATCGGATCGGCATGTCGCTGTCGGGATTGTCGAGCACCATCGCCAGTCTCCCGCTGAGCAAATCATCCAGTTCTCGACCGATGATCTCCGCCCGCCATCCCGAGACAAGACTCGGTGGAGGAATCTCTGGATCGGAGCCGTCTAGACGGTATTTCACAAAGTCCCGCAGATCATCGGCGGTCGCTACGACCGAAGGAGAAATGCGTTTCGTGCGGCAGATGTAGGCCAGAGCCGCAGAGAGAAATTGGGTGAGCATCGCGGGTGGCTGACCTTTGCCGTAGCGAGCTTTGCGGGGCCAGCTCGGAACGGGATGATCCAGAGCTTCCGCGATCACTTTGGCCAGCTCGGGAATGAGTTGTTTGACATGGCGATGCTCCATTCCCCGAAGGCTTGCCATACGGCGTTCGTCCCCGTTGCCTCGTCGCGCGAGTTCGATGAGCAAATCATCGCGGAGGACTTTTCGGGCGGGCAAGTCCCGTTCTTTGGCCCGTTGCTCCCTCCACATCCAGAGAGCTCGCACAATGGACAAGCTATTTCCGCTGAGAGCTTGGATGCCGCTGATACGGAACCAATTCTCACTTGATTCGAATTGTTCCAAGTCTTCTTGCCAACGGCTCGTTTCTTCACGGACCCAGTGGACCCGATCGAGTTTGCCCAGTTCTTTTTCCATCGAGCGATGGAGTCGAAGCAAGTCCTTGACGTCTTGGGCTGCGTATTGAAGTTGCTGATTGGAGAGAGGTCGTTTCCGCCAGTCCGATCTCGTTTCCTCTTTGTCCAGATTGACCCCGGTGTAGCGATGAACGAGATTCGCGTAGGAGGCAGGATACTCATGACCCAAAAACGCGGCGGCCAGTTGAATATCGAATAGGTTAGGAATCAGCTTTTGCGTGGCTCGGTAACAAAAGAGCGTTTCTTCGCGCCCCGCATGAACGATGACTTGCGTATCGGGTGAAGTCAGTTGATTCCAAAAGGGGTCCAAGCTATCGAGGGTATAGGGGTCGATCACATAGATACCATCCGGCACAGCGACTTGAAGCAAACAGAGTTCGGGACGATAAGAGTCCTCCGCGACGAACTCGGTATCGAATGCGACGACTTTGTCCTCTTCGATCTGACGGCAAAGCTGATGAAGCGAATCTTGGTTTGTGATATAATTAAATCGCGCGTTCAACCGAGCCCCTACAAAATTGCGTTCACAGATGGATGCCGACGGATGATTTGCCCCAGGCTGCGGATGATCGAAGCTCGGTTCAGGCGTCTGTAGTTTTACTCGGAATTGGAAATGCGAACAACAACACGAACGGTAGCCGGTGATAAAACCGTTCCCATTCCGCAGCCGTTGATCAGCATTCGGAGCCTTGCGGAACTCCAGATCGCGATGGAACAGGATCTTCCTTGGATCGATCTCAAAGAGCCGAGCCGCGGTTCATTAGGCCGTCCTGACCGAGAGGTGGCTTGGCCGATATACCAGGAGTTTCATCGACGCTTGTCTGAAGCTCCGGTGCGGCCCTGTTTCAGTATTGCGCTCGGTGAGTTGATGGAGTCGACCGACGAGGCTCTGAAGGAGTATTGCGGGCCCTTTGGCGGCGACGTTTATTGGAAAATCGCTTTGGCTGGCTGCGATGCGCACAGCGGGTGGCAGGACCGAATAACGCATTTAGTTCAGTCCATTTCCAACCCGTCCCAGTGGATCCTGGTCCACTACGCCGACGCAGAGAAAGCCAATGCCCCCACTTGGGACGACATTTTGCAGGTGAGCAAGGCATTGGAGTGCGAATACATCCTGGTGGATACTTGGGAAAAGCGGGGAAACTCATTGTTGGATATCGTCCATGTCGATACTCTCAAGCATATGGCGGCACACTCGCATGCCATGGGGCTGCAGATGGCGTTGGCGGGCTCGTTGCGAAGGAGTCAGTTATCGGCCCTTTGGGGGCTGGGTGCCTCCTACCTAGGGTTCCGTGGAGACCTTTGCGAGGGGCAGGCCCGAACCGCGCACATCGGGATTGATTCCCTTCGATTGTTGTGCGACGCCTTTCGTCAATTCAGCGAATCAACCCATCCAAGGACGGAATCGCCACATGTCATCCGGTAGCGAACGCGAACCACTCTCCGGTGTTATCCGCCAAGGCAACAAAGTCGTCGGGTCCATTTGCATTCCGGACGCGAGCGAAGTCTTCATCCGAGAGTTCAATCACTGCTATGGACAGCTTCGCATGCAGATCGAAGAGAATCGCCCCTCGATTCCTTCCCTGCCCACCAACCCCCACACCTTCCGACTCCCCTCCTGGTTCCGTCACGTCTGGCACCCTCGCATCGAAAGCGAGTAGCGAGTGGCGAGTGGCGAGTGGCGAGTGGCGAGTGGCGAGGGGCGAGGGGCGAGTAGCGAGTAGCGAGTAGCGAGTAGCGAGTAGCGAGTAGCGAGTAGCGAGGGGCGAGGGGCGAGGGGCGAGATAGACCGGTGGGGTAGCCCGGCACTTCGTTTAACAGTCAGCCGATAGGCGTACTCCGAGGAATGCGAAAGCCATTCCTGCAACCAATCCGCGACGACGTGAAAGTATGCCTGATCGAAGTGGTCTCTCCTGTATTTCCTCGATTCGTTTCTGGAGATAGTACCCCGCATGTCTGTCGCTTGAGAGGCTGCAAGATGGCGGCTAATAGCCGATTGCGAGCAAGCCGCTGCACCGAACTCGTAGATCCAAGACGATAAACCACACGGGGCCGCCCACCATCAGCACCATGGTTATACCACCAAGCAAAAAGAAGGTTCCCATGAATATCGCGATCGCATGCTTGTTCGTCGCAGCCAGATTGGAAGCAACAAAAGCACCGGCCAAGGTTCCCATCGCGTGGGCCAACCAGGGTGCGATGAAGTTGACCGCCGGAAGTCGTTGGAGATTCTCGGCGAATGTCTCCATGTTCGATAGATCGACACCCTGCGGTAGGGGAATCCATAGCGGACGGAACCCTATCTTATTGAATAGCCGCCAAGTTTGTCGTACATGGAGGGGCGAAACCCAACTTAGAGAGGCCAAACCGACCTTTGGGGATTCTTCTTCAAGCAGCTTTGCGAAGGTTCGATGCATCCACGACTTGATCAGGCAATGGCTTCTTCAACAAGCTTCCACCTTGTTTGTCGCAGGCAAAGATGGTGGAGGTGGAATGACAGAGCCTTGGCAACCAAGTCTCGATCGTTTTGCCAGTATCGGTATCGCATCCAAACGAACCATCGATGATGACGAGATCGCTTGGCAGAACCGTGTTCGCGACACGCGAGATCGCGAATTGCGGATCGCCTGGGATGAGGTGCGCCTTCACACCCAATTCCGCCAGCATTCGATGCGCTTGCTTCAGGTGAAGGTGAGGCTGACCGGCAGGTGCGGATTCGAAAGGATCAACTCCCGCGTATCGGATCTGCGTAACGCCTTCCGCTTTCGTGCACAGGGGCAAAAGACGTTTAGCACGCTCACCCGATCCAATTCCAATTTCAAGGATCGAGGAAATCGGCGTCTCCAGCACGTGCAGGAAGAGGTCCCTCTCACTCGCCGGCTTGGAGAGATAACGCCAATACAGACGTTGGAGCCAACTGAGGCGAGCCATGATTTCCTCTGATTCGAGACCTTGAAAAAGAGAGACCGGTTCGGGAGTTGGGAGACGCTTCCATGCCCTCTCCTTCCCCCTTCTCGGCATTCGCCATCCCGCAGAGTCTTGGAAATCAAGCCGCATCCGTGCTGACCAATTTCCGTCTGGAGAGGGCGGCAGCCACTGATTGGCCACATTTGGAATATCGGTTGAGATGGTTATCCCTGTTGAACCGGTTCTCTAGCGCACGCACAGTCTCCCCATCTTGCCGAATCTTCCAGAGGATCGCTTTGTGCCAGCAATCAAGTTCCAAAGCAAGGAAAGATTGGGCTGAGAATTCTGACAGCACCGGCTCTTCCAACCTAGGTTTTCGCTGAGATTGCCGTATTACCTCGTCCAAGCCCCATAATGTTCCTGCTTCAGCGATTGCTTTCCAAGCGAACCATTCCTCGTCCAGTGCTCGGGGGCGGTTCCACCGCCGCTCCGATTGGGTTCTGCGCCTTCAAGATGGAGATCGATCGATGCGAACAGCGTCTGGCCCTTTCCGCCATGCCCTGGATGCCAGGGGACTGGTCTTCCGATCCGCTGCCGGAACCAGAGTATCACGCGACAATCCCGGAAACGCTTCCTGGCCCCGTCGCGGCAGCGATATCGCCGGAAGTCGAGCCGTTTTTAGCTCGCGCGCATGAGCAGACAGGTTGGACACACGTCGCTTCCCAATATGGACTGCAAGGGAGTGGTCAGACTGTCGCCATTATCGATAGCGGCATCGCCTATGACCACTACGCGCTCGGGCGCGGCTTTGGAGCTCCATACCGCGTCGTCGGCGGCTGGGACTTTGCCGAGAATGATTCGAACCCCTATGACGACGCGCCAGGCGGTTTCCATGGAACGCACGTAGCTGGCATCGTAGGAGCGAACCACGGGGTGCACCAAGGTGTCGCGCCGGGGGTCGATCTGGTTGCACTGCGGGTATTCAACGACTTCGGGAAAGGAGAGATGGCTTGGACGGAATCGGCTCTCCGTTGGGTACATGAAAACCGCAATACCTTTGAGAATCCGATCACCACCGTCAACTTGTCGCTCGGAGCAAGCTGGAACTCCAGCACCATCCCGGCATGGGCAAGCCTGGAAGACGAGTTGTCGCAGCTACAGCGCGATGGCATCGTCGTCGTGGTATCGGCAGGCAACTCCTTCCAACAATACAAATCACCTGGGCTCGCGTATCCAGCGGCCAGCCCCTATGTCTTGCCCGTAGCCAGCTTGGATGCCAATCAGCAGATCAGCGATTTCAGTCAGCGCGACAGCCGCGTGATCGCCGCACCGGGACGTGGAATCGAGAGCTCTGTTCCCGATTACTTCTATGGAAAAGATGGTGTCGCCAACGATTGGGCTAAAGCAAGCGGAACGAGCATGGCTGCCCCCTATGTTGCGGGCGCGAGCGTCCTGCTGCGTGAAGCGATGGAGCTGGTGGGAATCGATTCCGTCACCCCCCAATCGATTTATGACACGCTCCGCAATACCGCATCGAATGTTTTCGATTCGGTCACCAATCAGATTTACAAAGCTCTCGATCTCGATGCCGCCATCGAGTCGATCCTCCCTCGCGATGAGGTAGGGAACCAATGGGCATCCGCATCCATTCAAACGGTCCAGAATCGGTGGAGCACCGATGGATGGATCAATACGCTTTCCGATATCGATGTCTATCGACTTCAAAGCGGTCAATCTGGCACTTTACAATTTCAGTTCGATACCGAGCACTTAAGCGATGCTTCGGTCACGCTCCTTCGCAATGGCCAAGAAACTTCCTTGCCGATGGATGCGGGAACAGCCAGCTTCTCCGTCATCGCCGGAGAGAGCATCGGCATTCGAGTATCCGATGGATCTTCGATCGGCCGCTATTCGTTCGACTGGGAGTTTACTCCTACAAATTCGGCACCCTCGCTCCCTTGGTTTGCCAGCGTTCAAGGAGATGCATTGACCATTCGCGGAAACGAAGGGGCCAATGCGATCGCGTTGGATTTGAGCAATGGGATTCAAGCGACAGTCGACGGAGTATCGTACCGATGGAGCGGCGATCAAGTTCGATCGGTGGTGGTCGATGGGATGCAGAACAATGATTCCATTCGGATTATTGGGAGTTCGTTGGCGGACAAGATCGAGTTGCATCCTGGTTCCGCAAATTTGATGAACGAACGGCTGCACCTTGTAATGCAGCAGATTGAGTCGATTGAATTCGTAGGGGGAGGGGGGCCAGATCGCGCGTATCTTTACGATGCCGCTACCGACGACCGTTTGGTGGTGACTCCCAATCGAGCGGAGTTGACAGGCGTTGGCTACAAGTTCACGGTGGAGCAAGTCGATCGCATTTTTGTCCACGCGCTGCAGGGTGGCGATGATCAAGCCTTCGTATATGATTCCGCTGGCAACGACACTCTGAGTGCTCGACCGCAGTTCACGAGCATGAGTGGCTCCGGGTATTTCAACTACCTGTCCGGGTTTGAACGCGTATTCGCGTATTCCAACCAAGGTGGAGTCGATCGCGCACTCCTTTACGACTCGGTGGGCAACGACTTGTTCAGCACGAGTGGTGAAGTGACTTCCATCGTTGGAAATGGATTCTCCACATTTGCTCGGGGATTTGAATCGGTAGAAGGTTTTTCGATGGCCGGTGGAGTCGATCGGGCGATCGTTTATGCCCCGTCGGGTGGCCGGCTGACCAGTGGCGCAGATTTCGTTGGAATGGAAGGAAACAATCGCGCCAGCGTCGCACGGAGCTTCGACCAAATCGAGACATTTGTAGCGGGAACGCCCGTTACGACCCCTCAGTTCGCTTCCACCTTCGTCACGCAAGAGGTCGCGGAATTGCCATCCGATTCAGAGATGTATTCCGAGTCCCTCATGGTGGTTGGTGGGAATTGGCCCACGAGCGTTCCCAGCACATTTCAAGGCCTGGCCGGTGAGATAGCAGGGTCCGTCGGGTCGGAGTGGCAGCTAGGAAACGAAGCGTCGGAAGACTCAGGCGACGATTGTGCGTGGTTTTCGGACACCTACTTCCGTCGGCCCGCGACCTCAGAAGCCTTGCTCGACGCGGTAGAAGCGTTGATTCAGGCAGGGTCAGATAGGGAGCAAAAAGCGTTGGATCTATTGTTTTCAGAACTGGAGCAGGGGTTTCCCTATTCTTCCCAGTCATGAAAATCTACCTAGACTTCTTGAACTACCAATCGATCGGGGTATTCTCAGAGACGATCGGTTGCGGGAGTTCGCACTGTTTGAAAGGAACTTGGAGGAGCGTCATGAGAAATAGTTTGGTTCGTTGGTTATCAGCCTCGGCGGTGCTTGCAGTTGTTGCAGCCTTCGCCCCGGCGCTGCAGGCCGGATTCGGCTCCAGCGGCGGTAGCAGCGGGGGATCATCCGGCGGTTATGCCGGCTGGTCTTATGGCTCGAGCGGCGGCTATGGTTCGAGCGGCGGCTATGGTTCGAGCGGGTCCTATTCGGCAGGATATGGCTCGAGCGGCTACTACGCGTATGGAGGTGGCTCCTCGGGTGGCACCGCGCATCACGTCGGACCACTTCGCCGGCTTCACAATCACATCCACGACCATTTCGCAGCCAAACAGGCGCGTCGAGCGGCCTACTTCGGCAGTTCGGGTGGTAGCTCCGGTGGTATCCCCTACGCAGCCAGCTACGGCTCTTCGGGCGGTTCCTCAGGCGGATCGTCCGGTGGATCGTCGGGCGGCTCCTATTATTCGCCGGTCTACCAGTACAGCCACGGATCCTCCGGTGGCTCATCGGGCGGTCGAGTCTCGTCGTATGGGAGTTCCGGCTCCGTGCAATATGGAACGTACGAAGTCGCTCCAACCTACGAAGGGACAGTGATCGAGAGCGCACCATCGACCATTGCCCCCCCTGCGCAACCATCTCCTGCGGCCCCAGGATTGCCTGGCGCACCAGGCTCATCCGCGAAGCCAGATGGCGAAGCTGCGAAGCCAGCCGCTTCTCTCGGAACTTACACTTCCAATAAACTAGCGTCGATCATTCGCTCGGCTCGCATCGACGAAATCCATTTGGTCGTCAATATGCCTGAGAACGCCAAACTTTTGGTGAACGGCAACGAAACCACTTCGACGGGCAACTCTCGTCATTTCGTGAGCCGAGATCTTCGTCCTGAAGAGTCCTATCGATTTGAATTGAAGGCATTGTTCACCGACGAGGCAGGTAACGAAGTTCGCAAGACCAAGACCTTGGTTCTGTCCGCTGGTTCGGCCGACGAAGTCACCTTCGATTTGGACGAAGCCAAGCAGCCTGTCGAAACCGTTCTCACGTTGAATGTTCCGACCGGTGCCAAAGTGGTTCTCGGTGAAAACGAGACCAAGACCGAAGGTTCGTCTCGAATCTATCGAACCAAGCACCTTCGCGAAGGGGAAGCGTGGGACGATTATCGCATCGAAGTCACCTACCAGGGAGAGACCAAAGAGCGAGTCATTCGATTGATCGGCGGTGACCAAGTCGAACTCACCTTCCAATTCGATGACGCCAACTCGGATCGATTGGCAGCTAACTAAGGCATCGCTCCCTCGCAAAAGCATCACGAGCCCACGGAAAAAACCCGTGGGCTCTTTTTTTGCCCACTGTTTGCAAAATCAGAAGCGATCCTACACAATGGGTGAGGTTTCTCTCGCGTGCGTTTCGATGCCCGCCGTCGGCGAGCCTATCGCGAGAGCTTCTTTCGCCCAATGGTTATGTCATGCCCGATACATCTTTTGCTCGCCCCAGCGACGACGTTCGATCGCTGGATGGGAATGCTTTCGTCGTGATTCTCGATGAGAAGACCGCGAAATGGATTTCAAATTGTTCGGAAGCGAACCTCTTTGCCTTGATCGCCTGCGCGGAAGCGGACGCGAAAAACTGGGAGGACTGCGAAGTGATTTGGCAGCACTGTCGCACCAGCGAAGAGGCTGTCTCTGAGATCAATGATCTCCCATGGATCACTATTTCGCTCGAGGAGGTTATCCAGTCCCTCCGAGATACCACCCGTTGGATCGCGGTCGATTTGCAGCATTGCAAAGTCGTTTGCGGACCCCGTTCCCCCTACTTGTTCCGAAAAGGAGAAGGAGAAAAGGATGTACCGCAGGAGTCGATCTACTTGAATGTCGCTCCCTGGTGGGTCTTGCAACGAGATGTTGCACCGAACCAAATCTTAGATTGTCGAACAGAACCTCCTACACGCATTCTGCCCGATCGTACAGCGCTCTGGGGCGAGGAGTGCCTTCGCTTCTTCGCTTCTGAAATAGCGAGAATCGTGCGCGAAGGAAAAGAGTGGACGACGAAGACCAAAAAGGGGATCCGTGTGGGCAAGCCAGAACTGACGGTGGAAATCCATCGGAAGTGGCTCATGACACCTTGCCCTGCGTTCAATGGCCGAACGCCTCGAGACGAATTGCACATCGCCAAAGATTGGGTTTCCGATCTGTCGACCAATCAGCGGTACCGCATGGAGCATGGCCTCCGTCCCATACCCCTCCCAAGGGAATTCTTAGGCTACCAGAACGCACCGATGGGACCGCATGAAGTCATCCTCTATTTCGAAGCATGCCGCACCTTGCTGGGCTCGGGTTGGTATTGGTTGACCCAGAATCCGCAATACGAATCGGCCGCAGACTTGGAACTGCGACTGAAGGAAACGATGAAGGAGGTGTTGCTTACTTGGTGGAACACCGCGCAAGAGGACGGGCTTTCTCCCGCCGACATCATCCAAGCCGAGCGCGAACGTATGCCCTTGCTGGCGCCCGAAGATCAACATCCAGAATCATGCGACTGCCCCATTTGCGATGCCATCGCTTCAGGCAAATTCGGCCCCAGCTTCCTTTACTTCGATGGCCATCATCTGGAATTGGAAGACGACTTTGCTTTCTCCCTCAGCAGCACGCTCGAAGAGTGGGAAAGCAATGGTGGGTGTATCGGGGGTGAGATCCTCGACATGGATATGGATATGGAGGACATGGACGAAGAAGAGGAGGAAGATGAAGAGGAGGACGAGTACGAGCACGAGGAAGAGCTCGGGGACGGGGAGGGAGCTGACGAATTGGATTCTGCTTGGCAGCACTCTTCGTTTTCGATGAACCCCATCTCAGGGGAGGCTGGAAAAATGTTAATGATGGCCTTTCAGGTTGCCGAGTTGGGAGCGGAGATCCAACGTTACAACTCGTTCGATCAGACTCGGCTCGAGGTCATCAAACAGCTCAATACCGTGCACCGCGACTACCAGTTCGCGATGCAATCGGAGAATGAATCCCGGGATCTTAAGGCTATCCTAGCGAGTCGCTTCAAAGCCATGTTGGAAACGATCGCAACCGACTATCCAAAACTCGTTTCCCGAGCTGCCGATTTGCAAAGCCAAGTCGATGATCAGATGCGATCGCTGCAGACGCGATCGTAACAAGGGAACACGGATTTACGATTCCACCGATTCAGCGCGGATTCAGACGTACAAAGAGGGGAGATTTGCTCTCCCCTCTTTTTTATTTACTTCAATGCTTCTTGAATCGCTCTGCCATCCCATTCCGATTGGGGCAGTCCAAGCAATTGCGCGATGGTCGGAGCGATCGAGGTGTTTTCGATTCCCGATACCACTTCACCAGCTTTGATGTCGCGTCCCCAGAGGACGCAGGTGGCATTCATCCGCGGGTGGGTGGAAAGGAAGCCATGCGAACCGAGCGACGTACCGACTTTGGTGTTTGGCTCCACAAACTCAGAGCCTTCTACGGACGCCGATACCGAGAATCCTTCCTTTGCCGCGATCACAGCGTCGGGTGCTTGTTCGTATTCGCGAGGCATTGGCAATCCATATTCGGCGAATTGCTCGGGAAACAAAATTTGGTCGACACCCTCCTTCCCTTCGAATGCCTTTTCGATCGAGCCACGCAGCTCTTTGGCTTCCAGTGGATTCGTACAGTAGACAAGTCCGATTCCACCTTCTGGGACGACGTGCACTCGGGCATCGACAATCCGCTTCCCTTCCGTCCGAAGCAAGCCTGCATCGCGGAGCGCCGTGTTGGGTTTGATGGCGTTGGGAGTGGTGATGAATCCGTGGTCCGAGACAACAACGAAGGTTGTGTTCGAAAGAATTCCCGCCTCGCGAGTTGCGTCGATGATTTTCGCTAAGCAAAGATCGATATAGGAGTTCGCCGTATAGCCGGCGGGGGTTTGCGACCCAAACGCGTGGTGGGTGCTATCCACATTGAGCAAATGAACCAACAGCAAGTGAGGCTTGCGCGTTTTGATCAAATGGCAAGCCGTTTCGGTCCAGGCCCAATCCTTACCAACAGAGCTTGGCACAGCAAACACATGCTTATCCTCTTTTTTGGTAAGCACCCCTAAACCGGTCAGTTCATCCAGCAATCGAGGAGTGGTGTAGCGAAGTGCATCGGGAACATCGGGAATACTATCATCGAATGACGGAGAGTTCCGAGTGCAGGGCCAATTCACTTCACCCGTGCGAAGTCCCATTTCGCGCATCGTATCGACGATCGATTTCGCGCGCACGAGTTCCGAATGATCCCTGGCAGGGTCGATTCGAACAGGGACTCCAGGTCCGCTTCGCACCAAAACGCCATTCGCGAGGACACCATGTTTGTCAGGGCGAACGCCGGTGATTAAGGTCGTGTGATTGGGCCAAGTGACCGAGGGATTCGAAACCTTCATTCCCCCTTGCACAACCGTCCCTTCCTTCGCGAGCTTTCGCAGAGTTGGAAGGGAGGCGTTCGGGTCGTCTAGTAAATAAGCCGCAAGACCGTCTAGCGAAACGAGAATCACGTGTCGGTCCAGCTCTTTGTTCTGCGCCTTGAGGGGAGAGGGAACAATAATGAGCGAGAGAAAAAGAACAAGACCGATTGCTTGAGAAAGCATCCATCGCGATGCGGTTTCGTATTTCATTCGATGCATGGATTTATTGGGTGGGGCTACGTGGAGGAAGGTTACCAGAAAGGCTGCTAGTTTCGTGCCTATCATCGCCGCGCAGGTCCCTCCATGCAACTCTCGCTCCGGTAAAGGTTCCATGAATCCTCCCGAACGCGAGCACTGGTCAACTCGATGGAAGCTCACTTCCGATATCGAGGAAAACACGAACCGCTATGACTCGGCTCTTCGTGCGATCAAGATTGCTCGGCAACGCGCATTCCGTTATCCCGGCTGTCCTCGACCTCTTCGAACGCTTCGTCGATGACCGCTGGTTCGATAACCCTCTTCTCTTGCCATCCACCATGCAGGTAGCGAGCGGTGAAGATGCAGGCTAACAAGATCACCCAAAACGTGATGACGCTCCACCAATAGTACAGACCGTTCCAGCCGGTGAAGTAACTCACAGCCAGCCCACCCAGCACAGTCGTTCCACCGGCAAGGATATGTCCAAAGAGCACAAAGAAGGTATCCCCCGCACCCTTGAGCGCTCCCACATAGACCGTTTGGAACGCATCGAACACACAGTAACCAGCGATAAAGTACAAAAGAGGACGTAGGGTCGGTCTCATCGCATCGAATCGCTCGGGATCGATATCCAAGGCGAAAACGGTCATCGCTGCATCGGGGAAACCTCCATAGAGCACCACAAAAATCGAACTATATGCCAGCCCGATCACCAGTCCGCTGAAGACCATCCTGCGAGCAAGGTCCCTCCGCTCTTGGACAAGGTACTTGCCCACCAAGACTCCGACCGCGATTCCGAGTCCTACCAATGGAATAAACGCGAGCAAGTTCACACCGAGGGCGAGGGTCGTCGCCGCCGCAGGATGCTCCCCCAATCCCCCGACAATCATCATGATGATGGTAAAGCTCCATGCTTCGGCGAGCACAGAAACGCCGGCAGGCCAACCATAGTGAATCAATCGCATCATCAGCGGGTGTTCCCAGCGGAGAGCCGGGCTGCGCATGCCAACCGGAACATGCGAGAGATCGCAGACCAATCGGCCCGTGTCGGGGGATCGAGCTCGTACAAACCCGGCGCGAAGATCCGGCAGTGCGAACATGGCGATGACGAATAGCTTGAACAATAACGACATGCTGCTCGCGATGGCCGCACCTGCAGCGCCCATTTCAGGAAACCCCCACATGCCAAAGATCAGCAGGAAATCGAATAAAACATTGGTGACGGTCGCCCCCAAATCGGAAAGAATCAGGACTCGTGTTCTCCCGCTCCCAGCGAAGAGCCCGACCAGGGCCGAAGCCACGACCGTCCCCCAAGCTCCTGGGACGAGCCACACGAAATATGCAGCCTCTTGCGATGCCATCTCCTCGGGATGACCGGAGAAAAGGAAGAAAGTCTTGGCAACAAAACCGAAACCGATCAAGACAGGCCCGACCGCTAGAGCCAGCAAGATTCCCTGCCATACCACCGACAGCGCTCGATCCGGACGCTTCGCCGCCAGGTACTGCGAAACGAACGCGCTGGTGTAGCCACACAACCCCGACGGAAAGCATGTCAGCGCCCAGAAGAGAGTCCCGGCAGCCATCGCCGCAGCAGCTGAGCCTTCGCTGTACCGATAGAGGAGCATGCGATCGACAAAGAGGGTGATCGAGAATAACCCGGTCGAAAGCATCAGAGGCCAAGCGGTTGCGATCACCTCCGCGGTATCGCGTCGTAATTGCTGGATCATTCCTGGGTCCGGATCTCGAGTGCGCGGTTCGGGAGTAAGTGATTGCGGCGAGAGTTGGAGATTCTAAAACATCTCGCAAGGTTCAACGCGGGGAGGAATTAATTCACGATCCATCGCGCTACTACCAACATCAAGATGGCTGGCAGATAGAGAAGAGATGCCCGCAAAAGACGCCTGGCCGTGATGTCGTTTCGGGATTGAAGGAAGCGAATTGACGCAATGGCTTGCCATAAACAAGAAACAACACCGAGTGCGGCAACTACCCATGTCAGAATCGAATCGGGCCGCAAGACAGCGATCGAAAGGGGGACCAACGCGAGGGCTCCCAGCACCGCATGCCACCCCGCTGCAATACCTGTCGGCTCTTCCTTCGTCAGCATCCGAAAGCCAGCTCCTGCATACTGTTCGCGATAGAGCCACGCGATCGCCATGAAGTGCGGGAATTGCCAGAGGATCACAATCCAGGTCAAGGCCCAGCCATTCCAATCCAGCAGACTTCCTCCCACGGCCGTCCAGCCGATCATGACCGGAAGTGCTCCCGGAAAGGTCCCAACCGCTGTGTTCCACCAGGTCACTGTTTTGAGAGGCGTGTAAACCCAACAATACACAAACCATGTCGCCAGACCGCACCCCATCGCAGCCCAGTTCACCGCCACCCCCAAATAAAGGCAGCCAACGATGGCTAAGAACCAACCGAACGCGGCCGCTTCAAAGCTCGACAACCGTCCGCTCGGAAGCGGTCGACGCTCCGTTCTCTTCATCCGGCGATCGCGTTCCTGCTCATACCATTGATTGAGCGTGCTTGCACTGCCAGCAATCATGGCGGTCGCGATCAACGTGTGAATCCATATCCACCAAGAGACATACAGTCCGACCATTTGCTGGGCAGCAAACATCGCCACTGCGACCGTGAGCAAGATCATGACCAAGATCTTTGGTTTGGTCAGGGCCGCGTAATCTTTCCACCAGGCAATGGGAAGCTCCTTGGCCACCGCAACCGGGGTCAATGGAGAATCTTGGCGAGTGGGAGTGGCGACGCTACTCATCAGGAACTCAATTCCGCCCCCCGGCGGTCGACGGCCAGGCTGGATGGATAGGAAGAACGGCTCGGGACCACCTCGAAACGACTCGATGCAGCCCGGCGCTCGACGCGACATAGTAACCAAAGCGAGCAAACGATCAACAGCGAACCGGTCGCCTGATGCCCGTTAATGATCATCGTTTCCCAAAAACCCCGCCCTGCAATGGTGTAATTCGCAAAAAAAGCATTCCATTCCGGCCAGGGTAACGCGTAATTCGTAACCCAAGTCCCCATTCCGAGTGCAACTTGGAGAACCAGCAAAAAACTGAGCCAAAGTGCCGGCGTCCTCAACGCACGCTCCTCGCGATACCGAGGCAGGTGCACGGCGACCAACGCCACCAGGATCAATAGCGTAATGAGCGTGGCAAAGAGAAGATGGGTGTGAACAAATGAAACGAACAAAGTTGGTTTCCAAGTTGGAAGAGCATGCCGTAGGTGCGCCCCGAGAATGAGTTGCACAATCGTCAGGGGGAATAGAATCCGAGCGACCCATCGAAGACCAGACCCGATCGGAGCCAAGCCAGAACGCTCCTTTTTGCCAGCCTTCGTCGCTTGGTTCCAATCTGTCGCGTTGACCATCACCATCAAACACGCCAGAGCGAAGACCAGCGGCCCAACACATCCATGAATGAGGGCAACGATCCGTTGGTCGAGCAGGACTCGCACCCCACCTAAAAGACCTTGGGAAATCACCGCGAGGAGAAACAGCCAACTCAACCGATGGGCCCAGGTCCGCTCCTCAACCTTGCGGGAGACAAAGACAAGAACAATTGCGAGAAAACCGACCAATGCGGCTAGCAACCTGTGGCCATGTTCGACCAGCAAATCGAAGGGGCCAAAAAGCCATGTCGTCCATGGGTACAAGAATAGATTGTAGCCAAAGGTACCGGGCCAATCGGGGACCGCCATGCCCGCATCGTGCGTCGTGACCAGGCCTCCAAGCCAAATCAAGGGAAAGGTCAGGGCGGCGATGAAATACGACCAGCGATAAACAGCTCGGCTTCGAGTAGGGGCCTGTTGGTTAGGATTACTTTCCATGTGGCACCTCCGGTACAGCGGTTTGCTCAGCCTCTTGGGTTTGCTCAGCCGCTTGGGTTTGCTCAGGCGTCACGGTCGTCTTAGCCTGGTTGTGCGAAATGGCGAAGACAAATCGGACCAAGTCTCGGAACTCGTCGGCATTCAAGACATTCGGCGAATCTTCTGCGACCGTGGCCGCGGGCATCGGCGTCCCGTCGATCCCCAATTGAATCCGCCTCGCGACGTCTTCGATGCGATCGCCGCCCCTCAGGGCCCCCAGGTGCAGGTTTCTAGAACGATTGACAACCGGTTTGAGGGCGCCGAAGGGCTTCATCGCTTTCCACTCGTTTTTGTTAGCCGGATCGATACCCGCGCGGATGGTCCAATCCTTTGTCCACTCGTCGTAGTCTTGGGAAATCCCGTCTCCTTTCCCTTCGCTCCCGTGGCAACGGTAGCAAGCGGTCTTCTCGCTTCGGAAAAGCTCGCTCCCCCGATCGATGGAAGCAGTCCGTTCCTCTCCACTCAGTTCCGGAACATCGATGGGATCGGGAATAGATTCGGGTGCATCCTTCCAAGCAGAGACAACCTTTTGCGCTTCGGCCAAGGCAACCTCGTTGGACAGTTCGCTCTCGTCACTTGCTGTGAGGCGAAGCAATCGTCGTTCGACTTCGCCTCGCACGGATAGGTAGATCACATACTCGACCAAGGCCTCGATGTCGGTGGCGAATTCCTCGCGGTTCCGAAGCGGCGCAAACGAGGGCATCGATGTACCGGGAATGCCTCGCTCCAGCACGTGGACCAAGTCCGCTTTGGTCGGTTTGGCACCGATCGGAGTCGATTTGAATTTAAAAGTCCCTCGCCGGAAATCGCGAGGGTAGGGAGCCAACAAGCTTGCCGCCGGCCCGAGTCCATCCCCGGAAACGCCGTGACATTGGACACAATGCTTGCGATAAAGCCCACGCTCCACCTTGTCGTAAGCCCGCCCGACGGGTCCCGCGCTTCGAGCAACCTCTTCCATATCGACGATGGGAGCCAGTTCGCTAGGCCACTTCGGTTCATCTGGGGTTCCGAACAACTCGATGACTTGCGCGGAGACATCGGACGCCAATGGCTCGACATCTCCGCGATGCACACTTTGCAAATACCCTGCAGCAGCCAGTTCATTCGGCACGAAGCGAGGTTCCGAACATCCCGCAAGGCCGATCAGAATCAAGCCCCCCAGCAGGGCCCCTTTCCATACGGCCCCTTTCCATACGGCCCCTTTCCATACGGGCTCTTTGCAATGGAGATTGCTGCCATGGGGCCTTGCAGAGATCGGGTGTCGAGCGGGACGACATTGAATCCAGGCAAGTGTCCTGCGGTTGGTGTTGGCGGTCTGGATACCCATGCAATCAACAAACTCAAGGGAGGAGTGTTTCGAATCATCAGCGGGTGTGTCTGGCGAATGACCCGTGAAATTGTGACAGGAAACACCCGATTTCGGAGGGTCAAATCGCCGCAGCACCCCCCAAAAACAGGCTTCGGAACAGGCTTTCTCGAAGAAATTTTTGCCAAGCGAGAAGATTCGGGGGGTGCGGGACCAACCGTGTCACGCGATCGGCGAAAAGTAGTCGTGTTGCAAGCGGCCGGTGGTCGCGACGGCAACCGGCGATTTCGAAGGAAAAGCTCGCGAAAATTTTGTAATCGATTGAAGATTTGGCGACCTTCGCCAGAAATTTTCGGGCCCAATCGAAGGCGACGCGACAAGCGATAGGAGGTTCTTGAGCGAATCTCTATCTTTTTCCAAATATCGCAAGAAATTTGCGAACAACTGGAACGGATTTCGCTTCGAAAACGTATTAAACAAGTAGGTTTTTTGTCAGGTTGACAATTTCATTTAGCTAGCGAAAGCATGGAGGACGGCACGATGTTAGTCTTGAGCAGAAAAGAAGGCGAGCGAATCGTCATCGGCGAAAACATCACGTTGGTGATATCGAGAATTTCCGGCAATCGGGTTGCGATCGGAATCGAGGCGCCGAAGGATGTAGCGGTTGTTCGTGGAGAGTTAAAAGAGAGCGATTTCGCGGTGGAAGGGGTTGCGACCAACCCGATGTCCACCAACCCGATGTCCACCAAGCCGTTGTCCACCAAGCCTTTGCAAGGAAAGCCTGCCTCGTTACGCGAGTTTGCTGCGGCTGTTCTTCCTTTGCAACGTCAGGTGGGCTAATCGTCGCACATGATCCATTTCCATCTCCCATCTCATTTAGGATATAGGCCGACACCGGCTGTTCTGTTCTAAACGTGCACGCGTTGCGCGCGAGTGCGTTTCTCCACAGCACAGCGCCATCCCGCGTGACGCGTCGCGGTAATGCATGCAAACGGCTTTGGTTTGACCAGAGCCGTTTGTTCGTTTTGTGAACGGAAAAAACCGTTCCACTGTGTATTCTGAGCGGCCAACCTGGTTTGGCATCGAACAAGCTGCTGTTTTAAAACAGCGTCGCAAATTGGAACGACCTGTAGTGGAATGCGACAGCGCGGAGGGTTCAGTGGATTGTTTCTGCGCTTCACCGGTTTGTATGATGCATCGAACTGATGCTGCAAAGCGAAACGCAGCAACAATCGACGTGGTGTTCGACAGCGAATGAGTGTTCGACAGCGAATGAGTGTCCGATAGTGAGCGAGCAATGGCAGCATTTACAATCCCAGGGCAGAAGATGAGCCTCAGCCGATTTCTTGTTTCTTTTGCTATCGGATTGCGGCTGTTCGGGATGGATGTAGCAGCGAGATCCGAGACCCCAGCGTTCCCCCTTCGCGAATCCAAGCCATGGGTCAAGGTCGAGAAGAACGTGGTGTATGGTGATGAAAGCGAGCCGATGCACCGGGGGGACGTCTATGTGCGAGGGGATTTTGCAAAGGATCCTTCCACGCGGCTCCCTGCGGTCATTGTCATCCACGGAGGTGCTTGGACGGTCGGGGACAAAGTCAACGACACGATCCATGCCAAGCGTCTAGCGGAGAGAGGGTACTGGGTCATGTCGATCAATTACCGATTGGCCCCAACGCACCCTTTTCCCTCCCAGCTAGAGGACTGCGAACGCGCTCTGACTTGGGTTGTTAAGAACGCAGAGAGTCTCCGAGTCGATCCCGACCGAGTGGGAGTGTGGGGGTATTCGGCGGGAGGGCATCTCGCCGCTTTGCTCGCTTTGAAGAAAGAGGAATCGAAACCGACGATCAAAGTCTGCGTAAGCGGCGGAACCCCTTTCGATTTATCGTTGATTCCGAAGAATACGCAGGCGCTCAAGGCCGTGTTTGGCGGCACCCCCGCGGAGGTTCCAGACATCTACAAGAAAGCTTCGCCGATCGAGTATGTGAACTCGGAGTCTCCCCCCATCTTTTTGTTTCACGGCGAAAAGGATTGGCTGGTTCCGACTTTGTTTTCAGAGGTGATGAAACGCCGTCTTCGGGAATGCGGGGTGAAGCACGAGTTTGTGGAGGTTCCGGGCAAAGGGCATTTGACCACATTCGTCGATATGCAGGTGGCCGAGCAGTCTTTCTGCTTTTTGGATAAACATCTTCAACCAGATTCGGCTTGGCCATTACCCCCGGACAAACCACAATAGGGGATCGTTCCCTTTTCGTAGGCTGTTTCGCTCTTATTTATCCGTACCCCCTGGAAGCCATGTCGATTGCCCCTCCCAGCCCAGATCAAGTCAGGTCTGAGGCCGATTCCGCTTCCGGGCCGATTCCATTCGTCCGACCCATTCAAATCGGAAGCTTGACCATCGATCCGCCCATTTTCCAGGCGCCGATGGCGGGGTATACCAACTATGCGTTTCGGCAAATCGTCCGCGAATTCGGAGGAGCGGGACTGCAAGCGACCGAGATGGTCAACGCCCGCGGTTTCGTCTGGCTCGATGAGCATGATTGCGAGCATCCCGATCGATTGTGGGGGATCAAGGACGAAGCGAGGCCGCTCGCCGTACAGATCTGGGACAACGATCCTGCGGTGATGGCCAAGGTGGGAAGGAGGCTGGTCGAGGAGTACCAAGTTTCCGTCGTCGACATCAATTTTGGTTGCCCGGTGAAGCAGGTCACCGAGAAGGCGCATAGCGGCTCGTATCTATTGCGAGATCCCGAGCGCATGTACGCGATCATTTCGCGGCTTGTGGAGGCGTGCCACCCCACTCCGGTAACTGCCAAGATTCGCTTGGGATGCACGCGTCTTACCATGAATCACATCGAGGTTGCAAAAACGGTCGAGCGAGCTGGAGCCTCGGCGTTGACGGTTCACGGACGGACAGCAGAGGATTTCTTCAAGGGGTCTGCCGATTGGGACCGGATCTCCGAGATCAAAGAGCACCTCGAGCGCATTCCGTTGATCGGCAATGGAGACCTGCAGACGGCTGAACAAGTTGTTCATGCGTTTCGAGCGTACCGTGTCGATGGAGTCATGATTGCACGCGCATCGCTCGGACGACCTTGGCTGTTCGCGCAGGCGGCTGCGGCCATTGCAGGGCGTCCGATCCCCCCTGATCCATCGATCGAAGAGCAGCGAGAGTGCATGCTTCGGCATTACGATTTGGTCGTCAATCGATTTGGATCCCATCGAGGGACCATGTTGATGCGCAAATTCGCGTGCTGCTACGCTCAAAACAAGCACGGTGCGAGGCACTTCCGAACCCATGTTGGGAGAGTGGAGACCCCCGAACAGTTTTATGAAGTCGTCGAGAAATACTTCCCCAAGTTCGCCGATCCCCAGGGCCCGCAAGATCGCGATGACGTGCCGAGCCGTCCCGAATCGGCTTGCGACGAAAGTTCCTGCTCGTGAAATCTTGGTCCGATGCGAGCCAAATGCAGCCCATCATCACGAGTACAAAAAATACTTGGGTGCAGCAAACTGTTCAGCTTCACCGTGCGAGGGATCGACATGCGCAGCGACGCTTCTTGATTGAAGGAGAGCACGCGGTGCAAGAGGCGATCGGAGCGGGCTGGCCTATCGAATGGGTTGTCATGACCGAACGGTATCTTCAGGAGAAAGCAGAGAAGCTAGGGGCTGTCTTGGGGAAGCGATTGATCCAGCCTGTATCGGACTCGGTGATGGCCAAACTCGTGACGACGGAGACTCCAGATGGGGTCTTGGCCATTGGGTGCTTCCTCGAGGTAGAGGCGTCGAGGGGCTGCGAGAATCCAATAAGCTCCGTTCCCTTGGTCGTGGCAGCCGAGCGATTGCAGGATCCTGGGAATGTTGGGGCCTTGGTCCGGTCCTCAGTAGCTTGTGGAGCCCAGGGACTCATGCTCAGCCAAGGCTCGGTGGATCCTTACCACCCCAAAGTGTTGCGAGCGTCAGCAGGACAGTGGTTTCGAAAGCCCCCCGCGACCTGCATCCTGCAGGAAAAGCTTCGAGAATGGAGAGGGAGCGGAGTTCAAGTCCTCGGTGCGGCTGCGGGAGGGCGAGGCTATTGGGACTTCGATCTCACGGTCCCTACGGTCTTCGTTCTAGGAAATGAGGGAGCCGGGTTGAGCGAATCGGTTCTCGATCAAGTAGATCAATTGATTTCCATCCCGATGGAAAACGAAGTCGAGTCGTTGAACGTCGCAATGAGCGGCACCCTTTTGCTTTATGAAGCCTATCGCCAGCGTCAATCTCGCTAGCGGTGTCGAGCACGATCACGAGCACCGCTTCACTGAGCACGATCAAGGCGTTTTTCGAGTGAATGCTCGAACTTGTTATCCTGGCTCTTCTCCGTGCTCGTGCTCCGTCCGCCCCCGGCGGACAGTGCTCGTACTCGTAATCGATCTTCAAAGGTACTCTGTCAAGGTTGTCTGGATTCGGTGTCGAGCACGATCACGAGCACCGTTTCACTGAGCACGAACAAGGCGTTTTTCGAGTGAATGCTCGAACTTGTTATCCTGGCTCTTCTCCGTGCTCGTGCTCCGTCCCCCCCCGGCGGACAGTGCTCGTACTCGTAATCGATCTTCAAAGGTACTCTGTCAAGGTTGTCTGGATTCGGTGTCGAGCACGATCACGAGCACCGTTTCACTGAGCACGAACAAGGCGTTTTTCGAGTGAATGCTCGAACACGCCGTGCTTATAGGCTTTCACGACGCATGGTCGTCGAGGCTCGCAGAATTTTCCCAGACATGAAGGGAGAATTCCCGAGCCAGCTCACGCTGTTTGCCTCGGCCTGCACCGTCACGGTGATGTTGGTGCCTGGAGCCGCATCCGATAGGAGCGTCGGATTCAAGGTGACCGAACCGGTTACGCCCGAACTCTCGAGCATGTCCAGGACGTCGCTACGAACGCTTGCGGTTGTTGCACCGGGAAGTGTCGCAGCCCGGGCACCTTCGCGCGAAGCATTAATCAAGAGCTGTTTCACCATGGTCATTCGTCCCATATCGATGAGCCCTAGGGTAAATAGGATCATCAACGGTGCGACGACCGCGAATTCGACGAGCGCCGCTCCGTCGCGGTTTTTGGATCGGACCGATTTTTTGCGACGCCCCATGATAGGCCTGCGTTGGCTCGGGATATCGAGGCTCGCATTCGAGCCTCGATTCTTGGAAAGCGGTTGGTGGATGATGTTCAACATCGGTGAATCTCCTTGTAAATCCACTACTTGACCAACACTACGGGGGAATAAACAGCGTCGCTCCACTGGCGGCTAGCATCTCCGGGAATGCCATTGCGAACGATCATAGGAGCGGGTTGAACCATGAGATACTTTCCGTTCATGGGACCGGTCAGCTTAACAGCCAGTATACGGACACCGACCCAACGAACGATGGTGTACATCGCGTTGTTGCCATTTCCCGAAACGGTGGAGAAGATAGGAATGATACGGGTTTGCCCGATGATGCTTGCTAGCTCGTCTTTAACCCCAGCGCTGATGCCGGTGTCGCCGTTGAGTGCCATCTTCCCATCGTCGGCGAGGACGAGGGGCCTACCGAGGTCGATCAAATCCTGCTCCGAAATTCCGTAAACAATCTGACGAGCGATATCCGAAGTGGAGTTGTTAGCTCCTCCGATATCGACTGTGCCGCGATTGCCTGGAGAGCCAGTTCCTTGCGGATAGAGATTGACTTCGCGTATCCCGTCCGAGCCTGTGACAACTTTGTTCTGTTGAGGATCGAATCGATAGTGATCGCTTCCACCTCCTGCTAGCATGGCATCCCACGTGGATTGGTCTAGGGCGAAGGGGAGGAGATCGAGATTGTTGCTGCTACCTCCGCTCGGCGTCGAGAATCCTTTGATTTTCGTCGCCATCGCTGCGGTGGATTCGACGGTAAGGTTTCGTCCCGTTTGGCCAAAAATGCGAGCGAAGTACAAAGGAACTTGCCCGTTCAAACCCTCCGACTTCTGAATGCGAACGCGAACTGCGCGATAGGGTTTGGAGCTATCCGAGACGATAGGATCGTCACCGGAAAGGGACGCCATGTACCCCAATTCGAAGTCGGCATTTTGTTCCTGGCTCGAGAGGAGCGGACCGGAATTGCAAACGGGGTTTGACAATGCAATGGAGGAGGCAGCGTTCAGGACTTCGTTTTCGAGCAAGGCTGGGTTGACGTTGCTAACAGCTCCATCATAGACCTTCCAGCACGCGGCCAACGCGGCCGCGTCTGCGGTTCGTCTCGCTTCAGCTTTGCTGACCGCGATGTATCCGATATCGATCGCGAAGGCCAGCATGCTGACGAGCACCCCCATCATGATGACACCGACGATCATCGCGGCTCCGCGACGACGATTTTGCTTTGAGCGTTGACGCAGAGTCTTTCTGTTCGGACGGCGGTTGGTTTTGGTAGCAAGTTTCGTTGGGAAAAAGGTTCGCATGATCTGTACTCTCTGGTGTTTTCGGCTGGATGGTTTTAAAGGCGTCTCGAGTGAAGAGGGATCACCTCATCATTGCTGAACGATTTCTCGATCGAAGTTAAACTCGTTTACACCCCCTTGCGAGGTGAAGACGCGGACTTTTACCAACTTCAACGACGCGACTCGATTGGCAGCGAAGCCGACCCCAGAGGAATCCGCAGACAGCGTGGGAGAGTAGTCGTTGAGATTCGCAAGCGACGTGGGAAGTTTGACCAGCATCGATGGACCACCAAAGTTCCCCCATGTTTGGGAAGTGCCCGACTTGATAGAGAACGAGAGTTCACCGTTGCTGATAGAGAGCGACTGAGTCCAACGCACCGTCTCGCCGGAAATAGCGAGATTCTCTCCTTGGTGACCCAATCGATCATCGACTTGCTCGGCGTCGATCATCGCTTTGGTCTGAAAGCCACCCCCTTCGTATTCCGGTCTTTGCGCATGATTGAGCTCGACACCGAAGTAGACGCCGTCCATGGATGCGGAGGGACTCATCCACGTGCTGACTTGGGGAGCGTCTTGAAGCGGGTCTGGCGTTTCGACAACCAGAGCCCATTCTTCTTCCACTTTGATAATATCGAAACTGTCTTGCCCATAACCAATCGATGCACCCGAGCCCATCAGGCAGGCGACCGACAACAATCTTTTCAACTTGCTCAACATGGAATGATTCATAGCGACCTCTGCCGTGGGATAGGGAAACGATGAGCGTCGGCCTGCAGGGGCTAAGCAGTTCCAAAGAGAAGACTAGGTCACGCCGTCATGCATGATCAAGAATGGAGTGTTCTTCCTCGACGATTGCCGAAAGTTGCGAGCGCGAGCGGCAAGATGTAGCGAAGATTCCGAATGTACGGGAGGAACCTAACCGGCGATGGTTAGAACATCCGCAAGACGGATGTGCCCTTCATAGAGGGTTCGCCCGAGAATCGCTCCGTGAGTCCCCTGCGCGACCAGGCGTCGGATGTCATCCAGCGTGGTAACGCCCCCGGAGCAGATGACGGGGAAGGGGCTGACGTTTTCTAGTTCCGCCAGGGAGTCGAAGTTAGGACCCGACATCATCCCATCTTTAGAAATATCGGTGTAGACCACTGCGACGCAGTTCTTTGTCATTGTCCCAATGCCGGCGACCAAGTCGCTGGCGGTTGTTTCCGAGGTCTTCAACCATCCTTCGGTAGCGACTTTCCCGTCCCATGCGTCCAAGCCGAGGACCAGGTGCCCAGGAAATCGATCGCACATTTCGGCAAACCAGTTTGGGTTTTTCAGGGCGGACGTCCCTACAACCAATCGGGATAGGCCTAGGTCGAGCAAGCGCTGGATGGTCTCGACATTCCGAACGCCACCACCCAGCTGGACGGGGCGTCCGTTGGCCGCTGCCACGATCTCGCGGATGGCCGTTTCGTTGACGACGCTGCCGGATTTGGCACCATCTAAATCGACGCAGTGGAGAAACTGCGAGCCTTCGTCAAACCAGCGTTTCGCTACATCTCCTGGGGAATGGGAGAAGACGGTATCGCGACCGTAGTCCCCTTGCTGCAGGCGGACGCAATTGCCCCCAAGAAGATCGATAGCTGGCCAAATCTCCACGTCGAATTACTTTCTATTTGCTGCGTTGGCTGACGACTCGGCCCGATGGAACGCTCCCGCCGGCTATCTCGCGCTGTGTCACGTGACGTCCGTGTTGCGGAGGCACCATGCGATGGAGGACAACTGGGAGGGGATTGGTGTGAACCACCACTTCGCGGCCGTTGACCACTTTTTTGTACTGGCGGGCTTCCGCCGTGGATAGATTGATGCCGAGACCGGTGAGCAAAGCCAAAGCAGCGGTAATAATTTGGAAGTTTCTCATGATGCTTCAAAGTTGGGTAGGTTAAGAAACTGGGTACTGCCACAACCTGCCACACGATCGGACGCTAGCTTATCGGGATTGAGTAGAAAGTCCAGCGAATCGGAGTCGCATGCGAGAATCGTCCGAATGTGTCGATTGTTCGGATGACACCCTGGGCAGTCGACAAGAAACAGAAAGACGAGTTGGAGTTCGCTTGAGTTCCCACCCTGCTTGAATGATTCTGGATGTTCTAAGGAATTTTCCACTCTCTCGATGCCGTACCGCTATGCACTCCAGTTGGCTTGTCGAAATCGCCAGTGTTTGGGCCTACCACGCTTCCGCTCGCGTCGAGGAAGACCTTCCCTTTCCATCCGAAGCCGTCCACACATTCTGGGTCCAAAACCGAACCCGCTTCAGCAGCTGGAATGCCCTGCTAACAGCCCAACAGCGTCGTATGGACTCTCTCAGCATGGGAAGCCGTGTCCAGGCTTGGCAAAGGCTCAAGTCGATCATGGAGGAGATTCTGTTGGCGGAGCCTCTTTCTCGCGTCTCCGTCGCGATTGCCGCTAGGCTCGAATCGCGCCGCATCGACGATGACACGCGAGCGATCCTCCACAACGTCTATACAACCCATCAAGAGGTGCGACACCGCTGCCTCAAAATCATCTCGCAAGGGATTCTTTCCGGGAATCCGGAGGCGGACGAACTCAACTCGTTACGCCATTATTTGGAACACTGGACCGATCTGCTTCTCGGCTACTTCGCGAATCACTCCGAAGCGACGCAATACTCCCATAACCCCACTCGCGTCGCGGAGTTCTCTGAAGAATACAGCGACCGTATGCTGGGAGAGCAATCGAAATTGGTCTGGTCGCTATTGATCGCCAGCTGCCGCGCCTGGCTGAACAAGCATGTCGCTCACCGCCCTGTCTCTCCGAGGATCAACCAACTCATCTCCGAGGCAGCGCTTGGCATGATCCATCCCAATCTGTTCGATTCGATGGGTTTGATGCGATCCCACCTAGTTCATCGCATTGAAAAGGGGCTGGACCAAGCCGGGGAAACGATCCAACGATTGGAAGACGGCTCCTGGGAAAAAATGTCCAGCGTGGTGGTTTCCCCCAGCAAACCGACCAATCGGCGACTACCCGCTTGAAGCAGGATCCCAACCGAGCCGAAGCCATAAATTCAAAAGATTGAGTCCGTTGAATACCATATGGATCGTGATGCAAGTCACGAGGCTTTGCCTCCATTGGTAAATTCGTCCCAACGCAATCCCAAAGAAAACAAGTGGCACCCAACTCATCCCATAGCTCAAATGGGCTAGGCCGAACAAGCCACCGCTTACAATCGATGGCCACCAAGGGGGTGTGAACGGTGCACTGGTTTGATCATCGTCTTGCTCACCAGCGCGAGAGAAAGGAATCCATCCACTCCAAATCGAGCGAGGCCTGTCGCCATAGTGGATCGATTCCATCCACCCGATCAACATGGTCCGAAAAAAGAACTCTTCGGTGATGGGCGCTACAATGACCGCCATCCATGCCACCAGGCCGAATAGCCACGGATAGGACTGCATCGTATCGATCACAGGATGCTTGTACTCCACACCACTCCACATATTGACGGCATACGAAAGGCCGAATAGGAGAGGAAGCAGGAGAAAAAGTAGCCAAATGCCATACAGAATGTCCACTCCTACCGAACCGGTCCTCCAGCCCAGGGAAGCGACGGAACAGGACGTTCGAGTCAGAATCAGAACGATCACGATGGCCATGGCAACCAACTGAAGACTGGTCCCGATCCCACCTGCAAGGATGCGATCCGGCGTGATCTTCCCCCATGGCCGATCGGAGAAGGTCCCCGCCATTGATTCCGCATCAGCCGAGGTTGGATCGACGACCGATTCCGTCGCCGGGTCATCGGTCGATGGCTCGGCGACCGCCTGCGCAACAGCCTCTCTCTCGCCGACGAGATTCCGTCGAAAAGCTTCAACGGAGATCTGAAAGAAGAAGACCAGTGCTACGACGAGGATGCAATCGACAAGCCCGATGGTCGCCAGTGGACCTTTGGCCTGCCGAAATCTCTTGCGAAGCGAAGGGACGTTCGACAGTAGCGTCCAAGCCGCCACGATTCCTGCAAGCATCGCAAAGAGAACAAAACCCTGCACCGACGCATAGAAGGCTTGTTCAGGCGTCAAGTTTTCGACATTCATCCTCGGGGCTTTCGCACGACGAGCATCACATATTCCACGCCCGAGATGACCGTCAGACCCATGGCCAAATAGACAACGGCTTGCGTGGCAATCCGATAGATTTGACTTACATCACCTTGGTGAAATTGAAAAAGAACCATGGCTACTGCAGCGCACTGCAAAACCATCTTCCATTTCCCAAGCTGCTTGGCGGAAAAATCTCCACCTTGCCCTTCCACCATGGCTCTCAAACTAGTGACCAGCAGTTCGCGTCCGACGACCAGGGTGGCCATCCAAGGTCGCAGGGGACTGCCTGGTATAGCAGCGATCGCAATCATCGCGCCGCAGATGATGATCTTGTCAACAAAAGGATCGAGAATCCTACCAAGTTTGGTCACTTGATTAAAGCGACGAGCCCACCAGCCATCGATCCAATCGGTGCTCGCTGCAATCAGGAAGCAAATCATGGCGGCCAAGTAACTGCCCGCTTCGATGAGATAGAAAACGCCAAACGACAAAAGCAATCGCAAGCTGGAAAGTGCGTTGGGAACGTTCCAATTCGAGGAATGGTTCAAATCCCGATCGCTCACGGCGCATCCCCTACCGCGGCGCCGATCAAATCGTAATCCTTGTAGGAGACGATCTCACACTCGATGAGATCCCCAATTCGAATGGGCCGAGAACTATCTCCGGTCACGAATACGGTCGAGTCGACATCCGGTGCATCGGCATACGATCGCCCTAACCAAACGTTCTGAGCAGCGTCGACCGCTTTGTCGATCAGGATCGGCAAGCGTTTGCCTATTTGCTTTTCGCACCAAGCAAATGCGTTTTGCTGTTGAATCGCCATCAAACGATTGCGACGTTCCTTTTTCACTCGCTCCGGCAAGTGGTCTTGCAGTTTGGCCGCAGGTGTATCGGGTTCGATAGAATAGGCGAAAACGCCAAGCCTTTCGAATTGCATTTCGGCGACAAAGTCCTCAAGGTCTTCAAACTGCTCTTCGGTCTCGCCCGGGAAGCCCGCGATCATGGTTGTTCGCAAGACCAAATTGGGGATGTTGCGCCGCAGATTGGTAATCAACGAATGGGTTTGTTCTTGTGTCACGCGCCTCGACATCCGCTTGAGCATCTGGTCATTGATATGCTGTAGGGGGATGTCGATATAGGGGAGGATTCGCTTCGCGGATGCGATGGTCTCCATAAGATGGTCGTCGATGTACATCGGATAGAAATACATCAATCGAATCCAATCGATCCCGTCGACTTGGTCAAGCTGCTGGAGCAATTCAGCCAAGCGAGCTTCGCCGAACATATCCATACCGTAGTAGGTCGTGTCCTGGGCGACGAGGATCAACTCTCTTACACCTTGATCGGACAACCGCCGCGCCTCTTCCAGGATCTTGTCCATCGGCTTGCTAGCGTGCTTGCCCCGCATTTTGGGAATAGCGCAGAAGGTGCAAAGGCGATCGCAACCTTCCGAGATCTTCAAATACGCGAAGTGCGGCGGCGTGACCTGCAGACGAAAGTCGTCCGAGAGAGCTCGAATGGGAGCAGGGCGGAAAATGCTTCGCTGCTCATCGAGGCCATCCATAAATCGATTCACAATGGTGGTGATATCGTCTCGCCCAAACACTCCCACCATGCCATCGATTTCGGGGCGGGCCTCCAACAACTTCTCCTGCTGTCGTTCGGCCAAGCAACCGGTGACGATGACCCCTCGGATTTTGCCTTGTCGTTTGAGCTCCAGCATTTGATCGATGGCATCGAAAGATTCCTTTCTCGCGTTATCGATAAACCCGCAAGTATTGATGACGACAAAGTCGCTGTTCTCAGGGTCGGAGACAAGTCGGTACCCGTCCTTTTGGAGGAGCCCCAGCATCTGCTCGCTGTCGACCAAATTCTTGGGGCAACCCAGGCTGATAAACGAGTAGGAACCTCGGCCGGCATCGGAGGACGGTTGGGAAGCACTAGGTGCTGGTTGGTCCACGTTGACGATAGGTAGAGCACGCATGCGATCGAGGAATTCCAGTGCGGAAGCTGAAGAGACGGTCCGTTAGCGTTGGATCCGGGAGGCGGTTTGAATCGCCCCCGCCCAAATCAAATGTTCTAATCCCTCCGATGATAACAGGCCCCCCATAACGTGCCAGTAGATAATTCCTTCGTAAAGGCGCGTACGGGTGGGATTCTTCCGTTCGAACCGACGGCGAAGAGTTTTCCGATTGCGTGGACACGGATTTTTCTCCGGACACCCCTGCTCCTGCAGTTCTATTTGTGCGGATTGTGAGTTGCCGCACCGGAATTTTGACGCAAGTTCTGCCCCCTGGATTGCTTGACGCGCACGCCGGATTCCGATGTTCGACAACGTGAGTTAGCACACCTATGGATAAGGTGAGCTTTGTCATGGCCTATTGAAATCGATCGGGCCGAGTCGTGGGGAATGGATGCCACGTCTAAGGAAAGACGTATTAAGCAAGGAGCTTTGCGGTGAAAAAAATTTGGTTTCATGGGCTGGCACTGTCCCTGGGGATATCGACGCTGCCCTCGATGGTTCAAGCCCAGTATGGGGGGCAATCTCAATACGGGGGGCCAAATGGCGGCCTCAGCCCTAGTTCGTTTCAGCTACCCCCTCTCCCTGGGCCCACTCTCCCTGGGCAAGGCGCTCCGGTACAGGCCCCTCGTGCACCGATGGGATCTCCGGTAGCGAACCAGCCTCAAAATGCGATGGTTTCCTACGCTCAACAGGGAGGCCCCATCGGGAGTGGTGCGCGCGATCCTTACTCGCACGTTCCCCTTCCTCCGGCTCCTCCGGTGACGGCTCCCGGGCAGCTGCCCATGCCGAATGCTTCCCCCGAGCCCTATACGCTCGGGCAACCGCTCCCTTACGAGCTTTCGCCAGCTCCTCAGCACCCACCAGCTCCTCAGTTCCAGGGCGAAGTGGTACAGCCTAGCGCCGTACCAGCCTATTCCGAAGAGGCTTATTCCTCGGAGATGGGTCTGAGCAGCCCCGCAAACGGGTGTCCGACCTGTGCGACGGGCAATTGCTCTGTTCATGGAGCCAACTCCGCGTTGCTCAGCCCTGCCTACGGTTTAGGTGGCTCGTCCGACGCGTATTGCGAGCCATCGCCGACGTGCGGACCATCGGTTGTCTCGCCGAACCCTTGGATTTTCGGAGCCGGGGCTCTGATCTTCACGCGCGTCGACGACACCCCTGTCCGATTGACGAGCGATAGCAATATGCCAACGTACCCCTTGCTCACCACAGCCGATGCTCGCATGCGAACATCCGGTGGCGTGCAAGGGTCGGTGGGAAGATATTTCGGATGCGGCCGATTTGCTTTGGTGGGAACCTACTGGGGGATTTACGACGACGAGCAGTCGACGGTTATCACCCCTCCTCCCGGCGGCAATCTCCGGTCGGATCTTCCTTTCACCCTCCGACGTCCAGGCGATACGGCAACCCCGGGCGATCCCTACGGCATCACAATGCCGGCTCAAAACGTGTACGACTGGTACGACATGGCGGCAGCCCACCGCATCCGTCGCGACTCGGAGTTTCATAACGTCGAACTCAACCTCTTCTCGTTCGCTCTTGGCGGCGGGGCTCGTCAAGCCTACGCGGACTGCGGCACTGGCGGCCATTGCGGCTTGCTCCGGCGACACGGATTAGGAGGGGATGATTGCGATACTTCTTGTGCACCGTCAACCGGTCCGACTGGCCCATGTGCACCTTGGTATGGAGCGCAGTGCAGCCGGCTCAGGCTCAGCATGTTCGGCGGCGTTCGCTGGTTCCGATTCGGCGACGATCTGGAGTATGCCACCAGCGAAAACGACACCATGTTTGGAGGCGCTGATGACTTTTATTACCGCAATAACGTCACCAATGATTTGGTCGGTTTCCAGCTTGGTACCCTCGCAACATGGTGCACGGGCAAGCGAGTGAACTTTTACGGTAGCACCGCGTTCGGGGTCTACAACAATCACATCCGCGCCTCGACCTTCGCAGGCACCGACACGCAAGCTGCCACCGTGATGTCTGCGTCTTCGCAGTTCGACGGCCGCGATTATGCCTACGACAACTCGACCAACGAACTTGCTTTCCTCGGCGAGGGAACCCTCGGAACGGGAATCTGTATCTGCCGTGGCTGGACCGCGAACGTCGGCTATCGCGTTGTCGCGGTGTCGGGTGTCGCAACTGCGGTTGGGCAAATTCCACGCGATTTCTCCAACGGTCTGGAGATCAACAAGATCAGCAACGATCGAAGCTTGATCCTCCACGGTGCCGTGCTCGGATTGAATTACAACTTCTAGTTGGTGCCCAGGACCCATCGTCCATCCTCGAAACAAGCCAGCCGGTAGCGGTCCCGCTCCGGCTGGCTTCATTTCGTTTCCGGTTGCGAACGGCCGTTATGAATGGCCCCGATTCTTCGGTTCCCTCGTATTCACTTGAAGGAACCCTGCGCTATGAGACCAAAACTACCTTGCCATCCTGCAAACCTCGGGTTGGGGATTCGGCCTCTAGCCGGTACGATGGATTGGACTGCATTTCCACTCCCCTTCCCTCAGGCCTCACCGTTGCATTCGCTTTCCCCTGTACCCTCCTTTCCGAAAGAACTGGCAGGTGTCGGGAAGCTGCGGATCGGAGCGGTTTCTTACCTGAACTCCAAACCGCTTATCGAAGAGCTGGGGCTCTCACTGGGAACGCACGGTCGACTTTCGACCGATTTGCCGAGCCGTTTGGCGGACCAGTTGCACCGAGGCGAAATCGATATCGGTTTGATCCCGGTTTTCGAGTATTTTCAAAACCCAGCTTTCCAACTTGTTTCGACGTCCGGAATTGTGTGTCGCGGGCCGGTCTGGTCGGTCCGTCTCTTCTTTCGCTGCGACCCGTCCAAGGTCCGGAGACTTGCGCTCGACGAAGGGTCCCGAACAAGCGCCGCCCTTTCCAAGGTTCTCCTCCATGGAGAGCTCGGACGAATCCCGGAGACGCAACTCTTGCCGATCGATGCGGACCCAGAGTCGGTCGATGCGGATGCCGTGCTGCTCATCGGTGACCGCGCCATGCACCCGGAGCGATATACCGAGTCGTTCGTCACCAATTGGGACCTTGGACAAGTCTGGTGGGAGAGAACCGGCCTGCCGTTCGTTTTCGCTGCTTGGGTAGCTCGTCCGATCGCCTTCGACATGGTGTGTATCGGGGAATGGCTCGACAAGATACGAGAATTTGGGCGAGAGCGGATCGCAGAGATCTGCACGCGTCTTTCGCATTCTTACGAGCTAACGCCCGATCAATGCCTGGATTATTTGACCCACTACATCCACTTCGAAGTCGATCAGGAAGCCCGAGCGGGACTTGATGAATTCCGCCGCAAATGTCACGATCTCGGATTGGTTCACACCGAAAACACCTTGCCATCAACGGGGAAGCCATGATCGCTACCACGCATTCCGTCGACGCCATCTTGCATCGAGTCCTCGATGGCAACCGACTCTCGAACGAGGACGCGCTGTGTCTCTTGGAGAGCAATGAGTTGGCCAAGATCGGAAACGCCGCCAACCAAATTTGCGAACGAAAGCATCCCAAAAGCTATCGTACGTATAACATCGACCGGAACATCAACTACACCAATATCTGCACCGCCGTCTGCGATTTTTGTGCGTTTTACCGTTCCCCGAAGAGCGAAGAAGGATACGTTCTTCCTCGCGCAGAACTGCTTGAAAAAGTGCGCGAGACAGTGGAACTCGGTGGAAACCAGATCTTGATGCAGGGAGGGCTTCATCCCAAGTTCACGCTGGATTGGTACGAAGAACTGCTGCGGGACATCCGCTCAAATTTTCCTGAAGTCAATATTCATGGATTCAGCCCTCCGGAACTTCACCATTTCTCGAAAGTGAACAAGCTCCCGATTCGCACTGTCTTGGAAAGACTGAAAGAAGCGGGTTTGGGAAGCATCCCCGGTGGCGGGGCTGAGATTTTGGTCGATCGCGTTCGAAGCGAAATCACCCGTGGCAAAGTCATGTCCGATGATTGGCTGAACGTCATGCGAGTTTGGCACGAATTGGGTGGCATCAGCACTGTGACCATGATGTTTGGTCATGTGGAGACACTAGCAGAACGGATCGAACACTTGGACCGAGTGCGTCAATTGCAAGACGAAACAAATGGCTTCACCGCATTCATCTGCTGGACATTCCAGCCCGATCACACGCAATTGGCCCACATCCCACCTACGGGATCCTTTGAGTATCTCAAAACGCAGGCCGTCTCGCGGTTGTATCTCGATAACATCCCCAACATTCAAAGCAGCTGGGTCACGCAAGGCCTGAAGATTGGGCAACTCGCCTTGGCCTATGGTGCGAACGACATGGGTTCACTCATGATCGAAGAAAATGTAGTCGCCGAGGCTGGGACAGTGCACTACCTCACGCTCGATCAAATCCGGTCCGCGATCGAGGAGTATGGATTCGAAGCGAGACAGCGAGACGTTCACTATCAGTTGGTATCAAAGGATCTGGAAGATAGGGCTATCGAGGCGAATCGGTCGAACGACCGAAAGAAACAAGCGTTGCCAATCGCCCAGTGAGAGATCGATTTGAGTTAAACTACTCGTCCGCGTACGAAGTGTCCCTGCTCAAACCCTGATCCTCTCCGAATGCTCTACGAAGCCAATACCCTCGCCATCATCGTCTTTGTTGCCTTGGTCGGTGCAACACTTGGATTTAGTTTTTGGCTGGGGGCACGCGCTAAAAGCAGCTCCGCCTACTTTGCCGCTGGGGGCCAAATCCATTGGTTCGTCAACGGCATCGCATTCGCCGGCGATTACCTTTCGGCCGCATCCTTTTTAGGGATTTGCGGCATGATCGCTTTCTACGGATTCGATGGGTTCCTCTATTCCATCGGGTATCTGGCGGGCTGGATTGTCGCTTTGCTTGTCATCGCAGAACCCCTCAAACGCCTTGGAAAATTCACCTTCGCGGACGCCCTCGACAGCCGCTTTCAATCGCGAGGCATTCAAGCGGCCGCGGGGGTCAGCACGTTGATTGTGAGCCTTTTCTACCTCATCCCGCAGATGGTTGGCGCCGGTACGTTGATCAAACCGTTGCTTGGGCTTGAGTACTGGCACGGGGTCGTCATGGTGGGGACTGTGGTCATGATCATCGTGGTGACGGCCGGCATGGTGAGCACGACGTATGTTCAATTCTTGAAGGGTGGATTGCTGGTTCTCTTTTCCCTTCTGCTCACGGTGTTGATTCTGGCACGCGGCCTACAGATCACCCCTGCGGAAAAACTAAACCAAACACAGACCATCGTTGTGGATGCCCAAGACAAAAAGACGATCGATGGCGTCCCCCTTGGTCTCGGGGCCGACGAAGCGAACGTCAAACCCGTGGGGCACCTCAAGAGCCTGCCCGGCGGATTGACCGAAACGGGCCCCGTCGGACCGATTCGCTACCTAAGTTTGCTTGCTCAGTCCGAGATCGAAATCACAACCCGAAAAGTGGAGAAGACCGCGGACGGACGAATCGAAACGATGACACCCAAATCCTATACGGGATCCGAATTGCTCACCCCCGGCAATCTCCCATCCTTTGCAGGGATCCGGGGCGATAACTGGTTCCCCAAGCTCGACTTCATTTCGCTGATGCTCGCCCTTTTTGGTGGCACCGCTTCGCTGCCGCACATTCTCATCCGGTACTACACAGTCAAAGATCAAGCGGCGGCGAGAAAAAGCACGATTGTGGGGATCACGTCGATCGGATTCTTTTATATCCTCACCCTCTATATCGGGCTCGGAGCCATGGTCAGCGGAACACTGGATCCGACTGATTCCAACATGGCCGCCCCATTGCTAGCGAAGAGTTTCAGTAATTTGCTCTTTGCTGCGGTATCCGCGATCGCGTTCACGACCGTTCTGGGAACCGTGAGCGGGCTCATCGTTGCGGCAGGCGGGAGCGTCGCGCACGACATCGTCAGCGGATTCTTTGGGATCAAGCTCTCGGAGCACCGTGCCATTCGAGTCGCGAAGATTTCATCGATCGCGATCGGGATTCTAGCCATCCGTTTCGGATTGGCATTCGAAGGGATGAATGTCACCTATCTCGTTGGATGGGCCTTTGCCATCGCCGCCTCCGCCAACCTCCCCGCCTTGCTCATGCTCCTCTTTTGGAAAGGGACTACGAAGCAAGGATTGATTGCTGGCATTCTGTGCGGAGTTCTCGTTTCTCTCGCCTGGGTACTGGTTTCACCCGACATGTTCAAAAACATGTACGGGCTGGGGCCGGAAAAAGCTTGGGTGCCCCTCAGCCAGCCAGGGATTTTTACGATCCCGATGAGTTTCCTGGTTATCTATGTTGTATCCCTCGCGACTCGTCCTAAGGTTTCCGCCTCGGTGCGTTAGGAATCCGATTTGGGAAACTGTAACGCTTCGAACGGTTCTCGCACCTAGGGAGACTGTTTTTGTATTGCGAGTTCTGCACCCGGTAGTTTGTGAATATTCGTTCCTATCGGTTTGCGTCGCTGATCAGTTGTACCGCTTGGACCGATAGTTCCCTATGCACGGATTTGTTCTGCAAATCCATTCATGCTTGCTATCGCAGTTGCGGTGGTTAAAGCGATAGGGACCAAGAAGAGGACGCGGGAGCGAAAATGTTAGTTCGCGAGCAATTGAGAAGATGGATCGTTGCAGGCTGTGTAGGGGTAAGTTGCCTGGCTGGCTGCAAACCTACCGAGCGATTTCGCGCCTGGAAGGACAACTCCAACGTCTCGTACTTTCAAGACTACGTGACGCGCATTGAGTATCCCGACGTCGCAGCACCGCTCGATCCGCAACTAGTCGATGCACCGTTGCCTCTCGCGATCGAGAATCCGAGCGATCTCCCGACCTACGACCTAACCTTGCAAGACGCGATTCAGCAAGCGCTCCAATCCAGCGAGGTGCTCCGCAATTTGGGCGGTTCGGTCGTGGACGCCCCGCAAGCGCAGTCGACTCAACTCGATCCCGCGTTGAGCGACGTGAATCCATTCGGGGGCGTTGAAGCAGCCCTCGCTGCGTTCGACGCACAGGTCAGCTCGCAGCTGTTTTGGCAAAAGAACGATCGTCCCAACAACAACACGTTTATCCAGTTCGTTCCTTCGGCATTCCGCCAGACTTCGGGAACCTATGTGAACGAGTTGTCCAAGAGAACGGCGACCGGTGCATCGTACGCATTGCGAACCAATGTGCTTTATGACCGGAACAACAACCCCACTCGATTCTTCCCGAGCGACTTCACGGGATTCATCGAAGCGGAATGGCGGCAGCCGTTGATGCGTGGCGCTGGAACAACCTATAACCGCATCGCGGGCCCGAACGCACAGATCGGCCAGTACAACGGTGTTCTCATCGCACGGATCAATACCGACATCTCGATCGCCGATTTCGAGACGGGCGTTGTGAGACTGATCAACGATGTCGAAGGAGCCTACTGGGAACTCTACTTCGCTTACCGATCGCTCGATGCCATCGCGGATGGACGAGAAAGCTCCTTGAAGACCTGGCAACGCGTCAACGAGCTTCGTCGAGTCGGTCGAAAGGGAGGGGAGCCGGACGCCGAAGGGCAAGCTCGCTCGAACTTCTACATCTTTACTTCCCAGCTAAACGACGGTCTCTCCGGTCCCAACGGTTTGTACGCGGCGGAGCAACGGCTTCGATACATTATGGGATTGCCACCATCAGACGGCCGGCTGATCAAACCATCCGACGAACCTCTTCAGGCTGAAGTGGCGTTCGACTGGCAATCGGCCATGTCAGACGCTTTGACCCAACGGGTAGAAGTTCGCCGGCAAGAATGGACCGTGAAGCGTCGGGAACTGGAATTGATTGCGGCCCGGCTTAATCGCAGGCCGCGCCTCGATGCCCTCACCCAATACCGTTGGCGAGGTTTGGGAGACCAGCTGATCGACGAACGGGATGCCAATAACGAGTTCAACAGCTTCACGCAAAGCATCCTCGAAGGGAACTATCAAGAATGGCAAGCGGGACTGGAGTGGCAATACAACATCGGCCTGCGGCAAGCGTCTGCGGCGGTTCGACACGCGCAACTCAATCTGGCTCGCGACATGGCCCTGCTCCGAGAACAACAACTTCGTATCTCGCATGATTTGAGCAACGCCTCTCGACAAATATCTCGTAGCTACCTGCAAATGCAGACCAATTACAATCGAATCGAGGCAGACAATCAGGCTGTCGAAGCGTTGAGACAGCGGTATGAAGGTGGGCTTACCGACATCGTGTTCCTCTTGCAAGCACAACAGCGATTAGCAACCAGCACGAGCGACTTTTATCGATCTCTCGTCGACTACAACTTGGCACTTCGCGATTTCCACCGTGAGAAAGGTTCCTTGCTGTCCTACAACCAAGTGAATTTGTCGGAAGACGCGCTGGACGGTTCTGCGGTCCGAGCCGCATACGAGCGAGGACGTTACTTCACGCCACGCGACAATCCGGAAGAAGTCGTCGTAGGAGGCCGAGTCAGCAACGGAGCGTTTGATCCAAGCACCGTTGGAACTCCGTCTCTGTCAACGCCCGTTGTCGAAGCCGTGCCGACCCCAATGGGCGAAGAGTAATCAGAGCCTTTAGGTCAATCGGAATCGCCCAGCCGCAATGTCTCGAAGCGCACTTGACTGGCAGGATCATGCCCCTGCAACATCAAACTGCCAGCTTCGGTTCGCAAACCACGGCGTGGATTGGGATCCGCCTTCCGCGTGTCTTCCCAATCCACAACCTGAACGCCATGCACCCACGTCGCAATGCGAGGCCCTTCCGCAACGATCGTGACGAATGCTTTCTTCCCCTCGTCAGACAATACCGCGCGGGCTGCTTGCCTTCGGAAAATCGCACCTGTGCCCGAATCGACCGGGTCTGTTCGATCCGCTTTGAATCCGTGGTGCAACTGGCACTCGTAGCCATTCATGTCTTCCCCAGGAATGCATCGAAAGAACACGCCTGAATTCACATTCGATGTAAGGGTCGTGGCGGCAAACTGCACAAAGCCGTTCCCTAATTGCCTCTTTGTCTCCACATGGCCCCGTCCTCCAACAATCGTGAGAGATCCATCGCTACCCCAGCTTGTCTCGACTTTTATGGCAGGGTGAAACGCCTCTTGGTTACCGGGCAAAATCGTTTCGCCAATAGGCCTTAGTTTGATGTTCCGGAACGCCACTTTCCCCTCGCGGAACTGCAATCCGATGAGTCCCTTCTTTAAATTCGTAGCGTCTGTATAGGACAAACACTCTTGTCCATCCAACCACACCTTTGACTTATTCCCCTCTAACAACACTTGGAAGCGATGCCACACACCATGCTTCGGTGCAGCAACTTGCTCGAAAACTTTTTGTCGATAGACGAATGAGCCGGTGGGAAAGGGATTGGTAACGGGTGCGATATTGAGTTCCAAGCAATCCTTGCCTGGATCGGTCGGCTTGGGTGGTGTGCGAAGGAACACGCCGCTATTGGTTTTCTCTTCGGCCCAAAACTCAACTTGCAATTCGTAATCGCGAAACGGGACCGTCGTACAGAGCAAACCGTTTTCTCCTTGGTCGGCTACCAAGGTCCCATCTTCGACCCGCCAATTCGCTTTTCCTGCGTCGACCCAACCCATCATCGAGTGACCATCGAACAAGCGGATCCACCCCTTTTCCAGCTCCTCGGTGGGTAGTCTCGCGGCGAGCAATGCTTCGACGGGCACCTTGTCCTGCCCGAAGGAAATGGGCGCCAGGGCAAAGGTAGCGGCCAAACCCAAGAGAGCCCACCTTGAAAAGGTCCAATGTCGCATGGTCATGTATCGATCTCAATCCAAAGTTCAAAAGGAATCGCCGGCTCCGGCGACGGAGCGTCATCGCCTAGCGGCCATCGGAGGGAAATGCGGTTGCGCGATTGGAGTCGATTGGAAATGTCGAGCTCGATCGTCGCGGGGCCGCACCGGTCTAGAATACTCTCTTCGTTGAGTTCGAGGGAACAGGGCGGTTGGTGTGAACGGAGGAAAAGTCGAACAGAACCTGCCTCGAGCAATCCAGGCGTCCCCTGGAAGGACCGGTTCGCAACAAGGTGCTCCACTGTCGACACCCATTGCCAACCCGGAGAGGGCGCGAGCTTGATGCGGTGGGGATGCGGTTTGTTAGCAAGCATCCGGCTACTCGCACTCACTCTCCAACTCGGCATACTGCGGGTAGATCCCAGGCAGATCCTCCGAGTACCATTTCTCCAGAACGCTCTTCCATTCGCTTAGATTCTTGACCCGTGCGAATTCAGTTCGCACGGCGAGGTTCTCTGGATGCAATTGAGAGTATTTGATCCCGAATTTGCGCATCGGAACTCCGGCCCGATCTTCTCCGTAAAGCTCTTCCGCGAGGCGGAAGTGTTCGAGAATCACCTCCCTCTGCTCGAACAAACTGGGCGGGGGAGGGATCGGTTGTCCCGCAAACAACGCTCGTGCCTGCTGGAAAATCCACGGATTGCCGATGCATCCGCGGGCGACGGTCACTCCGTCCACATCGGTCTCTTGCATCATGCGCAGGCAATCGCGCGCGCTAAACAAATCGCCGCTCCCGAGGATAATGCGATTGCCGACATGCCGTTTGACTTCTCGAAGAAACTCCCAACGGCTCGGTCCGATATATCGTTGTTCCACCGTCCGTCCATGCACCGTGATCGCGGCAATCCCATATGCGAATGCACCGTCCAGAATCTCGTAAAACCGATCTCGACTCTCTGCGGTGTCGTCGATCCCGCGCCGCATCTTGATGGTGACTGGGATCGATGCAGGAACGATGTCGCGCGTTCGCTTGACGATCTCCAGCGCGACCTCAGGCTGACTCAAATGGAATCCCCCTCGGCAACGCCCTAACACCTTGCGAACCGGGCATCCAAAGTTGATATCGATCAATGCGAAACCGGCTTCTACAAGCTTTTGAGCACCCAGCGAAAACTGCTCCGGCTCGGCTCCCATCAACTGTCCAGCCACCGGATGTTCCTCCGGGGTGTTGTAGAGAAAATGCTGAGTCCTCTTTCGATCCTTCAGCCCCACCAAAAATTGGTCGAGCATGACCTCGCAAAGAGAATACGAAGCACCCATGCGGCGCGCGATGACGCGCATCGCCCAATCGCTGTAGCCGCTCAACGCCGCTTGCACGACCGGAAAGCCGATGGAGACATTGCCGATTTGGAGGGGACGGATCCCTTCGATAAGCGGTGTTTCGGGATTAGATGCTAAAGAACTCATGCTTCGGATCATCGCATGAGGAGTAGATTTGTGCAAACGGATGGAATGGATTCTTCGCTCGGCAAAAGATAGAGGGGTAGCCTCTGTGCGACAAGCATCGCCGCAGCATCCTCGACCGAGTCGAGCGGATGGCGATTGAGGATGACCGAGACGCTGAACCCCCGTTTCCGTAACAACCCGAGCGATAGGGCCATCGATTCATCGACCCCTTGCAAGACAAAGACCATTGCCAGATGCCGCGCCATGCGGCTTTCGGTCTCGGCGATCAAATCTTCCAGTCGTAGACCGTCGGTTCGTTCCAGCCTAGCGAGCGTGCGATGCAGTTCGAGAAACAATTCCGGGCCTGTCCCCGCCGGATGAACGATCGGCCGAAGTCGATCGAGCTTGCGCTCCGAACTGGCTGCGGACTGGATTGCAGCTCGGTCGGTAAAGCTTCCGCTCGCGTCTTGAAAGGAATAGCGTTGAGCAGCATCTCGGCCATTGGTAATCAGGCCAAAGGGCTGGTTCATGCGGTAAAGCGCGTGGGCGATCGAAGCCGCCATCGTCACCGCGAGATCGGTCCGAACAGGTTCATGCCGGTCCGGATTCGAGTCGCGATGCATATCGAGAACGAGCATCGCTCCTTGCATCGACGTGGGTTGGAATACTCGAGAATGAAGGGTCCCCGTTCTCGCGGTCGCTTTCCAATGCACCCGATTCAGTGGATCTCCTGCTCGATACGCTCGAATGCCGACCATCTGCGTTGGGTCTTCGAGAATCCGGTCATGCACACGCATCTCTCCCATGGGACGACGGGTGGCAATTTCCAGTCCTTCCAAGGGGACGAGTTTCGGGAGGACCAACAGGTAGTCGCTTTCGGCGAGGATGCGATGCTTTCGATGCAAACCTAGCAGATCGCCGGTTTCGACCAAGGTCGGGCCGATCCGATAAAAGCCTCGTCTCAACGTAAGAAGATCATACGTGTGAATGCGCTGCTGCTTGCCTCCCAAGCGAAGGAGCTTGGTCGTCGTTCCCCCCAATTGCAGTCCGCTGGTCGGTGGAGACATCGCTCTCTTGGGCAAGAGATCCTCGATGAGCATCCATGGTATCAGCCAACCGCTTCGATTGGTGAGCTTCAAGCCCACTCGTACTCGATCGCCGATTTCCGTCTCGTGTGTCGAAAGCGTTCGCTCTACCTGGACGCTTTCGGCCCACTTCTCGGAAAACGTTTTCGCCAAATAGAATGCCGTTAGCATGGCGCTGGTCACCAACGCAAACCAGCTTGAACCTGTCGCGATTCCGATGAGCAACAAAACGGCGATCAGCGGCAGAAGTACCATGAAAAGACTTAACCTGGATCGCTTCGTAGAAAGACGCTCATTCCGAACACCTCCTCGAACAACTCGCCCGAATGCCGAACGGTGAGTTGCTCCAATGAAACGTCTTCGATCCCATGCGTCGTGATGATCAGCCGATCGCCATCCCGTTTGCAACGAATGTTATTGATGCGTTGAGATCGCGACTCATCCAGGGCGATAGCCAATCGCAATATGGCAGCTAGCTTCGCAACGGCGACGCGATCGCTGCGGTCCAACGTGGCGTAACCCTCGTGATCGGGTTGAGGCGAAGAACGCCGATGGTATCGAACGATCAAGGCGACTAGGAGCAAATCCTTTACGGACAATCCGAACAATTCGCTGTTCCGAATGATGTACATCGCATGCTTGTGATGACTCCTCGCATTGATAAACATCCCGATTTCATGCAACAACGCAGCCAAATAGAGGATCAATTCCATCCGCTGATCGAGCTGGTGCTCTTCGGCAAGATCCGCGAATAGTTTCCGAGAAAGGGTCGCGACATGCCTCGCATGAGTCTCATCAAACGACATCTTGCGACCAAGATTGATCGCAGACCGAATGATTTGATTCCGGAATTCTGCCGTCCAAGCATCTCGGACCGCAAGATCGCTCAGGAGACCATCCCGCAAATTGGTTTCGGCAACGTGAATCTCCGGCACCTCAAACTCTCTGGCCAAGTGAATATAGCTAACCAACGAAGGCCACAAGGTCTCTGCATCGGCATAGCTCAAATCAAAACGAGCGACCAAATCCTCTTCGCGAAGCGTCCCAACCATCCGAGCGAATTCAGTCAGGTCCGTCAGCGACACGCTCCGCAACTCTTGCCCGAGTGACGAGCAGTTCAAATTGTTTGCAGCCAATCGCATGTCCCCACCCAACGCAACCATCTGGATTTGTCGGTCGGAGTCGACATGTTCATAGATTTGATGAACAAACCGATGCACCTGCGATTCGATAATGGTTCGCTGCTTGGCGATGGAAGTATTGAGTCGGTCGACTTGCTCGAGCAGGCGAAGCGAACCCAATCGATAGGTATTGGAAAAGAGGACGTTGCCTCCGCGGACGACCAAGATCTCGGTGCTCCCGCTTCCCACCTCCACCACGACCGTTTTGACCGATGCCAGCTGCGCGGTGCTCTGGAGCAAGGGCTGGACACCCATGTAGGTAATTCGGTTGACTTCGGCCTCGTCGAGCGATTCGACTTCAAAACCGGTGGCGATGTACATGCGGTCGATGAAGGCCAATCGGTTCGTCGCCTCCCGAACGGCGCTAGTCGCAACGACTCGCATCTGGTCCGGTCGGGTGATGCCATACTCCCGCATCAATCGGCGGCAGCTCCGGAGGACAACCGCGCACTCTTCGATGCTTTTGCGACTGATCTTTTGCGTCGAGAAAGTATCATGCCCGAGCGACACAACTTGGCTGATCTCTTCCAAGATCCGAACATTGGCCATCGAATCGATTTCCGCAATGGCCATCCGAACGCTGGTCGCACCGATATCGACGACCGCCACCGGCCTTGCTGCCTGTGGGGAGACACTGACGGTGCTGCGAGGCGTGGATTCGGTCGACATGGGATCTCCGGCAAAGACGAGTGGCAAGCGATACCCTGATAATACCCCACCGGCCGTTTCCAGCCATCGCTAACCCCTCGAAAATGAGGCTGAGCTTGGCGTTGCGAGAGCATCTTGGCTACAATAGAGATTGAGCTGTCCGCTCCTCCCCCCTCCCCATCTCTTGCCGTCTTCCGCGGTCTTGCCATGCTTTCACCATCACGACGACTGCTGTTGCTTGCAGGGGCAATGTTCTCTTTTGGCGTTTATCCCACGCTTTTGATCGCCCAGCCAGCTGCGCCGTCTGGCACTGCTACCCCGTCTGGCACTGCTACCCCGTCTGGCACTGCTACCCCGTCTGGCACTGCAGCCCCGGCTGCCGCAGCTACCCCGGCTGCTGCCGTGGACCCAGAAGTGGATTCGAGAGCCACGGAGCGAATGGCCCAGTTCGAACGCGAAGTCCGCCCCGTGCTGGCCGGCCAATGCATCCAATGCCACGGGGAGTCCAAGCAGGAGGGAGGCCTTCGGCTCGACAGTTTGGATGGCTTCCTAAAAGGTGGAGACAGCGGCCCGGCGATCGTCCCTGGCAAACCCGAGGAAAGCATCTTGGTCGATGCCATTCACTACCGCGGGTCGGAAATGCCGCCAACCGGCAAGCTCGCTAGCAAACAAATCTTGCACATCGAGCGATGGATCGCCAATGGTGCCCATTGGCCCGAGAACTCGAAATTGATCCGCAAGAGCGAAGGGGCGATTACCGAAGGAGATCGTCAGTGGTGGGCCTTCCAGCCCCTTCGCCAACCCGACCTGCCAATCGATCCCGACGACGCTTGGTCAAAATCGCCTGTCGATCGCTTCGTTTGGCAAAAATTGCGAGAGAACAAATTAAGCCCAGCCCCGATGGCCGACCGAGCCGTTCTGCTGCGGCGACTCTACTTCGATTTGATCGGGCTTCCGCCGACCCCAGCCGAAGTGGACGCGTTTTTGGCCGATGGCTCCGAGACGGCGATCGAGCAAGTCGTCGATCGACTGCTAGAAGATCCACGCTACGGGGAGCATTGGGCTCGCTTCTGGCTCGATTTGGTTCGCTACTCCGAATCCGATGGCTGGAATCTCGACGCGTATCGCCCTGCCATTTGGAGGTATCGCGACTATGTCGTCAACGCATTCAACCAAGATCTGCCTTATCCCCAGTTCGTTCTCGATCAGTTGGCAGGGGACGAGTCCCCGACGGATCATCCGGATGGCCTCATCGCCGCAGGTTTCCTTCGATTGGGCGTCTACGAATACAACCAACGGGATGCGCGCGGGCAATGGAACGACATCATGAACGAGATGACCGATGTCGTCGGGGATGTGTTCTTGGGTATGAGCGTTTCCTGCGCCCGATGCCATCAACACAAATTCGATCCCATCCCACAAAAAGACTATTTCAAGCTTCGCGCCATTCTGGAGCCAATCTGCTGGCGCGATGATCTCGTCGCAGCCACCGAACAGCAAAAGAACGAGTACCAGGAAAAGCTCGCGCGTTGGGAACAAGAAACTGCACCGATCCAATCCCAATTGCGAGCGTTGCTAGAGCCCTATGAGAAAAAGAAGTGGCTTTCGACCGTCGACAAGTTTCCGCTCGACATCCAAGCTTGCTTTCATATGCCACGGACAGAAAGGACTTCGTGGCAAGAACAGATGGCTTACTTGGTCTCGCGCCAATATCTGGAAGAGGCTGGCGGCCCCTACAAGGGCATGAAAAAGGAAGATGTCGAAAAGAGGGATGCTCTGATGAAGGAGTTGGCCGCTTTTGATCATCTGAAACCAGAGCCCTTGCCCGAAGCCATGACCGTCTCCGACTTCGACGGGTTGGTTGCACCAACTGTCATTCCTGAAGACTCCAAACGGGAACCGGTCGCTCCAGGATTCCTTGAGGTCCTATCGGAGGGACATGGGCTCCCAGCTCCTACCGCTGTGTCCGATGTTCGGAAGGGATCAACGGGTCGGCGAACGGCTTTCGCGAAATGGGTCGCGGATCCCAAGAACCCACTGACCAATCGCGTCATCGTCAATCGGATCTGGCAGCAACACTTCGGACAAGGAATCGTGGGTACCCCTAGCGACTTCGGACGATTGGGGGACGAACCGACCCACCCCGAATTGCTGGATTGGCTGACCACCCAGACCATCGAGAACGGTTGGTCGTTCAAATGGCTGCACAAGCAGATTCTTCTTTCGGCTACTTGGCAGCAATCGGCGCGGCATCCCGATGCGTCAGCCCAGCAAACCATCGATCCGAACGAGCGACTCCTGTGGCGAGCGAGGGTGCGACGGTTGCAAGCGGAACAGATTCGGGATGCGATGCTCGTAGCAACCGGTGAACTATCCAGCGAAACCGGTGGCCCCAGCGTCACGGAAGATAAACCTCGTCGATCTCTTTACCTGAAGAGCTTCCGCAACCAGAACGATACCTTCCTGCACGGTTTCGATGTCGCCAACGGTTTGCAAAGCGTTTCGGTCCGGGATAATACCACCACGCCGACGCAGTCGCTGTTGTTGCTCAATGGCAAATACGCACGCGACCGAGCCGAACGACTAGCAAAACGGGTTCGAGAGGAATCTTCCGACCCCGAGAACGCCATCCATCTCGCGTTTCGCTGGAGCTGGGGCGTCGATCCCTCCGATGCAGATCGGGAGCGAGCAAGGCAATATTTGCAGATCACCACGGGGGAAGAGGGACCTCAATTCGACCCGGACAAATTCTCAGATCTCTGCCATATCTTATTCAATTCGAATCAGTTTCTTTACCTCGAGTAACCGCAGCCAAAGGCTCCCATGGATACTTTCCAAGTCAATCGCCGACAATGGCTTCAAAATGCTGGGATGGGGTTCGGAGGTATCGCGCTCCACTGGATGCTTTCGAACGAGAAAGCGATTGCCGAAATCCACCACCCTCCAAAGGCCAAGCGAGTGATCTGGTTGTTCATGGAGGGTGGACCTAGCCATTTGGATCTGCTCGATCCGAAACCCTTGCTCAACGATCTGGGAGGGAAGCCACTACCGAGCAGCTTCCGCGAACCCATCACCGCGATGGGAGAAAAGGGTGCACCCCTCCTCGCATCCCCTCGCCAGTGGAAACAATACGGAGAGAGCGGGCTCTACGCATCCGACTGGATCCCCCACATCGGTGAATGCCTCGATGACATCGCTGTGATCCGGTCCTGTTGGACCAACGGTATCAATCATGCCGGAGGTGTTTGCCAAATGAACACCTGCTTGAACTTCGCTGGGCGCCCTTCGCTTGGTTCATGGGTCAACTTTGGGCTCGGAACGGAAAACGAGAACTTGCCCGCCTTCGTCGTTCTGTGCGATAACGCCGGTCGACCTGTCAACGGTCCTCGCAATTGGGGAAGTGGCTTCATGCCGGCTTCCTACCAAGGCGTTCGCATTCAAGGTGGAGACGCCGAACCGATTCCCAATTTGCGAACACCTGAAGATCAAAATGGCAGCCGTCTGGAATCCAAACTCCAACTGCTGAAACAATTCAACGAGTCGTATGCCTCGCTGCATCCACAGCAATCGGAATTGGAAGCCCGGATCCGCAGCTACGAACTGGCGTTTCGCATGCAAGCAGAAGCTCCCGAAGCGCTGGACCTCTCTCAAGAAACCGAGGAGACTCAACAGCTCTACGGTTTGGACCAAAAGGAAACGCAATCCTTTGGACGCAACTGCTTGCTAGCCCGACGATTGGTCGAGCGAGGAGTCCGCTTTGTCCAGCTCTACAGCGGCACCGGAAGCAAATGGGATTCGCACTCGGATATCGAGAAGAACCATTCGAACCTTTGTCGGTCAATGGATAAACCAGTAGCCGGACTGCTCAAAGATCTCAAGCAGCGAGGACTCCTGGACGACACGCTCGTGATTTGGGGGGGCGAATTTGGCCGGACCCCTATGAGCGAAAAGGGAAATGGTCGCGATCACAACCCAACCGGATTCACGATTTGGATGGCAGGGGGCGGCGTGAAGGGAGGGCAAACGATTGGAGCAACCGATGAACTCGGACTCTATGCGATCGAGGACAAAATGCACGTTCACGATATCCACGCGTCCATCCTTTGGTTGCTCGGATTGGACAACATGAAACTGACGTACGACCACAAGGGTCGAATCGAACGTCCCACGATCAACGAAGGTCGATTCCAAAAGAAACTCATCACCGGTTGAGAAACCCATGAGCCAAGGAATCGCTACACCGACTGGGCGCGTCCCTGCGTCCCCATCCGAAGTTCGCAACGATTCGAACTCGGATCCGATAGCCGCATCGATTCGGAGCTCGGTGAAACGCTTTTCGAGAATGCGTCTCCGATGGTCGATCGCGCGCGCATCGATCGCCCTCGGACTGGTTCTCGCTATCGGTTGGATGCTTTCCATTTTGCTCGACGGATTCTTGTGGCTTGAGCCTTGGGTCCGAATCACGCTTGCCATCGCACTCTGGCTCCTTGCGATCGGTATAGCGTGGCGAGCTGGTTTGTCCGAGGTGCTTTCGTCTAGCTCGTTGGTAGACCGTGCTCGCGAGATGGAGCAACGGCACCCTCACTTCCAAGAGAAGCTCATCGCGAGCGTCGATTTCGACACCCCAACCATCGCATCGAGAGGATTCTCCCCCGATTTTATCCACCAAACAAAGTATGCAGCCCTTCGCGAGCTGAGACAGGTGGACTGGAACTCGCTCATCCCATGGAGACAATTACAACAACCTACACTTGCGCTCCTCCTCTTGGGCCTAACCGCCTTTAGCCTTTCACTCTTTCCAAACCTTCAGTTTCAGCAACGATGGCTGCGCGTCGCCCTCCCATTTCTGGATGTGAACATCCCTCGCTCTTGGCGGATCGAGTTCCTCTCCCCGACCGTTGAACGCTTTGAAGCACCCTCGCAGCAGATTATCGAAATCGCCGTCAGAGCCCGCTCGCTCAAGAATCAAACGACGAACCCTGAAAAGGCGGTCATCGAGTTTCACGCATCCGAACAATCTAGTGCACCGGACAATCGTTTCTTTTCCGTTGCTCTCAAACCAGATGCGAGCACGAGTGATGTATTCATCGCCAAAGTCCCGATCGGTGAGCAGCCGATTCGATACCGTGCCGTGATCGATGACGCTGCCTCTTCTTGGAGGACCCTCGTTCCGCTTCTGCGTCCCCACCCCGTTCGCTTCCAAGGGAGCGTGACTCCACCAATCTACTCGGGATTGGAAAGACGATCGATCGACCAAGAGCAAGGGGACTTGCAGGTCATGGCCGGCAGCAGCGTTGAACTTCGCATCGCTGTCGACCAACCCTTGGAGAGAGCCACCGTCACCATCGAAGACCTTGAGACGGGAGAGCAGGTCGAAAGGAAAATGGCTCGAGGTTCAGAGGATCGGGAATGGACCTTTGATTGGAAAGCAGATCGATCCGCCAAATACCAATTGCAACTCGACTCCAAGACGCGTTTCGAAGGGGAATCGCTTCGAAATACCCTTAGCACCCGATATCGAATCGATGCGATTGCCGATCCAGCGAGCGAGATCCAGTGGTTCCCAACAGATAGAACCCTGTGGCAGGAACCACCACTTCCAGATCAAACCTGGCTCACGACATTGGAGATCCCAATCAGTCTTGCCGCCCAAGTAACGGACAACTTGGAGGTGCAGTCGATTGTTCTGGAGTACTCTCTGAACGACGAAGCATGGAAGACGTGTGCCTACAATGCGGCTTGCCCGCCGCCTTCGATAGAGTGGGAAGACAATAACGGATCGAGAAGAAAAGCCTTGCTGGAATGGGATTGGGACCCCATGACCTGCCAAGCCAAAGCGGGAGATACGCTGCAATTGAGACTGGTTTCCGTCGATAGGGCGGAACAAACCTCGTACTCGTCGTTGTTGCGGTATGCCATCACCTCAGAATCGCATGATCCGAAAAGATACGACGTGCTCAAGAGTCGAATGCGAATCGCCAAGCCCCTTTTGGCGTTGAAGAATACCATCGAAGCGTCCTCCAAACAGATCGACGAATGGACCAAAAAGCTGGAACCATCCGATAAGGCATCAGGCCAGCCGGATACCGCCGCGGCAGATCGACTCCAGACTTTGCAAGAAATGAGCGACTGGGGCCAGCAAGCTCGCGCTTCCCTGCAGGGGATTCTCCAAATCGTGGAGGAGGAACTTCCTTCCCTTGAACGAGGCATCGATCAACGCGATCTGGAGTGGATGGCACAAGCGGCACAGACACTTACTAGCGAACATTTACCCCGTATCGACTTCGCGTTTGCCATTGCGAGGGAGCAACAAAAATCAGGAGAGGCCTCGAATCGACCCGAATCAGAGCGAGAGCGAATGCAACAGGCGATCCATGCGGTCCGGATCGTGCAGGACGTCTCGCGGCACCTTGCTCATGTGGCGCAGGTCGGTGCGGCATTTGAGATGCTGTCCACGCTGACGGTCGACATGCAGGAGCTCGCAAACCTTCAGAAGAAAAACAGTCGCGGATCCGATAATTGGACTCTGCCGCAATGGAAGCGATCCCAGATGATCGCGGACCAAGTTTGGATCGATGCCAAGGAACGCATCGGTCGCTATCTAGCGGAGCTGCCACGCGGCACGGCAGACGGACTGGCAGATTGGCAAAAGTGGATGGAGGATTCGAGACAAAGCAATCGAGATACATTGGAACCACTTCAGGGAGGAGCGGAGCTGAGCAAAATAAGCGAGCGAATCCGCACCGACTCGAACGAACTTCGCGATCGAAGCTGGATGTTCCGATACGACAACATTCCGCATCAATCGCAAGCCGCCCGCCACGAGCTGATCATGGGAAAGCGGCAACCTGTTTTCCACTCGCTCGAATCCCTCCTGCAGAAGCTTCGGGCGCACGATAGTCTCGCAAAGAACCCAAGCACATCGACCGCAAGCTTGGCGGAGAGCATGAAGATTGTCGAAATGGAATGGCGGATGGTAGGCGAATCTTCCGCGGAAAGGTTGCTGCTCCAGCGTTCGACTCACCAACTCCGGAAGTCACAGGACACCGCTTTTTCAGCCGATTTAGGACTCGCCTCGCGCGCGTGGAGAGCCCTGATATCGCAGTGGTTTGAAAGTCCGAGCGACCGTGAATCGACTCGAAGGAATCTTGAACTCGTCTCCCAAGCGATTCGCGTATTGGAAGGTGCTCACGAGTTCCACGATGCTCAGCAATCCTTATCGGCTCTCGCCGTTTCGGAGCGGTATGCCGATGACCCGTTCGAGGCTTTGGCCTACGCCGCTCCCACGTTGGGGGCGATTGCGAAGGGGTTAGAGAATGCACACCGTCGACTGCGAGAAACGGGCCGAATCGATAACAAGGTACTGGACCGTCTTCAAGCGGTGTTATGGCAGCCGGACTACACGACCGCCAACGAGAAGCTTTATCAACGCATGAACGAGCCATTGGCTCCGTTCGCTACCATAGCCCCTCATTTGGATGCTTGGATCGCTTATCTCCATGGCTGCGATCGGGAAATGGAGCCGGTATTCGAGGAGGCGAGAGAGACACTGCGACGTTTTGCACCCACCGTCTCGGAGCTTGCTGAGAAAGCAGCTCAATCCGCTCGACAACTGAAAAAGGCCACCGAAACACAAAAGGAATCGCGAGAAAAAGGGGACTCTCAAACGAACAACGATCGAGAGCAAATCGAAGCAGAACGAGAGAACTTGAACGAGGATGCAGAAGAGTTGCGGCAAGCCCTGTCGGAAATGGCCTCCCAACAAAATCTTCTTCAGCCCGATCAGATGGCACTGGCGAAAGATTCGGATCAAGCGGCCGAGTTGGTGGAAAGGGTCATGGATCGCTTGAACGAGTCGCTCGATGCGGCGATGACCACCGAGGAGGAGGCCTCGACGGAACAGGCCATTGCGGATCAATCCAATGCCGCGAAGGCCATGGAGACCATCGCAAAGCATTTTTCCCCCCAAGATCCTGACGCGACTCAAGCGAAGGACAACTTGCCATCCTTCGATGAAAGTTTGGAGGCTGACCTCGCCTCATCGATGGACAGCCAGGCACTGGATTCGCGAGCATCGCGAGAGGATGCTTACGAACGCGCCGATCAATTGCAAAAGCTTGCTTCTGCCGACCCGCGCGCTCTTCTCCAGGAATTGGAGAGAGAGCTGCCGAACAATCCAGCCATGCAACGGGAGCTTTCCGAGATTGCCAAAGCCGCTGCGACCAATGCCATTCAAGAACTCCAGCGCGCAGCCACAAAAGAAAAGGAACTTCAGTTGCAATTGGAGAATCAAGATCTTCAGCTCGCCGCTCAGAAAGCGCGCAAAGTCACCGAATTGCAAGCGATCATGGATGAAGCGGATCGGCTCGCCAAGACCTTGCTTGAAAAAGGGGAGCAACTGACCTACCGCATTCCTTCGGCTAAGAAATCCTACGACGAGCTGCGAATGGAAATGCGTCAGCAGATCGATTCACTTCGAACATCGCTTCAATCTGCCAGGCAAGTCAATTCCAGATCGTCGAGCGACGAAATCGAATCGAAGTCGCAAGAGCTCCGGAACGCATTCGCCGAAGGAAAGAAAGCGGTATCGAACTTGAAGGATCAAGCGAGGGAGCTGGGTTCGCAAAGGGTGGAGAGAGATGAACAAAAACGTCTCAATCGCGTCACCGAAGCAGGCAACGCACAAAACTCCATTCGCAACGACGTTCGCGCGGAAGCCAATCGATTGGTCAAGCAATGGAAAGACCAGCTTGGACGCGTTGACAACGAATCCAAACGGTTAGAAAAGGATGTCGCTCGACAGCAGGAGCAATTGCAAAAGACGGTCGAGCAAGCGGCAAAGAATCCCACAAACGGGAGCTTGGCAGAGCAACAGAAACGGTCCGAAGGGAGTTTGGAAGCCCTGCGTGAGTCGTTGGAGCGCAATCAAGAAACCTCGAGATGGACTCAACAGATCGTGTCGAATCTAGAGAATCGGGCGCGAGGGCTGGATGAGAGAGCGAAGAATTCGCTCAATACCCCAAACCCGTATGGGGCTTTGATTGAAGAGCAACTCGAGCAGGCTTCTCAGCTTTTGCAGCAGTTAGAACAAAGGGCTGGTGAACTCACTTCGGATGCCCGATCCTTGCCAGAACCGAAGACCCCATCGAGCACGTTGGAGCAAGCAGCGTTGGAGCAGGAGCGAACCCGCGAAAATGTTTCCCAAGTAGCCAAGGACTTGGAACGAGGCGCTCGGCACGAGGAACGCCTCGGCAATCCATCGGCGAGTCAGTCGCTACAAGGGCAAGCGGCGGCAGTCGAAGCCATCGACACCGAGACGTTGAAACCAGCGGAGTCATCGCTTCAGCGGGCCGCTCATCAGGCGGCACAGCAAGAACAAAGCGATACGACGCGAACACAGAAAAATAGCCCGGCGATTGCGAGGCCGGAAACCACCGACTCGAACATGGCATTGTCCAAAGCAGAGCAAGCTTTGAGGGAGCAAGCCGCGGTCTTGCAAGAATCGCTGGCTCGGTCACAGGAAAGCTCCAACTCCAACGAAACGTCGAAACCAACAGATGCACCATCCGATACAAACCAGTCGGATGCGTCCAATGCCCCGACAGGAGCCCCCCGTTCCTCGGGTAGCCAGAAGTCCAGTGGAAGCACACCGACCGACTCGGGGCCAGCCTCTCAAAGCGGCCCTTCTTCAGGTGGCCAGCAAGTCGCCTCCGCGTCAGCGGAAGCCCAACAGCGAGGGGTCGAGATGGCACGACTCTTGGACCAATTGGATCGAGCTCAAAACGGCCCGATGGCGCCCGCGGAGACAGGGGATTCCAACGAATCGGCGGTGCAGGACGTCTCCAGATTGGATGCCAATTCGGATGCCAATCAAGTTCGAAATCACAAAGGGAGCATGGCATCCGCCCTCCAGTCAGCCGCAACGTCCATGGCGCAGTCTCTTGCGTCCGAAATGAGCCAACAGAGGCAGATGCAAGCCCAGCGAAATCCGATTGGTCAAACGTATCTTCGAGATCAGCGCGCGAGCAAGATGCCTCAACGCGGGCTCAACCCTTCCATACCGGATCGTTCGGAGGATTACTTCCTACCGAGTACTGTGAAAGGAAAGAATCGGGACTGGGGACGATTGCGTACCCAAAAGGCAGAGCAAGTTCTCGAGGGGACGAGGGAAACCTTCGACCCCGAGTTCGATGCCGCAATCCGCGCATACTATCAAGCCATCGCGACTCCATCTTCCAAAGAACGCTAATAAACCACGTACTGGGTGGAACCACGGAAGATAAAGAAAATAAAGTAACCACAGAAGACACTGAATACACGGAAGCAGGGATAAGGGATTAGGGACAACGTCTTCCCACACATATATCTTGAGACTCCATCCTTTCCGTGTGTTCTGTGTATTCCGTGGTTCCTCCCGCTTCGTGGTTCCTACCGCACAGTGATCCCGGTCCCCGCTAATCACCTCACGATTCTTTCGATCGTCGCTTTGGGATAGTGGCCGAAGTTGACGAGAAAGCCAAGCCGAATTCCTGTCGCCTTCAAGTAGTTGTGTAGCTGTGCACGATGTTCGTCCGAAAGCTCTTTTACCGCCTTCAGCTCAACAATGATCTTGCCATAGCAGATGAAATCAGGTCGGTAGATTTGTTCAAGCTTTTTCTGCTTGTAGAACAACTCTAATGTTGGTTGCGGGACAAACGGAATCGACTGTTTGGTGAACTCGCTGTGCAAGCACTCTTGATAAACGGCCTCGAGGAAACCACACCCCATCTCGCGATACACTTCAAAGACAGCCCCTCGGATTAAGTAACTTTCGTCATTGAATAATAACTCGGATTCCATGATGGCTCCTCGATTGGCGTGATGAATAAACCAAGGAAAATATAGAACACACGAGAACCACAGAATACACCGAACACACCGAAGAAGAGTTAAGGTTTCAGGGATAAGGCCTTCCTACCCATGGATCTTGAAACTCCATCATTTCCGTGTATTCCGTGTGTTCCGTGGTTCCACTTCTTTCGTGGTTTACTGCCCTGCAACGTTTTCGATGATTTGACGATCGAAATAGTTCGTGGACATCCCTGCATCAACGATCACCGTTTGGGCTTGGATACCAGAGGAGCGGGGACTGAGCAGAAAGACTGCGGTGTTGGCCGCTTCCTGGGTCGTGAGGCCCTCCCCTCTCGGGATCGCCTTTTCGGCGAATAGATAGGCGTCGACGTAGCCAGGAATCCCCGCTGAGGCACTTGTTTTAAGCAGACCAGCCCCGACCGCGTTGAATCGAACACGCGAGAATCGACTAAATGACTTGGCTAGAAAGGCCAGCGACGAGTCAAGCGCCGCTTTGACCGGCGCCATGAAGCCATAGCTCTCGCTCGCCATACGCGTGGTCGAAATACTGATCGTGACGACCGATGCGTCCTCGGCGAGCAAGGAGCGAAGGGCATTGCAGATAGCGATCAATGAGAAGCACGATATATCGATCGCTTGAAGGAACTGTTTGCGTGTCGTTTCGTGAAATGGCTTGATTCCGTCGCTGTAGTCGGCGAATGCAATCGAGTGAACGATTCCGGATATGGGCTGTGCGTTCTTTGCCAGTTCCAAGGCCAGCGCTTCGATTTGCTCGGGATGTTCAACGTCGCAGCAGTGAATCGTGCGTCCCGCTAGTAACTTGCCAAGCTCTTCGCGTCGCTTTTCACTTCGGACGACATACTCTACCAAGGCTCCGTTTTCCTCAAGTGTTTTGGCGATCGCATACGCCACGCTTTTGCGGTTCGCAACACCGAAGACAACGACTCGTTTATGGGAAAGGGCCAAAAAGTCCATGGATTTACATTTCGCGGGGGAGGGGAAATTGCCGTGATGAAGCACCCTTCAACGGCAGGCCCATGATAACGCGATCGACTGCAATCGTCTTGGGATTCCCTTTCGAAATGGGAACTCGACTTGACAGTTTCGCATGATGGTAAGGGGTCGTGGTACAACCGGGATAGCACCGCGCGGTGAAGCGATCAGAGCCCCCTATTGCCACTTGTTACCTTCTTTCCATGCGACAGGCTCGCCCAGGAAGTAGCCTCCGTGCACAAACGAAACGGTAGAGAATTCACTCGAGAAGAAGTCGATCGCGTGATCGAAATGGCATGGGAGGACAGAACCTCCTTTGACGCGATCGAGAATCAGTTTGGACTCACCCAGGGGGATGTCATCGCGTTGATGCGCTCGGAGTTAAAGCCTGCCTCGTTTCGGTTGTGGCGCAAACGGGTCGCAGGCAGGCAGACCAAACATGTCGAGAAGCGCGGATTCCTAGTCGGGCGATTCCGTTGTCCGGATCGCCCGCGTTCGCGATGATCTTGAAAACGATCATCTTGAAAACGATGTGGACGAGGCAGATTATCTCGTCAAGGCAACTATCGTCGCGTTACTTCTTCTTTGCCTTGGCAGCTTTCTTGGCTGGCTTGGGAGAGGCTTTGGCTGCCCCTTTTTTGGTGACGGCCCCTGCGCTCTTCTTCACGGCTTTCGCCGTTGCCTTTGCCGGCTTCGCAGCCGCCTTCGATGCAGTGGCAACGGGAGCGGATTTCTTCTTCGTATTGCCGAAAATAGAGTCCCAGTTCGAAGCGTACTTGTTGTTGGTACCTACACGCGTAATCGTCACGAAATCACCTTATTCAAAAAACAGAGATCGCCGGTCCCTAGAACGACGCGGGAGAAACCATCAAAGTAGCGTATGGATTTGGTACCGGTCAAGACAGCTTGGTGGCGCGAACGATGCGTCTCAGCAGGGCTTTCGATCCATCCAACCTGATTCACTCGTGCGATGATCCGGTCACGGACGTGAGTCTCGTTTCTTCCATGTCCAGCTCCCGTTCGATCTTTTGAACAACCCGTTCGTCGACGATCGAATCTTTCGCTAGTTGATGCAGTCGCTTTCGTTGCTTGCGCAGTACGTGCAGATAGGTCACTTGGCACCGACGGGATTGGTTTTCGATCAGACCATCGGTGGCGTTGAACGCAAGTCGCGAGAGCCACGCGTCGGCTTGGGTATGAAAGTGGTTCTGAAGGTAGTCGATTTCTGACTCCGCCCCCCCTGCCTCCCTGCGGGCATTCAGAAACAGATTGGCCTCGGCGAGCAGCAGCAGTCGCGCATCCACCTCTTGATCGGGAGCAGGGAGTCCCTCTTTGGGGAGCCGTAGCCATCGCACGACCAGCGGAAGCGAAACTCCTTGAATGATCAACGTGCCAAAAATGACGCCGATAACCGTCACGAAAATCAAATTGCGGTGAGGAAAATCGGCAGGCAAAGCAAGAGCTGCTGCGAGGGAGACAACCCCGCGCATCCCTGTCCATCCGATGAGCAAAAGGAAACGCCACGGGAGCGGTTTCCACTCTCTTCTACCTTGAAGGATAAAGGCTGGCATCCAAGCCAAGGGGAGGACGCAGGCCATTCGCACGAGAATGGTTACCCCGAGGACCACTCCGCTCAGCCAAAGCGATTGCACCAGAAGAGACTCGTCGGCAATCGACACCAGTACCCCGCGAAGCCCGAGCCCGATGAAGATGAACGTCAAACCTGTCAGAACAAATACGACGCTCTCCCAAACAGCGGAAGCATGCAGTCGAGTTGCCGCCGAAAAGAGCTCCGCACCGTACGCCCTCACCAGCAACCCGGAGCAGACGCAAGCCAAGACACCGGATAGATGGAAGGCCTCCGCTGCAATATACGCGGCATAAGGCGTCAGCAGGGTGAAGACGGTCTCGACCACCGGTTCATCCAATCGTTCATGCACTCGAACTGCTAGCCAGCCGACGACCGCTCCCAACAATAGCCCTCCCGATGCGACCCACAGGAAGCTCATCAGCGTCCCCGACCACGAGAAGACTTCCCCGGCCGCGACTGCGAGCGCGACGCGGTAGGCCACCAATCCTGAGGCATCGTTGAGCAGACTCTCCCCTTCGAGAATTACAAGGATTCGCTTCGGGACTCGAAGCTTGTTCGTAACCGCCATCGCAGCGACGGCATCGGGAGGAGAAATAATGGCGCCAAGAGCGAACGCCACAGGCCAGGACATCTCAGGCACCATCCACTTGCAGACGAATCCAACGACGAGAGTGGTCGCAACAACCAACCCGAACGCCAGGAAAGCGATCGGTCGAATGTGATGATAGAACTCTTGGAAATTGGTTTGCCAAGCCGCCGAGTAGAGGAGCGGCGGGAGAAAGATGAGGAACACAACGTCCGGCGTCAGCTGGATATCGGGCAACCCAGGTACCAAAGCGAGCATCGCCCCAACCACAACGAGAATGGTGGGATAAGGAACCAGCCACTTGCGAGTCGCAAAAGCCAATAGCGTCACCAGACAAAGCAACATCAAGACCGTTGAGATCTCAAAAAGGGGGGTGACAGTTGCTAGCAAAACGAAAGCCTCGCCGAGGGTAAAATCTGCCGCCTGTATCGAGAAAAACAGCCTTTGCCCGAACTTTCCGTTCGGGTCTTGCCGATAAAGCCGGTGGTATCGGGAATTCCGATCGTTCTCGTTCGAGAGATCGATTGTGTCAAGCCGATTATTCCATGGTCAGGACGACGAGTCGTCCACCAGCAGGTGCATAGCATCTGATCCAATCGGGGGGAATTGCGCTCGAGCACTCGGGAGCAATCGCAATTATGCGTTGGAGATTTTTCGATGAAGTTGCTTAAAGGCTGGAAAATACGTTTACTCGCGGGCTTGGTCATAGCCACCGCAGGAGGGCAACTCGAAGCGCAGACGATGCCCGGCAGCCCATATTCCAACGCCATGGGGCCTCAAAGCCCAATGATGTTCGCGTCCTATCCACAGGACGAGGCGGGAGCACCGAGCGAAGCGCCACCCGCTTACCCTATGCCGGAAGCCATGGGTCAGGCACCTATGGGAGCCGACATGATGGGCTACGGCGGCGAAGCCTGCGGGCCTCAATGCGGCCCTGAATGCGGACACCACGGCGGTGGTCTCTTCGGCCGATGCTACGGTGGCGAACGCTGCGATGTTTACGGTCGCTCCCTCACCGGATTCCGACACAATATGCGCGGATGGCTCGCCTCCAAACGAGGTATTTTGCGTCCCTACGGCGAAGGCGGGATCGCGACCCAACGATGGTTCGACATCTCCGCCGACGGTGTCTTCCTGGCGCGAACCAAAGGGTCGTCTGACTTCGCTTTTTCTAGCGATGGTATCAACGGCCCGCGAGTCCTGACCGCCAACATGGTCGACTTGGATACGCTGCAGGCTGGCCTCGGCGTTCAAGCCAACATCCAGACCGGTGTGGGCTCGAATTTGGAAATTCTCTACTTTGGACTGAACGATTGGGAAGAGTCGGCTCAAGTGACGTCGAACTCACCTCAGTTCTTCTCCTTCATCAGCGACTTCGGACAATTGCCTCCAAACGGATTCGACGACTCGGATCGATCGCGAGTCCAGCGTATCGATTACAGAAGCGAACTGCATAACGGCGAAATCAATCTCCGACGCCGATGGTCGGAACCCGAAGGTTTCTGGCAAGGAAGCTTTTTAGGCGGGGTCCGCTATATGGACATCGATGAGAACGGCGTGTTCAGCGCTTCGGGCGAAAACGACAACGGAATCGACCGAAATGGTCCACGATTCTTTGAATACAGCGTCAACACCCGAAACGCCTTGGTCGGGTTCCAAGTCGGTGGTGACCTTTGGTACAACCTCATGCCTGGAGTGAAGCTCGGTGGCGAGCTCAAGTCGGGTATATTCAACAACAGTACCAACCAAGACACCACGATCCTCGGTAACTCCATCAGCGGGGAATTCCGAGAGTTTGCGAGCGATGACGATGCTGCCTATATCACGCAGTTCTCCACGCAGCTTTGGTATCGATTGAATTACTCTCTCGCCTTCAAAGCGACCTACCAACTGATGTACATCGATGGCGTGTCTCTGGCGACAGAAAACTTCAACGCCGCTCCACCTCTGCTGTTCGATGCTGCATCTTCCCGAGTGCCTACCATCAATCACGACGCGGAAATCGTCTACCAAGGATTCACCGTCGGTGCCGAGTACACCTGGTAAGGACGACTGAACCGAACCGATCTACAGCAAAAGCCCCGGTCATTTCAAGTGACCGGGGCTTTTTGCATTCCGCGATAGATCCTAAAGGAGCGACGACTCGCCACTCGCCACTCGCTACTCGCTACTCGCTAGTAGCCACTTGTGGCTCGCCCAGCAAGGGACTGAGCGGTTCGCATGAGCTCCAAACATTCGGCGCGATGCTCATCGCCTCCCACTCCACGGCTCGCTCGCTCCATCATTGCATCCCAACTGGCTTGCGGGGCCATCTTGGATCGGCGAAGCAGAAGCCCGAACTCGGCAACGGCAGTGCTCCAAAGCAAGTCGCGGTCGAGCTCGTCCTCGGAGGCTTCGGGATGATTCGATAAAATGAACTCTTGCTTCGTGCTCTCCGATGCGTCGGGACGCTTCGAGCGAATTTTGAGTGTTAACCATTCGCGAAGCAGCTCTTGCTCTACCTCTTGCTTGGGGGATTCTGCCGCAGCCGTCGACCGCTTGTACTTCGACTCGCTCTCGGCAGGAGAAAGATTCGGTTCGACCAAGCTGGTGGGAACGATCTCATAAAAGGCCGTGACGGAGTGGCCAGCACCGATGTCTCCAGCATCCTTGCGATCGTTGCTGAAGTCGGCATTGGTCAGTTGTCGGTCTTCGTAGCCAATCAATCGGTACGAACGGACCAAGTTCGGATTGAAGTCCATCTGGATCTTCACATCCTTGGCAATTGTCACCAGCGTGCCGGTCAGTTGGTCCACCATCAGTTTCTTGGCCTCCCGATCGCTGTCGACCATTCCATAAACGCCGTTGCCGTCTTTGGAAATTTTCTCCATCATCGAATCGTTGTAGTTGCCCGCGCCGTAACCCAAGCAAGTCAGGAAAATATTCTTCTTCGCTTGTTCTTTCAGCAAATCCACCAAGGAATCCGTGCTGGTGACTCCGACATTGAAGTCTCCGTCGGTGCACAAAATAACGCGATTCGATCCCCCTTCGATAAAGTTCTCTTGGGCGATCGAATAGGCCAAACGAATGCCCTCCCCGCCATTGGTGGAACCACCTGCCTGGAGATTGTAGATTGCCCCGAGAATTCGGTCCTTTTCAGTCCCCGGGGTGCTCGGAAGAACGCATCCTGCTGCCCCTGCATAAACCACAATGGCCACTCGATCGTCCTCTCGCAGACGCTGAGCAAGCAAAGAAAGTGAACGCTGAACCAGCGGGAGCTTGTTCGGCTCGTTCATCGATCCCGAAACATCCAGCAGGAACACAAGGTTGCACCTGGGTCTATCCTCGGTTTGCATCTTCTTGGCCTGAATACCAACCCGGACCAGTTTGTGCGAACGATTCCATGGACAATCCACCATGCGAAGACTGGCGGCAAACGGGGAATCTGCGTCAGGTGCAGGATATTCGTACTGGAAGTAATTGATCATCTCTTCGATCCGAACCATGTTGGGCGTTGGGAGTTGCCCACGCTGTTGAATCGATTGACGGATCTTGCTGTACGAAGCGGTATCGACGTCGATCGAAAAGGTCGTGACGGGCTCCTTTTCCGCTTCCGTGAACGGTTTCTCCACAATGCGATCGAATCGATCCCCGGAGGATTCCACGACCGGTGGAGCGGGGGGGAATCGTTTCAGATTCGAACGAAGTTCAGGTGGAAGAGCCGGGGGGACCCCGTCAGCGCCTCGCTCTGAAAATCGATGGTTGGGCTGAATCGCCAAGGTATCCAAGTCATCTAGCGGCCTCCCCGCCTGGGGGCCCATCCCAGGGCCACCCATGCCGGGGCCACTGGTTCCAGGGGCTGCCCCGCCGAGCCCTCCCATGCCACCTCCCAAGGCAGCTCCGTAACCACCTGCGAACCGCTCGGTTCCGAATGGCTCCCCTCCAGGTCCCGAGCTATCCGAGCCCACTCCCTTCGCTTCGGCCCCGTACCCACTACCGCTAGCGCCGTAACCACTACCGCTCGCGCCCGGGACGAACTGCAATGGGGGTGTCGCCGCCGTGCCTGTGGCGCCTCCCAGTCCGTTGCCCCCCCCCAACTCGCTGGTACCGTCCGCGTTGGGACTGTCCACATTGCCTCGATAGAGATCAAGCGGTCGTGCTGGCGCGCCCGCATTTCGCGACCCGTCGGCTAGCTCTGTCGTCAACAATGCAACCGCGTCCTCCTTCGTCTGCTTCGATGCAGCATTCTGCTTTGCCTCTACCGGCATATCTTCAGATTTCTTCGCATCGCTAGGCTTTGTAACTGCGGCCATGCTGGACACGGAGTTTGGATCGGAGGGGGCAACGGTCCCCTCTTCGCTATCGCCCGCTTCGCTATCGCCCTCTTCGCTATCGCCCTCTTCGCTATCGATAGTGTGAATCGTTCGCGGATCGAACGCGATGTTGTTTTGATAACGCTCGAACGAGCTCCATGCGAGCAAGCCAAGGGGAATGCAAGCGGCGATTGCAAGCGCCGCGACGAATCGTCGGCGGCGATAGAACGGAAGATGAAGCAATCGGTTCGGCTCGATCGTCGCACTCGTGAGAGCGCTGTTAGCGAGCGCCGTCTCCAGCGACGAAAGCTGTTCCGGGGTAAGCGAAGCATGAGTTGGCGAAACGCCTTCCCCCAAGGTCGCTTGGAGGAGTCCAAGTGTTTTTTGAAGCGATTGGCATTCCGCTCGCATCTCAGGCGAGACTTCTAAACGCCGTTCGATCTGGGCTCGTTCCGACTCGGAAAGCTCTCCCAGCAAATAGGCGGTTAATTTCCATGGATCGATGGAATGGGCTGCGTTGAACGGAGATTCATTGGATGACATGATAGGTCTTTATGATGCAAGATAAATTCTGTGTAAGATGGAGAACAACCCGGAGCACCGAAGTGGCAGTGCATCGCGAAAGATCGGTTCATTGGAGCGAGAGGATCAACCGTAGGGTTCTCGAGCGTTTCAAGGATCCACAACGCATTGCTTCAATCGCGTCACGGCTTGATGGATCAAGACGCCAACATGGGACACGCTGAGATCCATGACCTCAGCAATCTGCTTGTAGGAAAGTCCCTGCTGAAGCCGAAGCACGAGGACCTCCTGTTCTCGCGATGGCAGAGCAGCGATCTCGCGCTGAAGATGCTGGCGTTCTTCGGAAGAGATGAGGGATTGGGTCGGATCTGGCGATGGCGCCGATTGCCGATCAACTTGCTCGCTGGCAAACTGAATAAACATTCGAGACTCCTTGCGATGGCAATCCATCGCGCGATGGCGGCAGCATTTAAAAAGCCATGCCTCCACATGATCCTCGAGAGCCGACCGCGGTTCCCGACACACTCTCAAGAACGTGTCTTGGACGCAATCTCGGGCGCGATCCCAATCCCCGCCAAGGAGTTTGGCGGCATACGACACCAACGGGCGCTCGTACCTAGCGAATAGCGATCGAAGCCATTCGCGATCCGAGACTGGGCCGTTTGGCGTTTCGTTCATGCCGCGCCTGTCCGTCGCAAACGATCGAAAAGGATTCGGTGACTAAGGAAGTAGAGGAGGCACCCGGCCGCATGGTTGCACTCGGCCGGGCTATTGGGGTAAACGCCGGCCGGGGAAGTCTCTTAGTCTCCAAGTGGCAATTCGGGAGAAATAAATTCAAGTTCCAGGAGGGACGCGAGAACGTCCGCCCCTCACCTGCTTTACTAGGCCCGGGCCGCGTTACTAAGCCAGGGCCTGCAATGGCAAGCCTGGGCCTGCGTTAGGCAAGCATCGAGGCCCAAGTCTCTTTAGCAATCTGGAGGGCCTCCGGGAGCTTGGCGGGGATCTTCCCACCTGCTTGGGCCAAATCCGCCTTGCCACCGCCACCACCACCGACCGATTCGGCCACCGGCGTGATCCATTTGCCCGCGCTCAACCCGCGCTCGACGAGCGATTGGCTAATGCCCGCGATGAGCGTTACCTTGTCATCCGCGCGATTGGCAAGCAGCACGGCAATCGGTTCGGCCGACTTCTTTCGAAGCTGGTCGATCCACTGACGCATCATGCCCGCGTTGGCGTTAGGGGTTTCCACGACGATGAGCCGCGTACCTGCCACCTCGGAGGCTTGCTCGAGCAAACTCTCGACGGAGATGCTGCCGCCACTTTCGCTTAGCTTCTTGATTTGATCATGAAGCTGGACCTGTTCCTTGAGAATCGCGTCCAAACGCTCTGGTACCTCTTCATAGGAAACATTCAGCAATCGGGCGGCTTGCCGGAAGGAGGCTCGTGTGACGGCGTAGTCGGGCATAGATCCAGACGCTCCCGTCTTTCCCCCCACCAAGGCTGGGACCGCTTCGTTCCCGGCACCTGTAGAGAGCTTCTTCAATTTGCGGACGGCTAGAACCAAGTCCTGAACGGATTGGCCCAGCTTGTCGATTGCGCAACCCAGCTTTTCGGAGGTCGACTTGGCAAGGCTCTCGATCTTCGCGCGATGCTCCAGGGCTTTCGCACCGGTGAGAGCGGTGATGCGCCGGGTTCCGGACGACACGCTTTCTTCGGCCAGGATCTCTAGCGTTTGAATATCCTTCGTATTCGACGCGTGCGTCCCACCACACAACTCCTTGGAGAACGAACCCATGGAGACCATACGAACCGGGTCGGGATACTTTTCACCAAAGAGCATCATCGCCCCCGCTTCACGAGCGGTGGCCAGCGGCACCAGCTTCCAGTCGATCGGAGCGGACTCCGAAATCCGTTGGTTGGACAATGTCTCCACTTTTTGGAGCAGTTCGTCTGGCAAGGATTCTTGGTTGCTGAAGTCGAAGCGGAGCCAATCTGCGTCCACTTTGCTCCCCTGTTGCTGCGCGTGCCCACCAACATGGGATTGAAGAGCATGGTGCAGAATGTGGGTGGCGGAGTGGGCTCGTTTGATCGCATCGCGTCGGACTGTGTCCACTGTCGCTTGAACCGTGTCTCCCTCCTTCAATTCCCCCGAGATCATCTTTCCGTAATGGATAATCAGCTCCCCGCTTCGTTGGGTATCCGTGACTTCGAAAGCGCCGTGGGGGGTTTCGAGCCGGCCCGAGTCGCCGACTTGACCGCCGCTTTCTCCATAAAACGGAGTCCGGTCGAGAACGATTCGAATCATCTCGTTGGTCGCGGCGGAAACACTGGATACCAAGCGGTCTTCTTTTGGCTTCCCAACAATGATCCCCTTGATTTGAGCTGAGGAGGAAGTCGCCTCGTAACCCAGGAATTCGCAGCGATGGAGCGCTTCCTTGAGGGTTTCGATCGGACCGGTTTCAAACAATTCTCCTTGCTCGCCGCCGCTGATTTCCCCGTGTTCGGCCATCGCTTTGCGGTAGCCGTCCCAGTCGAAGGTGTAGTTCTTTTCGGCGGCGATTTGCTGGAACATTTCCGGTGGAACGCCGTGGGTTTGGTAAAGGGAAGCCGCTTCGCGTCCATCGACCATCACCCGTGCCGCAGAGGTCATGTCATCGAAGACTCGGTGGATCCGCTCCAATCCGGAATCGATGGTCGCGAAGAAGTCTGCTTCCTCCCGTTTCATGACTTGTGCGACGCGATCAGTCGTGGTGGCGAGCTCCGGGTAAACCGACTTCATCATGCTGGCGACGACCGGAACAAGCTGGTACAGGAACGGCTCTCGCATCCCCATTTGATGGCCGTCGAGGACGGCGCGGCGAAGAAGTCGCTTGATGACGTAACGGGCTTTCTTCGGTCCCGGATATACGTTTTCGTGGATGGCGAATGTGCAAGCTCGAACGTGATCGGTGATGCGTCGCAGGCGCCGACCGTTGTCGCTTTCGTACTCGTACTTCTGACCGACTGCCTCCGATGCGGCTTGGACAATCGGGAAGAGAATATCGATATGGAAGTTCGTGGGAACATTCTGCAGCACACTCGCGGTCCGCTCCAGCCCCATGCCGGTATCGATGTTCTTGCTCGGGAGGGGACGCAAATTGTCAGGAGGATTGCCGACGCGATTGAACTGGGTGAAGACCAAATTCCAGATTTCAACCGTCTTGCCATTGTCGAGTTGGTAGTAGATCTCGCTGCACGGACCGCAAACCCCATCGGGCCCTTGGCTCGGAGCCGAAGCAGGCCAGAAGTTCTCGTCTTCATCCATGCGTGCAATGCGACTGGTAGGAAGGCCAATCTTTTCGTTCCAAATCTTGGCCGCCTCGTCGTCGTCCTTATAGACCGTTACGGTCAGGCGGTTGGGATCGAGGGCCAACCACTTTTTGTCGGTGAGAAACTCCCACGCCCACTGGATCGCTTCCTGCTTGAAGTAATCGCCGAAGCTGAAATTCCCAAGCATTTCAAAGAACGTGTGGTGGTATGCGGTGCGGCCGACATTGTCGATGTCACCGGTGCGGAGGCATTTTTGGCAAGTCGTAGCGCGGGTGAAGTCGAGCTTGACCTTGCCCAGAAAGTGATCCTTGAATTGGTTCATCCCGGCGGGGGTGAACAAGACCGATGGGTCCCAAGTCGGGACGAGTACGTCGCTGGCTTGGCGATGGTGCCCTTTGGATTGAAAGAAAGTCAGATACTTTTCGCGTAGTTCGTCCGTTTTCATAGCCGCTTGTGTGTCCTGATGGGCCCCGGTTTGGATGCAGAGTCGCCGGTTTGATGCTGAGCAGACCGGTTTGATGCTGAGCAGACCGGGCAATCGCTCGAATAGTTCGTCTCTCCTGCTGCAGAAAACCTGAGTCTACGCGAACTTTCGCGAGGAGATCCGTCCGTCCCAACGAATCCTCAGTCCTATCGCCGAGAGAATGCGTGAATTTACCGTCGAAGCCCCGTTTCGCCAACGAGAGATGAGGACGGAAACGTTGAAGAGCGTCGAACCTTGCTAAATACCCCTCGACGCTACCCCTCGACGCATCCCACATCCCCGTCAACCCAACCAAAACCCCATCCCAACACCTTTATTAATTAAATTGCTTTCGTGTTTTTCTAATCCAAGCATTTTTTCCCAAATTTTTTTGAGGGAAGTCGTCAATTGGGTTGATGCGATTTTTTTGCGAATTCCCAGCGAAATTTCTAATATTGCAAGAAATCGATGTACAGATCGTGTCGGTCAGGCGTTTTGGTTGGGTTGGAGGACCGTCGCCAAACCGTTGACAAACCTTTTCCGGAGGTCTTAATTGATTCGGTTGCGCTCGCACACACAGCTGGCTGTCAACACGTTTTGGCTTCTGTTTGCACGCCTAGTCAACGCCTGGATCCTCCCGAGTTTCTTGTCTTCCACCTGCGTTTGCAGTGGGGGAGTTATTTTTTCGGTTTTTAATTGAAGGGTTCTGCAATGCGGAAGAATTTCGCACCTCGTGCTAAGGGGTTCACACTCGTTGAACTTCTCGTTGTCATCGCCATTATTGGTATTTTGGTTGGACTTTTGTTGCCAGCGGTTCAAGCAGCTCGCGAAGCTGCTCGACGAATGCAGTGCAGCAACAATCTCAAGCAGTTGGGGTTGGCGGCTCACAATTTCGAATCGGCTCTAAAGCGATTCCCTCCAGGGGTCCTCGGAGCGGGACGTGCCTCAACCGGTTTGTACCAAGCACCTTTGGCTGAATTCGGCCAACACTCAGGCGTCGGGCACTTGGTCCACCTGTTCCCCTACACCGAGCAAACTGCACTCTACGAGCGAATCTCGGCTGCTTCGAACCTCAATCCTGACACCAACGGTATCGGGGCGGTTTCCGGTACTTCGCAACAGCTGTTGAACCGATACTGGTGGGATACCGATTCGTGGGATGCCGCACAATACACCATCCCAACCTTGCTCTGCCCGAGCGATACCGCATCGGCCGGGACCGAGTACTCCGTTCTCACCAACTTCGCCACGACGACAGCAGCGACGGCACTGCCTGGCTTCAGCATGTACTACGAAGGAACTCAAAATGCCGCTTGGCACGCGACTGTAGGTAAGACCAATTACCTCGGATGCGGTGGCCGAAATGGTGTTGTTGGGTCCGCCGGAGTGAGCGCCACCACCACCAACGGTCTTCCTGCAGACTCGTTGACCGGTGTGTTTTACATCCGAAGCAAGACCAAGATCGGTGAAATCACCGACGGTACGAGCAACACGATTCTGTTCGGCGAAGTTACCGGTGGATTCAAGCAAGCAGCTCGACGCTCCGGACGCTTCATGTCGATGTGGTGGGTCAGCAACGGGCCTGTGTTCACCCGCTACATGGTTCCCGCGACCACCCAAGACCCCAACGATCAATGGTGGGGTGGCATCGCCAACGTATCGTTCCCACACTGGAGCAAGTTTAGCAGCATGCACACCGGCATCGTTAACTTGGCTCTCGCAGACGGCTCGGTCCGATCGTCTACCGTCAACATGGACGGCGCTTTGTGGCTGAACCTGGGTGGAATGAAGGAAGGATCCGTTGCTTCGTTCCAAGACTAGTTTCCCTTGTACTCAATCCTTAGTCTGTATTACACCACGGAGAATTTGATGAAGAGCTTTTGTTGGATGGGTTTGTTTTGCCTTAGCTTGGTTTGTGTCACGGGCTGCAGCTCGTCAACCGAAGCGATCCCTGCAGCAAACCCCGTGAAGGAACGTCCGAGCGCTCCTGCGGGTGTTGGCGGAGGTGCAAAGTCCGGGGGTTCGACCGCAGCTCCTTCGCCTGCTCCTCAGCAGTAGCGAAACAAGCGTTCTTAACCTGTGAATCGTTCAAAAGACGGTCGGACCAATTGGTTCGACCGTCTTTTTTTATCGCACCTGCTGTTTGATCGACCGTTCTATCGGTCTCGGGATTACCGCTACCAACCGAGAGGCAGACGCAAAGAAGGTCGGATGTGTGGAATGTCGCACCCTCTTAAAAAGAGTTAAGCGATTGACAAAGGATGGTCGACCGACTTTATTAGGGGACTCCACTCGCACACACCGAGTCACGCCTTAGAAGCAACCCGCTTCTTGACGTCCCACCGACCCTCGCCCCCCGTCCGATCCTCGCGCCCGCATTGCAGCGCTCGGTTCCTCTCGAACTCGATTTTTTCCATACGCCGTAAGCGTTTGGACTCGCTATTTGTTCGCTATTAGAAGGGAAATAGAATGCGGAAGAAATTCGCACCGCGCACGAAGGGGTTCACGTTGGTTGAACTACTCGTTGTGATCGCCATCATCGGGATCTTGGTAGGGCTCTTGTTGCCCGCCGTCCAAGCCGCACGTGAGGCTGCTCGTCGGATGCAGTGCAGCAACAACGTGAAGCAATTGACCTTGGCGACGCACAACTTCGAAAGCGCCTACAAACGGATTCCACCAGGATACTTGGGAAGCAAAGGGGACGTTGTTTACACCACGACCCCCACGACGAGCCCCGAGCGCCGTGGTGCACAATGGGTCGGACACTTAGTGTATCTTTTCCCCTTCATGGAGCAGAACGCCCTCTACCAGCCATGGTCCGACCTTCGCAACGTCGATCCGACGGCCGCTCCCACCGGTAACACCACGACCGATGGCGAAAAGTTCCTATTCTGGATCAATGGGGCGACTGGGTACGATGGGGATCCATCGGACATCGACACCCTTTGGGATTGGCATCAGTACCGTGTTCCATCCCTCCTGTGCCCATCGGACGACGCGTATAGCAACACGGCCGCTACGATGGTGATCCTGCACACGTGGGGTACAACGAACACGGGAACGGTGGGTGGATCCGGTTACGGGGTTCCGTTCAGCGCGACGCTTGGCCGAACCAATTACCTCGGCAACGCAGGTCGGTTGGGCACGACCGAATCACCTGCTTGGAATGTGTGGAAGGGTCCGTTTGGCAACCGGACGAAGACCACCTTTGGTACCATCTCGGATGGAACCTCCAACGTCTTTGCGTTCGGAGAAGCTTTGGGCTCATTCACCGATGCGGCTCGCGGTACAGGCCGAACTTGGTCCTATTCCTGGACCGTGGGACCGATGCCAACCGCCTGGGGTGTTGGCGGTGCTACGCCTTACTTGTATTACAAGTATGCCAGCCGTCACACTGGCGTGATTACGGTCTCGCTGATGGATGGTTCGGTTCGATCGATCTCAACAAACATCGACAACACGACTTACCAGCGGGTCTCTGCCATGTCGGATGGCAACGCAACCGTCTTGAACGATTAGTTCACTCTCTAGAAAGTCTTTCATGAAGCGATTCTTTGTTTTCTGTCTTGGTTTAAGTCTTTTCGCCTTGGGCTGCGGTTCGCAAGACGCATCCATCCCATCGGACTACTCCAAGAGCACTTTGCCGGCGGCTCCTCCGTCCATGTCCTCGGGAGGTGGTCCGGAAAGCGGTGGAGGCGATGCACCTGCTGCAGGCGCTGCTCCGCCACCCAAGCTAGACCTGTAGGTCAACCTTTGGTCCTAGAGAAAGAAAAACCCGGCGATCCTCGCCGGGTTTTTTTTAGCTGGGTCTTTTGTTAGCTCGTCGCGGGATCTACTCCCCTTGACTGTGCTCGAGGTAGGCAGGGATGTCGACGCCATCGACGAAGCTCGAGAGGGACTTGCTCCGTTGTGGGTGCTGAAGCTTCTTCACCGCCTTGCTTTCGATCTGGCGAACGCGTTCGCGGGTTACTTGGAAGATCTTTCCAACTTCTTCGAGGGTATAGGCGTAGCCATCTGCCAAGCCGTATCGGAGTTTGAGAATTTCTCGCTCGCGATAGTTCAGCGTTTGCATCGCTTCTTGGATTTGTTGCTTGAGTGTTTGTTGGTTGGTTTCGTACAAGGGATCATCGTCGCGGTAGTCTTCGAGAAATTCGCCGAAGAAGCTATCATCGTGATCGCCGACCGGTTGATCGAGCGAGAGGGGCTGGCGAGCCATCTTGATCACGACACGAGCATCGTCGAGGGATAGACCAGCTCGTTCGGCGGTTTCTTCGACGCTTGGTTCTCGGCCCAATTCTTGGATTAGATCGCGAGTGACTTGGCGTACTTTGCTCATCGTGTCGATCATGTGCACAGGGACGCGGATCGTGCGGCTTTGGTCTGCGATAGCTCGCGTGATCGCTTGTCGGATCCACCAAGTTGCATAGGTGGAGAACTTGAATCCTCGCTCATATTCGAACTTGTCTACTGCTCGCATGAGCCCCGTGTTTCCCTCTTGGATCAAATCCAAAAAGCTGAGTCCGCGGTTGCGATATTTCTTCGCGATCGAGACAACGAGGCGAAGGTTGCCAGCGGAGAGTTCTCGTTTGGCCGCATCGTATTTCATGCGATTGGCTTGAACCTTAGTGACGCGACGTTCCAGGGTTGCTGGGGTCT